>JBGSNQ010000103.1:0-113784 GCA_041739525.1 Pseudomonadales bacterium | reverse complement strand
GCGGCGATCGCGGCCGCGCCCACGTCGACCAGCGCGCCGCGCAGGAACGGTGCGTATCGGGCGATGCCGATCGCGCCGTCACCCGCATCCACGGGCAGCGGTGCGGAGTGCGTATGCGATGCGCACAGGCAGATCTGGTCCTGCGCCAGTCCGGTTAGTGGACCGAGCGCCGCGATCACCGCTCGCGCCAGAGGCGCGGGGATGCAGAGCAGGTCGGTCGTGATGATCAGCAGTCGATCCTCGCCATTCGACAGGTAAAGCGCTTTTGCGAAGATGCGGTCGTGTATGCCGGTGCCCGGGCTGGTACGTTGGCCGAACCCGGCGAGCATCACCGGCCAGTCGGGCGTAATGTCGATTCGCGCGGTTCCCCCAATCGCCTGTTTCAATTCTCTTCTCCTACTCGGCGCAACACACGCCACGCGACGATCGGTCCCATCGCCGACACGGCTTGGCGCCACAACACCCTCATACCGCGGTACCGAAGAGCGATCCGACTCCGGCCGTCAGCGCCATCGCAAGCGCGCCCCAGAAAGTAACGCGGGCGGCACCCACGGAAACGCGCGCGCCGCCGACACGTGCGGCAAGGCCGCCGAGAATCGCGAGGAACACCAGCGATGTCACCGACACGACCGCGATGAGTGCCGAATCGGGAACTGCGGCAACCGCCAACAACGGCATTAAGGCGCCTACGGCAAAGGCAGCCGCAGACGTAAACGCCGCCTGAATCGGTCTCGCGCTGAATATTTCCGAAATGCCGAGCTCGTCGCGAGCATGCGCACCGAGCGCGTCGTGTGCCATCAATTGTTCGGCAACCTGCGTGGCCAATGCGGGCTCGAGGCCACGCTCCTCGTAGATCGCCGTCAGCTCCCGGTGTTCAGCCTGGTCGTCCGCGGCAAGTTCGGAGCGCTCGAGATCCAGCGCGGCCTGCTCCGAGTCCGCCTGTGACCGCACCGACACGTACTCGCCCGCCGCCATCGACATCGCACCCGCGACCAATCCGGCGATGCCGGCGATCATGACGTTGCTGTGGGTAGCATGCGCCGCTGCAACGCCGAGGATCAGACTGGCCGTCGAGACGATTCCGTCGTTCGCACCCAAAACGGCCGCACGCAACCAGCCGATGCTGCCGGTACGGTGGCGCTCGATGTGGCGTAATGCCATGTGTACTCCTCGTAGGTGAAGGGCAGCGAGTGTGCCCAATTGGCGGCGGACCAGAATTTGCGCGGCGACGAGAGCTCCTTCCCGGTTTCGCATCGTCGGTCAAACGATTCGATCCGACAAGTTGCCGCGACTCCTTGAATTTCAAGATCAGCGTCGATCCCATCAGCGGCGATGCGCGGCTCGGTGATCTGGCGGCTCTAAGCTCCGCCTGCCGGGGAAACACGCATTCTCAGCGCATCGATCAACCACAGCGCCGCTACGGATGCGCCCAACAACGGGAATATGGCGCACGCAAACAGCGTGGCTACTATCAGGGCACGCGGCCATTTCAAATTCGGCTTCGCCGGCACGGCCAGGCTTCGCGGTGGCCGCCGGGTCCACCACGACATCAGGCCCGTAATCGTCATCCAGATCAGCGCGAGCGCAACGGCAGTATTACCCCAACGATTCAAGGCGCCGTAATCGCCCTGGTGCAGATGCACGCCGGCATCGATGAGCCGCGCCATCACGGGATTCTCCGCCCCACGGATGAACGCCTTGGTCTCACCGGAGTAGTGGTCTGCAATGATGTATCGGTCGAGCCCCGGCGGCGAATCGGCGTTGTGAACCCACCAATCGCTGTTCGGTTGTGCGCCAAGCCGAACCTGCAATGTCCCAACGACCTCGTTCTGCCGCGCCTCCGCCACGACGCGGTCGAGCGCGCGGCCCGCCAGAACAATGGCACCGAGCGATGCACCGCCGGGGCTGAATCCGGCGGGGTTCTGCTGACCCAGTTGCTGCTGTACCGGTCCCAGAATCTGGCCGCCCCAGAACGCGGTCCAAGGCAATGCCGTAAACAGAAAGCAGAGGATCAACAGGGAGAACCACGCGGCAACACAAGCATGCAGGTCGCGCCAGAAGACGCGCGCGCCTTTGCGCGTGCGCGGCCACAGTGCGCGCAACCAGGTCATTCCTCTTGGCCACCTCAGGTAGAGCCCGCTGACGATCATCACCATCGCCCAGCAGGCACCCAGTTCGAGCAACCAGCTTCCCGCGCTTCCCAACGGCCAGCCGCCATGCAGATTGCGCGTGACGCCAGGAAGCCACGACCACGCCGACAGACTTCCCACAACGTGAGCGCCGTAAGGATCGAGGAACATCGCCCGCACCAGGCCATCGCGTCGCTGCACCAGCAGCGTCGTCGATCGGTCCGCGGCATCGGGAACACGAATCTCTGCGATCGACATAGCGGGATCCACGGCAAACGCTGCTGCAAGCTGTTCGCTGAGCGGCATAGCGGGGCCGTCAGGTACAACGAAGCGCAGCTCGGGATGGAGGCCATCCATCCAGACGTACGACCACAGGTACAGCGATCCTGTAATGCTCTGCCACAACACGAACGGCACCACGAGCAAGGCAGCCAGAAAGTGCCAACGCCAGAACAGCCGATAGAGGCGTCCGTTGGCGACGCTTGAAGTGTCGTCGTCCGATGCGCGGGTTACCGTTTTCATTGCACTGCGTAACCGCGTGCAATCGCCCTGAACTTGTCGGCCGCCGGCGCGTTCATCTGCGTCATCATCGCTGCAACCGCGGGATCGGTGGTTGCAAGCGTGCCGCCGGCGAACGGCGGTTCCGGATGATATTCAGCCTGCAGCATCAAGGCCGCTGCATAAGGCTTGCCGCGCAACTTCTCGACCACCGCAATGCCGAAGTCGAGACCGGCGGACACACCCGCCCCTGTCGTCACGTTGCCATCCGTGACAAGACGCGCGTCCACCGGCACTGCCCCGAATTCCGTGAGCACAGGTCGCGCCAGCCAATGCGATGTCGCGCGTTTGCCTTTCAGCAACCCCGCCTGGCCGAGAATCATCGAACCGGTGCATACGCTGGTGACGTGTTTTGCGCGCGAGCCACGCTCGGCGACGAACGCAATCACGTCCTTTCGCCGCATCGCATCCATCGTGCCTTCGGTGCCGCCGGGCACAAACAGCACGTCGAGGTCGCGCGGCGCATTCGCCATCGTCACGGTTGGCGCGATCGCGAGACCAAGATCGGACTGCACCGGCGCGAGGTCGGCCTGCGTCGTCACCAGATGCACCGTCGCGCCCATCATGCCCGCGAAGAAGAACTGCGGGCCGACGAGATCGAGCGCGGTGAAGCCGGGATACAGCAGCATCGCCACCTGCTCCTTGCCCATCAGTCCCGGACCGAGCACTTCGGCCATCAGCTGCATGTGATCGGCGTCGTTCACCGGCTTCGCAGATGGCGTCGGCGGCTGCGCGGCCGCGCTGCGATCAAGCCCGACGAACGGCGCCAGCAACGCAAGCGTTCCGAGACTCTGCATCACACTGCGTCTGTTGGTGGTCACCGCTTTTTCTCCTGCTTACTGAACCGGCGCGTGATCAAAGCAGACTTACGAATGAAGAGTCGACGAATGCGTGATGCATCCGGTGCGACAAATTGCCGCACCTCCACCGCCGGAAAGGTATTGCGCAGAATTGGCGGCGAAGAGGCAATCAGCAGATTGCCCCCTCGTGTGCTCGTCAGGAAGGTCCGGCCGGGGGAACTAACGCTCGATTTGTGCGTTTAGAGCATGATCTCCGCCATCAACTCGAGCGCCTTCGGCTGACCGCTGCCGATCAGCATCGAACCGACATGGCCTTTCTTCGCCGCAGCTTGCCAGCGCTGCGCGCGATCTTTGATGCGAGCGGCCGGACCCACCAGGTGGCACGCATCGATCAGTTCCTCGGGAACCGCGGCCATCGCTTCGTCTTTCTTGCCGGAAAGAAACAGATCCTGAATCTTCTCTGCTGCCGCGCCGAAGCCGAGACGCGTCGCGTAGTCGTTGTAGAAGTTCTTACCCTTGGCGCCCATGCCGCCGATGTACAGCGCCATGTTGCCGCGGATCATCTGCATACACTGCTTCACGTCGTCGCCGATGATCACGGTGACGAACGGCGCCACGTCGAAGTCGGCCAGCGACTTGCCGCCGCCCGCCGCCTTCAGCCCCTTCTCGATCGGGTCTTTGAACACGCTGAACTGATCGGGGTCCATCCAGATCGGGAAGAAACCGTCGGCCACTTCGGCCGCGGCCTGTACACCGGCCGGCGTCAGTGTTGCGGCGTAAATCGGAATCTTGTCTTCGCACACCATGATGCTCTTCAGCGGCTTGCCGAGATTCGTGGCACCCGGGCCGTGATACGGAATCTGGTATTCCTTACCCTCGAACTGCAGCGCTTCTTCGCGCGCGAAGATCTTCTTCATCACCTGGATGTATTCCTTCAGGCGAGTCACCGGCTTGCCGTACGGCACACCGTGCCAACCCTCGACCACCTGCGGGCCCGACGCGCCGAGCCCGACGATGAAGCGGTTGTTCGACAGTTGCGACACCGTCATCGCCGTCATCGCCGCAAGCGCCGGTGTCCGACCGGGCATCTGCATGATTGCAGTACCGACTTTGATCTTCGTCGTGTGCGCGAGCATCCAAACAGCGGGCGTCACGGCGTCGGAGCCATATGCCTCCGACGTCCACACCGAGTCGTAGCCGAGGGTTTCGGCGTGTTTGATCGTGTCGATCGGGATGCTGATTCTCTTTCCGGAATAGCCGGCGATGAGTCCGAGTTTCATTGTGGGATCCCCAGTTGATGCGGCGCCGTTGGTTTGATTGGCGCGAGCGTTGCAGGCTAACAAACGCGAGCCATCGCCAACAAGGCAATCGGCCTGCGGTTGGACTCGGGCGCCCCGGCTCGCGACAATCGCGCCGCAGTTCCCGCAATTCGATTTCCCTTTGGAGAAAGCATGGCAAGCCTCCGCGGGCATATCCTCAATGCCGCGATCCGTTACGCCGGCAAGCGGCGCCTCGCCGACCTTGAATTCACGCCGGCCTCCATCGCCGCATCGCGCGTACGCCTCGAACGCTTAGGCGATCGCGTCAAACTTGCGCCGACCCTGACGCGTTACAGCGACCAGCTCGGCGGCGTGCCAACCGAATGGACCCGCGCGAACCACCCATCGCGCGGCGTCATCCTCTATTGCCACGGCGGCGGCTATGTAGTGGGCTCGCCACGCGCGTACCGCGCTTTGGCCGCGCGCCTCGCCACGCTGACGCGCTGCGACGTTGCGGTCATCGATTACCGACTGGCGCCGGAGCACCCCTACCCCGCGGCGCCGGAAGACGCACTTCGTGCGTATCGCGAGTTGTTGTCGCGCGGCATCGATGCATCGTCGATCGTTATCGCCGGCGACTCGGCCGGCGGCAACCTTGCATTGGTCACGTTGCTGCGCGCACGCGACGGCGGGTTGCCGTTGCCGAGCGCGGGCGTGCTGCTGTCCCCGTGGACCGACCTCACCGCGAGTGGCGGCTCGACGCGCACCAATGCAAGACTCGATCCGATGCTACCGGCCCAACGGCTCGATGAAGCCGCGCGGATGTACGCACCGCATGCGGCTCTCGACCATCCCGATGTATCGCCTCTATTTGGCGACTTCGCGGGATTTCCGCCCCTCTCCATTCATGTTGGAACAACCGAGATTCTGCTCGACGATTCGCGGCGACTCGCGCACCGGGCAAGGCAACACGGCGTTCCAGTCGCGCTGCGAACCTGGCACCGCATGCCGCACGTGTTTCCGATGTTTGCGGATTTCCTGCCCGAAGCGCGTCGCGCGTTGGATGAAATCGGCGAATTCGTCGGCGGACGATTGCAGTCGCAACCGTCGAGCGGTTTCCGATGAGCGAATCGCCGCCGCAGGAGCCTCGCCGGGAAGTCGCTCCGCAGGTCCAGCACCTCAGCATCCAGGCCGCGTCGTTGGTTCGCGCAATCGACGGGTTGTCGACGATGTTCTGGGTGAGCATCGGCGGCACGATCCTGACAGTGCTCTTCGCGGGTCTGAATCAGTTACCGGGCAACGTCGCGAGCGATTCGATCTACATCGGCGAATACCAGATTCCGAAATCGATTCTGCCGGTCGCCAGTCTCGGCTTTGCCGCGTTCCTCTTCTGGCTGACTTCGAATCATCTGAAGATGCTCGACCAGGTACTGAACGACAGTCGGATGCCGTTCGAGACGATGCAGGAGATCTTTACGCTGAACCCGCCGGTGCTGAACATCTTCCACCCGGACAACCATCGGCCGTTCAAGCTCGCCACCGGCAGCTCGATATTACTGATCAACTGGTCCGTGTTTTTCGGCAACAGCATCGCGTTTACGTTCGCATCCGCCGTACAACGCGGAGCGTCGCTGTCCGATTCCGAACTCCCGGAGTTGATCACGTTCGGTGTCCTGACGCTCGCCATCATCACGTACGGCGTGCGCGCCATCGATGGACCGTTAGACAGCATCCTGGAGCGCCTGCACGGCAGCACGTTCGAGTTCGGCTGGGCACGAGTCCTGCTGGGTATCGCGCTGATCCTGGGTGTCGCGGCAGTCAACAACATCGATCAGTTCCGCAATCCTAGCGACCAACTCGACGGCCTGCTCGGACCCGCGATGGCCAACGCCATCGACGGCGAAACACTGTTCATAAGCGGCATCGAAGTGCAGTTGATCGGCATCGACGCAATGGAACCGGATCAGATTTGTCTCGACAAGGGCGGCACGGACTATCCGTGTGGCCGCGCCGCAACGCGTCACCTCCAAGACCTTCTCGCCGATCGCGCGATCGTCTGCCTCCCGCTGTTTGCGGTCAGCAAGTCGCGAATTGTCGCGTCCTGCAACCTGTTGCCCGAAGGGGCGGTGCCGCCGAAGAACTCGGACGAATATCTCGCGGCGGATCGCCGCACCAGCCTCTCCGGCCGCATGGTGCGTGACGGTCACGCACTGATCGTCGGCATCGGCAGAAACTACATCCTTCAGGAAGAACGCGACGCCCAGCGCGATCGGGTCGGGATCTGGTCCGGCTCCTTCGAACCGCCATGGATCTACCGCGCCCGCCGCAATCGTGAATAGCCATTCAGACGTCGACAAACTTCCCGCGCAGGTACTCGATGATGTCGAGTGACTCGTACATCCATTGATCCTGTTGACCCTCGCGGCGGATGCGCAGGCAGGGAACGGTGGTGCTGCCGCCGCCGGTGCGCAGGTCGTGCAGTGCTTGTGGGTCGGCGTGGATGTTGCGCATCTCCATGTCGATGCCGGCTTCGTCGAGGAAGTCGCGTACGCGAGCGCAGTAAGGGCAACTCGGAAAGTGGTACAGCGTGTAGCGTTCGCTCATGGTGCACCTTCGTAAGGTCGGTGTGATTATGCCGAGCCCGCGCTGAACGGTACACTGCGGCGCCAGATTCCGAAGCAGACGAGGCTTGTGTGGCGAAATCGAAATCCGACAAACGTTTGATGACCATTCGAAACGGCGTAATCGCATTCGTCGCGTTGCTCGTGATCGCGGTGGTCGGCTATGGACTGTTCCGCTCGACGGCAATCGACGTCTCCGGCGACTTCGTGGAAGGCACTCACTACAAAGTCATCGAGGGCACGAGCGTCCCCGCGGTCGGTCCGATCAAGGTGACCGAGTTCTTTTCGTATGGTTGCGTGCATTGCCGCAACTTCGACCCGATCGTGAACGACTGGCTGCGCAACGCACCGAAGGACGCCGCGTTCGACCGCAACCCCGTTTCCTTTTCGCCAGATTGGACGCTGCTCGCGCAATCGTACTTCGCGCTGCAGAGCGTCAACGCGCTCGACGACAATCACGACCGCATCTTCAAAGCGATTCACGACAACGGAAAGCAATTCCTCAACGTCGACATGGTTGCCGAGTTCGTGGATGGCCACGGCGTGACGCGCGAAGCATTCCTGACCGCGTACAACTCACCCACCGTGGCGAACCTCACGACGCAAGCGGGCAAACGCGAGCGAGCGCTGCGCGTCAACGGCGTGCCGTACCTCACCGTGGCGGATCATTACGCGGTGAACATGGACACGGTGCCGCGCAAGAAGGCCTTCGAAGTGGTCGACTTCCTCGTCGCCAAGATCCGCGCCGAGCGCGCCGCGAAAGCCGGCGGCGGCTCGTAGAGATTCTCAGGGAGCCTGTTCAGGTTCCGTTCAGCCGCGAAGCCCTATCAAGAGCGCCACCTGACCGCTGCGGAGCAACCCGATGGGCGAATACCAGACCCTGATCCACACGCTGGCGTTGACCATGGGTGTGGCGTGGGCGAGCGGCATCAATCTGTACGCGGCGGTGGCGGTGCTCGGTCTGGCCGGCAATGCAGGCTATGTCCAGTTGCCTGACACGCTCGCGATCGTGCAAGACCCGTTGGTGATCATCGCGGCGTGCTTCATGTACTGCGTCGAGTTTTTCGCCGACAAGATTCCCGGCGTAGACAGCACGTGGGATGCGCTGCACACGTTCATACGCATTCCGGCTGGCGCGATGCTGGCGGCCGGCGCGGTGGGCGACGTGACGCCTGCGCTCGCAGTGGCGGCCGGATTGGTCGGCGGTGGCATCACCGCGGCCACGCACGCGACCAAAGCGGGCTCGCGCATGCTGATCAACACGTCGCCCGAACCATTCAGCAACTGGTTCGCGTCGATCGCGGAAGACCTCGCGGTTTTCGCCGGTCTCTGGGCAGCGCTGGCGCATCCCGTTATATTTCTCATCCTCCTCGTAATCTTCCTGCTGACGCTATGGTGGCTGCTGCCCAAGGTCTGGCGCGGTGTCAAAACCGTGCTTCGCAAAATCGCTGCGCTGTTCGGACGGCGTCCGGAGAATCCGTCGCCGGTGTGAACCCGACGGCGTATGCCGCGTAGGAAATCCAAGCCGAAGGCGCAAGGTCGGGAGCCCGCGGCGCGTAGTCGAACCCGGCGCCTGATCCTCGGCAACCTGCTGATCGGCGTGTGCCTCGGCGTCGCGTTCCTCGCGGGTTATCTGCTGTATCTCAATCATGTGATCACGTCGACGTTCGATGGCCGGCGCTGGTCGGTGCCGGCGCGCGTGTACGCACAACCGCTCGAGCTGTATCCCGGGCTCGAGATGGAGGCCGACGAAATCGAGGTGGAACTGAAACGGCTCGGTTATCGACGCGGGCCGTCGAAAGCGCCCGGCAGTTACACGCACACCGGCAACGAAGTACGCGCCAAGTTGCGGGCGTTCACCTTCAGCGATGGTCCACGCCCGCCCACCGACATCCGCGTGCGCATCGCCGATCACGCAATCGACACGTTGTACGAGAACGGCCAGCCCGCGAGTCTCGTGCGACTCGAACCACCCATGATCGGCAGCTTCTTCGCGACGCACGGCGAAGACCGGCTGATCGTCTCGCCGGAAGAAACACCCGTTCTGTTGAGCGAAGGCCTGAAGGCCGTCGAAGACCGCAACTTCGACACGCACGCGGGATTCGACCTGAGAGGCATTGCACGCGCGGCTATCGCCGATATCCGTTCCGGCGATTTGTCGCAGGGCGGAAGCACGCTGACGCAACAGCTGGTGAAGAGCTATTTCCTCGACAACCGCCGCACGCTGTGGCGCAAGCTGAAAGAGCTCGCGATGGCCGTGATTCTCGACGCTCGTTATCAGAAAGCCGACCTGCTGAACGCCTACATCAACGAGATTTATCTCGGGCAGGACGGCGAGCGCGCCGTGCATGGCTTCGGTCTCGGCAGCCAGTTCTACTTCAACAAACCGCTTTCGGAACTCGACCCCGCCGAGATTGCGCTGTTGATCGCCGTCATTCGCGGGCCTTCGTACTACAACCCGTTCACGCATCCGGTGCGCGCGCGCTCGCGCCGCGATCTGGTGCTGGGGCACATGGCCGAATTCGGCCTGATCACAGCGGAACAACACGCGAAAGCGATCAGACAACCGGTGGCACTGACGCGCTCCGCGCGACAAGGCGGCGGCTACTATCCGGCATTCCTCGATCTCGCTCGCGACCAACTCGGGCACGAGTACGACGGCAACGAACTCGCCTCGCGCGGCTATCGGATATTCACCACGTTGGAACCGCGCGTGCAGGATGCCGCAGAGCGCGCAGTGGCGGCCACGCTCGACCGCATCGAGACCGATCGCAAGCTGCCGCGCGGCGAACTCGAAGCCGCGGTGCTCGTCGCCAACAACCAGACCGGCGAAATCTCCGCCGTGGTAGGCGGACGTAAGGCCGGCTTCCAGGGATTCAATCGGGCGTTGAACGCGCGCCGGCCGGTCGGATCGCTGTTGAAGCCGGTGGTGTATCTGACGGCGCTCGAAAGCGGCAACTACAACCTGGCTACCATCATCGAAGACGCGCCACTTCCGCAGATCGAGGTGCGCGGCCAGGCGCCGTGGGACCCGCACAATTTCGACAACGAGTTCCACGGACCCGTGCCGCTGGTGCGCGGTCTGGGCGACTCGCTCAATCTCGCGACCGTGCGCCTTGGCGAGGCTGTTGGGGTGGACAAGGTGGCTGCTCGCATCGCGACGTTCGCCGGCATCGAACAGCCGCCGGCCTATCCGTCGTTGCTGCTCGGCGCAATCGATCTCACGCCGCTCGAAATGACGCGCCTTTACGGCGTCATCGCGAGCGGCGGATTCTCGTCGCCGGTGAAGACCGTGCTCGCCGTCGAAGACGAAGAAGGCGCCACACTGAACCGCTATCCGCTGCAGATGCAGCAGGTTGCGCAACCCGAAGCGGTCGCTCAGCTCACTTATGGGCTGACCATGGTGATGCAACGCGGCACGGCGCACACGTCGCGCTTCGCCACACGCGGTGTCGCCGGGAAAACCGGCACGTCGAACGACTTCCGCGACAGCTGGTTCGCAGGTTTCGATGCAACTCACCTGGCGGTGGTCTGGGTCGGCTACGACGACAATCGCGAAACGAAACTCACCGGCAGTGCAGGTGGACTGCAGGTGTGGGACGCGCTGATGGCGAGCCTGCACCCTGCGCCGGTCACACTGACGACCCCATCCGGCTTCGAGCTGCAGCTCATCGACTATGCAACCGGCGGCCTGACACAGCCGGACTGCGGCGAACCGATCACCGTTCCGATCCCGTACAATGCGCGCCTGTCCTCGGTACCCGGGTGCGGGTCCACCTTCATGGAGCGCTTCAAACAATGGTTCAGCGACTGAACCACACGCTCGACCGCGCGCTGACACTCGTCGGTATCGTGGTCGTGTTGGCCGGCTGCGTCAGCGAGCAGCAGACACCGTATCCGCGCACGCCGGTGCCGGTGACGACGACAACGCAAACGCGTCCGCCGCAGCCGCAGTACCCACAACCCACGCAACCTGCGCCGCAGCCGATTCCGCAAACGCCAGCGCCGGTTCAGCCTCAGCAACCGCCAAAGCCGCAGTCCACCGTCACACTTGCGTTGCAGGACGAAGCGCAACGCGCCGCGACAGCGGGCGATTTGCCGAAGGCGATTCAGATTCTCGAACGCGCGATCCGTATTCAGCCCGACAGCCCAACCCTTTGGATCGAACTGGCGCGCTGCCATCTGAAGGAAGGCAACACGGCACAGGCCGAACAGTTCGCACGCAAGGCACTGCTGTTCACCGGCAACCGCTACGACCTCGAACAGCAGGCGTGGGTAGTGATTGCCGATGCGCGTGCGGAGAAGCAGTGAGTCAGTCGCGCGACTGACACGGGCTGTGAGCGCGCCGGCTTCGGAGTAAGTTAGGCTGCTGGACAATCCAACCGCTGGCGGGCGCTCATGACCCCATCGCTCCGTCCGTGCCTGCAGGGCGCGTTCATGGCAATGCTCCTCGCGGCGGGCTTGTGGGTCTGGTCGACCGGGATCGACGGTCCTTATCTGTTCGACGACTTCGTCACTCCACTCAATGATCCCGCAAGCCAGTCGCTCGATGCCTGGCGGCAGAACCTCTCCATAACACTGCGCCCCGTAACGAAACTGACGTACGCCGCGGAAGTAGACAGCGGCATCGCGGTGGACCCTTCCTTGCGCCGAATCGTCTCGCTGCTGCTGCTCGCGGCGGCAGCGGTCGCGCTCGGTGTCCTGACATTCCGCCTCACGAGCATCGGCGCATACGGCAGTGCGCTGCTCGCGGCGCTCTGGTTCGCGCACCCGGTGCACGCAGATGCGGTGCTGCTGTTGAGCGGCCGCTCGGCGATGGTGTCGGTGGCGTTTCTGCTGGCAGCACTGCTCGCACTCGAACGTTCGCATCGGTGGACTGCGGCGCTGTTGTTCGGGCTTGCCTGTCTGTCGCGCGAAACGGCGCTCGCGGGCTTGATGCCGCTCGTGGTGTTGGCGATGAGCGGGCCGCACAACTCGGCCGCGAAGGCGTGGCGCGAAATTGCGCCGACACTGCTGGTCGCCGTGTTCGCCGCGTGTTGGATGTTCAGCACGCAGCGTTATGCAGACCTCGCGGAGTATTCGCTGCTCGGGCGACCGTTGTGGTCCAGCTTCATCAGCCAGGTCAGCGCCGTTCCCGTTGGGCTCGGATTGCTGTTGCAGCCGTCAAACCTCTCGATCGACTACGGCATTCCGCTGGCGACGCGTCTCAGCGCGCCGACGTTCGTGCTCGGCGTGCTGCTCTACGCTGCTGCAGCAGGCGGCATCGTGCTCGCGCTTACGCGCTCCCGCGCAATCGCGGTCGGGCTTGCTCTATGGCTCGCCGCGCTGCTGCCGACCCAATCGTTCGTTCCAAAGCTCGATGCGCTGACCAACCGGCCGTTGAGCCTCGCCCTCGCCGGATTGCTGCTCGCGGCGGCCCCGCTCATCGTCGCTGCGTCGAATCGGTTGCGAACCTCCTACGGCGAACGCACCCCACTGATTCCGTTGGCCGCACTGACATGTGGGGGTTTGCTGTTCGTTGCGACTGCCGTGATGACCTTGCACCGCGCTCAATTGTTCAGATCCGACCTCGCCTTGTGGCAAGCCGCCGCAATGAAGTCGTCCGCCAACGTTCGACCCCACCTGCAGTACGCGGCGCTGCTGAAGCGCATAGGCAGAGACCACGAGGCGTGGCGCGTTGCAGCCACGGCGCAACGGATCGATCCACTCAATTCGCAGGCAGCAACGATGGCCCGTCTATTTCGAACAGGAGACATCATGCAATGAAACGTTCGATTCTCTTCGCCGTATCGATGCTCTTGCTGGCACCGCCGCTCGATGCATCGAAGCAGTGCATAAACGCAGTCAGGTGTCCGGATGACAAGAAGACGCCGAAGTGCTGCGAGCCGCCGCCGTGCGAGTACTTCTTCGAACTGAAGGTGGCGAAAGCCATCCGTCACGGGTTCTCGTTGAAGGTGCAACGCTCCGCGCTCGCGGTTGCAAAGGTCGATGACGAACGCGGACAGGCGAAGTACGAGGCGGATTTCAACAAGGCCGTGCAGAAGGCTGCGCGGCGATTCGCGAATTGCCCTCCCTCACACAAGTACAACCCGACACCGATACTCAACGCCGTGCCTGAGCAAAAGTGTCGGATCACCGTGTATGAAAGCAGCACGGAAATCGACCTCGACGAACTGAAGGCCAACAGCAAGACGTGCGACGAACTGCTCGATGCAGAATACGCTCAGGCGGTTACACAGCAGCGGCATTGCCAGGCAGATCTGGAAAGGACTTCCGACAGACCGTTACAGGAACGCCGATGGCAGGACGCGACGGAAATCGAAGCGCAAGTCGATTTGCTGGAATCGAAACTGATGAATTACTGGAGTGCCTGTAGCGTTGTCGCGGACGCAACGACCGCGCGCCGCGCCGCGCAAGCCGGTCTCGAAGCGTTCAAGAAATCGCCGGCCGCCACCAAGCGGGCGAAACGATCCGCGAAAACCAGTGCGCAAAGCACCTGAGGTGAAGCGATGAATGCACGTATCCCGATTCTCATGCTTTCGGTCTGGCTCGTCATGGCGGGTTGCTCAAAGAAAGAGGAAGGGTCCGTCCCCGCCGATTCGGCGACAGAAGCGCACGCGACACCGAACACATCCGACGACCAGGAAGACGTGGAGCTCGGCAGCGGCGATGTTGTGACGCTCGCCGAGACGTTCGCGAATGAATGCACGGGCGACGCGGCGTCGTCGCAGGAGTGTCAGATCCTGCGAAGTCTGCTGGTCGTCGAAACGACCATGGCACTGCAAGACCTCGAGCGTTCGCGCGACAAACGCGCCTCCGCAGAAGCGTTGGCGGCCCTCGACGTCACCGACGAACCCGAGATTCTCATCGCAGCCAGCCGCGTCCTCGGCCAGTTCCCCGATACGCCTGGTATCGCAGAGAAAGCGCTGCCGCTCGTTCTCGACAGCCCGTACATTCAGGTACAAGAAGCCGCCGCGAACCTGATCAGCCGCAACCCGGATGAGAACATCGCCGACATCGGCCGCTTGTGGAGCGAAAACCACTCGACGCTCGGCGCGCAGAACGAATTTCAGGAGTATCCGGACTTTCCCGCCCACTATCGCGCGATGAAGTTCCCCGAATATCCCGGCGCCGAGTGGTTTTCGCCCGGAGACTCGCAGCAATCCATAGGCTGGTCGACATCCGATGACGCAGCCACCGTTGCTGCATGGATGACCAAGGCGACGAACAGCCAACCGCTGACGATGCAGCAGTGGTTCGAACGGCAAGCAGCGCCGGCGGCGCAGGCTTACAAGTCAATCGACCAGAGCAAGCTCGATCGCATCGAGAAGCTCACGCAGCAGTACGCGAAGACGCTCGATCCCGCGCTGATAGAGCAGGTCGACAAGATGCAGAAGGAACTGTACGCGCCGATGGAAGAAGCCAGGAAGGTCGCCGAAACATCGATGGACAACGTTGCCCGCCCAGGCAGTTCGAGTCCGCAGGAAGACGTGCACTACTTCATCGCCGAGGAGAAAGCCGGCCATGTTGCGCGCGCGATCCTGGTGTATCGATTGCCGGGAATCGAGCGAACCGTGGTGCAGACTTCGTGGAATCTCGGCGACTATCCGAGCGCATGGCCGGAAGAAGGCACGCCACTATGACCGGAAGCGACGCTTCCGCAACGCGCGGATTGTCCCGACGTAAGGCGATCAGCCGCACGGCTGTCGCCGCAACGGCTTTGACGCTCTTCAACGGAACCACTAAGGGGAGTGCGACAGTGCCGAACGCGTTGACCGATCTGTCGGCGATTGAAGCCGTCGCCGCGATGCGGCGTGGCGACATCTCGGCGGAAGCGTACGCAAACGCGTTGCTTGCGCGCGCCGCGCAGTGCAAGGCGCTGAACGCGTTCATTACTCTGGAGCCGGACCGCGTATTGGAAGCGGCACGCAACGCAGACCGCGCGCGAACCCGAGGCGCACCGCTGGGTGCTTTGCACGGTCTGCCGATTCCGGTGAAAGACAGCGTCAACACGAAGGATATGCCAACCACCGGCGGCACGGCTGCATTGCGCAACTTCCGCCCGAGCGCCGACGCTCCTGTGGTTGCAACGCTGCGCAACGCGGGCGCGCTCGTCATGGGTAAAACCAACATCCACGAGTTGTCGTTCGGTTGGACCAGCAACAACCTCGCGTTCGGTGCAGTACACAATCCGTACGACCTCGCCCGCATTCCGGGCGGCAGCACCGGCGGCACTGCGGCCGCCATCGCCGCGCGCATCGCACCACTCGGCGTCGCAGAAGACACCGAAGGATCGATCAGAGTACCGGCTGCTCTGTGCGGCATCGCCGGCTTCCGGCCGACCACGGGACGATATGCAACGACCGCGGTAGTGCCGATCTCGGCGCTGTTCGATCAGATAGGTCCGCACGCGCGCAGCGTGGCCGATCTCGTGCTGTTCGACACCGTGGTCGCGGGCGCGGTGGAACCGCTTCAGGAAGCGTCGTTGCGCGGCGTGCGGTTCGGCATCGATCGCAGCTTCTTCGCCGGGCTCGATCCCGAAGTCGAGCGGATCACCACGGCCGCGCTGAAGAAGCTCGAAGCGGCAGGCGCCGTCCTCGTTGAAATGCCCGTGCCGGAACTGTCGCGCCTGATCGGTCTCACCACGGCACAAGTGCAACTACACGACGTCGCGCCTTCTTTGATCCGTTACCTGGCGCAATACGACACCAACGTCACCTTCGAGCAACTGCTGGCTTCGGTAAGCACGGACATCAGGCAACAGTTCGAGAGTTTCGTACCGCCGGGATCGCCGATACATGTCAGCGAATCCGCGTACGAAGCCGCCCGCGACGTGCATCTGCCCGAGTTGCGTGCCGTCTTTCAGCGCTGGTTCGCCGATACGGGTGCGGCAGCGATGGTCTTCCCGACTACGCGGATCGCGGCAACGCCGATCGGACAAGACCCGGTCGACATCGCCGGCAAGCAGGTGCCGTTCCTCGATGCCATTTCGCGGAACATCGCGAGCGGCAGCACCGCCGGTCTTCCAGGTCTCGTGCTCCCTACGGGACTCACCCGCAACGGCCTTCCCGTGAGCATCGAATTCGACGGCCCCTCGGGGAGCGATCGCAAGCTGCTGGCATTGGGCCTCGCAATCGAGCAGGTACTGGGAACGTTGCCGCCGCCGGCCGTCGGGCACGGCTGACACCTGCTTCCATCGACGCATCGCCTCGATTCCATTGACGCATCGTTACGACGCATTCCACGCGTACAACAACGTTTCCTTGTCGCGGTTGCTCGGGTTGCGAAAGCGTTGCTCGAGCGCGAAGCCCAACCGCTGCGCGACGCGCGCCGATCCGAGATTGTCCACCGCCATGTTCGCAACGATGCGCTGCTGGCCGCAGCTGCGGCCGTAGTCGAAACAGGCGCGCGCCGCTTCGAAGCCGTAGCCGCTGCGCCAGAACGCCTTATCGATGATGTAGCCGAGATCGTTCTCGGTTCGGTCGAGAATCTGAGCACGCACGATGCCGGCGTCGCCGATGTAGGTGCCGTCCGCCAGTTCGATCGCCATTCGACCCAGGCCCGGAGTTGCGTACGCATCCAATGCGCGCTGATGCCAGGCGCGGGCTTGTTCGGTCGTGAGCGGCTCCGGCCAGTGTTGCATCGTCACGGGATCGCCGAGTAGCGCGACGAGTAGATGCGCATCGCTTTCTGAGTAGCGCCGCAGCCGCAGGCGCATTGTTTGCGCGACTGGAGTTGCCGGCATGCTCAGGCGCTGCGCAGATCGGCGAGGTCGACCATGGAATACAAACGCGTGTCGCGCAAGGCACCCTGCGGCGTGCGTGCGTCGCGGCGCATGATGCCTTCCAGCCTGAAACCAAGCCGCTCCGCCACGCGAAAACTGCGCACGTTGTGGCTGTCGGTACGCAGTTCCACGCGCGCAGCGCCAAGCTTCTCGAATGCAAAGCGCGTGATCGCCACCACCACCTCGCTGACATAGCCTTTGCCGACCATCGATGTACGGCACCAGTAACCGATTTCGAATCGCGGTACCTGCCAGTCGATCCGGTGCAACCCCGAGGCTCCGACGAATTCACCGGTGTCGCGCTTGCGGAAGAACAGCGGCAGATCTTCGCGACGCATGAAGCGCGCCGCCGAGTCGCGCACGAATCGTTCAGACTCGATGATGGTCGGCATCGTCGACGCCCAATCCATCCAGCGGTTCAACTCTGGAAACGACTCCGCAATGGCGCGATTCACGCTGAGTCCATCGCCCGGCGCGGGCGGCGCCAGACGAAGTCGCGGCGTGAGTATTTCAGAGGGCAACTCGATGAGTAACGGTTCGACGCGGTCCATGGTCGCGGAATTGGAAACGGTGTGGGTGCGTTCTAACTCCCTTCGGCGGCGAGGTAAAGCCGTTCTCTATCCATCTGAAAGCGCCTGCCGGCGAAGTAGAAGCAGGGAATACACACCATCGACAGCACCGTGAACGAGACCAACGTCCACGTGTATGGCTCCGGTACGGACTGCGCCACCAGATAGTCGATGAAAAAGCCGCCGGCGGTAATACCGAAGCCGAGACCGATGAAATTCAGCGTGAGGATATAGAACGCGACCACCGTCGCGCGGATCTGCGGCGGCACGAGTTCCTGCACGGCGGAGAACGTCGGCCCGTAAAAGCTGCCGAGCTGGAACATGCCGAAGAACACGCCGATCCAGAACCACACGCTGTCGGGCGACACGAGCCGATACGACAGGGTTATCGGCGCGAGGATCAACATGGTCCAGCACAGGAACGTCGCGCGTCCCATTCCGGTGCGTCGTTGCAGCGCATCGCCTCCGATGCCGCCGAACAGATTGCCGAGCACACCACCCGCCATGCCGATCCAGCCGGTGAGGCGCGCGATTTCAGCGCGCTCGAAGCCGCGCTCCTGCACGAACCAGAGTTGCTCGTAAGTGGCGGCGCCGATCGCAAAATGCAGGAACACACCGCCGAGGATCGTGTAGCGCAGCGCAGGAGATTCACGCAGCGCCTGAATCGACGTTGTGGCAATCCTTCGCAGGTTCGGCCTCGTTCGCGCGGCGTCGGCAAGCACGTGGCGACGCGGCGTCTCCCTTACGAACCACATCACGACGGCAAGCACGAGGCCCACCGCGCCAAGCAGATAGAAACAGTTGCGCCATCCGAGTGTCGGCCCGAGATAGCCGACCACCAGCAGGCTCGCGCCCGCGCCGATTGGCACCCCCATGTAGTAGAAGCCCGCCGCGAAACCCAGTCGCGCCGAGGGAAATCGGTCGGCGAGCATCGACATCGACGTGGGCGTGAGAATCGATTCGCCGACCCCGATGAACATGCGCGGCACCGCCAGACCCCAGAAGCCGCGGGCGGCGCCCGAGACGGCCGTCAGCGCGCTCCACACGAGCAATCCAACGGCCACGAGCCGCGGTCTGTGCACCATGTCGGCGAGCACGCCCATGAACAACCCCATCACCACGTAAAACATGATGAAGGCAAGGCCGGTGAGCAGGCCGAACTCCGTATTCGTCAGTCCGAGATCCGGAACGATGAAGTTCGCGAAGCTCGCCAGCAGATTGCGGTCGACGAAATTCATGACGTTCAGCAACGTCAAGAAGACCAGGAACGCGTAGTGGCGCCCCTCTATTGAGCTGTTAGCCATTCCCCCTCCCCGGTATTGGCTCGATCAGGTCAGCCGACGATCCGGCTCTATCGGGTCAGCCGACGACCACTTCGCTCTCCAAGCGCACCTCTGCGGACAACGAGTTCGTGATCAGGCAAGCCTCTTCCGCCTTCTCGAGAATGCGCGGAGCGCGCGCTTGCTGGCCTTCCGGCACGGTCAGGCGCGCGGTCACTACGAAGTGCGTGAAGAGCATCCTGCGGTCGATTCGATCGAGCGTTCCGGCAACTTGCACGTCGAGTGCGGTCCACGTCAGCCGCGACGCGGCTGCGATAGCCTTGAAGCCGAGCACGAAACAATCGCACACCGCACCGACCAGCAGCGTTTCGGGCGACCAACGATCGCCTTTGCCACCGAACTCCGACGGCGGCGCTGTGGAAAGGTCAGGCAACCCTTCAGCGGACAACGTGACCTCTCCCTCGCTTCCCGCAACGTGGGTGCCAACCCGATAGTGATGTGGAAAATCCTGCATGACTCGCTCCGTTCAGGCGCCGTTATCCGAGCAGTTCGAGCCAGTGTCGCACGGGGACCGCGGTGCCGTCGCGCAGGTGCAACTGACAACCGACGTTTGCGGTTGCAATCACGTCGGGTTGTTCGGCCGTCAGCGCCGCGAGTTTCTGCGTGCGCAATTCGTCGGCCAGCTCGTGCTGCAGCACCGAATACGTGCCGGCAGAACCGCAGCACAGATGCGGGTTTGCGACACGCACAAGCCGATAGCCGCCGCGTTCCAAAAGGCCTTCGACCACCCCCTTCACGCGCTGGCCGTGCTGCAATGAGCAAGGTGAATGCCACGCTACGGTCGCTGCATCAGCGCTCTTGTGCAGTGGCGCCTCGATACGAGCGAGATATTCCGATGCATCAAACGCGCGTTGTGAGATCGATCGCGCACGCTCGGCATAGAGCGGATCGTCGGCAAGCAGACGGCCGTAGTCCTTCACCGTTACGCCGCAGCCGCTAGCAGTGGAGATGATCGCTTCGGCGTCTGCTGCGGCCTCGTACAGCGCATCCACGTTGGCGCGCATCGTTGCACGCGCGCGTTCTTCCTGGCCGAGGTGCAGTTCGAGCGAACCGCAACACGTCTCGCCGGCAGCGCGCACCGCCTTCACGTTCGCGGCATCGAGCACACGTGCCAAAGCTGCATTCACCTCCGGGGTGGTCGAGCGCTGCACACAACCTTCCAGAACGACTACTCGACGCGGATGGTTCTTCACAGCCACCGCACGACGCGAACGAATACGGGGCACGGCGCGCGCCAGATAGCCCGGCATGGCCCAACGGACGAGGCCGCCGAGCCGTGAGAAAAACGCCAGCCATCCCGGCGAAGGCAACACGCGCACCAGCGCGCCTCGAACGAAACGTTCGGAGAACGGGCGTGGCGAACGCGCCTCGATGAAGTTGCGGCCGATTTCCGCGAGTTCGCCATAGGCAACGCCTGACGGACACGTGGTCTCGCACGCGCGGCATGTGAGACAGCGGTCGAGATGCTCCCGCGCGATCGGCGTAGCGGCCTGCGTCTCGAGCATGTCCTTGATCAGATAGATACGGCCGCGCGGGCCATCCAGTTCGTCGCCGGTCAGCAGATACGTCGGGCACGTGGCATTGCAGAATCCGCAGTGCACGCATGCGCGCAGGATTTCGTCGGCGCGGCGGCCAGACGACGTGGCGAGAATCCCGGCTGGTAGCTGCGTCTGCACTAGACGCTTGCCTCGGTAACCGCATCCTGACCGATTTCCTGAAACAGTCTGCCGCGATTGAGGATTGCCTTCGGATCGAAGGCGTCCTTCAAGCGGCGATAGTACTTCAGCGCCCCTTTATCAAAGGGTTGGGGCCCGCGAGGATCGCGGAACTCCGTCGCATACCCGCCGAGGCGGCGCACCGCAAGGTCCACCTGCTCGCGCGTCGCGTCGGTTCGGAACCAGCGCTGGCTACCGGCCCACTCAGTGAGCCAATCGCCTGGAATCGCGGGATACGTCGCCGCCGGCGGCAACGCCACCCGATAGCAACGTCCAACACTGAAAAACGCATGTGTCTGATCTCGTACCGAGTCCCAGAAGTCCGCGCTGTGCGGCAAATCGTCTCCACCGACCTGCGCGGCGGCGGCGCGCACGCCCTTTTCGGTGCCCGAAAGCCGCACGTGCAGCACGCCGTCGACGTGACATGTTGCCGACAGCGGCAACGGAGTGCGCGCCCACGCGGTGACGTTTGCCAACGCGGTATCTCGATCGACGTCGAACACGCGCGTTGCCTCGTGATGCGGCCGCGGCAGAACTTTGACGCTGATGTCGAGCAATACGCCGAGTGTGCCGAACGCGCCCGTCATCAGCCGCGATACGTCGTATCCGGCGACGTTCTTCATGACCTGTCCGCCGAACACCAGCCGCTCCGCGCGGCCGTTGATCAGCGTTACGCCGAGCACCGCGTCGCGTGTCGCGCCGTACCACGGTCGTCCGGGCCCGGACAATCCGGTGGCGACCGCACCGCCGAGACTGCCGTCGCCCGCAAACATCGGTGGATCGAACGCCAGCATCTGCTCCTGCGATGCGAGTATCCGGCGCAATTCCACCAATGGCGTTCCGGCACGCGCGGTGAGCACGAGTTCATCGTGACGATAATCGACCACGCCGCTGTGATCGCCAACGGCCAGCATGCTTCCAACCGCCGGCGGCGCCAGGAATGTCTTGCTGCCACGGCCACAGATCACCAGCGGCCGCTCGTTGCCCGCCGCAGCGGCAACAGCCGCAATCAGTCGTTCCGAATCGTCGCGATCGCGCGCCACTTCAGAAGCGCTCGATTTCGGGAAACGCGAGCTTCCCTTTGTGCACGTGCATGCCGCCCACTTCGGCACAACGTGCCAACGTCGGCACGGCCTTGCCGGGATTCATCAGTCGAGGCGGATCGAACGCCGCTTTGAGGCGATGGAACTGCTCGAGTTCCGGCGCCGCGAATTGCCCGCACATGGAATCCAGTTTCTCGACGCCGACCCCGTGTTCGCCGGTGACGGTGCCGCCCACAGCGACGCATAGCGCGAGTATTTCGCCGCCCATCTTTTCGGCGCGTTCGAGTTCGCCGGCTGCGTTGGCGTCGTACAGGATCAGCGGATGCAGATTGCCGTCACCCGCATGAAACACGTTCGCCACGGCCAGGCCGTACTGCTCCGACAACTTCTCAATGGCGCGCAACACTTCCGCCAGCCGCGCGCGTGGAATCGTGCCATCCATGCAGTAGTAGTCCGGCGCGAGCCGACCCACGGCCGGGAAAGCAGCCTTGCGGCCCAGCCACATACGCTCGCGGTCCGCTTCGTCGCGCGACGCGCGTACTTCAGTCGCCTGTTGTGTACGCATCACACGCAGCACCTGCGCGCTCTGCTCTTCCACTTCGTCGTGCGTGCCGTCGAGTTCGCACAACAGAATGGCCGCCGCGTCCGTGGGATAACCCGCGCCGACGAACGCCTCTGCCGCGGCGATCGCACGCGCGTCCATCATCTCGAGCCCTGCGGGAATGATGCCGCTCGCGATGATCCGGCCGACCGTGCCCGCTGCCGCTTCGAGACTCGCGAACGCCGCGAGCATCAGACGTTTGGTGGCCGGAATCGGCAGCAGACGTACGGTGACTTCAGTGACGATGCCGAGCATTCCTTCGGAGCCCGTGAACAGCGCCAGCAGGTCGTAACCCGGGCTGTCGAGCGTGGCGCCGCCGATCGTGAGTTCGTCACCTTCGAGCGTCAGCACCTTGAGCCCTAGCACGTTGTGCACGGTGAGCCCGTACTTGAGGCAGTGCACGCCGCCGGAATTCTCGGCGACGTTGCCGCCGATGCTGCACGCAATCTGCGACGACGGATCGGGCGCGTAGTAAAGACCGTGATGCGCCGCTGCTTCAGAGATGGCCAGATTGCGCACGCCGGGTTCGACGCGCGCGATCCGGTTATCGGGATCGATCTCGATGATGCGCGACAGTTTCGACAGACCGAGCAGCACGCCATCGGAAGATGGACGCGCACCGCCGGACAAACCCGTGCCGGCACCACGCGGGACCACCGGCACGCGATTCTCGCGACACACGCGCAACACCGATCGCACCTGCTCGACGGTTTCCGGCAACACCACGACCCACGGCATTTGCTTCACCGCCGTCAACCCGTCGGTTTCGAAGGGCTTTTTCGCGCGCGGATCTGTGATGACGCAGTGTGCGGGCAGAATCGCCTGCAACTGCTTCACCACAGAGGAATCGTTGGCGACTACTGCATTCACGGTGCGGCGACTCTAGCACTCGACCTCTGAAGCGCGCCAACCATGTGACGCGCTCCTGCTCGACTCAGGCCGCGATCGAATCGATGCTCTTCGAAATCGCGTTCAGATCGAAGCCGTAGATGCGTGCCGCATTGCCGGCAAAGATCGCCCGGGCTTCCGCAGGCGTGGTTGCGGCTACGATGGCATTCCGGTGAACCTGGCTCGCGGGATACGTACCTTCGTCGTGCGGATAGTCGTTGCCCCACATGATGCATTCGGTACCCGTGATCTCGAGATTGTTCAACGCGATCGGGTCGTCGGTGATCGTCACCGCGCCTTGCCGGCGGAAGTAATCGCTGGCGCGCATTTTCAACGTGTTCAATCCCAGCCGACGCCGATGCTGCATCGCGTCCATCGCATAGAGCGTCCACCCCAGCCATCCCGCTTCGGCTTCGGTGATCACGAACTTGAGGTTCGGATGGCGCTCGAGCACGCCGCCGCCGGTGAGGTGCACGATCGGCCCCATTCCCGCGGCCATGCCGATGACGGTGGTCGACAGCCGCTCCATCCGGTCCTGCGTCACGGCAGCGGATTCGCGGCGCATCGCGAATTCCTCCACGCTCATCCCGTCCACCGACGCGAAGTCGGTGCCGAAGAAGACGTTGCCTGTGAACACGTGAAAGTTCAGCACGACGCCGGCTTCTTCGATCAGCGACCACAAGGGCGCGTACTCGGGCCGGTCGTACGGACGCCATGGATACGAGCACGGCAACATCAGCGTGCGGAAACCTTTGTGTATGCAGCGCTCTGCTTCCTGAACCGCTACCGCAATGTCGTCGACCGGTACGAACGCGGCCGCGATGTATCGCTCGGGTTCCGGCGCGAACACTTCGTAAACCCAGTCGTTGTATGCCTTGGAGACGGCCAGGTTCAGGTCGACCTCCGGGCGGTTGCCGAGGCACAGCAATGTGTTGGGGAACACGACCTCCGCGTGCACGCCGTCGAGCAGCTGCTTCTGCGTGCGCACCGCCAGATCGCGGCCGCCGGTCGGATCGCTGCGGAATTCCTTGGACCGCAACTCATCGTCCATCTCGACGGCCGGCGGCGGCACGACGATGTCGTTGCCCATTAGAGTCAGGGTGACGAATCCGTCGTCGCGGCGTTTTACGCGTGTCATCGCGACACTGCGAAACTGTTCAGGAATTCGTTCCCACATGTCGGGCGATTCGCTGACATGGCCATCTGCGGAAATGATCGGATCGACGTTCATTGCGATAAACCTCCCCTGCTGAGGCGAATCTACCGCAGCAGTGGAATTCCAACCACATGCTCATGCAATTCCGAGTGATGCGGCGATCGCATAGAGGTGCTTGTCGTGGGTCCACAGCACTGCCCCCGCAAGCAGTGCCGACGCGAGCAAATGGGTATCGACATAGCCGATTCCCTTTCCACTCAACGCGCGTCCCTCGATGAGCGCGAGCACCTCGGAGTGCGACGCGACCGGCGCCTGCGGCATGCGCGAAAGAAGCAGAACGACCTCGTCGCGTCGACGCAGTCTTCCAAGCGCCATCTCGCCGACGACAAACGGATGCACGATGACCTCGGACCGCTGCAGGTGTGCCGCCATTCGCTCGTCGCGCGTCCGCAGGTGATCGATCCAGACGGACGTATCCACCAGAACCATCAATGCTCCGCGGTGCGGCGACGCCGAGGCGCTTTCGCGCCGGGGTCGCTTCCACCCAGCTTCTCCAGCCTGCGCGCGGTTTCGCGCTCGATCAGAGCCCGCAGCCCGTCGCGGACCAGCGCCGTCTTCTCACTTACGCCTGTGAGCGCGATCGCTTGCTGCAACAACTCGTCGTCGATGTTCAAAGTGGTTCTCACATCCCTACCCGATGCATCTATATCAGGCATCATCATATGCCTACCTTAGATGCACGGACAACGCGCTCATTCATCGGGCAGTGCCACCGGAGCGAGATCACATACCTTCGCAACCACCGTGTAGCCGTGCGTATGCGGATCCCACAGACGCGCGCCGCGGCAATCGGTCGCGCCTTGAGGAGGTTCATAACGTTGCGGTGCGTCGGCGGACGGCGGCGCGACATCGCACGCGACTTTTTGCGCAACGCCGCCGCAAGCGTTCGGATTCGCCTGCGCTTCGTCGACCGTGGTGCACAGAGTGCGCGCGACACCTTCGATGCACTGGCACGCGCAGTTCGCCGACGCAACGCCGCCGACGCATACAAACGCCAACCCAACCAGACACGACCACACTTTCGACATGGTTCGACACCTCCGACAGCGATGTCGAACACCCTATCGATTGCCGGAGTGGGTTCGCAGGCGTCCGGCACGATTGCGAACGCGCGAGATCGGCCTCGCGGGTCGTCCGAAGACGGACTCGCGGGACGTCCGAAGACGGACTCGCGGGTCGTCCGAGGGCGGACTCCCGGGTCGTCCGATAGTTCTCACCGTGCGAGAATGCGGCATCACACCCGCAAGTCCGCCATGTCCATCACCGTCATCAAGAACGCGCGCATCGTCAACGAAGGCAACGTCACCGAGGGTGATCTGAAGATCCGCGACGGCCGCATCGACACCGTTGCCGCACGCATCGCGACACCGACCGGCGCAAGCGAGATCGACGCGAACGGCGCGTACTTGATTCCGGGGATGATCGACGACCAGGTGCATTTCAGAGAGCCCGGGTTCGAGCACAAGGGCACCATCGCCACCGAATCGAAAGCCGCGATTGCCGGCGGCGTCACCAGCTACATGGAAATGCCCAACTGCAACCCGCAAACGATCACGCACGCGGCGTTGCGCGACAAACATACGCGTGCAGCACGCGTGTCGCTCGCGAACTACGGCTTCTACCTCGGCGCGACGAACGACAACCTCGAAGTCGTAAAAGCCGTCGATCCACTGCTCGCGTGCGGCGTGAAGGTGTTCATGGGCGCGTCCACCGGCAACATGCTGGTCGACAACCCGACCACGCTCGAAGGCATTTTCTCGAGCACACCGCTGCTGATCGCGACGCATTGCGAAGACACGCCGACGATTCAGGCGAACGAAGCGCGTGCACGCGCGCGCTACGGCGACGACATTCCGGTGACCGAGCATCCGAACATCCGCTCCGTGGATGCGTGCTTCAGGTCGTCGTCGATGGCAGTGGGCCTCGCGAAGCGCCACGGCACGCGTCTGCACATTCTTCACCTGACCACCGCGCGCGAAATGTCGCTGTTCGAACCGGGCTCGAGTCCGAGCAAGCGCGTTACCGCCGAGGTGTGCGCGCACCATCTGTTCTTCGACGACACGTGGTATGCAACGAAAGGCAACGACATCAAATGCAATCCGGCGGTGAAAAGCGCGACTGATCGCAACGCTTTGTTCGACGCGCTGAACGACGGCCGCATCGACGTGATCGCAACCGACCACGCACCGCATACGAAGGAAGAGAAGGCGCGCAAATACTCCGAGGCGCCGTCCGGATTACCTCTCGTGCAGCACGTGCTGTTGTCGCTGCTCGAACACGTGCACGCTGGTCGGCTGACGATCGAGCAAGTGGTGGAGAAGACGTCGCACGCCCCGGCTCGGCTGTTCCAGGTGGCCGAGCGCGGCTACCTTCGAGAAGGCTATCGGGCCGACCTCACGCTGATCGATCCCAACGCCTTCACTGAGGTGAACAACGAACCGGTGTATTCCAAGTGCGGCTGGACGCCCTTCGCCGGGTTCGTGTTCCGCTCCCGAGTGCGCGCCACGTTCGTCAACGGCAAGCTGCTGTATCGAGACGGCGCTTTCCTGACTGACGAACCGGCAATGGCGCTCCAATTCGAGCGCTGAACGAATAGCAATCAACCCGGGTACTGACGAGCCAGGTTCCGCACGACGCTGCGAAACTCCTCGCGGATCTCCGCGATGATCTCCGCCACCGGCCGTACCGAGTCGATGCGGCCCGCCACCTGACCTGTCAGCGGAATCGCCGCTTCCATGTTGCCGCCGAAGTAGAGGTCGCGCGCAGTGCCAAACTCCGTCATTGCGTTGACTTCGGGGTTCTTCTCGAGGCGCGTCGTGCGTTCGGTGCGTAACGCTCGCAATGCGGGTGAGTGGAACCGGTTGAGGAACACGGTGTCGGTTTCCTTCGCGTTCACGATCGCGTTCTTCCAGTTGTCGTGCACCGGCGATTCCTTCGACGACACCATTCGCGTGCCGAGTTGCACACCTTCCGCACCCAGCGCGAAGGCCGCGACCATGCTCGCGCCGTCTACGAAGCCGCCGGCCGCGATGATCGGCACCGATACCTTCGAGCGCACCAGCGGCAGCAGCACCATCGTCGAGACGTCGCGCGGGTTCTTGAAGCCGCCGCCTTCGCCGCCTTCCACGATCAGGCCGTCAACTCCGCATTCGACGGCCTTCAATGCGGCAGACAGGCTCGGCACCACGTGGAATACCGTAAGACCCGCCCGCTTCAACTGTTCCGTGTAGCGTTCCGGGCTGCCGGCGGAGGTGGTCACGAACTTGATGCCTTGATCGATAATGAACTGCGCAATGCTCGGATCGCGCACGAACGCCTGCGCGATGTTCACGCCGAATGGTTTGGACGTGAGCTGGCGCATCTTCCTGATCTCTTCACGAATCGCGTCGAGTTCACCCGACGACGTTTCGATGATGCCGAGCCCGCCTGCATTCGAAACGGCGGACGCGAGTTGCGAACGCGCAATCCAGCCCATCGGTGCCTGAACGACCGGAATTTCGACGCCCAGCATTTCCGTAACGCGATTCTTGAACAGCACGTCTGATCCCCCTTCTTGATTTGTTAGGCGAGTGAATCGTTAGAGTGGAACCGGTAGTTCCAGGTGAGTTTCGTAAATGCGATGTTGCAGCGCGCGCAACTCATCCGACACTGCGCCGAGAATGTCGGTGTCGTGGCAGGTGTACGCCGCGCGGATCATCGGTACCGCGGGTAGCTGCGCTTCAGGCAGCGGCATTATCAGGTTCGCGAACGTCGCCCAGTAGATGTCGAGCGCGCTGAGCGAGTTGCCGAGCAGATAGCGTTTTCCGGCGATCCGCTCCGAGAACATCCGCAGCAGATCGAGCACCCGCGCCTTCGCAACTTTCGCGTGGGACGGGTTGAGGCCGTATTTGCCCGCCAGATAGTTTGCGATGTTCGACGGGAAACCCGTCTCGCTGTTGTGGCCGAGCGATTGCTGGATCATCAGCAGCCGATACGCCCAGCCGAACCCCATTTCGCCGCAGATCTCGTGTGCGAGGCCGAACAACATTGCGCGGTCTTCGGCGCGTGCCGGAATCAACGCCGGTTCCGGCTTCAGCCGTTCCGCCAGCAACAGGATTTCCGCCCAGCCGGTGCGCAGCTTTTCGTTCTCGAACGCCACCACCGGCACGCCCACCTCGCCGGCCCATGCGACCAGCGCGTTGTCGGGATCTTCCTTGCTCTGCGCGGCGTATTGGCATGGCAGGCCCTTCACATGAAAGATACCCTTCGCAGCTTCGGTCCACGGGCTCGGCACGCCACGCAGACATGCCATCCGCAATCCGGATGCGCCGCGCGCCTGCGTAATACTGATGTATCTGCTCATTGGAAGGCTCCTACGCGAAGTTGGCGAGCGTAGCACGCTAGTACGCATCACTGTGCCATCACGAACCGGTAGACGTGTAGTGGCGAACGCCAACGCGCCACATCAGCAAGCTGGCGCCGAAGAAGACGAAACCGGCGGTCGGCGCAATCATCTGCCACACACGCGTGGTTCCGAGCGGATCGGGGATATCGAGCAGCGCCACGATCGGAAAGTAAGTCACCATCGCCAACGGAACCACAAAGGTGAAGAAGCGCTGGAAGTACTTTTGATACACTGCCATCGGATATTGCGCCGTCTCGACGCCGCCGTAGGTGAGGGTGTTCATGATCTCCAGAGACTCCGTGGTCCAGAACGACATCACCGCACCTAGGATGATCAGTCCATAGAAGAACACGAACGTCGCCAGCATGGTGAAAACCAGCAGTGCAACGCGCGCCATGTCCCATTCGAGCGCGAGTTGTTGAGACGCCCACACCAGCACGATCACGCCCTGCAGCAAGCGGCCGACGCGAAACAGCGTGAACTCGTGGCCGGCGAGTTGCAGCACCGTGCTGCGCGGTCGCAAAAGCACACGATCGAAGTTGCCGGTCTTTATGAACTGCGCCCCGAACAGGTCGAAGCCGCGCGCTAGCGCATCTGTGAACGCGAAACTGATGTTCACCACGCCGTAAAAGAACGCGACTTGCGGCAGGGTCCACGGCAGCAGATTGCCGAACCGTTCGAACAACGCCCAGATGCCCACCATTTCCACGCCGGTGGTGATGAAGTGTCCGACCGACATCATCAGAAACGACGCGCGATACTGCATCTGCGCGCGGATCGATAAGCCGATCATTCGTCCGTAGAGTGCGAGCGCGTCGAGCACGTCATCCCCCCTGCACCACCACGCGCGACTTTCCGACCGAAAGCCACAGATAGCCGGCGGCGACGATCAGCACCGACCAGACGATCTGCTGGACGATTTCGAACAACGCCACGTCCGTGCCGATGTTGCCGCTGTAGATTCGATACGGCACGTCGGCGAGGCCGCGGAACGGCTGCCAGTACAGGAACGGTTGCAGCCAATCCGGGAACAGCGGCAACGGAATGGTCAGGCCGCTCAGCACGATCACGAGACCGGTCATCACCGTATTGAAACCGCGCCCCGACAAGGTCCAGATCAACGCCACATGCATCAGCATCGTGATCGCGGATGCAAGTGCCACGGTTGCCGTCAGCGACATCAGAAAATACAGTGCGGCCGCGGCACTCACCGGCGGCGGCAGCGCCCACGCACCGAGGCCGCACAGCGGCATCAGCACGCCTGCGAACAGGATCATCGGGATCATCCGCATGAACGTGGTCGCCGTGCGCAGCGCCATCGTGCGCGCATACCAGAACGCGTAGAGATCGACCGGGCGCAACAGTTCGTACGCAACCGCGCCGCTCATCATCTTCTCCTGCAGTTCCGTGTCGACGTTCCACGGCAGCACGCCGAGCAGCGCCTGGCCGAGCCAGACATAAGCCGCGATCTGCGGCAGGCTCATCGGCGACGCCTGATGATTGGCAGCGAGAAACGCCGCCAGAATCATCAGCTTGATCGCCCCCCAGAACAGTTGGGTAGCAAAACCGGCAAACGCCGCGGCGCGATACTGCAGCAGCATCCGAAAGCGCGCCCCGAGCATCGCAACGTAAGGGCGCGCCGCGTCAACCACGGCCGCTCTCGTACACGCGCGTAATGATCTCTTCGATCGGCAGGTTCTCTATCACCAGGTCGTGTACGGCGTGGCGGGCGGTCAGTTCGGCCACGAACGTTGCGGCATTGCGTCCTTCCACCGTGAACGTCGCGCGATGGCCGAGTTGTTCCACCAGGGCAGCGGCGAAGCCGTCGCGCAACTCCGGCGCGCGATCGAACTCCACCGTTACGCGCCGCTCGGCACCGTATCGAGCGCGCAGCGCCGCGACGGTGCCGTCGGAAAGCAACGTGCCGTGATTGATCACGATCAGCCGCTTCGACAACGCTTCGATGTCGTCCATGTCGTGCGTCGTCAGCAGCACCGTTACGCCGCGCTCGTTGTTCAGACGCCGCACGAAATCGCGGATCGCGAGTTTCGACACTACGTCGAGGCCGATCGTGGGCTCGTCGAGGAACACGATGTCGGGTTCGTGCAGCAACGAAGCCGCAAGATCGCAGCGCATACGTTGACCGAGGCTCAGCTGCCGCACGGGTGTGTCGAGCAACGGCTCCAGGTCCAGCAGCGTGACGAGCTCTTCACGGGTCCGAGCGAAGCGCGCCTTGTCGACCCGGTAAATGTCGCGCAACAGGTCGAACGACTCGGCCACCGGCAAGTCCCACCACAACTGCGTGCGCTGGCCGAACACCACGCCGATGCGCGCCACGTGGGCAACGCGATCACGCCACGGCACCAGTCCGTTCACCGTACAACGGCCGCCCGAGGGAGTGAGGATGCCGGACAGAATTTTGATGGTGGTCGATTTGCCGGCGCCGTTCGGACCGATATAGCCGACGATCTCACCGGCTTCGATGCCGAACGAAACGCCGTGCAGCGCCACTACTTCGCGATAACGCCGTCGCACCAGGCCGCGCACCGCTCCCCACATGCCGGGATCCCGAGCGGCCACGCGAAAACGTTTCTCCAGGTTATCAACGAGGATTTGCGGCATGGCTGCGCGACCGTGGGAAGGCGCGCATTGAAACACAAACGAAATTTCGTTCCCATCGACGGATGGGTTCCCGAACGGCTTCCAACACTCCGCTACTGTCGCGCGACGGCGTTCCGGCCAGCACGGTGCATCTGCCGCGCGGCGACTGGACGACGGTGCTCGATGCGTTGTGCGCGCGCTTCCCGCGAATCGCGCGCGAAGAGTGGCGCGAACGCATGCGGCGTGGCGTGGTACTCGACGGCGACGGACGTTCGATCGAGCCCGAACGCGCGTATCGGTACGGCCTGCGCGTGCACTACTTCCGCGAAGTACGCTCGGAAACGCCGATTCCGTTCGAGGCGACGGTGTTGTATCGCGATGAACACCTCGTAATCGCCGACAAGCCGCACTTTCTTCCGGTGATGCCGGCGGGCAGCCACGCGCGCGAGACGCTGCTGACGCGACTTATCGAACAACTCGACATTCCGCAGCTCGTTCCGCTGCACCGCATCGACCGCGGCACCGCAGGCCTGGTGATGCTGTCGCCCAATCCGCAGACGCGCGCGCGGTATCAGGCGCTGTTCCACGACCAGATCCGCGACCAGACGAGCGAGCGCCGCATGCACAAGTACTACGAAGCGCTGGCACCAGCGCTCCCACAGCTGACGTTCCCGCACGTTCACCGCAGTCGTATCGCTAGAGCCGCGCAGTTCTTTCGGATGCAAGAAGTCGCCGGTGCCCCGAACAGCGAAACGACCATCGACGTACGCGAGCGACACGCAACCCACTGGCACTATGTGCTGCAGCCGCGTACCGGCCGCACCCATCAATTGCGCGTGCATCTCGCGGCGCTCGGCGCCGGCATTCTCGGCGACCGCCTCTACCCAGTGCTGCAACCCGAGGCGCCTGACGACTACACACGGCCGCTGCAGTTGTTGGCGCATGCGCTCGAATTCGTAGATCCGCTCACCGGCGCGCCGCGACGTTTCGAGAGCGAGCGGAAGCTGGGCTAGTGTTCCGGTATCTGCGCGCGGCTGGTCTACCCACGCCTCGACCGGTAGAGTCGAACGTCCCGGGGAGGGACAAATGACCGAAATCACCGCGGATCCGCTGCGAACCGGGCAGCCCGTATCAGGTCGCACCGCGCACACCGGCTCGTTCACCCTGCGCGACGTGTTTCGCGATCGCGCCACGCTCGGCAAGTTCACCGCGATACTCGGCCTGCATATGGGGCAGGTGTTCCCGGCTGCATTCTTCGGCCTGATGCTGACGGCAATCTATCGGGAGAAAGGTCTGCCGCTCGACATGTTCTGGATATTCGTGTTGCCCAGCATTCCGACATGGTTGCGGCCGCTGTGGGCGCCTTACGTCGACGGCATCGGGTCGCGCCGCATCGGTCTACGCAAAACCTGGTTCATACCGTGCACGCTGTTCGGCGCCGCCGCCTACCTGTCGCTTGCGCTCTTCGAACCCGAGATCGCGACGTTGTGGATCATCATCGCCATTCTGATCGTGAAGACGACGTTCATGACGACGCAGGACATCGCGATAGACGGTTACACGGTGGAGAACCTGCGCGACGAAGAACGCGGTGTCGGCGCGGCCGTGATGGACATCGGTCGGCACGTTGCGCAATTCGCGTCGTGGGCGGGGGTTGCATGGGTTTATGGCACGTACGGATGGCCGGCCGCGGTCACTACCTCCGCGGCGCTGCTGATTCTGTTCTCGCTGCCCGGCATCATCCGCCGCGAGCCGCCGCCACCACCACAGGCAGAACGACGGCGCGATCGCGGCGAAAGCCCGAGCCTGATCAAACTGTTCCGCAGACCCGACACGCGCATCATTCTGCCGCTGGTGATGCTGGTCGCCTTCGGCGGCGGGCTGATCGCGAGTTTGTACATCGCCTACCTGGTCGATGTCGGTTTCACCGTCAAGCAGATCGGTCCGTTGATACTGGCGCCCGCGACGCTGCTAGGCACGGTGATCGGTGCAACGCTCACCGCGTGGTTCCTCAACCGCTTCGGCTACAAGACTACGATCCTCGTTTCCGCTTTCCTGATGATCCCAACCGTGATCCCCATCATCTGGATGGGTTCGATCGAAAAGCCGAGCCTGCTCGTGGTGTTCCTCGTCACGCTGAACGGCATCATCCTGCCGTCGTTCCTGACGATCGCCATGGCGGCATCGCGACTGAAGTGGTCGTCGAAAACTCAGGCGGCCACCGACTACACCGCGTTCGTGGTCGCGGCAACCGCAGCTGGTGCGGCGTCGCTCGGCATCGGCGGCGTGATCGCGCAGTATCTCGGCTGGCACATGTATTTCCTCGGTTCGGGCGTGTTCGTCACGCTGTGCTGCTTCGCCTTCTACATGCTCTTCGACAGAATCGAAGCCATCGTCGAGGAACGCGACAGCGCCGAACTCGCGCTCGAACCCTCTTCATTCACTCAAACCCCAGCAGGAGCCAGACATGGCATTGGTTGACTACGAAGTAAAAGGCCACGTGGCCATCGTCACGCTGAACCGACCCGACGCGCGCAACGCGATCAATCCCGAAGTAGCGGTGCGCCTCGCCGATGCCTGGAGCGCCGCGAAGGAAGACGACAACGTTCGCGTCATCGTGGTGACCGGCAAAGGCAGCGCGTTCTGTGCCGGCGCCGACCTCGGCCAGCTGATCCCGATGATCTCGGGCGCGCGCAAACCCGAAAACGAGTTCGACCATCGCGTGATCAAGGAACCGAACATCACGTCGCGCGCGCTGCTGCGCAACTTCGACACCGAGAAACCCGTGATCGCCGCCATCAACGGCCACGCCATCGCCGGTGGAATGGAAATGGTGCAAGGCACCGACATTCGCGTGTCGTGCCCCGAAGCCAAGTTCGGCGTGCAGGAGGTGAAGTGGGCGATCTTCCCTGCAGGCGGCTCGACGGTACGTCTGCCTGCGCAACTACCCTTTGCCAAAGCGATGGAGCTACTGCTCACCGGCGATCTGATCAGCGCCGACGAAGCGAAAGACATCGGCTTTCTGAATTACGTGGTGCCTGCCGACCAGGTGATGGCGAAAGCGATGGAGATCGCCGAGAAGATCGCCGCGAACGGTCCGATCGCAGTGAAAGCGATCCGCAAATCCGCCCGCGCGTGTCTCGGGGTGCCGGAGCGCGAAGGCTTGAAGATCGAGTCGGAAATTTCCGGCCCTGTCTTTCAGACCGAGGACGCGAAGGAAGGACCGGCCGCATTCATGCAGAAACGCAAACCGACCTACAAAGGTCGGTAGGGTTGGAGCTTCGAATGACGGCGGACGTGGGGGCATGTCGCGGCCATGGATGGCCGCGCCTTAAGCGCCCTGTCAATTCACAACAGACAGGATGGCTTGAGCGGCCCCGGAACACCGATCAGCCGTCAACCACCCCAACCAGGCAATCACTCCTTTTCCCGATCCAGCCATCCAATCGCGTCCACCGTGTTCCGAAAAATCTGTATGCCGGTGAACATGGGCCAGGCGAATCCCTGGAACATTCGGCCGAGTCCATAGGAAAGATCTTCTGGCGCGATCAACGCACAACGGCCGAACCCTACCAGGTACTGCATGTCCTCCATGTAGGCCGCGATGTCGTTCATCTGTTCCGCGGTAGGCAGTCCCATCTGAAAGGTCAGGTCCAGCAGCACGTCGCAGTTCGGACGCAAGCGCGAGTCGCGGCCGAGCTGACGAAAGTGCTCGATGACCTCGGCCTTTGTGACGGCGCCCTCGCAGCGCGTCATCAGGCGGTTGGTGAACTCGTCGTATCGATAGGTTACCGGCACGGCTAGAGCCGCCAATCCAGCGTAACGCCGAAGCGGCGGGGTTCGCCGAACTGTGTGTATCCGGCGGGCTCGTAGTCGATGCGCGGATCGTTACCGAAGAAATAGCCTTTCACCGCGTACTCCTTGTCGAATACGTTGTGCATCCAGGCCGTCACCCCCCAGTTGTTCCGTTTGAGACCGACGCTCAGGTGAGCGATCTCGTACGGCTTCGACTGGAACGAATTGCTGTCCGAGAAATAGTACGCGTCCCTTCCTTCGGCGGCCGCATTCGCAAACCAGCCGCCCGGCCAGTTGTATCGGGCGCTGACGAAGAACTGATAGGAGGGCGCTTGCGCCTGCTGGCGTCCATCGAGTTCCTGGCCGGCACCGTTCACGAAGTCGCGATACTCCGACGACAGTAGGCCGAGGCTGCCGAACAACTCGATGCGCTGCGTCGGGCGGAAGTTGATTTCCCCCTCGAGACCATAGTTGTCGCCCTTGGACGCGTTACCGGTGTATTCGATGAACTCCGACGAACCATCCGGCCGCATCCTCGTGATCGACGTGTCCACTTGCATATCGTCGCGCCACATGTAGAACAGCGCGACGCGCCCCACGAGCGTGTCGTCACGCCAGTTGCCCTTCACGCCGATTTCGGCGTTGTAGAGCGTCTCCGGATCGAACTGGCGCAAGTCGGCGTCGAGCGTGCCTTCGGTGTTGAAACCACCGGATTTGTAGCCGCGCGACACGCTGCCATACACCATCGTGTTGGTGAGGATGAGATGCGAGAGCGAAACGCGGCCACCCCACAGGTTGTCATTCGGTTCGAATTTCGAGCCGTCGACATCGTGATAGTTCGAGTCGTGACGCTCGAGTCGCAACCCCACGGTCAGGTTCGTGGCATCGGACAGCTGCGTTTCCGTCTGCCCGAACAATGCAGCGCGCTCGACGCGGAACTGACTGGTGAAATCCGGAGTGAGGAACGTGTAGACGCGATGCAGATGCTCGTCCCTCTTCAACGCGTAGACGCCGAACGCCCAGTCGGTGCTGTCACCGAACAAACGACCCGCATCGTTCGAAAGAAATCGCAGTTCGGCTGACGAGGTAGTCCAGTCGCGGCGATACAGGTCGGTGGAGCTGTAGCCGTTGGGGTCGAAACCGACGTACGTCCAATCTTCGTCGTAGCCGTACTCGATGTCGGAATCGGCGTGCGCCAGGATCGTCTGTACCAGGAACGCCTCCGGCTGCGTGAACGTCGCGATCACGCTGCCGAATCCCGACTTCTGCGTGTCTTTGCCCGGTTGGTCCGAGATCGTGTTGCGCGAGTTGTTCAGTGAGAACGCGTCGTAGCCGTTGTCGATGTCGATGTAGCCAGCGGTGAAGTCGAACGATGTATCGTCGCCGGCCTGCCAGTGCAGCTTTCCGCGGATGGTCAATTCGTCGAAGTTGTTGGTGTTATCCGAATTCAGGAAGTGATTCCGCACGTAACCATCGCTTTCGTATTGCTGAATCGCCAGCCGCCCCTGCACCGAATCGGACAGCGGGCCGGATACAAAACCGCCGACGCTGCGCGTGTTGTAGTCACCGCCTTCTACTGTGGCCCCCGCTTCAAGCGCCTTGGTGGGATCGTTGGTAGTGACGTTGATCAAGCCCGCCAGCGCGTTGGCGCCGTACAGCGTGCCCTGCGGACCGCGAAAGACCTCGACCTGGCGCACGTCGTACAGCGTGCCCACGGTTGCGATGCCGCTGAAGTCGATGTGGTCGACGATCGTGCCCACGGAAGGGTTCAACGGCGCGATGAACTGCCCCGTTTCGCCAATGCCGCGAATCTGAAAATAGCGGGCGCGCGATGCACCGCTCGCTACGTTGACGTTCGGCATGATGCTCAGCAACTGTTCCAGGTGCTGCGCCTGAAGGCTCGCAATCTGCGCGGCAGTGGCCACCGAGATACTGCTTGGCAATGCGTCCAGCGGGTCGGAACGGAACTCACCGGTCACGATGATCTCTTCGATGGAATCGTCCGGAGCCGATGCCGCAAACACGCCCGCCGATGCGCACAACGCATAGACCCACGAGCCAATTGCGAGAGATGTCTTCAGACGCATACGCGCTCCGCTCAATTGACGAGCTCGATCAACGATCCGGAGACGACGAAGCAGGGGGTGAGCAGAAGGCCTTCAACCTATCCCTACGCCGGCATTACCCGGATCAGGTTCACAGGGTCCACCGGATCGGTGTCTCAGGCCTTGCGGCCACCCCTTAGGTAAGGCGCGATTGTCTGCCGCGTGCGCGGCGATTGCAACGCACGCGGTTCGCGTTTCTAGTTTGCCTCTTAGTTTGTCTTTCCGCGCAGGTCGGGCAGTTCATAGCCGCGCGAATCGAGATGCGCGCGGACCGTCTTCTTGTCCATCTTGCCGGTGCTCGTCAGCGGAATCGTTTCGACGAACAACACGTCATCGGGCAATTGCCACTTCGCGAACTGCGTTGCGCAATGTGCGATGACATTCGTTGCTTCGATTTCACTGCCGGGTTTCTTCACCACCAGTGCAATCGGCCGCTCGTCCCACTTCGGATGTGGCCTTCCGACGACGCACGCCTGTGCAACGCCGGCGAGGCCGACGATGTGATTCTCGAGATCTACCGAGGAGATCCACTCGCCGCCGCTCTTCACGAGATCTTTCGAGCGGTCACTGATGATCAGGTATTCCTCCGGGTCGATCTTGCCGACGTCACCGGTGATCAACCAACCATTATGAAACTTGGTCGGTTGCGCGTCCTTGTAATACTCCGAACAGATCCACGGCCCGCGAATCAGAATCTCACCGACCGTTTCGCCATCGTGCGGCAACCGCTTGAACTGTTCGTCGAAGATGTCGATTTCGAGACCAGGCATAAGCTGACCTGCTTTCGCGACATTGGCAAAACGCTGGTCTTCGGTGAGCTTCAACTGCGAGCGTTTCATCACGCGGCGCGACAACGTTGCGAGGGGGCTCGTCTCCGTCATGCCCCAGCCTTGAATCATCTCGACGCCTAGCGTGTCCCAGTACCAACGGATCAACGAAGGCGGCGGTGACGAACCGCCGCACGTCAACCGCGACAGCTTCGACAGATCGTACTTGCCGGGATTCGCCTCATACGCGGCTTTGATGCCTTGCCAGATCGTCGGCACGCCGGCCGAAATCGTTACGCCTTCTGCGGCCATCAGCGCGGCGAGGCGCGTGGGGTCCATATACCGGCTCGGCATCACCTGCTTCATGCCGAGCATCGTGGCCGACCAGGGCAAACCCCAACCCTGCGCGTGGAACATCGGCACGATGCCGCACAATGTGTCGGTACCGGAGAGCCCCATCGAGTCGGTCATACACTGCGCCATCGTGTGCATGTACTGCGACCGGTGTTCGTATTCGACGCCTTTCGGATTGCCGGTGGTGCCACTCGTGTAGCAGAGACCGAGCGGCGAGTTCTCGTCGATCTCGGGCCATTCGTAGCGTGTCGGCTTGCCCTTGATGAACGCTTCGTAGTCGACCGCCTTCGGAAACGCGGTGTCCCATTTCTCGAAGCCTTCCTCGGTGGCAACGACGACGCGCTCCACGGTCGGAATCCTGCCCTGCAACTTCTCGAGCAGCGGCAACACGTCGGAGTCGACGATGATCAACTTCACCTTCGCGTGGTTGATGATGTAGTTCAGGTCGGTGTCGGAGAGCCGGATGTTCAGCGTGTGCAACACCGCGCCCATGCCCGCAGTCGCGTAATACGCTTCGAGGTGGCGCGAGCCGTTCCACATGAAAGTGCCGACCCGGTCGCCCACCACGATGCCGGCATCGCGCAACGCGTGCGCCAGCTGATGCGACCGGTCGCGTAGTTGCGCATACGTCTGGCGGCGCGTCCCGTTCGCCGTCACCGTGACGATTTCTTCACCTGGGGCAACCCGGGCACCGCGATCGAGCAAACGGTGCATCAACAGCGGCGTTCTCTGCATTCCCATCGACTAACTCCCACCGAATGGACTGTGGATGGCGAGTGTAGCCGCTACACTACGCGCATGTCAGACCTCGAAGACCATCTCGCGCACATCCCTCACGCGGCCGCCATCGGCATGACGCTGGTCTCGCGCGGGAAGCTCAGTTGCGTCGTGCGGGTGCCTTATGCGGAGCACCTCGTCGGCGACCCCGACACCGGCGTGATCCACGGTGGCGTGATCACTGCGCTGCTCGATAACGCGTCCGGCATGGCGGTGCGCAGCGAACCGGAAGATGGCGCCGAAGAACGCTCTATGGCCACGCTCGATCTGCGCATCGACTACATGCGACCCGCGCAACCGCGCCAGGATCTGATCGCTGAAGCGCATTGCTACCGGACGACCAGCAACGTCGCGTTCGTTCGCGCCATCGCCTATCACGATGATCGCAACGATCCGATCGCCAGCTCCGTTGCCACGTTCATGCTCGGCACCAAGGCGGCGCCGCGCACATGAAAATTCTCGCGGAGTTGCGCGAACAAGGCCGTGCGCAGGACATGCAGGCGCTCGTGGAGCATTTGCCCTATGCGCGCTTCCTCGGTATCGATGTCGACCGAAAAGGCAATGAAATCACGACGATTCTGCCGTTCAGCGATCACCTCGTCGGCAATACGCAGTTGCGCGCGCTGCATGGCGGTGTGATCGGCGCGTTCCTCGAGATCACCTCGATCGTGCAACTGCTGTTCGATACCTCGTGCGAACGGTTGCCGAAGACAATCGATATTTCGATCGACTATCTACGCTCGGGCAGGCCGGTTGAAACGTACGGTCGTGCGATCGTTACGCGCCACGGCCGCAGAGTGGCGAACGTGCGAACCGAGATCTGGCAGGAATCGCGAAGCGCGCCGGTAGCGGCGTCGCACGGTCACTTTCTATTGACTCCCGCCTAAGAGACCGTAGTCCGACCCGTCAGAATTTCGTACCGATCAGCAGCTGCACCATCACATCGGACGTGCTGTCCGCCGTCAGATCTTCGGCCATGGCGAGATCGGACCAGAATCGTGGCGTCACCTGCCAGCTGAAACCGAACGTCCCCTGCAACGCGGCGCCGCCGAGTTGGTCGATGGATGCGTCGATCAGCTGGCTCTGATAGTCGAGCTGCCCTTTCAGCGTCACGGCGTCGGTCAACGGATAGCTGAGCCCGAAGTGACCCCAGCCCGCCATGCGATTCTGCTGGTGCGGCATCAGGTCACCTTCGCCCAGAACGATGAAGCCGGCCGCTGCGGTCATCGACAAACGAAACCGCGCCAACAATTCGCGGTCGGTGTAGTCGAGCCACGCCGCCACATCGGTGGCGCCCGATCCGGTGAGCTTGTCCGCATCGCCGGTTGGCAGCTTCACGAGCGTACGCACTGCCAACGACCGCTCTGAGTCGCGCAAAATCTGATAACCGCCGGTGAGGCGCACGTCGCCCAATCCGTCCTTCTGATCCTGGAAGTCGACATACACCTTGTTCTGATCCGAAATGTAGTAGTCGATTTTGTTGAGATCCGCCTCGCGCCGGCCGTTGTTGGGCATGCCGAAGACGCTGTGAAAGCGCTGGATCGTGTGATCCATGAAGCCGCCGTCGTGTATGACCCACGGTAGTTCGACGCCGAATTCGAATCGTTCCGCGATCGCCTGACGATATCCGTATGTCAGGTAGGTGGTCTCACCATCGAAGAAGGCGAGCGTGTCGTCGTTCGCGGCACTGGTGAAGTTGTTGGCGATTTGGGTGTTGAACGTCAGCTCGTAGCCGGTCGACAGCACCTCACCTCCAAATGCCACCGGCTGGCCGTAAATCCCCGACGCCGGGGCGAGATTGCGTATGCGTAGCGGCGCATCGTCGGCAACTGCCACCGAGGCAAACACGAGCACAGCGACCAGTGAAACCGTGCGATACATCAGTTGATCCCTCGCGCGGTGTCCGTCCAGAACGGCTTGCGCAGATCGGCTTTGAGGATTTTTCCCGCACCACTCTTCGGCAGCTCTTCGCGCCGCACCTCGCACGTCTTCGGTGCTTTGTAGTGGGCAATCCGCGCGCGACAGAACGTGATGATCTCTTCGCCCGTCACGCTCAGCCCGGGTTTTGTGACGACGATGGCATGCACCGCTTCGCCCCACGCCTCGCTCGGCACTCCGACCACCGCGCATTCGTGCACGGCCGGATGCTGATAGATCGCGTTCTCGACTTCGGCCGAATACACGTTCTCGCCCCCTGTGACGATCATGTCTTTGACACGATCGACCAGAAACACGAAACCGCGCGCATCCATGTAGCCGGCGTCGCCTGTATGCATCCAACCGCCACGCAACGCTACGGCCGTCAGTTCGGGTTGTCGCCAATAGCCTTGCATCACCATCGGTCCGCGCACGCAGATCTCGCCGATGCCACCGGTCGGCACAGGCCCGTCCTCGGCATCGAAGATCGCCACGTCGGCGTTATAGACCGCCTGCCCAGCCGAGCGTGTGTATCCGGCGTCCGGACCTTCGAACGTGTGGTAACGCGGCATCAGCATCGTGGCCACGGGCGAGAGCTCGGTCATGCCGTACGACTGCAGGAACGCAATTCCCGGCAACCTCTGCATGGCGCGCCGGAGCAGCGCTTCCGGCATCGGCGACGCGCCATAGCTGAGCAGTTGGAGACTCGACAGGTCGTAGCGACTTAAGGTCGGGTGATCGATCAGCCGGTTCAACACCGTGGGAACGACCACCGTTACGGTCACTTTGAAGCGCTGGACGGCGGATAGAAACGCTTCCGGATCGAATGCTTCGAGCACGGCGTGTGTCGCACCCGCGGCGGTCACGCTGAAGAGACGTGCGCCGCCTGCTACGTGGAACATCGGCGAGACGTGCAGATGCACCGCCGCCTCGTGCAACCCGAGGTTCGCGATGTGCATCATCGAATTCGCCATGAAATTGGCGTGGCTCAGCATCACACCCTTCGCGCGGCCGGTGGTGCCGCCGGTGTAGAAGAGACACGCAAGGTCTTCTCCGCCTCTGCGCGCATCGGTCACGGGTTCGTTGTCGCGAATCAGGCTTTCCCAGTCAACCACGCCGGATCCGTTCGGGAATCCGTTCGGAAATCCGTTCGGCGTATCGGCCAGCAGCAGTTCCCGCACGCTTGGGCAGCGGCGCGACAAATCCTGCGCGGCGGTGAAATGCGTTGCGTCGCACAACAGCAACACAGGCTCGCAGTCGTCGACGCAAGCTGCCATCTCGTTCGGCGACCAGCGCGTATTGATGGGCACCAGCACACCGCCGGCCCACAACGTGGCGAAGTAGAATTCGACGTAGCGATCGCTGTTGTTCGCGAGCATTGCGACGCGATCGCCCAGCGATACGCCGCGCATTCGAAAAGCCGCCGCCAAGCGTGCGACCCGATCAGCGAATGCGCTCCACGTCACCGACCGATCGCCGCACACGAGTGCGATCTTGTCTGGATGCAACTGCACCGCGCGATGAATTCCCTGGGTGAGTTGCATCGAACGCCTTTGAAAACGGCATTCTATGAGGAGACGCCGTGCACCGTCACGTGTACATGCGCGCCGCGCGTCACGCGAATCATCTCCTTCCCCAACGACACCGTCGCTGCTGCCGCACCGGTCGGCCAGTACAGGATTCGCATCGATGACGTCGCAGTCGCGCCCTGGATCAGAAACTCGCAACGATCACCACCGCCGTCGGAGTCTGCGACATACGTTTCGGTCGCCGCACTTCCTTCACGCATCGCTTCCTGCCAGATCAACGCGCAATCCGTGTCGTTCAACAACGCGCCGGACTCACCGGTGGGATAGCCCACGGCATTCAACTTGCGGCGTTGTGCCAGTCGCGACTCCGCCTGCACCATTTCGATTCCGGCAACGAAATGCGCACCAGTGGTTGCGAAAGAGCGCGCCTGAGTATGATCGGCCATGGCCAGCGTTCTAGAGACCGTGGCGCCGACCAGCATCACTAGAACGACTGCCACTGCGAGCACTTCGAGGTGGACGCGTATACGGGCCATTGGGTGGATCAGTGAACGGCCGCGAGGTCCTGCTCGCCTGTGACGCGGTTACGGCCCGCGTCTTTCGATCGATACAGACATGCGTCGGCGCGTTCGATGAACGTGCTGATGTCTTCGCCGTATCGATACTGGGCTACACCGATCGAGATGGTGACCTTGTGCAACACGCCCGTTGCTTCGTCTTTGAAGCCTTCCACCTCGATGATCGCGCGCAAGCTCTCCGCGAGCATCAACGCGCCTTCGATGCGCGTAGTGGGCAACAGCACGGCGAATTCTTCACCGCCGTAACGCGACATCAGATCGCGCCCTTTCACACACTGCTCCATCTCCTGCGCAACGAAGCGCAACACTTCGTCGCCGATGAGATGGCCGTGCGCATCGTTGAATTTCTTGAAATGGTCGATGTCCGCGAGCACCAGGCAGAGGCTCTCCTGGTTCTCGACCGCATCCTGCATCATTTTGCGAATCCCCTCGTCGAACGCGCGACGGTTCGCAACGCCGGTCAGTGCGTCGGTGCGCGAATCGCGCGACAACCGATTCACCTGTGCACGCAGGTCGGCCAGCTCCTCACCCATTTCGTTCAGCGACGTTTCCACTTCGGCGCTGCGTTGTTTGGTTGCCTGCGTTTCGTGCGCCAGCGTCGTGAGCAGGGTCTTCAGGTCTTCCTGGGTCAGATCCGGCCCGAGCGACTCAGTGCAGTTGTCCAGCACACTCGAGTAGTGGGTGATGTCGGTGCCGAGGTCGCCGAGTTCGCGCAAGACCGTATTCACCGCCTCGCGCATCGATTCACGCAAGCCGTCGACTTCCGCGCGCGCCTCGTCCACGTAGTACTTTTCGTAAAGTCGGCGGCACAGCGCCGGGGTGAACTGCACGCCGTCTTTGATGCGCCGGTCGAGTTCTCGGCGCAGTTCCGGGTTTCTTTCGCTGACGAAGTCGAACCACACCGCATAGTTCTGCGGAATGGTCGGGACGCCCTGCCGCGTCATCATCGGCAGGACTTTCCTCAGGACCTGAACTGAATCATCCAACGAGGTTTCAAAGTCGCTCGCCATACGGCTCCACCGACAGTAGTGGGTTGATCTGCATATGAAATCTAGATCAGTTCGGAGAACTTACAACCCGCAGGCGCGGATGATGGGACATTGCGCCGTGAGTGACACACGGCGCGACGGGAGCTTGACGGTGCGAGCGAGCGTCAGTGACCTGAAACCAGCGCGTCGATCTCGCTGGCGGTGAAGCCGGCCTCTTCGAGTATTTCGCGGCTTTGTTCGCCCAGCAGCGGCGCCGGCCGTCGCATCCGTGCGGGGGTCGCGCTGAAGCGTGCGGCCGGACGCGGCTGTCGGATACGGCCCGCTACCGAATGTTCGTGTTCTTCGATCATCGCATTGACGCGAACCTGCTCGTGTTCGATTACTTCCTCACGCGAAAGCACGGGCGCGCACGGAACACCTTCGCGGTCGAGTCTCGTAAGCCACTCGGCACTGCTGCGCTGCTTCAAGACTTCCGCGGTCATCGCGAGGCGCACCTGTACGTGGATGACACGGCCGGCCGCCGTTTTGAACCGTTCGTCGTCGAGCCACTCGGGGCGTTCGAGCGCGGTACACATGCCGAGCCATTCGGCGTCGGATACAGCGCCCGCAGTGATGAAGCCGTCGGTCGTTTCGAAGATCAGATCCTGCGCGATCTGCGCGCGCGGAGCCTGTACTTCGCGGCCGACGAAAGTCAGGCTCGTCATTCCCTCAGGCCACAAGTACGCAACCATCGCGTCGAGCATCGCGAGTTTGACGTGCTGTCCCTTCCCTGTGCGTTCGCGCGCGAAGAGCGCCGCAGTGATGGCCTGCGCCGCGGTCAGCGCGGTGGTCTTGTCGGGAATGATCGTTCGAACCATACGAGGCCGGCCGCTGTCGCGGTCGGCTTGTATCGCGGCGAGACCGGACAGCGCCTGGATCACCGGATCGTAGACGCGCTTGTGTGCGTATGGGCCCGTTTCACCGAAGCCACTGATCGAGACATAGACGATGTCGTTGCGCAAAGCACGCACCACGTTCTCGCCGAGCCCCATACGTTCGATGGCGCCGGGACGGAAGTTCTGCACGAACACGTCAGCGGTCGGAATCAGTCGTTTGAGCGCGGCCAGACCTTCGGCGTTTTTCAGGTCGAGCACGAGCGAGCGTTTGCTGCGATTCGACGACACGAAGCTGGCAGTAAAACCGGCGCGGTTCGGCCCGAGGTTGCGCACCAGATCGCCGCCGGGCGGTTCCACCTTGATGACGTCGGCGCCCTGATCACCGAGCATCATCGTGGCCACCGGGCCGGAGATCATGCTCGTCAGGTCGAGTACGCGAACCCCTTCGAGTGGACCCCCGGCTGGTTCGCTCATGACGCCGGACGCAGCTCCGCGAGCGCCGTGGCCTTAGCCCACTTGTAATCGGCCTTGCCGTTCGGCGCGCGGCGCACCTGATCGACCAGCAGCACGTGACGCGGCGCTTTGTAACTCGCGAGATGCTCGCGCGTGTATTCCATCAGTACCGTCGGATCCGCCTCGTGCCCTTCACGCAACGATGCGACGGCAACGACGCGTTCGCCGAACCGATCGTCGGGCACGCCCACCACGAGGCAGTCGTAAACGGCAGCATGGCGCTTCACCACTTCCTCGACTTCTTCCGGATACACCTTCTCGCCGGCGCTGTTGATGCACATGCTGCCGCGGCCGAGCAGCGTGATGGTGCCATCGGCTTCCACTCGCGCGTAATCGCCGGGGAAGCTGTAACGCACGCCATCGATTTCGCGGAACGTCTCCGCCGATTTCTTCGGATCCTTGTAGTAGCCGAGCGGCACTGAACCACTGAGGCCGATCTTGCCGATCTCGCCCGATCCCGGCGCAACGATGCGGCCGTCGTCGGTGAACACGCGTACGCCTTCGCTCAATTGGAATTTCGCGGTTTCGGCGCTGCTCGCGCGTGTCGAAACGTTGCTCGCCATGCCGCCTTCGGTGGAGCCCATGGTGTCCATCAACATCATGTCGTGATGCTTGAGGAGCCCCTGCTTCGTTTCGGAACTCCACATCACGCCGCTCGAAATGATCCGTTTCAGCGAGCTCAAGTCGTACGGTTGGCCGCTGGTCTGCGCAGCATCGAGCGCGCCGAGCATCGGCTTTGCAAACGCGTCGCCGACGATCGCGATATCGGTGATGCGGTGCGTTTCAACCTGCGAGAACAACGCGTCGGGATCGAGGCCAAGTTTCGAAATCGTCACCACGGCGCCGCCGCACATCATCGGCAACAACGTGCCGAGCCACAGTCCGGTGCCGTGCATCTGTGGACATGCGGCCAGACTGACCGGGAGTGCCCCCATCTGCTTGATCTGCCGCACCAGATTCGGCAGCCCCTCCGGCGTTTCCGGCGCGGCGAGCCCGTGCAGCGCGAGACCGCCGGTGGCGAGTCCTTTGGCGAAGCCGCCGTTCGGATACATCACGCCTTTCGGCATGCCGGTGGTGCCGCCGGTGTACAGCATGTAAACGTCGTCAGCGGGGCGATCGATGCGCGGCGCAGGTGTCGCGCTTCGAATCGCGCGTTCGAAATCGATCGCACCGTGCAGCAAGGACTCGGTGCCATCGTCGACCTGTATCCACAACTTCACGCGCGGCAGCTTTTCGCGGATCTCCCAGATCCTCATCGCGTACGTCGACTGGAACACCACCGCTTCGGCGTCGGCATTGTCGAGCAGATACACCAGCTCGTCCGACTTGTAGCGATAGTTCACATTGATGGGGCACCCCCGAATCTTGAAGATGCCGTGGTGCACCTCGGAGTACTCGTTGGAGTTGTGCAGATAGATGCCCACTTTCGAGCCGACACCGAGCCCGTGTGCATTGAGCACCGAGGCGATCCGCGCCGCGCGGTCGTCGAACTCGCTCCAGGTGCGCATGGTATCGCCGCAGATGAGCGCGGGATCGTCCGGCAGCGTGTCGGCGATCACCTCGAATGCAGTCGCAAAATGAAAATCCATCTGTCCCCCTTTCCACCGTCTGTGCGGCTTCGTTGATCGAACACTGCGGCTTCCGCGCCGAGGGACTCTTCTAACGCGCCGCACCGAGCGGCGCAAGCTGCGGCGGTAATACTTGGCGAAATTCGCCATGTGTGGTGGCCCGCGCTATCGCTCCGATTCCGGTAGTCGACGTTCCCTCGACATTACCGCTAGCGAAATCAGCACGTTAGGTTCGGAAACCGGTGTTGGCACAAGTTATGAATAGACGCTCATCAGGAGAGATCCGAGAGACTCCAATGCAACGGGAACAGGGAACAGAAATGAACGCCGCACTATCGCTACCCCGCATCCGCCAACGCCGCCGTACGCCATGGCCGATTCGAATTTTCGTCGTCGCCGCCATCCTCTTCGGAGTTTGGGTCGACGTCAGCACAACGCACTCGATCGACGGTTCGCAGCCAAGCGTCAATCCGAAGCAAACACGCCTGATCGGCTTGAATGACCAAAACTCGTTCTTCGAAAACCTCGTCCGGACGCTGGCGTCCAGACGCTGATGAGGATGTCGCACATGCGCCACAGCAGTTCCGGTGGAATTCGACTCGAACTCGATCGCGGTAATGGCCTGATCGCCGGGTTGTGCGCGGGAATCGCCCGCTACCTGAACGTCGACGTCACCTGGGTGCGTATCGCATCGGTGGTCGGCGCGGTGATCGTTACCAAGATCGCGATTGCGGCTTACGTGATCGGTTGGTTGTTGCTCGACGATAGGAACGATCCGTAGGTCTTCTCGCTCCTGCACTCTCCCCTCGCCCTCTCCCCCGGGGCCTCCCAGCCCCAACCGTTCGCCCGGCAACCGCCGGGCGTTTTTTTGTCAACAAGCGATCAGACAGGCGGAAGGTGGCGCTGAAGGTGGCGCATCGGTCGACAGCTCGTCGAAGTCTTTCGCGACGTTCAGCAGGTTTTTCGAAAGCTGGCGCCGTTGTTCGTCCGTCAGTGAGCCGAGCAACGCAAGGGAGACGTCGCGATACAGTTGCCGATTCGAAGCGAGTGCAGCGGCGTACTCCTCACCGTGCCAACGCTCCCGCCCGAACGTCATGTCGCTGAAAGCGCGTGCGAACTCGACATACGACGATCGCTCTCGCACCAGCGCGAGCATTGCTTCGCCGTATCGTTTGCGATACTCCGCCCAGCTCTGGTCGTCGGGAACGAAACGCTGACTTTGCGCTTCGATCAGCTTCTTCTGTTCGTTGTTGAGATTACCGCTGAAGAACTCGAAGTACTCGCGAAACTCACGCGCCCAGCGTTCGCGCCGTTCATCCGGCGTCATCTTTGCGTACGGTTTGACGTATTTGCGGATGTCTTTTGCATATTGAAGGGCGAACTGATCGAGCTGGTCGTCGGTCGCCGAGTACATCAGCTGCGTCGACATCGGCAGTGATGCAGTCAGAATCCGATCCCACCAGGTTTCCACTTCCTGACCGAACACGAACATTTCTTCGACCGTCGCGCCATCGGCAAGCTCTCCATCGAGCTTGCGTATCGCGCCCGCGTAGATCGGCAGCTGCGTGGTGCGATGCCAGTACAGCACTGAAGCAAGTTCGGTTTTGAAGAACGCCTCCTGGTTCGCGTCGAGCTCCATGTAGTCGTCCATCGACCATTTGATCAAACGGTCGAGGTTGTTGTACCCGAGTTTGACGCCACATCCGGTCACCGACGCGGTACACGCAACAACAAGCGTCGCGGTCAGCAGCCATCTGACGAGCGACTGCGCCTGAGCGGCCCTGTTGGTCGACTGCGAAGTGGTCAAGACGCCTCGCGCGGACGTTCCGCCGCGTTGGACGCAATGAAATTGATGATCCAGCGGCCGACCATCGACTGATGCACGGGCTTCGCCAGCGATTCCACCCCATTGTTGTAACCAGGCTCGCCGAGCAGCTCGCGGCGCAGCTCGATCAGCGCGCGCGAATAGCCTTTGGAAAATTCCGGGTGCCCCTGGAACGTCAGGATGTGCTCACCGATCGTGAAACCGCTGTTCGGACAGAACGGTGTGGAGGCGAACACCTCGGCACGTTCCGGTAACCGCACCACCTGGTCCTTGTGGCTCGACAACAAGCCAAACCGCTCGCGATACGGCAGCATCCAATCCGCCGGCGACAACACCTGCGTCTCCTGCACTCCGACGGCCCAGCCCACATCCGCCGCGCGCGTCTCGCCGCCGAGCACGTGTGCAATCAGTTGATGCCCGAAACAGATGCCCACCAGCGTGTGCTGTGCGGCGTCGAGCTGCTGAACGAACTCGGCGAGACGGTGAATCCACGGTTGATCGTCGTAGACGCTCTCGCGGCTCCCGGTGATCAGATACGCGTCACACTCGTCGATCGACACGGGATACTGGCCGCGCTGCACGTCGTAGTCGCGAAACTCGATCGGCTCGTCGTCGGCGCTCGCCATGAGCATCGCCCGGAACATCGCCGGATAGTCACCGAACTCGCTCTGGAATTCCTCGCGCACCGAATCGGTTTTGAGAATGCCTATTCGCATCGGGGGCTCGTCACTGCTTTTCGCGAATCGTTCGCTACGCGTCAGATGATCTCGAAGTATCGTTCAAGCTGCCAGTCGTTGAGCGAGCGCGTGTACTCGCGCGCTTCCCACAGCCGGCTCGATACGAAGTGGTCCACGAACGCATCGCCGAACAACCCGCGCGCCGCCTGCGATACCGCCAGGCGTTCCGCTGCTTGCCGCAGGTCTACGGGGAACCGACCCGGCCCCTCCATTCGATCGGCCACATCGTACGCATTGCCGGTTACGGCTTCGCCAGGTTCCAGGCGTTCAATGACGCCCAGCAGCGCCGCACCGATGATCGCGGACGCCGCAAGATACGGATTGGCGTCGGCACCGGAGACGCGACACTCGATGCGTTGCGATTTGGACGAGCCTGGGATCACTCGTACTGCCGAAGTGCGGTTTTCCACGCCCCATGTGAACGCGGTCGGCGCCCATGCGCCCTTTACGAGTCGCGTGTAGCTGTTGATCGTCGGCGCAACCATTGCGATGAACTCCGGGAGATAGCGTTGCAACCCGCCGAGAGCGTGGCGCTGCACGCGGCTCATGCCGTGCTGCGCGTTGCCGTCGAAGAACAGGCTCGTGTCGTCGTCGCCCCAGAACGAGAAGTGGCAATGCCCGCTCTGTCCCGGGTACTTCATCGACCACTTCGCCATGAACGTGGCCATCAACTCGCGCTTCTCGAAGAACACTTTGGTGAACGTCTTGAAGAGGTTGGCGCGATCCGAAGCGGCCAGCGCGTCGGTTACCGCGAGCGCACCTTCCCACACACCCGGGCCAGTCTCGCAGTGCAACGCCTCGAGCGGACAGTCGAGCGCGTTCGCGTAGTCCATCAGACCCGTGAAGAGATCAGAGTGTGTGGACGCACGCAGCACCGAGTAGCCGAAGTTGCCGGGCGTGAACGGTTTCAGATCGCGATAACCTTTCGCGCGCACGCTGTGCGGCGTCTCGTCGAACACGAAAAACTCGTACTCGAAACCGAGCTTTACCTTCATGCCTTGCGCCGCCGCCTGCGCGAGCACCCCGCGCAAGCGGGTGCGCGGGCACAGCGGGTGTTCGCCGCCATCGGCAGCCACGAACTCAGCCAGGAAGAAGGGTGTGCTCGCGTCGGGCACCCACCGCATCGTGTCGGCGATCAGCTTGAAGTGCGCATCCGGGTAGCCGGTATGCCAGCCCGTGTAGCGAGCGTTGTCGTACAACTGGTCCGCCACGTCCCATCCGAACACGCAGTCGCAGAATCCGCCCCCGTCGCCGAGCAGACTGGCGAACTTCTCGAGGCTGACGTACTTGCCCCGGATGACACCGTCGATGTCGGTCAGCCCCAGTTCGACGCGGGACACGCCTTTATCGCGAAGAGACTGCAGCGTCGGGGTGGATCGATCGGCCATGGCGTACCTCGTTGTGTCGGACGATGTTCTCGGAATTGGGGACGAGTTTTCCACCACGGCTGTGGATAACTCGTTGGATAACTCGGATGAACGTTCAGAGACACCAGAGAATACGGCAGTCGATACAAATTGATCAAAAATTAAACAACAGCGGAAATCTTCGACACATCAAATAGTTAGACGGAGCTTCTCGTCAACATACTGAAGAAGTGGCGCCATCGTGGCACCCTCGCGACGATCGATCCGACACTGTGCATAACCCCCGACCGGCGGATTGGAGCGCCACTTGTGAGTACCTGCTCGCGATGTCGAGCACGCAATCTCTGGATCGACCTCGCCCAACCGCTGCAGATCGCCCCTCAGCTGAGATGTTTAGGAGGTTGGACTCAGTCCAAGTCCTGGTCGCTGGGCAGGCGCACGGCGGATTCCTCCGCGGTGAACGGCACGATCTCGGTGAACACTACCGGATCGAGTTCAGGATCGGTGACCACCTTGGTATCGAGCGCGTACTGAACTTCGAGACGCGTTCGCTCTTCGGCCGCTTCCGGTGTCGCAGGGTCGGCGCTTCGAACAAACGCCGAACCCAGCACGCAGGGAAGCAACACCAGGTACCGATATCGGACAAAGCGTTTAGGGAACATAGCGGAGCATCCAGTAAAGCGTAACGCCATCGTCGTTGACCCAGTCCTGCGAGCCTTTGTCTGCTAACGGTACGGCGAAGCGCAACTGCGCATCGAACTGATGTGCGCGCGATGCACCGAGCCAGGTGCCGAGCGGCAGATCCCAACCGGCGCCGACACTCGCGAGACCCACGGACACGTCGGCGGCGAAGTTGCGCTTGATCTCGCCATACGCGCCATCGGCGAACAACAGGAACTCTCCGACGCGTCCCGCCGCCGGCGTCATCCGGAAATCGAGCCCGACGAAGATGCCGTCGTCGACCGACGCGGTGGAGCGATCGTATGCCTGAACACGGCCCGGCCCACCCAACCCCATCTGCAACGTGCCGGGCATTGCGGTGCTCGCGAGTTGACCGGACACGACAAACCGCAACGTCTGCGGCGACGCGAAACCCGGCAACGAGATCAGCCGCCACGCGGAACCGTCCATGCGCAGCCGATAGAACGGACTCGATTGCCCCGGCTCACGACCCGACTCGAAGCCACCCGCATCGACACCGATGCGACCGTTCATGGAAATTCGCGGCGCATCGAATACACGATCGGTAGACGCACCGGCCGCGACGAACCACAGCGATTGGTCGCTGAGCGAACCGGGTGCGCCGTCCGTCTCGAGCTGCAGTTTCTGATAGTTCGCCCCGAGGTCGAGGGCAATGGAACGCGTGCGACTGCGGGCCAACACCTCCGTCACACCGAGTTCTGCAGTATCGGCGGTGCCGTTCTGTTCGCTTGCACCGTTGCTGTAGTCGAACTCATCACGCGAGACGCGCGTGTGCAGGCGGGTGTGTAGTCCTTGCAGCGGCGTGTCGTACCCGAGATAGCCGTAATAGCTGTTCTCGGGGTTACGCGTCGCAAGTGCGCCCATCGACAATGCGTCGCCGTGGCCCGTAGGGTCGAACCAACTGCCATCGACGAACACGCGTTCGCTGCCGGTGTGGTCATCGCCCTGGTTGTCGACCCGAACCTGGGCGCCCCAGCTGCGTTCATTGCGCGCAACGAGATTCAGATCACTCGCACCCACCGCTTCGCCGGCCACGAACATGCCTTGTGCGTCGAGCCCCGGCAGGTCGTTGATCAGATACATCGCCGACTCCACGTCGTCGCGTCGCACGGGTTTGCCTACCTGGTCTGCGAAGGCACTGGTGAGCATCTTCGCGTGCACACGCGACTCGCCGTTCACGCGCACTTCGGCCAGCGTGCCGGGCAACACCTCGAAGAACACCTCGGCATTCGCAACGTCTTGCGACGGCAGATAGGCGGTGGCCAACGGCAGGCCATGCGCGCGGTAGAAGGTGGTCAATCGCGCGGCAACCTGCTCGAGCTCGACCAGCGAGGCTCCCCGGCGGGATTTCTGCGCGGCCAGCAACGCACTCAATTGCGCGGCATCGCGATCGGTCAACTTCGGTCCCTGACTGACGCCCATCGACTTCAACAGCATGCCGACCTCTTCGAGTTCGGCGGCAGTGAATCCACTCGGTCCCGGCCGCGAAGCTTCTTCGAGATCCTTCAATGCCGACGCGAGCACGACATCCACCGACTCCTGCGTGATGCCGAGTTCCGGGTACGCAACGAAGTTGCGCACGCCGAGATGATCGACGGGAACACGCGGGCTCGTCGCAGGGTTCGGGTCGCGCTGTTTTACCGGTGGAATCGAACTGCTCCAGGCCGCCGCCGAACCGACCGCCGCGATGACGACGACGGACACCACCAGCGCCCACCACCAGAAGCGTCGTTGCGTCGCGGCCGACGCATCGGTTGCCATCGGCACCGGTTGCACCGTCGGAACGGGCTTCTCGAGCCAGCGCGGCTGGGTGTCGTCGTCGAACTCTTCCACTTCGCCGTTACTGAAGCGCTCGATCACCTCTGCGCGAATACGCCGGTAGTCGGGCGTCGACAGTTCTCCGGCAGCATGAGCTTTTGCGATCCTGCGCAAACGCTCGCTGTCCGGACTCAAGCGCAGCAGAGTCATGGCACCTCCCGAACCAAACGCATACCCGTGGATGGGTCTCCGGCACTCGACACCGAATTCACCGAACCGATGTCGCACGCAGAAATCGGATCCGCGTAGGAGCCACCCAATGCGACGGGTCGATCCTCATCCATTGCCAGTTCCCTTACGTTGCCAAACAGATTCACCAGGCCGAGTTCGTTCTGTGCACCCGACGTGACGGGTACCGCTTGCTTGCCGCGACTCACGCCCGCCACGCGCACCTGACAGTTGCGATTGGGGTCGGGCTTTCCGGCGCGCGCGACGTGCTCCCATTCGACCCGCGTCGGAAGGCGATAGCGGTGGCCGCTGCGTTGCGTCAGCCAGTCGGCATAGGCCGAGGCGAGCTCGAGGCCAACACCCGTGCCCGGCTGATTGCTGTTCGACGGTTCAGTACAACGCCCGGTCTCTGCACAGAACGGCGCGAGATCGGCTTCCGAGATTTCGAACTTGCTGATTGCAAAACGACCGTCGCCCTCGGGAACCACCACCAGGCGCGGCCCGGTAAGCCCGCCTCCAAGGTCATCGGCACAAAATCCGCTGCGCCCTGCTGCGGTGCCTTTACCAACCAGGTAGCGCATTGCACACGGATCGAGCTTCAACTGCGCGAGCCGCGGCACGGGACCGAATGCAGCAAGAGCCTGTTGGTGCAGCGACATCGCACGATCCTGATCCACCTCGCCCAGCTTGATGACGCACTGCGCGAGCCACTCGACAACCGCGTCATCGATGGTGGCAACGTTGCTTGGATAGCGTGCGCGCAAAGTGGCGGCCTGCTGCCCGGCCGCGGCCGCGTCAGCTCGTTGGCAATCGGTGCGCGTCAACGCCGCAAGCTCCGATTTCACGTTCGCTGCATCCGTACGTCGTGCCGCTTGTGCCTGAGTGCGAGCGAGCGATTTGCGGAGCGCGTCGAGCTTGCGGTCGATGACGTTGAACGCGTCGGGATCGAACACACGCGGCTGCGCCAATCGAATCAGTCCCTCGGCGCGCTTCGCATCGCCGGCCGCGATCGTCTCGCCGATTGCCGCGAGATAGACCTCACCCAGCTGCAACTCGAGTTCGGCGCGTTCGACGCCGTGCGGAAACACCTGTTTGAACCGGCCCAACGCCGACTCGACGTTGTAGACCCAGTTCTTGTCCTGATGGTCGCCGTAGGCGATCGTGCTCACGCGCGCCGCCTCGCGCCGCTCGAGCAAGGCGTGACCTTTGTAGAAATTACCGCCGGCCTGTTCGTCGGCGTATTGCAGCAAGGCGTACGCGGCTTCGAAATCGCCGGTCGCTTCGATCTGCTGCGTCAATGCCGCGAGCAGGCGCGCGCGCATCTGTTTGAACGCCTCGCCGTTGCCGTCCAATGCAGCTAGCGCCTTCATTTCCTCGTCGAGGCGGTGCTTGCCCCGTTCGTCGAAGGAGTTCTCGCGCAACAGCCTTTCGATCCGCGCGATCTGCGCGTCTATCAGTGTGTCGTGCGCAACGGCAGATCGGTCCACCGCCGACGTGCCGAGCCACATCGCAAGCGTTCCAAGCATGACAGCGACTGCGAACGCAGCGATGTACCACGGACGCGCACCGGACGTTCTCAGCAGCCCGGAGATGACTTCGTCCATGCTCTGCGGGCGATTCGCGCGGTCGAGATCGAGCGCTCGAGACAACGTGCGCCACTGACGTCTCGTTAGGCGTTTTACGCGCTCCGCTTGCAAGCCTTGCTCGAACGCTTCGTCCGCGCGGACGCGATTGTAGGGATGGCGCCCGGTCAACATCAGATAGATGACCACCGCCAGCGAATAGATATCGTCGGCGGGCAACGGCACCTCGCCCTGCAACATCTCGCGGCTGGCAAAGGCGGGTGTTAGTGCGGCGAGCTTCGACGGATCGAACACGGTGTCGTCGCCGTCGTACTGGTGCACTCGAACGGCACGCGCGATGCCGAAGTCGAGAATCTTCGCGGTGCCGTCACGAGTAACGAATACGTTGCCCGGTTTGAAGTCCGAATGTGTGATGCCGCCGTCGTGCGCGCGCTTCAGTCCTGCACACATGCCTTCGACCAGCGGCCACAGAATCGCATCGGGCAGGCCGCTGGGATACTCCTTCAGCAGCGTCGCGAGCTCCTGCCCTTGCAGCAGCTCCATCGTCATGTACGGGACGTCGCCATCCTTGTCGAAGTCGAAGATCGAGACGATGTTCGGATGCGCAATGCCTTGCGACTTCGACGCCTCGCGCTGCAGCGCAATGAACGCATCGGGATGTGCGCGGAAATCGTTGTTCAGCACCTTGATTGCGACGTACGGCTGACGATCCTGCGCTTCGACTTTGCGCAGATCCTTCGCCCGATACACAGTGCCCATGCCGCCGGAGCCGAGTTTCTCGTCGAGGATGAAGCGTTGCTTCAGGATGCGCGGCGTTGCCGCGGCCTGCCCCGAACCGGACCCACTATTGCCGCGCAACACCGTAATGTCGTCAGCGGTGCTGTCCGTTATGTCGGGGCTTTTCTCCGTCATCGCCACCTTCAACGCCCCCGGCGAGACACCACGACCGATACGTTGTCGCGGGCACCGTGAGCGAGGCATTCGCGAACCAGCCCTTCCGCGCTTGCGCTGACGCTGTCGGCGGCGAGCAGATCGCGAATCTGCTGGTGTTTCAGCTCACGATAGAGCCCGTCGGTGCACAGCAGAAACGTGTCGCCGAGGCAGATATCGAACACCGCTACGTCGAGGAACAGCTGGCCGTGCCCGCCTACTGCGCGCGTCACGATGTTCGTTTCGCGCGCCAGCGCAGTCTGCTCCGTGATCAGGCCATCGTCGAGAAGGTCGCCGATCGGATTGTGATCGCGCGTGATCTGCGTGAGCACGCCGTGCCGCAGGCGATACAGACGACTATCGCCCGCCCATAGCGCCACACCGACGTCTTCGTCCGCCAACAGCGTTACAACGGTGCTTCCGACGGTGCGACCGCGATACTCCGATTGGCCGTGATCGCGCAGTCGATGATTGACGTCGCACAGCAGGTCGTCGATCTGATCGACCATTTCAGCGAGCGTTTCGCGCGGTTGTGCAGTGGCCAGCGCTTCGGTGATCGCGCGGCTCGCAATGTCGCCGGCCGCGTGGCCACCCATACCGTCGGCGACGGCCCACAGGCTGAGCCCGGGATAGACGAGCACCGCATCTTCGTTGTTTTTGCGCCGATTGCCCGGATGCGTCTCCGAGGCGTACTGCCAGCGATCGCTCATCGACTCATCCTGCGTGATGGAAACTGACGACAGAGTCGCTCATCAGGGGTTCGCCGAAGCTGATCCAACCCGTGCCCCACAAACGGCAGCTGCGCCGATGCAGGTAGAGCACGCTCTCATCTTCGTTACGCACGAACGTGCCGTTACTGCTCTCATCGAACAGCCAGAACGCCTGTCGACGGCAAACGATGCGCGCGTGGTGACGCGACGCGAAGGGACGTACCAGTTCGAAATCGCAATCGGCATCGCGGCCAAGGCGATACTCGGCGCCGTCGGAGAACGAAAGCGTTCGTTGGCGCGAGCCAAATGTGAGAACCAGCCGTGTGGCCAGCGCTAATTGCCGAGCTTCCATGCCGTGCAACCGCCAGAGTTCGACTTGTCGATTTCAAAGGATAGCGAACGGCCGCCTACGTACTGCGATGCGGTCGACACTCGCTGGCTGGACCGCGCCTCAATGCAGTCGTGGGACGGCGCCCATCGAGGGCAAGTGCGATTCGCTCAGTGCATCAAGGCGAACATACGGCGGCGATAGGTCTTCGCCAGTTCGGAGCCCTTCGGCAGCAACGCGAAGATGCGGACCAGCGTGGCGCGGCCGATGTCGTCGCGGAATTTGCGGTCCGTTTGCAGGATGTGCATCGCGTGATCGAGCGCCGCTTCGTAGTGGTCGGTGACCGCGCCCCTGATCGCGGCCTGATAGCGCAATTCGAGGTCATCCGGATTCTTGGCGAGCCCGGCTTCGATTTCCGGCTGTTCACTCATTCCCGCGGCTTCTTCCATCATCTGCAGCCGCGTCAGCGGACGGTCGCGCCCTTCCGTACCTTCCGGCACCGAGGTAAGCGCAGTGCGCGCCTCATCCAGATTGCCGCTGCGCGCCAGCACATCGGCGTACTCGAGTTTGAACGCCGGATTGTTGGGCTCGGCGGCCAGCGCTTGCTTCAACATCGCAAGCGCCGTGGGGTAGTCACCCGACGCAAGCACGCCGTCGAGTTCTGCGCGCAACAGATCGCCGCTCGACATCGTTAACCGGTCGAGCATCGTACGCAGCGCTCGTTCGCCTTGCGGCCCTTCCATCTGATCGACCAGCTGGCCGTCCTGGATCACGCGAATGCTGGGTAATCCCTGCACGCGCAACGACTGCGCCAGCGACTGATCGCGCGATACATCCGACAGCGCCAGCGCGAACTTGCCCTGGTACTGCGCCGCCAACGTTTCGAGCACGCGCCGCGCGTCTTTCGCCGGCGGCAACTGATCTGCCCAGAACAACACCACCACGGGCAACTGGCGCGACCGCTCAACAACGTCGGCCTGAAAATTCTTCGCGGTAACGTCGAACACCGCGCGCGTCTCTGCCATGACTGGTCCAGCAATCCGATTGGGAGCGGCATTCTACCCGACGCCCGTTGCACGCTTAAACAAACGTGGAAGAGCGCTGGCTTTGGAGGGGTGAGATCTGGAGAATGCCGCCCCGGAGAAGTGGCCGAGTGGTCGAAGGCGCTTGACTCGAAATCAAGTAAACGGAAACGTTTCGGAGGTTCGAATCCTCTCTTCTCCGCCAAACGCGTTACATCCGCCGCACAGTGGCACTCGCCAAACGACATAGACTTCGTTCCCGCGCGATTTCTGGGTGCCCGTTATGAAGATCCTGTTCACGGCGCTGATGTTCGTTGCGATCTCGGCCGCAGCCGAACCGCCCGATTCTCAATCCGCAGCGACCTCGGACGCGTCCCGATCCAACACCACCGATTCGTCGTGGACGCCGAGCCGCGACACGGGAACAGCCGCAACCGACGATGACTCGAGCGACGAACCCTGGAGCACCAGCAGCAGCGGCCTCAACTACGAGACCGGCGAGGTGTGCGTGACTCGCGGTGCGGGCGGCGTCTGCCTCGAGTCCGCCGACGATTGATCCCCGCACGCTTCCTCCGACGCCGTTTCCCATTTCCCAGCATGCTTTCCAACAGCCCTCTAAGGGTGAGGTGAGCACAGCACTGCGTCCGCATGACCGGGCGGTTATGATTCGACGACACTCGAATGGGAAGACGCGATGGCAATCAAAACGATCAATCCGAAAGAGTCGAAGTTCCTGCACGACAACTATCACTTCTCGCAGGCGGTCAGATCCGGCGAGCTGTTGCTGTGCTCGGGACAAATCGGCATTGGCGCAGACGGCAAGGTTCCGGCGGATCTCACGGAAGAGTTCACCAACGCCTGGACCAAGGTGGGCAGCGTGTTGAAGGCCGCCGGTGTCGACTTCAGCGACGTGCTGGAATACACGACGTATCACGTGGGTTTGCAGAGCACGATGGGCACCTTCATGAAAGTGCGCGACAAGTTCCTGAAGGAACCGTGGCCGGCATGGACCGCCATCGGCATCACCGAACTTGCGGCGCCGGGCGCGCACGTTGAAATTCGGGTGATCGCTCGCAAGCGCAAGTGACGGATTCGTTCTGGCGCGATCCGCCGTGGCGCGGCGGTAAGGCTGGCTACCGCATGGGGTTGCGGCCGATCGAGCCCCACGTGTGGTTGCCCGACCGGATCGATGCAGAGGAGCTCGCCCGGAAACGCACGCTGCTCGGCGACAGTGCGAGCGGCGTGTTCGCCGAACTGGCTGAATCGCGCGCCGGGCAGCAGCTGATGCTCGACGCAGTGAATCGCGCACTCGGCACGCGCATCTCGACAAGCGACACCGCGCCGATCATCGCCGCTTCGCTTCAGGTACCGGACGACCTGTGTTTGATGCAACGCTTCAACGGCACGTATCGGCTAACCGCGGCGTGCGTGTGTTCACCCTCGTATTGGCGGCTTGCCGAAAAGATCGGCCGCACGCTGGATGGCATTCACGACCCCGTGCCCACGCTCAACGACAAGCTCTCCGAGAAGATGGCGCAGTTCTTCACGCGGCTGCCGCTGGCCGCGATCTTCGAACGCCGCAACTGGCTGATGCACACCAACCCCGCGCTGTATCAGCCGGTGTCGGAGGCGTGGCACGAAGTGACAGCAGACACGGTGCAACACTTGGTGGTGCGCTCGGAACGGCAGACATTGCGTCGACTCGATTCTGAAGCAGTGATGTTCACGATACGTGTGACCTGCCATTCGCTGCCTGAAATAGCGGGCTATCCCGACGCCGCGCGCGATCTGTTAGCTGCAATCGACAACCTGGACGGCGCCGAGCGCGCGGCAAAAGGCCACCGTTATTTCGCTCCCGCTGTTTCGCACTATCTTCGCTCCGTCATTTAAGTAAGGACGCATCATGACCGACGTTCTCGCTGGCATTCCGCGCATCGATCTCGGCTACACACCCACACCGCTCGAACCGCTCGACCGACTTTCCGAAATGCTCGGCGGGCCACGCATCTGGATCAAACGCGACGACTGCACCGGCCTCGCTACCGGTGGGAACAAGACGCGCAAGCTTGAATATCTGATGGCCGATGCACTCGCGCAACGCGCCGACACCGTGATCACGTTCGGCGCAGTGCAATCGAATCATGCGCGTCAGACGGCGGCGGCGTGCGCAAAGCTGGGTCTCGAGTGTCATCTGATACTGACTCGTCGAGTCGCGTGGAAGCACCCGGAATACGAGACGAATGGGAATGTGCTGTTTGATCGGTTGTTGGGGGCGCATGTGCACGTAGTTGAGAGCGCCGATGCGGAGCCTTTTACCTCGGCGCTCATCGACGATCTTTCGCAACAAGGAAATCAGTGCTACGTGGTGCCGACCGGGGGTTCCAACGCGATTGGTGCGTTGGGTTACGTGCGCTGCGCGAAGGAAATTGTGGATCAAGCTCGCTACTTCGGTTTTCAACCTGATCGGATCGTTCACGCAACCTCGAGCGGCGGCACCCAAACGGGTCTCATCGCCGGCGTACTTGCCGTAGGCTCCGATTGCGCGGTCATCGGAGTGAATGTCTACGATGCGGACCACAGCCGCATAGAGCGGCGCATGGCTCGTTTACTTGACGAAGTGCTAACTCGGGTCAAGCTCAATGCCAACGCAACTGAGAATGTGCGAATCGTCCATGACTTTCTCGGCGAGGACTACGGGATCCCGACCCGTCAAACGCTCGATGCGATAGGGGCGCTAGCCGCAACCGAGGGCGTCCTCGTGGATCCAGTGTATTCCGGCAAGGCGCTCGCCGGCTTGGTCGAGATGCACAGGCGAGGCGACCTCACGGCCTGCAGCAACGTGGTCTTCGTCCATACCGGGGGAGTAGCCTCGTTACCTGTTTATGCAAGCGCCTTCCGCACCTGATGGACGGTGCGAATAGTGTGACGGGTGTCGTACCTTCTGGGGGGGTGTGCGGTGGGAGAATGCTCCTCAGTTCCGTGATAAGCGGCGAATCAACAGGATGTTGAATTGATGTCGTCTCAATCGACAAAGCTATCCTTGCGCAGACACTAGGTGGACCTTGTGTTCGAGCGCGTTGCATACGCACTATTTCCTACGCTCCTCCTTCAGAACACGCCCTGGTACGCGACGTGGATGGATCAGGAAAGGCGCGAGAGCGTTCTTCTGTGGCGCTTGTTCTTTCCAATCGTGGCTATTGTATACATAGGGCACTACTACCTTTTTGATCATCCCATGAACCTACAACCAGACGCACTCTGGTTTCGGTTTCGCTTTTCGATCGCGGCGCTGTGTACCGCGACAACATTGTTGTACTTCGTCCCTTCGTTCATTCGAAGCAGATTCTATTGGATACCTGCGGCACTAATGGTTTGGCTGCTCTGCTACACGCAAGCGCGCACGATTGTGTGGTATCAGCAGAGCCAGTATCTGTACGCATTCGTCTTCGTGGTTGCGTCTGCCATGTTGCTTCGAACTTCCATGCTTAAGAGCTTGATATTCGGTTGCGTCGCCCTTGCCAGCCAGTGGCCATCGTTTCTTCAGTCCGGAATCTCTCGACCAACTGTGGTGAGCGGAGTCGTTGCGACACTGCTGTTCATATCAATCACCCGCTCAAAATACTTGAGCGATATTCGTTTCTTCCTTGCGAGCCAACAGAATATCGACTCGCAGCGTCGAATGATCGAAATGAACGTCGATTTCACGGATCGAATTCGTGCGTTCCTCCCGCGGGAAATCTCGATTCGGCTTACGGAACGTCTCTCCGATAACCGACACACCGTACTTCAGGCGGTCGACGAGATCCTCACCCCTTCGCAGCGTCAGGTTGCATGCCTCTTCTCGGACATCCGTGGCTTTACTCAAGGCACAAAGAGTTCCAATGCATTTCTAGGTGAGGGCGTTATTCCAAACATCAGAAGGTGCAATGCCGTAATCGAAAGAAATCACGGGATACCTCGAAAGATAGGGGACCTGATATTCGCCTACTATGATGATGCGAATCCCTACGTTAACCTGATCCACTGCATTTCCTCGGGCTTCGAAATTGCCGAAGCAAACAAGAAGTTCAACGACAGTCAGCGGACTGAGACGAGAATTAGGCGACACGTGCTGATCGCAAACGGAGACGCGATTGTCGGAAATCTGGGCGGATATGATTCGTCTATCGAGATTACGGCGCTTGGGTCACCGGTGAATCTGTTGAGCCGAATAGACGAGATAACGAAGCTGCCAAGATTTAGAGAGATCGTTAGGGAGAGTGATTTGGTTCTTTGCCCCACGACTGCGCATCTATTGGGCCACTTAGAACTGGGATGCACAATGGTTGCCCTTGAACTCCGAGACATCGGGGCCAGAATTCGCGACTTTGAAGAGATGCAGGCACTTTGGCTATTGCCCACCACAGCCGACAATCAAGCCGTCATCAAGCGCGCTCAAGAGTATGTCGATTCGAGCCAACCGCTGACTTCCTTCTACGCAAACTGAGATGGATGTTCCCTCTCTCGAAGTGCTGCAGAGAGAAATAGCCGCACATCGGATCAGCGCGCTTCAGCATACGCCCGTTGATCTCGTTCGCCTGGATTCATCGGCGAAGAGCTACCGATCGTGCTTTCTCCTAAAGCTGAGCCCTCTGGGGTTTCGCGTGATCTCTCAAGAGCAGGATGAGATCGACACCCAATGGCTTGGGGCGCCGGTCGAAGCCAGGATCTTGCTGTCGGATACACAGACGCTTGTGCAACGTGGCGTTGTCGTAAGCGTTACGTCGAACATTCCGGGCACCAAGGAAGTGGCGGTCCGTACTACGCAGCACGAATACCGACGCGTGCAGGAGCTCGAACGGCGACGGCAGACCAGATGGCTATGTTCCGACGAGTTCCACCCTACAGGCGTCGCTTCAAATCCCGCAAAGGCAAACGATTTCATTCTCTTTCGCATTTTGGATGTGTCGCCTTCCGGCCTTCGACTATTAACCAGTCTGCGCAACAACTTTATCGTGAGGGGAATGCGCCTTGACGTGATTGTTAGCTTTCCGATGGTATCTCAGATCTCTGTACGGCTGACTGTTCAGAATGTCTCGTTCATATCGCGCGGAGACAAGGAGTTTCTCGCCATTGGCGCCAAAATAGATGATCTGACGAAAACGCAGTCAAGTGTCATAGCTCAGTACATGGCTCAATTCGGCGATGTGGACTCATTGCGGGAATTTCGCGATAGCGGCTTCGCGCCCTTCGGCATTAACGAGTCCATCGAGTACAGCGTTGTCCGAACCGAGGCCGACTATCGCGAGGTTCTCAACCTCCGCCACCTCGCCTATCTGGCGGACAACAAAATCGCCAAATCAGCCAAGGTTAACGATGTCGCCGACATACACGATTCCCGCGCCAGAATCCTAATTTGCAAATTTCGTGGAAAAACGATCGCGACGGCTCGTCTGACCTTCCACGAAATCGGAGATGTTACCGAGCACGAGGAATTCATACCTTGGAGCAACGAGTTGCCTCGGAGGGACGAGTCTGTCGAAGTCACTCGCGCGTGTACGCATCCGGACTTCCGGCGCACGGGACTTTTCTTTGCGCTGATTCGGTATGTTGTGATTACCGCGACTCAAGCGGGTCGATCCTGGGTCGTCACTTCCTCAACAGAGGATCTGGTACCGATGTATCGTTTCGTCGGATTGAGTGACATGGGGATTACATACAATCACCCAGATCTCAACGATCTCAAGCATTTCGTGTTAGTTGCCAACATGTATGACGCGCTCTCGGGACGATCTGTGGGAGTGGCTGCATGGAGTCAGGTCTGGCGCGATGCCTTTCCCTACATGTCCCCAAATGCCGTTGCTCAGGACACCGTGTCCAGGGCGCGAATAGCCCTGTATAGATTATTGGGACCCCTGGTTGGTCCCATCGGATCCGTTTCAATGAGACTTAAACTCAGCTTGCGAGCAATATTCAAATGAGCGAACCGAGCGCCACTGTCGCGATCTACGGCAGGCAGAGTACTTTGCCTCGATTCAATGACGAACTCACGCGTGCGTCAGCTCGAGTCGGCGCGGTGCAGTTAGTTTGGGACCGGGCATCGGTGACCGCAACGCTCTGGTTCGCGAATGCGTCCGAGCTAGGTCTGAGCGTGCCGCTCGACTCGCAAGCACCCAATGTTGGTGAAATCCTAGAAGTAAGCGCTCGACTGGGTTTTCGTGAGTTCAAATGCGTCGTCGTTGTAGAGCAACTGAGCGAAGTTTACGGGTCGTTCAAGCTTATCTCCTGTCGCATGCGTTCCGCTTCAGGGGCGGTCTCGCGAGGCATACAACGCCGAGCCAACGTGCGATTCGCTTTCAGCCCCCTCTTTCCTCTGTTCTGCTTTGCGCGAAACCCGCTCGACGGTAGTACGTTGCCTCTACGTGCAGTCGACGTTTCGAACGGCGGCGTCTCGCTGATTGGTCCGGCATCAGAAACGGTTCCGCTTATTGGATTAGAACTTCCATGTCGGTTTGATGCACCATCATTGGGGAGCTTCTCAGCTACTTTGATCCTCAGGCATGTAGATTCCTCGAATACGAATGCACAGCTACGTGCGTCTGCAGAGTTTACGTCGCTCAGCACGCACGCGCGTGACGTGATCGCGTCGTGCCTTACTCGCCCAATGTCATTCAACTCCATCGGCGAGTTAAAACGAGAGCACCTTCTTTCAAAGTCGTGGGCACAATTGGTCGACTTTTCCTCGCTGCCCGTCGAAGGCGATAGCCCAGAATGCATACAACCCGACCTAACACTGATCGGGCGGCTTGCAGACGAGTTGGTGTGCAAATACACCGTGACGCGAAGTAATGGATTCGATTGCGTGATTACTGGTGGGCCTACCGTGCCCGAGCTCGACCCGGCCGACCTCCAACAATCTGCCCTGAACGCGATTGCGCTACATCGGAAATCGCTCGGCTTCAGCCACGATACGCTTCAAAAACTGGGTCCATTGCGAGCGCGCGATACGAGGGGGCCAATCCTAAACTCGATGACGTCCTCGAGGCGCGAGAGATCCAAACGTATCTACCAAATCCGACGCACGACGGATTCGGCCACCACGAAAACCGCCAACGGAGGCGCTCGAAGCCAAGTGCGATGGGATGAATACGCCGAAGCATACGACGTGATGTGCTCTGCCAATCCCGCATACGCTGAGAATCTTGAAATCTTCAGGGAATGGATCGATGAGCTTCGGCTCCCCTTGGATGCAAAGATCTGCGATGTCGGCGCAGGCACCGGAAACTACGTACTAGAGTTCGCCACGCGGTTTCCCCAATCGCACATCATTCATCTCGACAGCGATCCTATGATGAATAGAGCAGCATCACGCAAGTACCGAGCGCAGGGCGCAACCAACGTCGCATTTGCCACATCAGATGCGAGTTCAGCAAGTTTCGATGATGCGAGCTTAGACATAATTGTCTGCGTGAACGCGCTCTACACCTTTGATTCAGCCGAGCAAGCGCTAAAGAAATTCAACGCCTGGTTGAAACCCACCGGCCTACTCTTCCTAATCGATCTTGGGAGACCAATGGATGTGGCTGACTGGTCGCGGTTCATCATCGCATCAAGCGTGAAGAGAGTCGGAATCGCAGCGACCGCGCGAGCTTTCCTTAGGGGTCGAAAGGCCATAGGGCAAAATCGCTTGATCCGCCGTGAACAGCAACAAGGACGCTATTGGCTACATACTTCAGATGAGTTCGCAGCATCGCTTCAAAGGGCGGGTTTTGATATCACACATGCACGCACCTGCTATCGGAACGTGTGTGACTTAGCCATTTGCAGGAGATCTCACTAGTGCCCTTGCGTACCGAAGACATCACCTACACCGTAGCCAATCACGTCGCTCACATCACAATCAATCGGCCCGAAGCCTACAACGCGTTCCGTGCCCAAACCTGCGAAGAGTTGATCGCCGCATTCGACGCGGCATCGTGGGATCGTTCAGTGGCGGTGGTGGTGCTCGGGGGCGCGGGCGATCGTGCGTTCTGCACGGGTGGCGATCAGAAGTCTCACGCAGAAGCCGGCGCTGGGTATGGCGGACGCGGCACCATCGGTCTGCCCATCGAGCAGGTTCACACCGCGATACGCGACTGTCCAAAACCGGTGATCGCGCGGGTTCAGGGGTTCGCCATCGGCGGCGGCAACGTGCTCGCGGCATTGTGCGACTTGACGATTGCGTCGGAGAAAGCCGTATTCGGGCAGGTAGGTCCGAAGATGGGGTCGGTGGATCCAGGCTATGGAACGGCTTATCTCGCGCGCATCGTCGGCGAGAAGAAAGCACGCGAGATGTGGTACCTGTGCCGGCGCTATTCCGCGGCTGAGGCGCAGGCGATGGGGTTGGTCAACGCGGTGGTGCCGCACGAGAAGCTCGACGAGGAAGTGGCGCGATGGTGCGAAGAGCTGACGCAGCGCAGCCCCACGGCCATCTCCATCGCGAAGAAATCGATCAACGCAGATACGGAACACCAACGCGGCATCGGCGCCCTAGGGATGCAGACCGTGGCGCTGTATTACGACACCGACGAATCGAAGGAAGGCGGCAATGCGCAGCGCGAAAAGCGCGCGCCGCGCTTCTACGGGTCGGACGAGAAAGGCTAGATCAGCAGTTCGTTCGTTGCTTCGAGCGTGCGGCTGGGGGCCACCACCACGTCGGCAATCTTCAGCCGTTCTGCCAGCGTCATCTTGGGCTTGCGCACTTCGTGCTCGCGCGACTTCTGGAACGACGCAAGCTCCACCTTTTCGTTGATGAAGCGCGCCAACGCCGCACGTGCGATGTCCTGGGTGCGGAACGGGCCGCAGTCACCTTCTCTGGTGCCGAAGTACCACTGACCGTTCATGGCGAACACCCGCTCTGAGCGGAAGTAGGTTTTTTCTTCGCGGTCTTCTGATCTACGCATGATTGGGTTTCTGCTTGGCTGCGGAGCATTTGACCAGAACCCCTGCGCTACGTTGGGCGCGCGTTGTACTCCGCTGTATAGCGCTTGTAACGCATGCGAGCCTCTTCACAAATCAAATCGGGTATAGTTCGCGGTCCTAAAATCGAGCCGAGCCAAGGGAATGCCAGCAAATTCTATGGATGAGATCGTATCGCTGTGCAAGCGGCGCGGTTTCATTTTCCAAAGCAGCGACATCTACGGCGGATTACAGGGCATTTACGACTACGGCCCGCTCGGCGTTGAGCTTAAGAACAATCTGAAAGCCGCATGGTGGCGCTCAATGGTTTACGACCGCGACGATGTCGAGGGTCTCGACGCGGCCATCCTCACCAATTCAAAGGTGCTGCATTACTCCGGCCACGAGGCCACCTTCTCGGATCCGTTGGTGGACTGCCGCAAGTGCAAGAGCCGTTGGCGCGCGGACCATCTCACGGAGAAGAAGTGCCCCAGCTGTGGCTCGGCAGATCTCACAGATCCGCGCCCCTTCAATCTGATGTTCAAAACCACCGTAGGCCCGGTGGACGACGGCAGTTCATTCGCCTATCTGCGCCCCGAAACGGCGCAGGCGATCTTCACGAACTTCAAACACGTGCTCGATTCAACGTCGCGCAAGTTGCCGTTCGGCATTGCGCAGATCGGCAAAGCGTTCCGCAATGAAATCACGCCGCGCAACTTCATTTTCCGCGTGCGCGAATTCGAGCAGATGGAGCTCGAGTTCTTCGTGAAGCCCGGCACCGACGAAGCGTGGCATGAGGAATGGGTGGAGAACCGCCTGGAGTGGTGGGCCGACCAAGGGGTGGATCGCAACAGGCTGCAACTCTACAAAGTGCCGCAGGCCGATCTCGCCCATTACTCGAAGGCCACCTTCGACGTGATGTATGCCTTCCCGCACGGTGTGGAGGAACTCGAAGGCATCGCGAACAGAACAGACTTCGACCTGGGCTCGCACACGCGCAGCCAATCCGATTTCAACCTCACCGCGAAGGTGATGCCGAACAAGGATTCGAACTCGAAGCTCGCAATCCACGACCTCGAAACGAATTCGTGGGTTGTGCCCTACGTCATCGAGCCATCAGCAGGCGTCGATCGCGGCGTGCTGGCAGTTCTGAACGAGGCGTATCAAGTGCAGAAGCTCGACAACGGCACCGAACGCACGGTGCTTGCGCTTCGCCCGCACCTCGCGCCGATCAAAGTGGCCGTGCTACCGCTGAAGCGCAATCACGAAGGCATCATGACTACCGCGCGCGACCTGAAGCGCAAGTTACAGGGGTTGGGCGTGGGCCGTGTGTTGTTCGAAGACACGGGCAATATCGGCAAGGGATACCGGCGCCACGACGAAGTGGGCACGCCGCTGTGCGTAACCGTAGACTTCGAGACCATCGAGGGCGATCACACGGTAACCATCAGGGATCGCGATTCGATGGGCCAACAGCGCGTCCACGTGGACGCGCTATCGGATTACGTGAAGGAATACTTCAAGTAGTGGCGGGTTACGCCGTCAGCGGACGCAGAATCAACTCCACCCGGCGATTCTGGGCGCGCCCCTCGGGCGTTTCGTTGGACGCGATCGGATACTGCGGCCCAACACCCTGCGTTTGAATTCGCTGCGCCAGAACGCCCTGGTTCTGCAGATACATGCCCACTGAGCTCGCACGCGCCTGCGACAGCTGCATGTTGAGTTGCATCGAACCGGTGCTGTCGGTATGCCCGACCACGTCGATCATCGTCTTCTCGTACTGCTTCAGCACCAGCGCCACGGAGTTCAGCACCGGGTAAAAGCTGGCGTTCACGTCGGACTGGTTCGTAGCAAACGTGACGTTGCCGGGCATGTTCAGAATCAGGTTATCGCCGTTGCGTGTAACGCTTACACCGGTGCCCTGCAGCTGCTGCCGAAGCTGTGCTTCCTGCTTATCCATGTAGTTGCCTACGGCGCCGCCCGCGAGCACGCCCACGCCCGCCCCGATCAACGCGCTCTTGCGCGAGCCACCGGCAAGCGCGCCGATGACCGCACCCGCCGCAGCGCCGATGCCTGCACCCTTGGCGGTGTTGGTCGTTTGTTGTTGGCCGGTATAAGGGTTCGTCGTCTGGCACGCGCCCAACAGGAGGCTGGCCAACAACACGGCACCGATGGAGTAAGTCGTTCGATTCATCGCTAGTCCTCAACGTGATCAAAATTGCGCGCGCCATTGTTATCTGATTTACGCTGAACGCCAACTGAATGCGTCACATCGCGCATGCATAGTGTGCGTTGCGTTGACTTCAATTCGACGATTCCCCACCATCCTGCCTTTCCCACACGAGGCTCCGATGGCTGAGCGCAAGTCGAAGAACATCACGCGCGTTGAACATCGCGTGTCGACGGAAGACCGCGAAATTCGCAACCGACACAAAGGCGCTGTGCTTTGGTTCACGGGGCTATCCGGGGCCGGCAAGTCGACACTAGCAATCGCCCTCGAAGAAGCTCTCTTCGGGCTCGGTCACCACGTTTACGTGCTCGACGGCGACAACGTTCGATCAGGTCTCAATTCCGACCTCGGCTTCTCACATGAAGATCGCACCGAGAACATTCGCCGGGTTGGCGAAGTTGCCGCGCTTTTCGCACAGGCCGGTGTCATCTGTATATCCGCGTTCATCTCGCCTTATCGTGAAGATCGGGAAATTGCACGACGCGCAGCGGGCGACAAGTTCCTCGAGGTCTATATCGCAGCTGACCTCGCTACGTGCGAGCAGCGCGATCCCAAGGGCCTCTACAAGAAGGCCCGAGCGGGTGAGATCGAAGACTTCACCGGCATCTCTGCGCCATACGAAGAACCGGAGCATCCCGACATCGTCATCGATACGAGCAAAGCAACGATCAATTCCGGTGTCGATGCGCTGATGGAGTTCGTCCTGGAACGTTTGTGCGTCGCTGAAGCGCCGGAGTCACGCGGCTCCTAACGTTTGTCCTGAGCTGCGAAGTCTCAGCGAAAAACAAGGTCTGCGGCGACGACATGCGACACTCGTGCATCCATATGCATCTGCCCGCAGGAACACGGAAGAGCGACGCCAGTCTGCCGCCCAAATCCGCCAGCGATCGTTACGCCAACGCACCTCCGGCCGCGTTGACTTCCAAACGCCGAATCCCCACCATCCGCCCCCTCGCCGACACATGGCAATACCCGAGCGCAAGAGGCCTACGTCCTGGCAGACGTGGCCATCACCCAGTTCGTGACGGTGCGGCCGGTATCGATCAATGAAGCCACACTGCCGACGATGACGAACGTGCTCAGTAACGCCGCCACGCCTAAACCTTCGCTGCGACTCTCTGCACATAGGGGGCCGGCCGCGCTCCTCTCTCGGCGCGTCATCGATCTGATCCTCTTCAAGACTTACGCCGAACTGAAGTCCGAAGCGCAACGCACCTACATCGGCGTCCTCTGGTGGTTGATCGAGCCGATCATTTTCATGTCCATCTTCTATTTTCTGTTCGGCGTTCTGTTTCGTCGCGGGACGGAAGGCTTCGTGGCGTTCCTGCTCGTGGGCCTGGCGCCCTGGCATTGGATACAGGCGACGACCATGCAATGTTCCGGCGCAATCATCGCGAACTACCCGCTCATCAATCAGGTGTTCGTTCCAAAATTTGTTTTTCCAACCGTCATTCTGCTAACCAACACGGTCAAGTTCCTGGTGGTATTCCTGATTCTATTGCTCTATCTGAGCCTGTCCGGCGACGGCCCTTCCTGGATATGGCTGCAGTCATTCGTAGTCCTCGGTACCGTGCTGCTGATGATCGCCGGTTGCGGTTACCTCGCCGCGGCGGTCACACCCATGCTGCCCGACATTCGAATCGTCATCGACAATGTCCTTCGTGCGTTGTTCTATTTCTCCGGGATATTCTTCGAAATCGACTCGATGCCGGAAACAGTTAGGAAGTGGATGAATCTCAATCCGTTTGCGATGGCGATTGGCGACTTGCGCATGGTTCTGATACAGCACGAGACACCACCGATCTGGCACGTGTTGGTGCTGGCCGGATTCGGAGTCGCACTGGCGGCGTTGGGGCTCACCATCATGCGTCGCTATGAAACGCGTTATGCCAAGCTGCCGGTGTAGTTGGCCACCCCGAACCGTACATCGATCACGGCGGCCCCCCAGATGACCTCTCCTTCAGAACACTCATCGATCGTCTCGCTGAGTGGCGTCGGCGTCACATTCGCGCGTCGCGCAATTCGATTGTTCCGTCCGGAACAACCGTTCTGGGCGCTCAAAGACGTGACATTCGAAGTCTCTCCCGGCGAAACCATCGGCATCATCGGCCACAATGCCGCGGGCAAATCCACTCTTCTCAAGGTCATCGCCGGCATCATCAGCCCGGACCGCGGATCAATTCGGCGCGCCGACATCAACGTATCGCTGCTGTCCCTGCAAGTCGGATTTCTACCCCATCTGACAGGACGAGAGAACGCGCTGCTCAGCGCCATGTTGCTCGGGCTCAGCAAACGAGACGCGATTGAGCGCATGGGCGACATCATCGCGTTCGCGGACATCGGCGACTTCATCGACGAACCGTTGAAGACGTATTCGGCCGGCATGCGCGCAAGGCTGGGGTTCTCGGTGGCGTACTACTCGACCGCGGAACTGATACTGATCGACGAGGTGTTCGGAGTGGGCGACGAGAACTTCAGAAGGAAGTCGGCGAAGGCAATCGAAGAGACCATTCGTTCCCACCGCACCGTCGTTCTCGTTTCCCACAACCTCGCAACAATCCAAGATCTGTCCAATCGCGTCGTGTGGATCGAGCACGGATGCAGCCATTCGGTAGGGCCGCCGGATCAGGTGATCAAGGCGTACCGTCAGTACCAGATCGACGCGAGCCGCACGCATGGTTGATCAGAGCACTACGCCCGAAGCCGGGTACACCGGCTCGAAGACACCAATCCGTTCGGCTGTGCTGATACTGGGGATGCACCGCAGCGGCACCTCGGCCCTGGCCGGGGTGCTCGTGCGTTTGGGCGCAACGGCGCCGCGATCTCTGATGCCTCCGAGCAACGACAACCCACGCGGCTATTGGGAATCGGATCCCATTCGATGCTTCCACGATCGTCTGCTCGCATCAGCCGGTTCGCGTTGGAAGGATTGGGACCGTTTCAACCCGGGCTGGCTGGAGTCCCCGGCTTCTCAGCCTTTGCTCGATGAATTCGGAGAGCTGATCGTCCAGGAATTCGGCACGGCGCCATTGTTCATTCTCAAGGATCCGCGCATCTGTCGATTCGTTCACGTGTGCCTGCGCGGACTCGAACCTCTGAACATTGCACCCAAAGTGATCATGCCGGTTCGAAATCCGCTCGAAGTCGCGAGTTCGCTGAACGCTCGCGACAAGCTGACCATTGAACGTGCGCTGCTGGCGTGGCTGCGTCACGTTCTGGATGCCGAAGTTGAAACGCGTCACCTGCCCAGGTGTGTCGTCACGTTCGAATCGTTGATGCAGGACTGGCGCGCGACCGTCGCGGATATTGCAACCGCGCTGGACTTGAAGTGGCCCAAGTGGTCGACAGGCGTTGAGATGGATATCGACGATTTTCTGGCCAACGAGTTGCGCCACCATCGCGTACCGGAGGAGACGCTGTACGTTCGGACCGGACTCTACCAATGGATCGGCGACACCTACCGTGCGTTGAAGCAGCTCGCCACCGACCCATCGAATGCTGAGCAGATCTACGAGACGCTCGATGACGTCAGAAATCGCTTCAATGCAGGGACATCGATATTCGGAACCGTCGCGCGCGCTCAGGAAAATCAGACCGACGCCCTGCTCGTTTCGGTGGCGGAGCTCAAGAAGGCCAATCAGACCCTCTCCGCCGCCCGTGACAGCCTGGATTCCGCGCGGGAGCGCCTTCAGGGATTGCTGGCGTCCAGCGAGCAATCGTTGAAAGCGTTGCGCGCCGAGAGTGAGCAATCACGAGCAACTCTCGAAAACGAAATCGATCGCCTGCGTGCAGAGGCTGTCGCGCGAACGGAGCAGGAGGCGCAGACGCAGCGGCGCCACGACGAGGAACAGCAAACGCTGAAGGAACGGATACGCGAGCTCGATGCCAGCCTCAATCTACGCTTCAACGAACTGAGCAAGATGACTCGAATGCTGAGGGAGCGGGATCAGGTCAGACAGCAGATGGACGACGAGCTTCGAAGGTATCGTCGACCGGTTGAACTCCTGAAATCATCCGGCTTATGGGGCGCCACGAAACCGCTTCGCTTCGCCTATCGCGTGCTGACCTCCCGCTTTGGCAGAGCGGCGCGAACCCTCGCCGCGGATCAAGCGCTCATTCGCAAATCCAAGTACTTCGATTCCGCCTGGTACCTTTCCCAGAATCCCGACGTTGCCGCGCGTGGAATGGATCCGATTGAGCACTATGTGCGTTTCGGTGCACTCGAGGAGCGCGACCCCGGACCCACGTTCAGCACCATGAGATACATCGCCTTCAATCCGGATGTAGCCGCATCGGGGTTAAATCCGCTCGTCCACTATCTCAGGCACGGACAGAAGGAGAATCGCAGGATCTAGTCAGCAACTCGTGTCGCTGCAGATTTCACGTTTGTGAACCGGGCGATCCATCCAATTTCAGACGGAGAACTCCGCGTGTCACAACTGCGGCAACTGAAACAGCTGATTCGCGCGTCATCACTGTTCGACTCAGGCTGGTACCTGCGTTCCTATCCTGACGTCGCGAGAAGCGGCATGGATGCTGCCGAACACTACCTTCTATACGGCTGGCTTCTGGACAGGGACCCAAGCAACGGGTTCAGCACGCAGCGTTACCTGACGGCGAATCCCGACGTTGCGCGCGGCGGCATCAATCCGTTGGTGCATTTCCTGCTTCACGGGCGCGCAGAAGGCCGACAACCCTTCCCCGGCGGCATGGGTCCGGAATCGCATCCTGTCCGTGGCGGGATCAAGCCGCCCGGGCCTTCCATCGTGCGTAGGGATGATGAGCACGCCAGTGTCAGGCCGAGATGGCGACCCACGATCCCAGTCCTCGATGCGATCGTTCGATCCAGTTCGGGCATCGGCGAAGATCTTCCGAGCTCAGTAGTCAGGCACGCCAAGCAGGCGATCAGCCGAAACGCTCCGCGCATCTCCGTGATCATGCCGACGTGGAACAGGGCTTTCATCATTCGCCGCGCGATCGACTCGGCACTGAAGCAGAGCTTCGCACCGTTCGAGATCATCGTTTCGGATGACGGAAGCACCGACGATACGATGCACGTAGTGCGCCGAAACTATGCCAATGAGATGAGCTCGGGCTTGGTGAAGCTGATCGCGAACGAACATCGTGGCGTCAGCGCTGCGCGCAATACGGCGTTGCGCGCAGCTTCAGGAGATCTGTTCTGCTATTTGGACAGCGACAACGAATGGAGAGAACACTATCTATTGATCGTTGCGGCCGCATTCGAGGAGTGCGAAGAGTTGAGCACGAGCTACTGCGCGCTGAAGTCGCACGAACTCGATTCCGACCGGCGATGGATTCGCGGCGAGCCGTACTACCGCAAGGCGCTGCTGCACACCAACTTCATTGATCTGAACGTGTTCGCGAATCGCAGAGCGCTGTTCGATCAGTTTGGAGGCTTTGACGAGTCGTTGGACAGATTGGTCGATTGGGACCTGATCATTCGATACACGAAGCACTACCAGCCGGCATTCATCCCATTCGTAGCTGTCGACTACCATCTAAGTCAAAAGAGCCTGCAGAACATCACGTATTCCGCACCACTCGAGTCCAACCGAAACAAGATATATCGGCGCAACTTCGTCGAGCGCGCGGCGCTTGGACTGGAGCAGCTCCGTATTGCGTATTTCGTGTACGACTTTCCGGCGCTGTCGCAGACATTCGTGCTGAACGAACTCCGTTGGTTCGTGCGCAACGGATACGACATCAAGGTCTACTACGCGGTGGATCCCGACGCATCCGCCGTTCTCGACTTCGATATCGAACGACATCGCGTCGTCGATTCGGCATCGCTGGCCGCGCTGTTGCAAGCTCATCAACGCAACATCTGTCACAGCCACTTTGTGTACCCGGGCGTCACGCGGTTCGTTTGGCCTGCCTGCAACCAAGCGGGGATACACTTTACGTTCATGCCACACGCGGTCGACATCTTTCATCACGACAATCAACAGCGGAACCGCATTGGCGAGATCGCCAAAGATGAGCTATGCCTCAAGGTGTTCGTCTATGGCGACCACCACCGGAACTTCCTCGCCGCGAAGGACGTGCCGCAGGAAAAGATCGCATACGCGTTTCAGGCGATCGACCCGGAAGATTTCGACGAGCGTGATACCCAGAGACCGATCAACTCGCCCCTCAGGGGGGTCGTCTTCGCGCGTTTCATAGAGAAGAAGGGCATTCGCTATCTGCTGGACGCGGCCAAGCTGCTCGCTGATCGCCCTGTCTCGTTCGATATCTACGGCTATGGTCCGCTCGAATCGAGTCTCAGGCAGCATACCGACGAACTGGAACTGACCAACGTGGGGTTCCGCGGCGCCGTGAACGGCAAGGAACAACTCGCGAGCGTTTATCGTGACGCGGACTTCCTCGTGGCGCCGTGCGTCGAGGCAGAGAGTGGCGATATGGACGGATTTCCAACCGTCATCCTGGAGGCCATGGCTGCCGGGATTCCAGTGATCGCCACCAGGTTGTCAGCGATACCGGACTACCTGAGAGACGGCGTCGAAGCGATCCTCGCGCGGCCGGGAGACGCCGATGACCTCTGTCGCGCAGTCCGTCGTCTGCTCGATATGTCGTCCAGGCAACGCACGGCAATGATCGCACGCGCGCGCAGCTTCCTGCGTAGCAGAGTGGGCACGGCAAAGACCACTCAGACGCTGCTCGATACCTGGCGTGGCTACTCGGTGGACCTGATCCTGGTCACATTCAATCGGGAGGGATATGACGATCGCGACGAAACTTACGCGATCATCTCCCGACTGCTCGCACGGACGACGAGCAACTTCACGCTCACGATCGTCGACAACGGCAGCGACCACGACTTCTGGCAAGGAGTCGTCGACCGGGTGCGAGGCAACTCGAGCGTGCGCCTCGTTCGCCGCAACACGAACGCCCTTTGTGGCCCAGCCACAAACACCGCCCTCGAAATGGCCTCGGGGGAGATGGCGATCTACGTTTGCAGCAAGGAAGGATTCGTCAAGGACCACGGCTGGGAACGCGGCCTGATCGAGTACATGCGCTCGCACCCGTCCGCAGTGATGGCCGGTCACAAGGTCCACCTTCCAAAGTTCACCTATGGAGCCGAGCTGGCACGGCACCCCGAGTTCGAGAAGTTCCGCAACCGCGAATTCGCGCTGGCGAATCCACGTCGGCCCTTCGGTCACGTTCAAGGCGGCCTGTTCATTACGCGGCGCGAACTGGTTCTCGATCTCGGCGGCTTCAACCCCTTGACGCCTCAGGCGAACATGGACGTCGAAATGTCGTACTACCTGGAGAGCAAAGGCCATTCCCTCGGTCAGATTCCCGAACTGGCGTCCGTTACTGTCAAGACGCTTCCGAGACTGTTCGCGATCCTCGACGAACGTACGGTCGCAGCGCACCCACTGACCAATCACTCGGTCAGTGAGCAGCTCGACGCATTGCTGGACGCGAAACAGTGCCGCTGCAACGTCTGCGGCTGGAGTGGTCCCTCGTTCCAGGGAAGCGCCCACAGCCCAGCCAGTTCCACGTGTCCGAAGTGCGGATCCACGCCCTATGGCCGGCTGGTTTTTCGCGTGCTCGCCAACGATCATCGGATTTATCGAGACGGGCGTTGTGCCCTGCTGTCGCGCGACTCCGGGCTCGCTGCTGCGTTATCGAATCAAATGTTCCATCTGGCCGTGCACGAGTGGGAGCTCGCGTCTTTCGCAGCCTCGCTTGCCCGGGCGGCGCAACGATTCGCCTGTGTGATTCTCGATACGACGGATCTGGGGGACGCCATCTCTCGTGCCGATCTCGAATCCATTGCAGGCGCGCTGGAAACCGATGGTGAAATTCTTCTGTCGAGCAATGGGATTGGTGTCCAGGGCCTGAATCTGGTCGCGGAGCATTTCGACCTCTCCAGTGAACGATTGGCCTTCGACTGGCGTGGCGTCACCCGCCTGGTGAAAACTGCCGCGTCCGCATAGTCGAAGACGATGGAACTCGAGCGATGATCTTGATTCTCGGCGGTACAGGATTCTTGGCACGTCACCTCTGTATCCGACTGCATGAACACGCCATTCGGGCCGCGACGATGTCGTTCAATCCCAGTCTCTCGTTTTTGCGAGAGTGGGCACCGTCCGTAAGGGGCATCGAACTCGGCAGCGCGGATGCGCGAGCGGCATTCGCCGAGAGCGACGTCGTCATTCACCTTGCGCATCGATCGAGACCTTCTTCCAACAGGGATGCGCCGCACGTCGAAATCGAGTCGAGCGTTACCGAGTCGGTGAGGTTGTTCCAGCAGATCTTCGAGGCGAATCCTCATTGTCATCTCGTGTACGCATCCAGCGGCGGCCAAATATACGGCCCCGGCCACACGACCCCGATTCCCGAGACTGCCCCGTCGGCGCCAACGACTCCTTACAGTCTGGGCAAGCAAATGACCGAAGACGCGATCGCGTATTTCGCGAGAGTCACCGGCGCAACTACGACCATTCTCCGAATCGCGAATCCCGTCGGCAGATGGCAACTCGATCGCGCCCACGGCCTGGTCGCAGCAGCGATTCGCGCTATTCGCTCCGGCGAAAGCCTGACGATTTTCGGCGACGGCCTCAACGTACGCGATTATTTCGACGTCGACGACCTTGCCGACCTCCTCGCCGGTTTCGCAGAACCGGCGCGCCGAGTTCCCGGAATCTTCAACATCGGTTCAGGCCTCGAAATGACCGAGCGAGCCGTGATCGATCTGGTTCAGCGCACCGTGGGCCGTCAGGTCCAGTTCAAGTACGCGCAGGCCAGGCCATTCGATCTGCGATACGCCGTGCTCGACGTCAGCAAGGCACGACGACTATTGGGATGGACACCTTCGACACCCCTCGAGAAGACGGTCAGGAAGCTCGACGACTCGCTGCAGTAGCTGCAGTAGAGGAAACGACGTCAGGCGTCGCTCCGCAGCTTCAGATCATTCTTCCCGAAGCAGAAGACAGAGTGAGACGTAAACCCGCTTCGCGCCGCCGCAGGAATGTTGTGTCTATCCAGCATTTCGGTGGTGAAATAGTCCGTCAACTCATACCGCTCGGGCAGAGAGAAGATCATACCGAAGGTCCGTTGAAGGTCGGACGACCCGAAGCGGCGAAAGTGATCCTTCTGCCCGAAGCGCCGGACCCTGTCCTCGTCGGAAACGCCACCGAGGTCACTCTCGTAGGATGATCCCGTGATCGGGATGCAAATCAGGTGCTTGCCACCTTCCTTCAGCGACCTGTGAAGATGGAATAGGGCGGCCGATACGTTGCACCTAACGTGCTCCATGACGTGCGAGTGGATAACGATGTCGTAGTGTCTCGTCGGGAGATGCTCGACGTCCAAGGTGACGTCGAACTTCTTGACCGGCGCGAAGCCATACTGTTCCGGCTCGAAATCGACGACTTCATAGTGCACCCCTTTGATCTTGCGGATGCTCTCATAGATGCCTTTCTCCGGCGCCAGGTGGAATACTCGACAACCGGCTTCCAATACACATCTGCTGTCCAGGAACAGCTTCATGACGCGGGTGCGTTCCAACGAACCACACGCTACGCAGCGGGCACCCGGCCTACCACTCTGGTCGGCAAACCGTTCGCCGCCGCAAACGTTGCAGTTCATTCGCATCGCCAGTGTTCCTCTATTTCTGCATCGGTGCTCTTTCGCACCAACGCCAAAAAGAATGTAATCGTCATTTCCGCGACATCCAACCCGCGTCCACATGGAATCATACGTTTTCCAACGCAAGCGGCCGATCCTATCGCGCTTGTTTTCAAGCCCCTCACCGGTGGCCGTGTGTCTTCACATTTTCTATGCCGATGTCGCGCACGAGATACTCGACCGCCTCTCCAAGCTGACGACCGATTTCACGCTGTTCGTTACCTATTTCGATCGTCTGGAACCCCTTCTCTCTAGGCGCCTGGGATCGCTGGATCGCGACGTTCACTTCATCCCAACGGAAAACAGCGGGCGCGATGTGCTGCCGTTTCTGCGGTGCCTTTCGCACCCGGCAATTGGTCCGTTCGAATTCGTCGTCAAGCTGCATACCAAGGCAGTTCGGCGCAGTTCGGCGAGGTGTGGAAGGAAGCCTGCCTCGATTCGGTGATTGGAGACCCGCGGAACTTCGCATCGATTCTGGATCATTTCCGACAGGATCAATCGCTGATGATGGCGGGGCCATCGCTTACCTACCTCTCCGCCAGGCAGTTCATGTATGGCAACGAGGAAAACCTCGCCAGAATCGAGGACAGGTTGCTGGGTGGATACCAACTTGACGAATGGGGGTTCTTCGCGGGGACCATGTTCTGGGCGCGACGCAATCTGTTTGAACCCCTGCTGACCTTCGAGCAAGTAGGCATCAAGTTCGAACCCGAACGCGGCGCCACGGACGGAGCGCTCGAGCACGCATTCGAACGCGTTTTCGGGCTTCTGCCCAGCTTCAGGAATGGCAGCATCGGGCTCCTAGGACCAAGGAACAGCCTACAGGTCATATCGGGAGTCGGCGTTCCGTCCAAGGTCACGATCAGCGAGACCATGACCCGATTGGTGGCGCGTTGAGGCGCCAATGATAACCGCGGACCTTACACCTTCTACACCTGGCGGCACGTCCCGAGTGAATTCATGTCCAACGACCAGATAGGAAAGTACTGGGACCAGCGGGCCCGCGCGGCTCAATCCAGTATCACGCGATGGTGGCAGAGCGGCACGATCGTTTCGCACATCAATCGGTTGGTATGCGGTCGACGCATCCCAGGCCTTCACGCTGGCTTTCACGAGCTCCTCAAGGCCAACGGCCGATCGTTCGCCAGAGCGGTTTCCATCGGCAGCGGACACGGGGGCAAGGAGCTGTCGCTGGTGCGGGCAAACGTCGTCGAACACTTCGAGCTGTTCGAATTGAGCGCGCAGCGCATCGAGGTGGGCCGCGCCGCCGCCGAGAAGGCCGGCGTGGGAGGTCGAATGCACTTCCACCTTGCCGACGCGTTCGAAACGAACGTCACCGGTGGATTTGATCTGGTTTATTGGAACAATTCGCTGCACCACATGATGAACGCCGAAGAGGCGTTGATCTGGAGCCGCGCAAACCTGCGCCCCGGCGGCACCGTCGCAATGGATGACTTTACCGGGCCAACTCGCTTCCAGTGGACGACGGCGAACATCGATATTGCGACGCGGGCGCGCGAAGTGATGCCCGATCGGCTGCTCGCGAACCCCGCTTCACCAAGAGATCTCTTACCTCGGCAGATCAAACGTCCCGACCCTGTCAGGCTCGCGCAGATCGACCCCAGTGAGGCTGCAGACAGCAGCGGCATCATGGGTGCCTGGGCACGCCTATTCCCAAACTCGCGCGTCATCCACACCGGCGGCGCCATCTACAATCTTGCCCTCAACGACGCCATCGCCAACTTCACGCCGGAGGACTCGTCCCTGCTCGAAACACTGCTGCTGCTGGATGAATCATTGATCGGGAAAGAGACGAACCACTATACGGTGGCGATCTCTTCAGGCTAGCGATTTGGGAAGGAAGGCGCAGCAGCGTCCTCGCCAGAGGAACCGCTGATCGAGATCATGCGAGAAACCCGAAATGCTTCAGGGATCACGAACATGCATCAAGCGTCAAGCCGATTTCGGGCGCGAAACTCGCGTCGCTGGATGCGGAACAAGGACAGGATGCGCCTCAACCTGCATCATGTTTCAACGCCTGTTAAGGAACGAGGGACGTGACGAACGCAAAGGCGAATTCAATTTCCGTAAACACGGCTATCCATCCAAATGACCAAATGTTCACTGGAAGCTTGGAGCGGTATCTGTCTGTAGGCGCGAATGCTATAGCAAACATCGAAGCCATTCTGAAGCTGACAGGTCTTCGGCCCAACACGATTCTCGATTACGCATGCGGATGCGGAAGAGTGGCCCGACACCTCAGACAGCGCTTTCCGGAAGCAACCGTTGTCGCTTCAGATCTCTCGAAAGTCGGAACAGCATTCTGTGCGGAGCAGTTCGGCGCAATACCGCATACGCCCAACGCGCGATTTGAACAAGTTCATTTCGAGAGACAATTCGACCTCATTTGGTCAGGCTCCTTAATGACCCACATTGATGAAGGTGCAGCGAAAGCCATGATCGGCATGATGGTTCGATCATTGGCGCCAAACGGTGTGGCGATCTGGACGACCCACGGCCGCTATCCTGCCAGCATGGAACGCCTAGGAAGGTGGCCCTACAACCTTTCTAAAGAGCGTATGCGGTCCATCGCGGAAGCCTTCCGTTGCGGTCGGTATGGATATTCCGACTATGAGCACATGAAAGGCTATGGTATTTCGATGACGCCGCTTCCTTGGCTTTATGACACGCTCGCGGAACATGATGTTCGCGTCGTTGCCCTAATCGAACGTGGATGGGATAACCACCAGGATGTCGTCTCTTTCCAGAATAGGCCAATAAGTTAGGCCAGGAGGCCGCGCCGTCTCCGCCACCGCTTGATGCTGCTTAACTCACCCGGCGTCTGCATCAGGGAGCCGCACACCTCAAATCACCTGCCCAACGTAGGATACCGCGTTCGCAGCGACAGATTGCGATTGTAGAAGTCATCGCCACGTTCGACGAATGGCGCACACACGCGCATCGTCGCGTCGACCTCGTCCCGCGCCAAGGGCGCCCGCGACCGCGTCGCCGATTCGTAATGCGTCAACCGCACATCGGCATCGTAGACATTCAGGAACCCTGCCGAAAGCAGCCGGACACACACGTCGATGTCGCCGCAGATCTTCAGTGTTTCGTCGAATCCGGATATTCGAGCAAGCTTGGCGCGTTCCACTGCCAAGCAGGCGCCGGTACAGATGGAAACGTTGCGCTTGATGCACGGGTGAACAAAGATGTGTTCGTCTGCGGCACGCAACGGCGTGCCGCTGTAAACGTGATCGGCCAGCCCGCCCAGTCCGAGTACGACGCCCGCGTGCTGCGCAGTCCCTTCCGGATAAATCAGCAAGGCGCCCACCGCGCCCGCATCGGGGCGCAACGCGTGCGCCGACAACCGCTCGAGCCAATCAGGGCTGATCACCTCAATGTCGTTGTTCAGGAACACCAGCACGCGACCGAGCGATGCCGCGACGCCCTGATTGTTCAGCTTTGACCAGTTGAACTCGTAGTCGGCCAGCAACACCCTGAGGTTCGGATGACGATGCTGCGCTTCGTCGAACCAGGCACGTGTTTCAGCGTCCTGTGATCGGTTATCCAGAATCAGGATTTCGAACGCAACCTGCGGCGCGTTCCGATAGATGCTGTCGATGCACAGCTTAAGAAGATCGGCTCGATCACGCGTGGGAATGATGATCGAGACCAACGGTCGATCCACAGGGGCCAATCTCTGCAGCGCCCGCGCATCGCCCATCAGCGACGACGCCAGATCCGTGCCGTAGCAGCGGACGAGATGTGCGTCCCGACATTTCAATTGACTCGGCGACAAGCTGCGGTCGCGCCGCTGCGTCCAATGGACCAACACTTCCGCAACGTGAGCGACGCATCCGCCGGCTTCGTACAACCGAAGCGGCAGCGCGTATGCGAACGCGTTGGTTTCGTCGTCACTGCCGAGTACGTCCATTGCGACACGCGTACGTACCAGAAAGACCGGTCCAACGTAATCCTGCGACCGCGCGAGATCGATCGAAAAATCCGGTTTGAAACAGGGACTGAGGCGTTCATCCTGTTCGATTGCGTCCTCGTCGCAATAGACGAGATCGGCACCCGTTGCTACCGCCGCCGCCAGCAGCCACTCGATCGCATCGCGCGAAAGTAGTGCATTCTGGTGCGTCAACAACACATAAGGCGCGGTTGCTTCGCGGAGTCGACGTTCAAAATCCGAACTCTGCATCGGCATAGCGATCACGGCCGCATCATTCGACGATCGGGGCGCAAACGAAACGGCCGCGTGTCGCGGCACCTCGATCTGCTGGATCCATTTGCGGTAGTCGGCAACATCGTTGCGCCGTTCATAGGCCACGGCTTCCAGACACCACTGCACGAAACGCCACCAGCCGCTGCGATCGGCGTGAAAGCGCCAGGCCATTCGACAAATGCCGACAAATCCGCGACGACGAACGAGTACCGGCAAGCGCAGAACGACGCGGCCAAGCAGGCGAATCTGGCCGAGTCGCCGGAGCGCCACGGCCGGCAGGATGCGCGTCAGAAGGGCCCGTGCTCCGTGAGACGCGTTCGGACTGCTCGTGGGTGCAGCGCGCGGCATGCCATCGTCAATCTGAGTTCGCATGATCGCCGGGTGGTCGAACGCGGCTAACCATCGGCGATGGTCGACGCCAGGCGCTCGAGCGTCCAGCGGACATCATCGCGCCAATCCGGCGCTTCAACTCCAATCGCGCGACATAAGCGCGTCGAGTCGAGCACGCTATTGGATGGCCGCGGCGCGCGTGCAGCAAACTCCCGCGTGGTAATCGCTCTGATTGACGTTTCCTTCGGCAGCAACCCCATGGATTGACCGGTCACGACGACCTCGCGTGCAAACGCAAACCAGTTCGTGACCGGCCTCGTCGCAAAGTGGTAGATCCCTTGCAACGAACTGCCTCGCTCGTGACGAGCGATCAGCTCGAGGATCACGTCGCTAATCGCGCGTGCGGGGCATGGGGTACCCCATTGGTCGTCGACCACTTTGAGCTCGCCGCCGCCGCGCGCGAGCCGCAGAATCGTTTTGACGAAGTTCGCTCCGCTGTCGCTGAAAACCCAGCTTACTCGCAGCACCAACGTCCGCTGCCAGGTCGCCAATGCGGCGTTCTCGCCCGCAAGTTTCGAACGGCCGTAGACACTTTGCGGATTCGTCGCATCGCTCTCTACGTAAGCGCCGGTCTTGGTTCCGTCGAATACGTAGTCGGTCGAGAGGTGAATCAAATAGGCTCCCGTGTGCTTGCACGCCGATGCAATGTGTCCGGCCCCTTCGGCGTTGGTCCGCCACGCCAGATCCGGCTCGTCCTCCGCCCGATCGACCGCGGTGTAGGCCGCCGCGTTTACGACCGCGTCCGGCCGATACTTCGCGAAGGCGGACTCCACCTCGGCTTTGCTTCGCACGTCCAGTTCACGTGAGCCGGGAGCGATGACCTCAGCCTGCGAAATCGCCACTCGCTGCAACGCGGTGCCCACCTGACCGCTTCCACCGATGATGAGGACGCGCATCACCCGTTTCGCAGACAGTCGTGCAGCGTCGCATTCGATGCGTCGCGCGGCGACAGGATTGGCGCGCTCACCGGCCACTCGATGGCTAGGTCGGGGTCATTCCAGATGATCCCCTGTTCTTCGTTGGGTCGATAGAAGTCGGTGCATTTGTAGACAAAATCTGCAGCGTCCGACACTACGCAGAATCCGTGCGCATAACCCGGTGGAACATAGAGTTGCAGCAAATTGCCCGCGGTCAAATCGACTCCGACCCACTGCTTGAACGTCGGCGACTGCGGATTCACGTCTGCGACCACATCCCACACGTGTCCGGTAACCACCCAGACCAGCTTGCCTTGCGGATGATTGCGCTGGAAATGCAGACCACGAAGCACGTTCTTGTGCGAGCGTGAGCGGTTATCCTGGACGAACTCCACGTCGCCCCCGAGAAACTCCTCATAGCGCTGTCGGTGATAGGTCTCGAGAAAAAAGCCGCGGTCATCACGAAAGACGGTCGGCTCGAGAATCAGCACGCCGCGAAGTTTGGTTTTCACGATCTTCATCGCCTCGGCCGTGCCGCTTACTCCTGTCGTGCCTCGCATTCGATGCGACGCACATGTTACCCAGAAGGAAACACCCTGTGTCTTCCCTCTGATTGGCCATCATGAGAGTCGTTCCAGGCGCAGCGACCTGACCAACCACGCGCTAAAGAGAAGTGCAGAAGACGCGCCGAATCAGACGCGAGCCAACCGGTGACGTCCTCACCTGCTCGAGATCATTGCGTCCCAGAACGCCGAACCCGTTCCACGCCCGTCATCGGTGCCATCGAACTTCGCATCACGCAGGAGCTCGATCAGATATTCCGCGTAACTCGATCGCCCAATCTCGTCAGCGATGCACGTCAGCGCAGCATCGTCTATCCATTTGAGACGCCAGGCCACCTCTTCCGGACACGCGATCTTGAGACCCTGCCGATGCTCGATGGTTTGCACGAACTGGCCGGCTTCGAGGAGCGCCTCGTGCGTCCCGGTGTCCAGCCACGCCATGCCCCGGCCCATGTGCTTGACGTCGAGCCGCCCCCCGTCCAGATAACGCATGTTTAGGTCGGTGATCTCGAGTTCGCCTCGCGCTGACGGGACGAGCGCCTTCGCCATTTCAACTACGTCGTTGTCGTATACATAAAGTCCGGTCACAGCGAAGTGCGACCTCGGATTCTTAGGCTTCTCGACAATCTTCGTCGGCCGGCCGCTCCCATCGAACTCGATCACACCAAAGCGTTCCGGATCCTTCACCGGATACGCAAAGATCGTTGCACCGCGATTTTCACGAACCGCCGTTTGGGTTAACCGCGACAACTCGCTGCCGAAGAAGATGTTGTCCCCGAGAATCATCATGCAGGCGTCGTTGCCGATGAACGATCTGGCGACAATGAACGCGTGCGCTAGGCCACGAGGTTCGTCTTGTACAGCGTAGCTGAGAGACACTCCCCACTGGCTGCCATCGCCCATCAGGTCCCTGAACCGCGGAGTGTCTGCCGGCGTCGAGATGACCAGAATGTCGCGTACTCCCGCGAGCATCAGGGTCGTCAGCGGGTAGTAGACCATCGGCTTGTCATACACGGGAAGCAGTTGCTTGCAGACGCTGCGGGTGACCGGGTACAGGCGCGTGCCGTGTCCACCGGCAAGAATGATCCCCTTCGTCACCGCCTTCATCGCCAAACCCGGCCTTTCATGCGAACTTCTGCCCCAATCGTTGTCCGCCGTAGACATTACTCCTGCGCTGACACCACGTCAGGTTGTCCGCGTACCACGCTACCGTATCGGCGATCCCCTCAGCGAATTCGGTCTGCGGCGCCCAACCGAGTTCGTCACGTATGCGTGTCGCGTCGATTGCGTAGCGCCGATCATGACCCGGGCGATCTGAGACGAACTGAATCAGGTCGAGCAATTGCTGCTCACTCTTGCCCACGTGGCGCGCGAGCGCCCGCAGAATGGTCTTCACTACAACCACATTCGTCCGCTCGCAATCTCCCCCTATATTGTAGGTTCGTCCGGGGACGCCCTGTTCGAGCACGATCACGAGTCCGCGGACGTGGTCGTCCACGTGCAGCCAATCCCGCACCTGCAGTCCGTCCCCGTAGACCGGGATCGGTTGATCCGAGAATGCCTTGAGGATCGTCAGCGGGATCAGTTTTTCGGGAAACTGATACGGACCATAATTGTTCGAGCAGTTCGTTACGAGTACGGGCAGGCGATACGTCTCGAACCACGCGCGCACCAAGTGGTCGGAGCCTGCCTTCGACGCCGAATAGGGCGAATTTGGCGCGTATGGACTGCCCTCGGTGAAATGACCGGTTGCACCGAGACTGCCATAGACCTCATCCGTCGACACATGCAGGAAGCGAAACGCATCGCCCCGGCTGGGTGCGTATTCGCGCGCCACTTCGAGAAGGCGGTAGGTGCCGACAACGTTCGTCTGAATGAAGGCGCCGGGTCCGTCGATCGAGCGATCGACATGCGTTTCCGCGGCAAGGTGCATGATCGCATCGGGCGCGAAATCGAAGATCGTCGAACGCAGCCGCGGTGCGTCGCAGATGTCGATCTGGTGGAAGTGGTGCGACGCATGACCCGCGACGCCGGCGAGATTGTCGAAGCCGCCCGAGTACGTCAGCTTGTCGATCGTGCACACTTGCGCGCCGCGCTCGAGAACGAGATGACGAACCAGCGCGGAGCCGATGAAGCCGGCGCCGCCGGTCACTACGATTCGCATCGATTAGATCCGCTATCCCCGACCATAAGCATCCTGAAAACGAACGATATCATCTTCCCCAAGATAAGAACCGACCTGAACTTCCATGAGATGAAGCGGGATCTTACCGGGGTTCGCCAATCGATGTTTGCTGCCGATCGGTATGTAGGTGGATTCGTTCTCGTGCACGACGAACTCTTTGTCACCGCACGTCACCATCGCGGTTCCCTGGACGACGATCCAATGCTCGGACCGGTGGTGGTGCAACTGTAGGGAAAGCGTTGCCCCGGGGTTCACGCTGAGCCTTTTTACCTGATACCGGTCACCGTGCTCGACGGTCTCGTAACTTCCCCAGGGTCGATATACGCGTTGGTGAGTGAGATGTTCCGAGCGCTTCGTCGCGCGCAATTTTTCAACCACTCGTTTGACATCTTGTGAATGTTCCCGCTGCGCAACTAAGACCGCGTCGGCGGTTTCGATCACCATCAGATCGCTGACACCGACGGTCGCCAGTAACCGTCCTTCCGATATCAGCAGCGAACCGGACGTATCGACGGTGACCACGTCACCACGAATATGGTTGCCGCCCTTGTCGCGCGGCGATACCTCCCACAGCGCCTTCCACGAACCCACATCGCTCCACCCGACGTTGATCGGAAGCACGACCGACCGGCGCGTCTTCTCCATCACCGCATAGTCGATCGATTCGGATGGACACTTCGCGAACTCGGCGCCGGGACGTTTGAAATCGAGATCGCTCGACATGCCGCGCGCGGCGCTCTGGCAAACCTTGAAGATGTCGGGACGATGCGCTTCGAGCTCGTTGAGGAATGTGCTCGCCTTGAACATGAACATACCGCTGTTCCAAAAGTAATCGCCTGTCGCGAGATACTTCCGCGCCGTATCGACATCCGGCTTTTCGACGAACTGCGCAACGCGATGCGCGCCGGAACCGATCGCTTCGCCTGCTTTGATGTAACCGTAACCGGTCTCCGGAACGTCGGGGACAATGCCGAACGTGAGCAACTGGTCGTCGCGAACGAGTTCGGCGCCCACCGCCACCGCGGTGCGAAATGCTTCGGGGTCGGCGATGTGGTGGTCAGCAGCGAGTATCAGCATGACGGGATCGTCGCCGCCGGCGATCGCATGCAACGCGGCCAATGCTATCGCTGGCGCGGTATTGCGGGCAGCCGGTTCGAGCACGATCGCTCCGCACTCCAAGCCGATCGCGCGACATTGTTCGGCGACGATGAAGCGATGGTCTTCGTTGCAGATCAGGTACGGCGAAACCGCATCGACACCCTCGAGGCGCCGCAGCGTGTCCTGCAGCATCGTGGTAGTGCCGGTGAGCCTTAAAAACTGCTTCGGGTAGAGCTCCCGCGACATCGGCCACAAACGCGTCCCCGCGCCGCCGGCGAGCACGACAGGAAGAACTGACTTCATCTGACCACTGCTCCATTGCCGGCGAATGATCAGACGATCCGCCAGCCGTAACGATTGAAAAACCTGACTCCGGATCGAAGAAAATGCGCTACTCGCCGGAGATCCCGCCGCGCGGTATGACCGCCGTAATGTGTGATCCGGGCCTGTGGCAGCTCTACGATCTGCCCGTAGTTCTTTACGCGCAAGGACAGGTCGTAGTCTTCGAAATATAGGAAATACCGTTCATCGAACCCGTTCACTCTTTTGAGCGTGTCGGTGCGGCAGAGCATGAAGCAACCGCTTGCGAGGGTAATCGACTTCGGTGCGTCGCATGGCAACTCGCCACCATAGGTGTAGCGTGCGACGCGCCGCCCGAGAAGGCCGTCAGAACTCCTCACCGCGAGAGCGCGCAGCAGCAGCACGAGCACCGACGGATGTCGTTTCGACAGCCGTGCGTACTCGTTGTGCGGATCGAAGCCCTGCGGTACGAGCATGGCCACCTCTGCATGGCCGTCGAGATAACGCAGTCCTTCCAGAATCGACGCCTTCTCCAGAAATACGTCGGGGTTGAGGATCAGATGGTAGTCCGACGCCACGGTCTCGAGCGCCCTGTTCTGACCGGCGCCGTAGCCAATGTTGCCGTGACCCTTAACGATATGCAGACGAACATACTCGGGGGCGCGCTCGCGAACGCAATCTACAGCACGTTCGATGGCCGCAATGCCCTCCTCGAGCGTGTCGTTGATGACCACGACGAGCTCGGCCGTCAGCAGATACTCGCCGCGTGCATGCCGCAGTGCGCAGATCAGGCTATCGGTAAGCGAGTTGAACAACTCGAGGTTGGAACGATATGTGACGATGCTGACTGATAAGCGCATTGCGAGTCAGTTCCCCGGGAGCAGCGACTTGCTGAGGGCGCGCCAAATTGCGCCCGTTGGTGCGATCGCTCTGCTTTGAATGGCGCGCCGCTTCGCCGGCAAACCCTTGAGCCCTTTCAACGCGTCGAGTTTGGCGCGAGCTACGACCAGCAACTGCCCGCGAAACGCACACACCACAATCATCAGCGCGTTCATCACTAAGTGCAGCGGGAGCAGCGCCCAGATCAAGATCGCCGGCATGTTCTTGGCGAATACCCAAACGAGATTGCGCTGACCGTAATAGGTCGCGGTTCCCGAGCGATAGCCGGTGATTCCCGAACCAACGTGCTCCGCCCTCGCAGCCGCGACGAGACGACAGGAATAGCCCATCAAGCGCAATCGAAATCCCAGGTCCACATCCTCCATGTAGCAGAACAGATCGCTGTCGAACCCGCCGATACTACGGACCGCGTCGAGCCGATACAGAGCCGCCGCGGCACATGCGCAAAATACATCTCGATCGACGAGCCATGCCCGATCGAGTGACTGCCCGTGGCGGCGGCGCCACGCTGAGCCGCAGATATGGTAAGCATCGCCGAGGCCGTCGACCTCCGTCGGTGCGTCGGCTCGCAGCAAGCACGACGCCCAAGACGCGTAGCCGGTACCTTGCCCTGCAGCATTGAGCAGCTGCGCGAGCCAGTCCGGTGCCGCGAATGCATCGGGGTTTAACAACGCCACGTAGTCGACCCCGAGACTCGAACATAAATCGAACGCCTGATTGTTGGCGGCGGCAAACCCGACGTTCGTGTCGTTGGCAATGTATCGAAACCGCGGGAATTGCGACTGCGCTGCGCGCAGCGATTCATCGAAACTCGCGTTGTCCACGACGATCACGTGATCCGGACGCCGCGTTTGCAGCTCGATCGATTTCAGACATCGACCGAGATAGGCCGCGCCGTTGAAATTCACGACAACGACAGCGACTGTTCCGACGCCGGTCACGGCTGCGCCTCGATCGGTTCAATCGAGCGCTGCCTCGGGCTCGTGCCCGCGATCGGGTTTTGATTCTGCATTTTCGACGTCACCCCAACGGCAATCCCGAGCGGCATCCACAACAACAGCCAGCTGACGCTCACCTTGTCGATCAGCTCCCAACCGTCGAACAGGTAGCCACTCATACCGGACGTCAGCAGCGCAAGGCCCAGCGGTGCCGCCTCTTGCCGGCGCGCACGGTACAGGTTGAATCCCGTGAACAAAAGAACGGCGAGCAAGAGTAGCAGGCCAACCAACCCACCCTGTAACGCGCTCGACAAATACAAGCTGTGCGGGTGTACGAATAGCTGACCGTCCAGGACCACGTCGTCCGGAACCAGAACGCCGAGACCAAACCAGAGTCCGTTGTCCATCAATCGCTGCCATTCCGCGGCCCAGATCGCCAATCGGAAACTGCTCCCACGAGGAAACAGCACGTCGGTGCACGCAGGGCACAGTGTCAGCGTGGCAAGCGCCGCGCCAACGATCAAAGCCGGAACCGCAAGCCACCAGGTCCAGCGCGCCATCGACGATCCGCGCCATGCCCATAGCAGCGTCCAGAGTCCAATTGCTACGCTCAGATAGGCCGCGCGCGACCCCGTGGCGAACACCGCAGCGCCGGTCAGCGCGGCGCATACAACACCCATCACGCGCCACGCAGCTCCTCCGTCCAGCGCAACGCTCGACGCAAACATCAGCCCTGCACTGAACGCAAATCCGGCCACGACACTGTTGCGAAGCTGACCGAGACCGGTGAGGCGCGCGTCCCAGGTTGGATGCAGTCGAAAATCGACCAGTGCGGCACTGGCAGCGATAGCGGCGGCGATCGCCAGCACTCTCGGCAACCAGCGAGCCATCTGTGGAATCCGGCAGATGGAGGTCGCCAACGCAACCGCGAACGCGACAATCAGCACACAGCGCGAGTAAATCGAGAACGCACCACGGGCCGAAGGCGCCTGAGACCACCAAACCGACGACGAAAAGTAGAGCAGCAACCCGATCAACAGCAACGGTAGCGTTCGCACAGCGAAGAACTCACGCCAGCGATCGCTTCCACCAAATACCACCAGCACCGCGAGAAGATACGTCGAAAAGCTAGCTCCACTTTGCGACGGCAGCAGGTACACACACAGCAGCGAGAGTACGGTGAGCGAAGCGATACCGCGATCGAAGGCGGCCGCATTCTGGCTGGTGCTCCGTCCCATCAGGCGTCCAAACAAAGACCGTGTGGTGGGCCCACCAGGGCTCGAACCTGGGACCAATCGATTATGAGTCGACTGCTCTAACCAACTGAGCTATGGGCCCTGAACAAATCGCGTCGGCACCATCCATGGTGCCGACGATCTGCAACTCGACGGATCAGTTGGTCTCGTCGAGGAAGCTGCGCAGGTGTTCCGAGCGGCTCGGATGCCGCAACTTGCGCAACGCCTTCGCTTCGATCTGTCGAATGCGCTCACGGGTCACGTCGAACTGCTTACCTACTTCTTCGAGCGTGTGGTCGGTGTTCATGTCGATGCCGAAACGCATCCGAAGAACCTTCGCCTCCCGCGCAGTGAGACCGGCGAGCACTTCGCGCGTCGCTTCGCGAAGACCCTCACCCGTCGCGAGATCAATCGGCGAACCGATGGTGACGTCTTCGATGAAGTCGCCGAGATGCGAGTCTTCGTCGTCGCCGATGGGCGTTTCCATCGAGATCGGTTCCTTCGCGATCTTCAGCACGCGGCGCACCTTGTCTTCGGGCATTTCCATCCGCGTGCCGAGCTCTTCCGGCGTCGGCTCGCGACCCATCTCCGCAACATCTGCCGCGAAACGCGGTTCAGCTTGTTGATCGTTTCGATCATGTGCACGGGAATACGGATCGTGCGGGCCTGGTCGGCGATCGAACGCGTGATCGCCTGACGAATCCACCAAGTTGCGTAGGTCGAGAACTTGTAGCCGCGACGGTATTCGAACTTGTCGACCGCCTTCATCAGGCCGATGTTGCCTTCCTGAATCAGGTCGAGGAACTGCAAACCGCGGTTCGTGTATTTCTTAGCGATCGAAATCACCAGCCGCAGGTTTGCTTCAACCATGTCTTTCTTTGCGCGACGTGCTTTCGCTTCGCCAAGCGACATACGGCGGTTGATGTCTTTGATCTCGCTGACGCTGAGGCCCGTCTCTTGCGTGATCGCCTTCAGCTTTTTCTGCGCGCGAACGATCTCGTCGCGCTGTTCTTCGAGTGCGGCGCTGTAGTCCTTCTTCGCTTTCGTATGCTTGTTCACCCAGGCGATGGAGATCTCATTGCCCTGGAATTCCTTCAGGAACACTTTGCGCGGCATGCGTGCACGGCGCACACACGCGATCATGATGGCGCGTTCCTGACGGCGTACTCGTGCCAGCGCTTCACGCGGCATCTCGACGATTTCGTCGTAGTGGCGCGGCACCAGTTTGAATACGGAGAACACTTCGCCCAGCTTCTCCAGATCCTTCTTGGCAGCGGCACCCGTGCGGCCCTTCGCCAGCGTTTTTGCTGTCTTTGCAGCCTGCCGTTTCAGAATGTTGAAACGGCGTTTCGCTTCGATCGGGTCGGGACCCTTCTCTTCCTCTTCCTCTTCTTCATCCGACTCGACGGCTTGCATCGTCAGGTCGACCTGCGCCGCCTCTGGAACCTCGTCAGTGGGATCGAGGTAGCCGACCAGAAGGTCGTACAGGCGCGCTTCTTTCGTGACGTCGGCGTACGTTTCGAGGATGTAGTCGACCGGGCCCGGGTAGTAGGAAAGCGCAGTGAGTACGTCGCGGATGCCTTCTTCGATGCGCTTCGCGATTGCGATTTCGCCTTCACGTGTCAGCAGTTCGACGGTACCCATTTCGCGCATGTACATGCGCACCGGATCGGTGGTGCGACCCGCTTCGGTTTCGACGGCCGCCAACGCAGCTGCGGCTTCTTCGGCCGCCAGTTCATCAGCGGTGCTTTCGCCACCTGTCAGCAGATCGTCAGCATCGGGAGCCACCTCGTATACGGTGATCCCCATGTCGTTGATCATGCCGATGATGTCTTCGATCTGATCCGGGTCGGAGATGTCGTCGGGAAGGTGGTCATTCACCTCCGCGTAAGTCAGGAATCCCTGCTCCTTACCCTTGGCAATCAGCTCTTTCAAACGGGACTGCTGCTGAGTGGTATCAGTGCTCATGAGACCTCTGCTATTGAACGGTTGCGCGAATGCGCCCGCGAAAAAACGGGGCAGTATATCCGCATTGATGGGGTGCAACTAGCCGGAAACAAGCTCCTCCTTGTACGAGATACGGTACGAGACAAGGCTCAGTCGGCCTTCTGTTTCAGCCGCCAGTACTGTGCCAGTGCCTCGGCCGAACCCTCGTCCTTCAGCACCTCTAGGAACGCTCGACGATTCGCCCTTTCGACTGCGGACAAACATTGTGTGACGGCGTCGTCGAACTCCCCCTTCAAAGCCTCGTCTTTCAAGACCAACGGCGTGTCGGCGAGTTCCACCAGGGTCTCCTGACCGTCCTGCCCTGCCCAGTACCCGAGTAGCGAAGCGAGATCGGCGTCGGGTTGCTCGGCCAGGTAGCGAACGACTCTGCCCAATAATGTATCCCCTATACCTATGAGGCGGGCGCGACGGTGGTCGTCGAGCTGGGACAGAAATTCGGGATGCTTGAGCAGAATCGTGAGCAGTCGCTCGCTCAGTCGCGTCGCGCCTTTGCCGTCCGCTAATGGCCTTCGCACTGGCACGACGCGCGCCATCCTTGCGCCCCGATTCAGCGCATCAGGGGACGTCTTCGCGATCGATGCGAGACGTTCCATGGTCAATTCCCGCAAAACACCGTCGGGAATGGTTCTAATGTACGGCAAAGCCAGATCCGCCAGCCGCGCCTGTCCGTCGAGCGTATTCAGATCCAAACCTCGTCCGAGTCCCTGGAACAGATACTCCGCCGCACTGATCGCGCCGCGCATCCGCTCGAGGAACTGCGCCTTGCCTTCCTTTCTCACCAGCGAATCGGGGTCTTCACCGTCTGGCAGGAACATGAACGACAGCTGGTGGCCCGCCGTGAGCGTCGGGAGGGCTACGGTCAACGCTTTCCAGGCCGCTTCGCGCCCGGCGTTGTCGCCATCGAAGCAGCAGACCACTTCGGGCGAAGCGCGGAACAGCTTTTCGAAGTGCGCGACACCGGTGGCGGTGCCGAGCGTTGCCACCGCGTTCGGAATTCCCGCCTGCGCGAGCGCAACCACGTCCATGTAACCTTCGACCACCAACAAACGCTCGATGCGCCGCAGCGCCATCCGCGCTTCGTACAAGCCGTAGAGTTCCCTACCCTTGTGAAACAGTTCGGTTTCGGGCGAGTTCAGGTACTTCGGCTGTTCGTCGCCGAACACGCGCCCGCCAAACCCGATGACGCGACCGCGCGTGTTGCGGATGGGAAACATCACGCGGTCCCGAAAGCGGTCGTACGTGCGGCCCTGTTCATTCTTAACGAGCAACCCCGCCGCGACTAGATCGGCTTCGCCGAAGGCTGCCAGCGCCGCCCTCAATCCGTCCCACCCCGGTGGCGCAAAGCCGATGCCGAAATCCCGCGCAATCACGCCGGTTAGTCCACGCGACTTCAGGTAGTCGACGACCCGCGGCGCCTCCGGATGACTGCGCAACATCTTGCGAAAGTACTTGTCCGCCTCTTCGAGCGCCTTCAGCAAACGGCCGTGCAATTCGTCGTCGGTGCGGGCGCCGTGCTCCCGCGGCACTTCCACCCCAGCGATCGACGCGAGCGCTTCGACCGCAGCGATGAAATCCAGCCGATCGTGCTCCATCAGGAACGTCAGCGCCGTGCCTGTGGCGCCGCAACCGAAGCAGTAATAGAACTGCTTCTCCGGGTTCACGCTGAACGACGCGGTCTTCTCGTCGTGAAACGGACACAGCGCCTGAAAATTGCGACCGGTCTTGCGCAGCGATACGCGCGCATCGACCACGTCGACGATGTCGATACGCGTCAACAGATCGTTGATGAAGGATTGTGGGATCCGGCCGGCCATGCGGCAGTGTATCTCTCGCGTCCGATCCGTTCCCAGATCGGCGCATCGACCGAAAGGCTAGGACGCCGCGAGCAGTGCTTTAACGCGGGCGCTGACGACGGTCATGTCGGCGCGACCCTGCAAACTCTCGCGTAGAGCGTTCATGACTTTGCCCATGTCGCGCATCGACGTTGCACCCGAAGCCGCGATCGCATCGCGAATGGCAGCATCGATCTGCGCTTCGCCCAGCGCTTCGGGCATGAACTCGCGGATGAGCCCGATCTCGAACGCTTCCTGATCTGCAAGATCGACCCGACCCGCGCTGCGAAACTGCGATTCCGAATCGTTGCGTTGCTTCAGCATGCGATTCAGCACCGCCAGCACATCTACATCCGGTAGCTCGCGCCGTTCGTCGACTTCGATTCGCTTGATTTCGGATCCGATGAGGCGCAACACGGCGACCCGGGACTTGTCCCGGGCCTTCATTGCTTCCTTGGTTGCGTCTGCAATCCGTCCGCGGAGATCGGACATGGACTCGAGCGCGGCTTAGAAACTGCGCTCGAAGCGCCGGGATTCGCGTTGCAGCTTCTTCTGGTGGCGTTTGACCGCTGCGGCGGCCTTACGCTTACGAACCGACGTCGGCTTTTCGTAGAACTCGCGGCGGCGTACTTCGGACAGAATGCCTGCCTTTTCGCAGGATCGTTTGAAACGTCGCAGTGCGACGTCGAAAGGTTCGTTCTCTCTTACTTTGACTGATGGCACCCGAACTCGTCCTCCAAATCCTTATCGATCAATGCTGATCGGCACAGTTGGTTCATAGAAAGGGAGGCGGATTCTACTCAGTTACCGGGGTGGACGCAAAGCACAGTCGCGGTTGTCTGCTCGCGCCGTGAACGGGTGCTACCATCGCCGCCCTATGCGTGTGTTGGGTATCGAGACCTCCTGCGACGAAACCGGCGTGGCGCTGTACGACAGCGACCGCGGGATGATCGCCGAATCGCTCTACAGCCAGGTGGCCATGCACGCGGAGTACGGTGGCGTTGTGCCCGAACTCGCGTCGCGAGATCACGTTCGCAAGACCGTTCCCTTGCTAAGGGACATGCTGACGCGTGCGCGTATCTCGCTGCGCGACATCGACGCCATTGCCTACACGGCCGGGCCCGGGCTGATCGGCGCGCTCATGGTCGGCGCCTCCATCGGGCGTTCGCTGGCGTGGGCCCTCGATGTGCCCGCCATCGGCGTTCACCACATGGAGGCTCATTTGCTCGCGCCGTTGCTGGCGGATCCGAAACCCGACGTGCCATTCGTCGCGTTACTGGTTTCGGGCGGCCACACGCAACTCGTTCGTGTTGATGCAATCGGCGAATACGAAATCGTCGGCGAGTCGATCGACGATGCTGCAGGCGAGGCGTTCGACAAAACCGCAAAGATGCTCGGCCTGGGTTATCCCGGTGGACCCGCGGTTGCGCGGCTCGCCGAGCGCGGCGACCCAACTCGCTTCCGCTTTCCTCGTCCAATGACGGACCGGCCCGGCCTCAACTTCAGCTTCAGCGGCCTCAAGACCTTCACCTTGAACACGCTGCAACGACTCGGCCAAACGACGGAGCAGGACAAAGCCGACGTCGCAAGGGCGTTCGAAGACGCCGTTGTCGACACACTGGTCATCAAGTGCAGCCGCGCCCTCGAGCAAACGGGCCTCAATCGGTTGGTAATGGCCGGCGGCGTGGCCGCGAACACACGCTTGCGCGCCGCGTTGGGCGAGCGTTTGCCCGGCACCGTTTACTACGCACCCGCAAAGCTGTGCACCGACAACGGTGCAATGGTCGCGTTCGCCGGCTACCTACGCCTCGCGGCCGGCCAACACACAGCACTCGAGATCGAAACCAGAGCACGCTGGCCGCTCGACGAACTCGCCGCAGTCGAACGGCACCTCAATGGATAAGTTGCGGATTACCGGCCTCGAGGTATCGACGCGGATCGGCATTCGAGCGTGGGAGCGGCAGGTGCTGCAGCGACTCGCTATCGACCTCGAAGTCGACATCGATGCCGGGCACGCGGCAGCGACTGACAATATTGCCGATGCGGTGGACTATGGAGCAATCGGCCGCGACGTCGCTGCCTTCGTTCACGCATCGGAGTTTCATCTGATCGAAACGCTCGCAGAACACATTGCGCAGCGTTTGCTCGACGCGTTTCCCATCGCACGATTGAAGGTGTGCGTGCACAAGCCCGGCGCAGTACCGGGCGCGCGAGATACCCATATCGAGATCGAACGCACTCGCTCTAAGTAGTGGCCTGGGCTGCCCGGATTACCTCCGTTCGCGCAGCATCGATGGCTCTGCCGAGGTCACGGCCATCGAGACCCGCATTGCGAAACGATTCGGACGAAACCGCTGCCATCTCATGAGCGACTCCCACGAGCGCCGAGAGGTCTACCGAGGCGCATTCCGCTACAACACCCACTACGCGTGAAAACCACTCCGGCTGACGCACCGCACCGGTGGCTTTCATCGTGTCGAACAACGCAGCACCATCAGCAGTGCGCCATCCCGCCAGAGTCCGGCCATGTCGGGCAACGTCGAGTGCGATACGACGGTGATCGTTCGATGCTCGCAAGCGGTCCGTCAACGCGACGACTTCGACTTCTCCCAGCACCCAGCCCAATGCCCCGAAACGGTCGAGAGGGTCGCTCAACCGACGGCCACGTTCATTGACGAACTCCGGCAATCCGCGCAACGCATCGAGTTCGGAAAACCAGCGCGTCATTCCGCCACAGCGCTTGAGCACTTCGAAGAACGTTCCCGGCGAAACCGTGTCGAGCGCCTTCGCCATCTCCTGCCAGACCCGCTCGGGTGCGAGTTCGGCTACGACGTCGGCTCGGCACATGTCCGTCATGAGCTGCAGCGTTTCGGATTCGACACGAAATCCGAACGCGCCCAACTGCGCGGCAAATCGCGCAACACGAAAGACGCGCAGCGGATCTTCCAGGAAAGCCTCCGACACGTGGCGCAAGCGACGCGCGCTCAAGTCCGCAGAGCCTCCCCATGGGTCGATCAACGTGCCGTCGTTCGCTTGCGCAATTGCGTTCACGGTGAGGTCGCGCCGCCTCAGGTCCTCTTCGAGACTGACGTCAGGGCCGGCGTGGCAAACGAAGCCGGTGTGTCCCGGGCCGACTTTGCGCTCGGTGCGGGCGAGCGCGTACTCCTCGTTCGTTTGCGGGTGGAGAAACACGGGGAAATCGCGACCCACCTGCCTATAGCCGAGTCGTTGCATTTCCTCTGGCGTGCTGCCAACGATCACCCAGTCGCGTTCACGAATAGGCAAACCGAGCAACGCATCGCGCACCGCGCCGCCGACCAGATAGGTTTCCACTAGTAGTGCCGTCGGAAGAATGCGCGCTGTGTTACCACGAACACGCGCACAAGCCAACGAAGGTCAGCTGGGGCACGTCGTCGTACTGACAACCTCATCGTTTGCGACGGATTCGAGTCTTACCGGAAAGCCCCACAGCCGGTGCATGTGCTTCAGCACTTCTTCGGTGCCGCCGTTCAGCGTGCGACGCTCATGTTGCGTGTGTCGAAGCGTGAGGCTGCGATCGCCGCGGATATCGGCGGCAACGATCTGAATGTTGGGCTCGCGCTCGCTCAGGTTGTACTGGCTCGCGAGCAACTCGCGCACTCGACGATAGCCACGGGAATCGTGAATGGCCGCAATCTCGAGTTCGGATTCTTCGTCGTCGTCGACCACGCCGAACAGACGCAGGTCGCGAATCACCTTCGGCGACAGGAACTGCAGGATGAAGCTCTCGTCTTTGAAATTGCGCATCGCGTGATCGAGGACTTCGAGCCACGGTGCACCTGCAAAGTCGCGGAACCACTCGCGATCCTCGTCCGTCGGGTGTTCGCAGATCCGACGCAGATCGGTGTACATCGCATAACCGAGCGCATACGGGTTGATGCCGCGGTAGTACGGGTGGTCGTAGCTCGGCTGAAAAATGACGCCCGTGTGCGACGTCAGGAATTCCATCATGAACGCGTCGGTCACTTTGCCTTCGTCGTATAGCGCATTCAGCAGCGTGTAGTGCCAGAACGTCGCCCAACCTTCGTTCATCACCTGCGTCTGGCGTTGCGGATAGAAGTACTGCGCGATCTTCCGCACGATGCGCACGATTTCACGCTGCCACGGCTCGAGCAGCGGCGCGTTCTTCTCTATGAAATAGAGCAGATTCTCTTGTGGATCCTTGGGAAACTGTTCGTCGTCGCGCTCGCTCATTTCTCTGGCGCGCGGCACCGTACGCCACAAATCGTTCAGGTTGCGCTGGATGTACTCCGCGCGTTCGCGCTGACGACGCCGCTCTTCCTCCGGCGACACCGGATGCGGGCGCTTGTAGCGGTCTACTCCGTGATTCATCAATGCGTGACACGAGTCGAGAATCTTCTCGACTTCGTCGACGCCATAACGCTCTTCACATTGGCTCAAGTACTGCTTCGCGAACACGAGATAGTCGATGATCGAACTCGCGTCGGTCCACGTGCGGTAAAGATAGTTGTTCTTGAAGAAGGAGTTGTGTCCGTAGCACGCGTGCGCGACGACGAGTGCCTGCATGGTCATCGTGTTCTCTTCCATCAGATACGCGATGCACGGATTCGAATTGATCACGATCTCGTACGCGAGCCCCATGTAGCCGCGCTGGTAGCTTCGTTCAGACTCGACGAAGTGCTTTCCGAACGACCAGTGGTGGTAGCCGAGCGGCATGCCAATAGACGCGTATGCATCGAGCATCTGGTCGGAACGAATCACCTCGATCTGATTCGGATATGTGTCGAGCCGGAATTCCGCGGCGAGCCGCGCGATTTCCTGGTCGTACTGATGAATCAGTTCGAACGTCCACTCGGAACCGGTGGAGATCGGCGTGCGTACCGGCGTTCTGATGGGCCGCGTCGTCATGCTGCCGCCACTTTTTTCTGGAACAGGTCCCTGAACACCGGATAGATGTCGGCCACGTCCGCAATGCGCCGCTGAGCGAAACGATCGGGCATCGAGTCGGCCAGCTTCTGATACTCGTTCCACAGCGCCTGCGGGTCGCGACGCGTGATCTCGACGTACGAGAAATACTGTACGTGCGGCAGGATGCCTTTCTTCAGCACGTCGACACACAACGGCGAGTCGTCGTTCCAGTTGTCACCGTCGGACGCTTGCGCGCCGTATATGTTCCACTCGTTCGGCGAATATCGTTCAGCGATGATTTCCGCCATCAGCTTCAGTGCACTCGACACCACCGTGCCGCCTGTCTCGCGTGAGTAGAAGAACTCCTGCTCATCCACTTCCTTGGCTACCGTGTGGTGACGGATGAAGACAATCTCGGTGCGCTCGTAGTTGCGTTTGAGAAACAGGTACAGCAGCAGGTAGAAGCGCTTCGCGAGTTCCTTGATGTGCTGGTCCATGGAACCGGAAACGTCCATGAGGCAGAACATGACCGCCTTGGACGTCGGCACCGGTTGCTTCAGGTGCAGGTTGTAGCGTAGGTCGTACGTATCGAGAAACGGCACCCGTTTGATGCGCCGCCGCAATTCCGAAAGTTCGTTCTTGATTCGCCGCGCAGTCACCTCGTCGCCTGCGCCTTCCGCCAGCACGAGGTCGTCTTCGAGTTCTGCAACACGCGCCCGCGAGCCACCGGTGAGTGCAATGCGCCGCGCCTTCGCAACGCGCAGCGAACGCACCACGTTGAGTTTCGCCGGCACACCGTCGTGCGAGAAACCGGCGTGCACGCGTTTGAAACTGTCCGCCCCTCGAAGGTGTCGTTTCACCAGGTTCGGCAACTCCAGATCCTCGAACATCACATCGAGGAATTCGTCCTGCGTCAGTTGGAAAACGAACTCGTCGTCGCCTTCGCCGCTATCAGATGCACTGCTTCCACCGCCACCGCCACCGCCGGATGGCCGCGGCACGCGGTCACCGGCAACGAACTCTCTGTTGCCGGGATGCACGATCGAACGGCGGCCGCCGCTGCCGTGGCTAAATGTGGGTTCATCGACATCCGACGCTGGAATGGCAACATCCTCGCCGCGTTCCATGTCGGTGATGCTGCGCTGCTTGATCGCCTCCTGGACGGCCTTCTGGATGTGCGACTTGTAGCGGCGCATGAACCGTTGCCGGTTCACCGCGTTCTTGTTCCGGCTGTTCAGCCGGCGATCGATGATGTAGGACACGGCGCGAGCGCCTCCTATTGGGCTTTGCGGACCCGGAGATACCACTCTGCAAGCAAACGGACCTGCTTCTCCGTGTAGCCGCGGTCGACCATGCGCGCCACGAAGTCGTTGTGTTTCTTCTGCTCGTCCTTCGAGCCCTTCGCATTGAACGAGATCACCGGCAGCAGGTCTTCTGTGTTCGAGAACATCTTCTTCTCGATGACCGTGCGAAGCTTCTCGTAACCGAGCCACGACGGATTCTGGCCGTTGTTGTTCGCACGCGCGCGCAACACGAAGTTGACGATTTCGTTGCGGAAGTCCTTCGGATTCGAAATGCCCGCGGGCTTCTCGATCTTCTCCAGTTCCTCGTTCAACGACGCACGGTTCAGGATGTCGCCGGTTTCAGGATCGCGATACTCCTGATCCTGAATCCAGAAATCCGCGTAGATCACGTAGCGGTCGAATATGTTCTGGCCGTATTCGGAATACGACTCGAGATAGGCCGTCTGAATTTCCTTGCCGATGAACTCGATGTACTTCGGCGCAAGGTATTCCTTGATAAAGCCGAGATACCGATTGCGCGTGTCTTCCGGAAACTGCTGTTGATCGATCTGCTGCTCCAGCACATACATCAGGTGTACGGGGTTCGCCGCGACTTCGCTCGCGTCGAAGTTGAACACCTTCGACAGAATCTTGAACGCGAAGCGAGTCGATTGCCCCTGCATGCCTTCATCGACGCCCGCGGCGTCGTGATACTCCTGCAGCGTCTTCGCTTTCGGGTCGGTGTCCTTCAGGTTCTCGCCGTCGTATACGCGCATCTTCGAAAACAGATTCGAGTTTTCCGGCTCCTTGAGGCGCGACAGCACCGAGAACTGCGCAAGCATGCGCATGGTGTCGGGTGCGCACGGTGCTTTGCTCAGCGATGAGCCATTGATCAGCTTCTCGTAGATCTTCACCTCTTCCGACACGCGCAGGCAGTACGGCACCTTCACGATGTAGACGCGGTCGATGAACGCCTCATTGTTCTTGTTGGACTTGAAGTTCTGCCATTCGGCTTCGTTGGAGTGCGCCAACACGACTCCGTCGAACGGAATTCCGCCGATCGCCTCGGTGCCGTTGTAGTTGCCTTCCTGCGTGGCCGTCAGCAACGGGTGCAGCACCTTGATCGGCGCCTTGAACATCTCGACGAATTCCATCAGCCCCTGGTTCGCTTTGCACAGCGCGCCGGAGTAACTGTAAGCATCGGGATCGTTCTGTTCGTATTCCTCGAGCTTGCGGATGTCGACCTTGCCGACGAGGGCCGAAATGTCCTGGTTGTTCTCGTCTCCCGGCTCGGTTTTTGCGATCGCAACCTGGTCGAGTATCGACGGGTAGAGCTTCACGACCCGGAACTGCGAAATGTCGCCACCGAATTCCTTGAGGCGCTTAGCGGCCCACGGCGACATGACACTGCGCAGATAGCGACGCGGGATTCCATAGTCGTCTTCGAGAATGCCGGCGTCTTCCGACGGATCGAACAGACCAAGCGGCGATTCGTTCACTGGCGAGCCTTCGATCGCGTAGAACGGCATCCGCTGCATCAGCGCTTTCAGTCGTTCTGCAAGAGATGATTTGCCGCCGCCCACGGGGCCGAGCAGATACAGGATCTGCTTACGCTCTTCCAATCCTTGTGCGGCGTGCCGGAAGAACGAAACGATCTGCTCGATCGCCTCTTCCATGCCGTAGAACTCGTCGAACGCGGGATACCGCTTGATCACCTTGTTGGAGAATATCCGCGAGAGGCGGGCATCCTTCGAGGTGTCGACGAACTCGGGTTTCCCTACTGCCAATAGCAATCGTTCTGCTGCTGTCGCGTAAGCCGTGGGGTCGGCTCGGCAAATCTCGAGGAATTCCTTCAGCGAGTACCGCTCTTCCTGAGATGCGTCGTAACGACTGCGGTAGTGCTCGAAAACGCCCATGTGTTCTCCTCCATGTAAACGATCGACCAGGGGATCGATCCACATGACGGAGGTCTCACACTGCGGCGCCCTGCCGTGAGTCCCTCGCCTGGTGCGCCTATCTACAACCGTAGTACACCGCACACCGAAGCGCCAGTTAACTCCGTCACACCTGTGTCAATTTGTCGACGCAGTCAGCTCACTACTATTCGACAGAACCGACGGAAAACCGTTCACCATCGTCGAGGCGCAGAGCCGTGAGTCTGTTGCCCCACACACAACCCGTGTCCAACGCGTACATGTCTTCGACGTCACACTCGCCGTTGATGGCTGCCCAATGGCCGAATACCAGCGGTAGACGCGGACGCTTCGCACGATAGAAATCGAACCACGCGTCGTAGCCGCGCGGCATACCTTCCAACGTGCCGTCATAGGTCAACTCGAGAACGCCAACAGCATCGATGAGCCGCATGCGAGTCAGGTAGTTGATGATCGAGCGCATCCGTTCCATTCCTTTAAGTCCATCGCTCCAACACGCGGGATAGTTGCCATACATCTCTGCAAGCAACGCGCCAGAGTCGTCTCCAGCCAACCATCCCTGCACTTCGCGTGCGCGTTCCATCGCAACGTCGAAGTCCCATATGTGGGGAACGCCCGCATGAACCATCGCAAACCCCAACTGTTCGTCGATGTGGAACAAAGGTCGACGGCGAAGCCAATCGATCAGCGCGTCACGATCGGGCGCTTTCAGAACCTGAACCATCGTATCGCCCGATTTCGGTGCGCGTTGTCCGGCGGCGGCCGCTAAAAGATGTAGGTCGTGATTACCCAGCACGGTGACCGCACGATCACCGAGGTCCTTGACGAAACGTAACGTGGGCAGCGAGGCGGGACCACGATTGACCAGATCGCCGACGAACCAGAGGCGGTCTCTGTCTTCGTCGAAGTCGATTTCCTCTAGCAGACGCTGCAGCGAATCGTAACAACCCTGAACATCGCCGATCGCGTATGCAGGCATCAGTGGACCAGGTTGGGAACAGATAACGAAAACACTGGAATCGGCACGAGGAAGCGCTCGCCACCGTCGGCTTCGAACTCGTAGTGCCCCTGCATCGACCCGATCGGTGTTTCGAGCACCGCAGCGCTCGTATAACGAAACGACGCACCAGGCTCGATGTGCGGTTCTTCACCCACGACACCGCGGCCGCGGACTTCCTGGCGCACGCCGTCGGCGTTGGTGATGATCCAGTGCCGATGGTTCAATTGTGCGGCAACTTCACCGGTGTTGCGGATCGTAATCGTGTACGCGAATACCCAGCGTTTCGCGTCCGGGTCGGATTCGCGCGGGATGTAGCGAGGCTCTACATCGATTTCGAAGCGGCGTTTCTCACTCATGCTCGCGTTGCTCCGCAACCAGGTTGGCGAGATCCACAAAGCCCGCGAGCTCTACGGCATCTGCACGCATACCCGGATCGACACCGACCCGGTTCCAATCGATGCTCAGGGATTGTAGTGCATTGCGCAATGTCTTACGGCGTTGTTGGAACGCATTGCGTAAGACGTCGATCAATGCGTCACGCGAGCGCAGCGGCAACAGGTTCGGCCTTGGCATGATGCGCACGAACGTGGACATCACCTTCGGCGGCGGGCGGAAGTTCTCCGGGCCGACATCGAATAGCGGCTGCACGACGGCGCTGTACTGCGTCAGCACCGATAGCCTGCCCCAATCCTTGCTGCCCGGTGCGGCGCCCAAACGATCGACCACCTCCTTCTGCAGCAGGAAATGCAGATCGCGGATTTTCGGCAACACTTCGAGCAGGCGTAGCAGCAACGGGGTCGAGATGTTGTAAGGCAGGTTACCCACGATGCGCCTGCCGGGCGTCAACAGCGGCGCAAGATTGATACGCAGAACATCGGCTTCGATGATGTGAAGGCCAGTAAAGCGCCGCTTCAGCAGTTCCACCAGATCGCGATCGATCTCGACCACCGTGACGTCGTCCGAAGCCGCGACCAGATGCCGGGTAAGCGCGCCCTCGCCGGGACCGATCTCTAACACCGGATCGGCTCGCGAGTACGCGAGTCGTTCGGCCATCGCCTCGAGGATGGCTTCGTTGTCGAGGAAATTCTGGCCGAAGCGCCGTCGCGGTTGACGGCTCACGAGTGCGCGAGTTTGTCGGCGAGTTCGATCGCCGCAACGAAGCTACCGATGTCCGCACCGCCACACCCCGCCAGATCTAGTGCGGTGCCGTGATCTACCGACGTTCGAACGATCGGCAATCCGAGTGTCACATTCACCGCGTTGCCGAACCCGACGTGTTTCAGCACCGGCAGGCCCTGATCGTGGTACATCGCGAGCACCGCGTCCGCCCCTGCAAGCTGCCGTTGGGTGAACAACGTGTCGGCAGGCAGGGGCCCCACGACACCACGGTCTGCAAACGCCCGGCATACCGGCGCAATGACGTCGATCTCCTCTCGCCCCAGATGACCACCCTCCCCGGCGTGCGGATTGAGGCCAGCGACCAGAATCCGCGGCCGCGTGACCGCAAAGCGGGTTTTCAGATCGGCGATCAGCACGTTCAGAACGTCGCTCAGTAACTGTCGCGTGATCAGACTCGGCACTTCGGCCAGCGCAACGTGAGTCGTCGCCAGCGCCACTCGCAGATCGTTTGCCACCAGCAGCATGACTACCGTGGCGCTTCCGCATCGTTCGGCCAGGAATTCGGTATGCCCGGAAAAGGCGATTCCGGCGTCGTTGATGACCGACTTCTGCACCGGTCCGGTGACCATGCCGGAAAATGTCCCCTTGATGCAGCCGTCTGCGGCGACGGCCAGCGTTTCGAGGACGAACGGCACGTTGCGCTTGTCGAGTTGTCCCGCCACCGCCGTCGCAGCGCAGCGAACCGATTGCACAGAGAGAGCACCGGGCGCGCGCGTGATCGGACCGGGGTAATCGACGACGGTCAGTTCGAGACCGAGTTGCCTTGCGCGTGAGCGCAACACAGCGGGGTCGGCCACCGCGACGACCGAAGTATCACGCGCCCGCTGCGCCCACGTGACCGCGAGATCCGGGCCGATGCCGGCGGGTTCACCGGTGGTCAGGGCCAGCGGCGCGCTCATTCATTCACTCGGCTGTCATTCACTGGGCTTGGGTTTGCCGTCATTCGTCACCCGGATTTCGACATATGCCTCGTCGCGGATTTCCTTGAGCCATTCCTGCAGCTCTTCCTCGTAGCGACGGTTGTGCAGCACGCGGATCGCGAGGTTACGACGCGCGTCTTCGCTCATATCGTGCTGGCGCCGGTCCATCACTTCCAGCACGTGCCAACCGAACTTCGTGTGGAACGGCTCGCTCAACTTGCCGGTCGGCGTCTCTTTCATCATGTCGCCGAATTCCTGCGCGAACTTCTCGGGTTCGGACCAGCCGAGGTCACCGCCCGCAAGTGCACTGCCAGGGTCTTCGGAGTACAGGCGCGCGAGCGCCGCGAAATCTTCGCCGGCCAAGATCCGGTCGTGGATCTGCTGAATCAATGCCTGCGTGTCGGCTTCGCTGCGAATCTCGGAGGGCTTTACGAGAATGTGGCGCACCAACGTTTGCTCGACTACCTCCGTACCCGCACCGCGCTTCTCCAACAACTGCACGATGTGGAAGCCGCTGCCGCTTCGGATCGGCGCAGCGGTCTGTCCCACCTCTAGCGCAAAAACCTGCTCTGCAAACAAACTCGGCAGTTCGCCGGCTTTCCGCCAGCCGAGATCGCCGCCTTCCAGTGCCCTGGAATCCGACGAGTGCGCGATAGCCATCTGACGGAAGTCCGCGCCGCCTTGCAACTGTTGGTAGATCGAATCGGCCAGCTGACTCGCCTTCGCAATCGTCGCCGGTGACGCTTCATCGTCGACCGCGATCAGAATGTGGCCGACGCGATATTCATCGGACAGCGTCCGTTTGCCGAGCGGCGACGCAAGGAACGCGTCGATCTCTTCATCGGATAGATAGATCCTGCTGTTCACGCGGTTGCGCTGCACACGCTGAATGATCATTTCACGGCGGACTTCTTCGCGAAACTCGCCGTACGCCATGCCGTCGCGCGCGAGTGCGCTGGTGAACTCTTCGAGCGTCATCTTGTTCTGCCTCGCGATCCCCTCCAGCGCGTTGGTCAGCGTTTCGTCGTCGACACGCACACCCGCGCGCTGACCCATCTGCAGCTGAATGTCCTCCATGATCAGCCGCTCGAGCATCTGATTGAACAGTACGTCGTCCGCCGGAATCGGCATCTTTGCCGCGATCATCTGCTTGCGGACAGACGTCAGTCGATTGACGAGTTCAGTCGCCAGCACGACGTCGTCATCGACGATGGCGACGACATAGTCCAGATCCCTCGGCACGGCGTGCACGGCAGAGCCGATCAGCATCAGCATTCCGCATAGCCACCACTTGAACGACATCAGAACTCCTCCACTACATATCCGGGGATTCCGGATTGCATCATCGAATCGATCCGTCCGCCGAGGCTGGCCAGACCCTTGAACACGATCTGAATGAATACGCCCTCGTCGGATTGAGCATCGGGTGTGACGGTGCTGCCCGGCGTTGAAAGGAACTTTCTGCCGACCACGCGGATCTGCAGGCAGCAATCACTGTACTCAAGACCCCCGAGCGCCTCGATAGTTCGATGCTCTTCGAGGTCGTAGTTGAAGCGTCCGATCAATGCGTACTGACGGAATACAGACCAATAGAAGGACGAGTCGGTCTGTTTCAGCAACGGCTGGATGTCATCGCGACGGCGGTAACTCAAGTTGAAGATGTGGCGGTTGTCGCGACGATACTGCAACGTCGCACCCATCTCGTTCAGTTCACCGTCGTACGGATCCCATGTGCCACTCGTCCAGAAACCGAGGCCGTTGCGCAAGGTCACACCCAGCTGTCCGGCTAATGCCGAATTTTCATGCCTGTCGTCTGCCGTCACAGTGCCTGAAGACGTAACGCGACGGTCCTCGAAGTAGTGGATCTGCCCGATGCTGGCTCGAAGCCGCTCTTGGCCGGTATCCGCATTCAACCAACGAGTTGTCACGGCGGCGGTCAACTGGTTGGCATCGCCGATGCGGTCGATACCGGCGAAGCGGTTGTCGCGAAACAGTTGATCGAACGTGAACGAAAGGTCACTTACGTCAAACTGCGGTAAGTTGTTCTGGTTGCGGTACTGCTGATAGAGGTAGAACAACCGCGGCTCCAACGTCTGTATTCCTCCGCCGAAAAGTTCGGACTCGCGCTCGAAAAACAAGCCGCTGTCCACGGAACCCATCCAGATCTTCCGATCGGGTTCCTCGTCGCTGCCGACCGGAACATCGTCGAGGTCGTAGCGCGTGTATCGATAACTACTCGCGAAATGCAGAAATCCCGGCGTCCAGTCGAACGGCAGGCGCACGCGCGGCTCGATGTTCAACCGATCGCCGTTGATCTGCTGGATGCCGGTGAACTGACCGTTCGGGCGCTCGAAACTGGCCCACGAAGACACAACCGACCACGCGACCGGCCCGAACAATTGTGACGCGTAGTCGATGTCCACCTCGGGCAGGCGCCGGTACGGCTCGACGACATCCACATCGAGGCGCTGGAAGTCCTGCACCCACACGCGAGTCGTGAGTCCGCCGTGCACATATGACGCCCCCGCATACTGCTGCAACTGCACCTGGCTCGACGCCGCGAGGTTGCTGCCGAGATCGCGAAAGTAATCGTAGTCGCTGACTTTCGTGGTGTTCACTTCGGTGGAGAAGGCGCCGAATCTCCCATTCTGTTTCGCGGCGAACAGCCACCGGTCGGCCGGTTCGAAAGGCCCCGGCAATCCAAGGTTGTTGAAGTCGGTGCGCGAGTACTGGCCGTCGTATTGGTCGTCCTTCGACAGGAACGCACCTCCCAGGAAGCCTCGGCCAAACGGCGACAGATACCGGAACTCGCCTTCGAGATCCGCGCCGCGTTCCGAGATGTAGCGTGGCGTGATCGTCGCATCGTAGTTCGGTGCGAGGTTCAGGTAGTAAGGCGCGGCGATATCGGTGCCGTTCACGTCCCCTACTGCGACGTCCGGAAACAACCAGCCGCTCATCCGCTCGTCGGTTACCGGAAATCGAATGTACGGCGTGTAGAACACCGGTACGTTCTTCACACGCAGCACCGCGTTCCTCGCCGTGCCGAACTTCGCACCGTTCTCGATACGCATCGTGCTGCTGGTCAGCCGCCATTTGTTGTTGCCCGGCGGGCAACGAGTGAACGAGCCGCGCGTCACGTTGATGTCGCCTTCGCCGCTTCGATCGAGCACTTGCGCCGTGCCACGCAGTTCATTCGGTTGCAGCACGAACTTCGAATCGGTGATCGATGCGGCGCCGCTATCGATCATGAAGATCGCCGATTCACCGACCACGAGCATTCCCGGTTGACGCAACGTGACACCGCTGTCCACTGTGACTGTTCGTTCCGACTCGTGAAAAGTTGCCTGGTTTGCGATCAGTGTTTGATTGCCGCGGGTCACTTCCACCGACCCGCTCAGGTCCGCGCGGTCCTCCAACCAGTATTGCAGTTGTTGAGCCTGGGCATGCATCGGCAGCGTTTCGAGCTCGCCCTTCTGCAGCGGCGGAAACGCAGGTTCGACATATGCGCCGTCGCAGTACTCCGGCAGCACGCTCAAGCGCGAGACCGACAACTCCGAACGCGGCACCCAGTCGAGTGTTATCGCAGCAGCCTTCGCCGGCGGGACTTTCGGCGGCGTAGTGGCCGCGTTGGGGCTGCCGAACCTGTCGGCAGGAGTAGGCAACGTGCCGGTGCCGGAACACTGCCAGCCCGTTCCGTCGGATGAAGGACTGCATACCCAACGATCGTCGGCGTGAACGTTGAACACAAAAGCTGCACTGCAGGCCAGAAGAACTGCTGAACGCATGGGTGGCATCGTGGAATTGCGCGCGGATGATAACATTCGTGCAATGCAAACCACCCAATCATCTGGCCGACTGAACGCACTCCAAACCTGGGTCGACGATGTACTCGCCGCTGCAGGCGACGTTGCCAAGGAATGGCGACCCGTCGTAGGTGATGCAAGCTTCCGCCAGTTCTATCGTGTACACACACCCTCGCGCACACTCATCGCGATGGACGCGCCTCCGACTACCGAGAACAACGCGCAGTTCATTCGACTGTCGAAGGTGTTCCGCAATGCCGGCGTTCGCGTTCCTGAAATCGTCGCCAGTGACATCGAGCGCGGTTTCCTGCTCGTCTCCGACCTCGGCGAGCTGATGTACTCGACGGTCTACGGCACCGACGAGCACGACGTCGCCATCGAAGCCGCGCTGGACACGATGATTGCAATCGCACGGGTCGGTGACGCAAACGGCGTTGTGCCGCCGTACACGCGGCAGCGCTTTCACGATGAACTCGAGCTGTTCAAAGTCTGGTTCCTGGAGGGCATGTTGCGGCGCTCTCTGACGAAATCGGAAGGGGGAATGCTCGACGAGCTCTGGCTGGCACTCATCGGTTGTGTCGAGGGCCAGGGCAAGGTGTGCGTCCACCGCGACTTCCATTCGCGCAATCTGCTGTGGGGAGGTGATCGGGTAACGCGCGTCGTCGACTTCCAGGACGCGCTGCATGGGCCAGCCGTATACGACATCGCGTCGCTGTTACGTGACTGCTACGTTCGTTTCGACGAGGCCGAAATCGCCAAATGGCGCGATCGATTTCATGCGGGTGGTCTAGCCGCGCAATTGCCACTCGAGCCGGACACCGTGCGATTTGCCCGACAACTCGACATGACCGCGATGCAACGTCAGCTGAAGGCCGTAGGTATCTTCTCGCGCCTCGAACTACGCGACGCGCGCGCGAGCCATCTCATCGACATCGAGCCGGTGCTGCATCACCTGAGCGACGTCGCGCGCACCTACTCCGACTTCGAGCGATTCGGCGATTGGCTGAGCGATTCGATACTTCCCGCGGCAAGAGCCGCCCTCTCCGCTCGCGGCGTCGAATGCGCGGAATGATTCTGGCTGCGGGGCGCGGCGAACGCCTGCGTCCGCTCACCGACCACACACCGAAGCCGCTGCTGCCGATTGCAGGTGCACCGTTGATCGTGCATCAGGTGCGCTGGCTCGCCGCCGCCGGTATCCGCGACATCGTGATCAACCTGCATCACCTCGGCGATGCCATCTCTGCGGCTCTCGGCGACGGCGCTGCGTTCGGCGCGCGTATCGCTTACAGCCGCGAAACGACGTTGCTCGAAACCGGCGGCGGCATCGTCAAAGCACTCCCGCTGCTCGGCAACGAACCGTTCGTAATACTGAACGGCGACACATGGACCGATTATCCGTTCGCGCAATTGTTGCGACCTCTCGGCAACGACCTCGCGCATCTGGTTCTGACGCGCACGCCACCGAATCGCGCTGTGGGTGACTTTGGGCTCGAAGGCGACCGGGTGACGCGGACCGAGGATCGCTCCTGCGTGTACTGCGGGATCTCGCTGCTGAGCACCGCACTGTTCGACGGCGCCCCAACCGGGCCGTTTTCGCTGCGCGATCTGCTGTTCGACGCGATCACCAAGCATCGAGTCGGCGGGGAGTTGTGGAACGGTCGGTGGATCGACATCGGAACGCCAGATCAACTCGAGGCCGTCAGGCGGATCACGAGCTAGCCTTACGGGAGCCACCCGAGGCGCTCCGTGAATTTAGGCCAGCGAGTTTACCGGTCGATCCGATCGTTCATCGCGCCACGCTCGCGATTGGCGTTCGGCGCGATGCCGTATACCGAGTTCACGTTCGCAGCACTCGGCCGCGTCGCAAAGGCGACCGGCGTGGTTCAGCCGGCGCACATCGACGTGGCCCAGCGCCTGATGCGCGATCTCGGTTTCGGTGCCACGGATCGACGACACGCAACACGATGTTTCGGGGCCGGCAAGAACCCCGCCTTCGATCTGATGCCGCTTGCGCTCGCCTGCCGCGAAACGGCAAACGACCGCGACGTGTTGAACGAACTCGCGCTGGAGTCGTTGTGTGCGATGGCATGGGCCACTGGAAGCCCGAGCGCCAATTGTCGCGACGAACTCGCGCGCACGGCAGGGCTGCTTGGAATCGACTCTCCCACCGTGCACGCCGCTGAACAGCGCGTTGCAGACTGTCAGCGCCGACAGATGCCGCCTGAGCTGCGTCAGGCGTATCTGTTGCTTGGCATCGATCATCGCGCAGGCGATGCCGAGCTGAAGCTCGCGTATCGACGGTTGATGAGCCGCCATCACCCAGACAAATTCGCGGCCGATTCCAACCCGGATCAGGCACGCCACGCGAGCGAGAACAGCGCTGCGATCCGCAGCGCGTTCGAACTCATCCGCGCGAGTCGAAGCGATGTTTGAGCCATCCCTCGATCTGGCGATCCAATCGTCCGCCGGACGGCGTGCCAGGTGCCATTCGCCTCAGATCGACATCGGGTGAAAGGCGATCGTCAACGGTCCAATCGAGGGGCGACTCCACCAGCATCAGAAGCGGTGATTTGAAGTCGGCAATCACGTCCTTCGGACGCTTGCCTTCTATCCGCGGCGTATCTCGCGCGGTATCGATGACGATCACGGCATCCGCATCGAGGCCTTCCAGCCTTGCCCACGCGACCCACGCGCCCACCGCGCCTTCACCGAGCATGACCACTTTGGACGCCTTGCTGCGCGCAGCTTTGGCGGCTGCATCGAGACGCGCGCGAACTCGCGGCGGTGACAATTCATGATTGTCTGCTAATTCTAAACGAATGCCATCAGCCGTATTTATTTTTTTCCCTTGAGATGGTTGCCAGATATTTTGTAACCAATCACAAATTATTTG
>JBGSNQ010000083.1:0-23968 GCA_041739525.1 Pseudomonadales bacterium | reverse complement strand
GGACCATCGCCCAATTCAATCCGGGTTGTCGGGCCGAGGGTTCGATCTGATGTGTCGCGCGGGATGACCCAAGACGCGCGGCGCGGATGGAACCCAACGCGCGCCCTTCACCTCGACGAAATTGATTGGGGCGATGGTGCAATCTCACGCACCGCCACCGCCAGCAACGGTCCAACCGGCGCGACGACTCTTGCGGCCAAAACGTTCATCGCATCACTGTCCTTTTCATTGTTAAACCAAGCCCGCTCGAACAAGTCGACGCGGCTCGCTACCCGCGATTGGCCCCAGTTCGACCAGAGGCCTCCACATTGCAGATTGATTGGGGCCATGGTCCACGGCCAAGTTCATGAGCCTTCGACAATCGAAACGAAACTCGCAGCGCGCAGGCAATTCAATCGAACGCACATCAACCGGCATTCAAGCGCTGCCTGCTTGGAGCGGAGCCTCGACGTCGCGCACGGCCTCTTGACCCGCGTGCTATCGTTGCTCGTCGCCGCGGCGCCACCGCATCAACAGGAATCCATTCGCGTGAACATACAGACGCTGCCGCTCGACGGTGCAACGTTGACGCGTGTCGGCTACACCGACGTCGCGATTCCCGCTGAGTTCATCGGGCTTACCGAGAATGACCTTGCCCGCGCGCCCTGGCGCGCGCCGCTGTGGACGGACGGCGAGAGAGTGCGCATCGGCGCCGCGCTGTGGTTTGCAGACGTGGGCGGGCAACGCATCGCATTCGACCCGTTTCAGGCGGCCGATGGCGTGTTGCGGGCGAACCGCGAAGCGGAAGAACACCATCAGACCGCAATTGCTCGAACACTCGCGGAAGCGGGATTTGCGCGTGAATCGGTGACGCTTCTCGTCATGACGCACATCGACGGCGCTGGTATGGCTGCGCACCGCGCAGACGGAAGGTGGACACCCTTCTTCCCGAACGCACGGATATTGATGAGCGATGTCGAGTTGAGCCAGTTCCTCGCCGCACCGAAAAGCGACGACGCTCAAAATCAAGCGTGGCACGCGCTGATCGATCTCGGCATGGTCGACACCTACACCGATCACGAACAGATCGTGCCCGGTGTTTCGGCGGACGTGCGCGGCGCACACGGTCCCGGACATGCGCTTCTGCATTTCGGTTCGAGCAACGCTCCAGTCGCGACGTTCCTCGGGCATCTGGCTGTGTCTCCGCTGCATCTCGTCAGCGGCGAATGCGCCATGCTGCAGGAAGATCCACCTGCTGCGTGGGCGTTGCTGCAAAGAACCATCGCAGATGCGCGCCTGCTAATCGGCCCGTTGTGGCCCAAGCCCGGATTCGGTCGTTGGGAACGCGGTGAGCTTGTCGCCGGCAATACGCACGCAGGTCGCGGTTGATCCGATGCGACCCTGGACGATAGACGCCGACGACATCCAGATTGCCGACGACTTCGATGGCGAGCTGCTTCACAAAACGGTCTGGATCGAGAATTTCCTCGATGCGAACCGCGACGACAAGTTCATCGTCGTCGGTACCAAGGGGTTCGGCAAGACGCTGCTGCTGAAGGCGAAACGCATTCGCTGCCAGGAGCTCGGCTATCTATGTCTGCCGCATGACGCCCTGCTCGACAAACCGGTGGGCAACAAGATCTTCAGCCGCGAACTGCTCGGCATTTACGAGGCGGACATCGAACCGTGGAGCCGCGTGTGGATCACGTCGATCGCATGCGCGGTATTGAAGTACTCCGGTCTTCCGGAAGATCTCGACGTGTCGCAGCGTTTCGCAAGGTTGCTGCGCAACACACAACTGCGCAGCGTGTTCGATCACTTCGTAGTGTTGCTCGACTATTCGCCGCGAGATGTACACCGCTGCGCGCAGGAAACGAATACCGTGCTGATTCCGCTGCTGCGCGCGCTGAAGCGGCCCGTGGCGGTGTTCATCGACAGCGTCGACGAGTATTTCAACAAACACATCCACACGCCCGCCTGGCGTGCCAGTTTTTCCGGCGAGCTGTCGCCCGACATCTGGTTCCTGGCGCAGATGTCGCTGGTGGAAGTCGCCTATCAACTACGCCGCATTACCAAACATCTGAAGGTGTATGCGTCGGTGCGCAAGGAAGCGTTCAACCGCCTCGCCGCGTCGAGCCCGATGGTGCAGCAGTACCGCGGCAGTGCGATCGATGCGTCGTACAGCGAGGCGAGCCTGAAGCAGATCTTCGCGAACAACGTGCAGCGCGAACGCAAAACCAATCTTGCGCTACCGGACAAACTTTCGGACGACCCGGTCGCCGCGTTTCTCGGCCGCACTTCGACCACACATACCTTCACCGGCATCGAGGAAGACGCGTTCGACTACATCGAGCGCCACACGTTGTTGCGGCCGCGGGATCTCATGACGGTGGGTCAGAAGCTGGCCGCCATCGAACCGGACGAACGCGCGAACGAACGCGAGTTCAAACGCGCGGTGAACGAAGCTGCGTCGGAGATCGTGCAGGAGTATCTGAACGAGATTGCACCGCACCTCGGCGATGTAGACCTCGCGGGGTTGCTGGCGACGATCCCTGCGAACGTGTTGACGCGTGAGGTAGTCGAGTCGCTTGCCGCACGCTACGACGAAGTGCCGGGCCACCAGGGCGGCGCGACCGGGCTCGAAGCGTTCGCCGCGTTGTTAGAAACAGGATTACTCGGTCTGGTGCACACCGACCCGCTCTCTGGCGAACAGGTGCAACGCTTTCTGACGCCGGGTGAATACGCCTTCGGCACAGCAAGGGCGTTGCCGTCGTCGCACCACTATCTCGTACGCTCGGTGTTGTCGGGCTACATCTCTTCGCTGAATTCAGGCTATGCGGATCGCACCGATCGCGCGAACGTGATCGGCAACGGCCGCGCGTGGCGCGATCCGGAATTGGGCCGGGCACATCACGACCGTCCGTCGGCTTACACAGGCAACGATCCATACGTTCACGTTTGTTACGCGCACGACGATTCCGACACGGTGCTCGGCGACATCGCGTGGCTCACGCGGCAAGGCATCAACGTGTGGTACGACGAAGGTATTCCCGCGGGATCGCGCTGGAGCGACGAACTTGCTGCGCGAATCAGGCAAGCCTCGCTGTTCCTGTTTTTCGTCTCGCCCACCTCTGTGCATTCGAATCACTGCATCAACGAAGTGAATTTCGTCTCCGATCTCGACAAGCCGTTCGTCGCGGTGCAGATCGAGGAGACCATTCTTCCCGACGGCATGAAGCTGATGATCGGTGCGAAGCAGACGATTCGTGCATTTGGCTCCGCGGCCACGACGTATCGCGCGCAGATGCGCAACGTGCTGCTCACGCATCTTTCGCTGTAAATTCCGCGCTGCGCTACGATGCTCAGGTCTCGCCAGGAGGTGCACATGAGCCAGGTCGAATCGTTCCGAATAACGCCGCTCGACGCCACGTTCGGCGCAACCGTCACCGGTCTCAAGCTGTCAGCCATCGACGACGCCGCGTTCTCTCGCCTGTACCAGGTGTGGTTGCAATACGGTCTGCTGGTCTTTCCTGCCCAACATCTCAGCAACGACGAACAGGTGGCGTTCGCCAAACGATTCGGCGCGCTCGAATTCGGCCTCGCGCCCCTCAGCAACGTGCGCGCGGACGGCAGCGTGCGTACCGACGAAGCCAACGACGAAGTCGTGAAAGTGCTGAAGGGCAACATGGGTTGGCACTGCGACAGCACGTACATGCCGGTGCAGGCGAAGGGTGCGGTGTTCACTGCGCATGTAGTGCCACCCTCAGGCGGCGAAACGGGATGGGCCGACATGTGCGCCGCGTACGATGCACTCACGCCGCAGATGAAGACGCGTATCGAAAATCTCCGCGCGTATCACTCTGTGAAATACAGCCAGGCAAAAGCGGGACTCGCCGGCAAGGAAGGCGCTGACTACGGCGGCTACGGCTCCGCCGTGCAGGAACCCCCGTTGCGGCCGCTCGTGAAAGTGCATCCAGAGACGGGCCGCCGCGCTCTGATGGTAGGGCGTCATGCCTTCGGCATTCCCGGCTTGGAGGCTGACGAGTCCGAGAAGCTGCTCGACGAACTCGCGGAGTTCGCGTGCCGTCCGCCGCGCGTTTATCACCACAAGTGGTCGCCCGGTGACGCGGTGGTCTGGGACAACCGGTCGTTGATGCATCGCGCGTGTCCGTGGGACATGCGTCAACCACGCGTCATGTATCACGCGCGCATCGCAGGCGATCCCGTGTCGGAGTTCGCGGCGCACGCCTGACTCGTTCGGAACCATGCCTGCATGATTGGAGGAGACACGGTCGCTTCGCAACCGCGCGTATGGCCCGCTACAGAACCTCGAGGCGTTCGAGCCACAGCAGTTCGCATGAACTGGCGCCCGTGTCGGTGCGCGACAGGGAGCTGCGCCAGCGCCAACCGTCGTCGACGCGCACTTCCACCAGCTTGCCGGCAATCCGCACCCGATCGTTGACGTTCACGTTTGCCAGCGCCTTCGCCGCCTCTGCAGAGGCCGCAATCACATGCACGTTGGCGCTGTGCTCTTCGATCTCGCGCGCCGGGATCGGCAATCTCGACGCGCGCCAGAAGTACCAGCGACGGTTCTGCGAAATGTCGATGTCGGCAATGACCTGTTCGTCCGCCATCGGTCCCCAACCGAGAGCCAGGTCCGTCGGCGCCAGCGCCGCTTCGCGATCGTCGCGATAGTCGCGCCGCGACAGCACGCGCGCGTCCATCGTGTAGTCCTCGAGCGCAGTGATGTGATAACCGGGGTATTCGAGCGCGCCATCGGCAAGCGTCGTAGCCTCGACGCCACCGCGCGCGTGCGACCACAGCCAAACCGCGGCAACGACACCGGCAAGGAAGGCCCAACGTTTCATGGCGCGATTGTCAGGGACCGTGCTCCGGCAATCCGTGCTGATGATCTCAGGGTGACGATCCGAAAGTAACGGTGGCATTCGGCTCACAAAGCCAGTCGACGAGGGCCACTGTCCGGCGGGCGCTGACGCGCCTGCAATGCCGCAACCGCGGCTGCTTCGGTGAGACGTGAAGGTTCGCGACGTGATTCGTGTAGTCGAGACAGACGGCTGGCTACTGGTTCGAATGCGCGGCAGCCACCGGCAGTTCCGACATCCCAGTAAACGGGGTACAGTCACGATCGCCGGGAATCTCTCGACATGCCGCGGGGCACCTTCAAAAGCGTGCTCAAGCAGGCAGGGCTGCAGGAGTAGCAAATGCGTTACCTGGTGATCCTAGAACGCAGCAGATCAGGTTGGGGTGCTCACGTTCCCGACCTGCCCGGTTGTGTGGCGGTCGCGCAGACGAAAACCGAGGTGATCGAGCTGATCAGGGAAGCCGTCAATCTGCACGTCGACAGCCTGAAGACCTCAGGAGATATCGTTCCTCGCCCCTCTTCCGAGAGCGTATTCGTCGAGACTTCCGTCGCCTGACTACCGCCGACCAACCTTCCCTCAGTCGATCGGCCAGGGCATCGCCTTAGGCAATTCGTTGCCGCTTGCAGCCGCAGGCTCGGGCACGGGCACAACCTTGTCGACACGCTTCTCCGTAGCACGCCACCACGCAGTTACGCGTTCCACATGCAGCGGTTCCACCGCTTCGCCGATTCGCGGCATCAACAGGTGAGTACCGGCTTTTGGCGCCAACTCGAGCAACTCCTCCGCCGGTTGGTCCCATGCGTGCATCGCGAGGCAGAACGTTCCCCAGTGCACGGGCAGGAACGGGCCGCCGCCGAGCAACGCCAGCGCTTTCAGCGCATTCGCGGGTCCGAGGTGAATGTCGCCCCACGCCGGATGAAACGCCCCGACCTCGAGCATCACCAGATCGAACGGGCCAAGCCGCTCGCGCACCACTTGATACTCGTTGGTAAGGCCGCCGTCGCCGCCGAAGAACACCGCGTGTCGTTCGGTGCGAATCACCATCGACGACCACAGCGTGGTGTTGCGGTCCCTCATGCCGCGACCCGAGAAGTGTTGCGACGGCGCGGCAGTCACCGAGAGATCGGCGTTCGGCAATCGATGGGATTCCCACCAGTCGAGTTCGACGATGCGCTCAGGACGCACACCCCACGCCTCGAGATGCGCGCCCACGCCGAGCGACGTCACGAACGGTACGTCGCGCTTCGCCAGCTCGCGAATCGTCACATAATCGAGGTGATCGTAGTGATCGTGCGACACGATTACGACATCTACCGGTGGCAACGCGCTCAGCGGCACCGGCACCGGCTGAAACCGCTTCGGTCCAGCGAAACGGGTTGGCGAGGCACGCGGTCCCCATACCGGATCCGTTAGCACGCGCAGGCCGTCGATCTCGATCAATACCGTCGAGTGACCCAGCCACGTTGCGCGCAAGCCGGTATCGGTTCGCTTGCGCCACGCCTCCAGCGGGCTCATTGACGGAAGCGGCCCGCGCGGCACTCTGCGCACACCGCCGTACAGAAAGTCGGTAAGGCTCGGCATCGATGCGTTCGGGTCGCGCAGTCCGGGAATAACCGGAAACACGTTGCCGAACCGTTCACCCATCCACAGCGTCGACGCCTTCATGCGTTCGAGCCGCAGGCCCATCGGTTTACTTCCCAGTGATTTCATGCCGATTCGCGTTGGAACTACGCCCTCACGGTGCCCCGTGCCACCGATGATTGCAAATCACCGCGCCAAAAACCCCAACCCGGTGTCAGCCCAGTCCCGCGTCAGACCAGTCCGATGAGCTTGCCACCTTTACGGAACATGGCTGAGTCTTCGGGGCCGAACTGGAACGCGCCGAAGAAGGCGTCGAGTTTGTAGTCCGGCAGAACCTTGCGAATTGCTGCAACGTGCTGGCGCGCTTCTTCGAGCGAACCCGCAAGCGCGAGGCACAATGCCGCTATCGCGCGCATGTGCGGATGCGCATTCACGCGAGTGGCGCCCTTCACCGCCCACTCGGCCGCTTCTTCGAAACGGCCGAGCCGCGCGAGCGCCAACCCGCGTGTGCCGAGCATACCGAACAGCAACGGATCGAACGGACTCAAAACGCGCGCGCTGTCCGACGACTTGATCGCCGCATGCGGGTCACCGCCCTGCGCCTGCACGAACGACAGCGAGTAGTGACCCATCGCGAAATTCGGGCTCAGGTCTATGGCGCGCTCGTGTTCACCAACGGATTGGTCGAGGCGCCCCCGCAACCACAAGACTCGTCCCATCGCCCAATGCGCAGCCGGATCGCGATCGTCCACCATCAGACTTCGCCCGGCTGCTTCGTACGCGAGATCGGTCTCCCGCTCGCGGTCCTCCCAGCCTTGGAAGGCATTCTGGAAGCGTGCCAGCGACACTCCCGCGTGAGCTCGCGCGAAGGTCTGATCGAGCCCTACCGCCATCTCGAAAAAGTGCACGGCGCGTTCGTTGTCGGATTTGGTGAAGCGGTACATGTGCCACAGGCCCCGGTGATGGGCTTCCCACGCGTCGAGCGAATTCGGCGCTTTCAGAATGGCGCGATTACGTTCCATCGTTTCGATTTCGCTGGCGATCGACGCGACGATTCGGTTGCCGATTTCATCGAGCACCACGAGCGCATCGTCGGGCGCATGTCGGAATTCTTCTGCCCACACGATCCGCGCCGTGCGCGTTTCCGCCAGTTCGACCGCAACGATGAGCCGTGCAGCGTCGCGCCGAACCGAGCCGCTCACAACGTAATCGACATTCAGCATGCGACCGGCTTCTTCCGGACCGATGCGGCGGGCGTGCAGTGCGAATACGGTGCCCTGCGCAATGACGAACAGACTGCGCAGTTGCGCGAGGCGCGTGATGACGTCGTGCGCCAGCGCGCTGCCGTGCGCGTGAGAGTTCGCCACGGCTTCGTCGACGAACGGCATTACTGCGATCGACGCGCGGCGGGAACCCGACGCAACGATCAGCGCGGTGTCGACTGCCGCAGGCGACGAAGACACCACCGAGACCTCTGACACCGCGTTCGGATCCGACCGCGCCACGCGCCATGCCTCGCGGATCGGCGCGACATCCAGTCCCTCGACCTCGAAAGCCTGTGTTGTAGCGTCGAGATGCGCTTGCGCTTCGCGAATACGATTGCTGCGAACCAGCGCTTTCAACAACCGCTCATGAACACGCCGATCGAACGGCGCCAACTGCAGCCACTGGTCGAGATATTCGAGCGCCTCTTCGTCCGTCAGACGCTCCACGAGGTGTTCGAGCAGCGCGAGGTGGCAGCTCCGGAAACGGCGCCGTTCCGCCGTAAGCCAGCCGTTGAAGGCCGGCGCGCGGTCGATTTCGAGCCCTTCGAGAAATTCGCCGTTGAACAGTTGCGACAATGCGCGCAGTCGTTCGACCGCGAGGTTCTCTATGCCGGCTTCGGTTGCACGCAGCACCTCGATCACGTCGACAAAACAATCGGAAAGATCGAACTGCACCGCATCGCTCGGCGTCTGCACGCGCTGTCGTTGTGGTTCATCGACCACGCGACGGATCTTGCTCAGGCACCACCGCAGCGCGCCGCGCGGGTCGTTGGGCACGTCCCACAACAGTTCGCACAACTGCGAGCGCGCGACTGCTCGCGGGGCGAGCGTCAGGTACGCGAATAGCGCGAGCAGTTTGCGGGACGCAGGTAGCTCGAGTGCGGTGCCGTCGCGGCTGATCGTCATGCGTCCCAGCATTCGAACGTGAATGGACGAATCGAGGGCAGCTGCGGTGCTTGCTTCCAAAGGCGGGTTCGTCGGCGCGTGAGATGCGGACCGTAAAACAGCCGCCGGGGCGGCGCAACCAACGCCGCGCGATGAATCGCTTCAGCAGACGTCGATCAGTAACCCATCGCCGCGCCGTCTTTACGCATTTCGCTGGCACCCCAGTAAACGCCGGTCACGGGATCGCGCATGATCGCCTGATAGCCGCCATATCCGCCGTCACCCGCACTGATCGAATGGCCGCGCCGAGTCAGTTCGTCGCGCACGCTCAGCCCGATGCCGGTCTCGAGTTCCAGCGTGCCGACGCCGCCCGAGGTGGCGCGCGACCAATCTTCGGAACCGACGTGACGAAAGCGCGCCGCATCGCCCGCTTCCTGCACGTTGAGGCCGAAATCGACCATGTCGACCACGATCTGCACATGGCCTTGCGGCTGCATGTCACCGCCCATCACGCCGAAGCTCATGAACGGCTTGCCGTCTTTCATGACGAAAGCCGGAATGATGGTTTGAAACGGCCGCTTGCCCGGCGCATAGACGTTAGGGTGATGCGGATCCAGCGCGAAGAGTTCGCCGCGGTCCTGAAACATGAAGCCGAGGCCGTCGGCGACGAGGCCCGAGCCCATGCCGCGATAGTTCGACTGAATCAACGACACCATCATGCCGTCCTTGTCGGCGGTCGTTAGATACGTCGTGTCGCCCTGCTTCAGCCTGACGTCGCCGGGCGCAACGTTCGGATTGGCGTGCGCCATGTCGATCAGCGCGCGGCGCTGTGCGGCGTATGAATCGGAGATCAGCTGATCGATCGGCGCATCGTACGTCGCGGGATCGGCATAGAACTTCGCCAGGTCTTCGAACGCCAGACGCTTCGCTTCAACCATCACGTGCAATGCATCGGCCGAACCGTGGCCCATCTTCTTCAGATCGAACCCTTCGAGCATCTTCAACATCTGCAGCGCCGCAATGCCCTGCGTGTTCGGCGGCAGTTCGTACACCGTGTAGCCGCGATAATTCACGCCGACTGGATCGACCCAATTGCCCGTGTGCGCCGCGAAATCGGCGTAGCGCAGATCGCCGCCGATGCGTTTGAAGTAGGCATCGATGGTCTGGGCAATCGCGCCTTTGTAGTACGCGTCGCGTCCGCCTTTCGCGAGCTGCTCGTAGGTTCGCGCGAGGTCGGGGTTCGTGAAGATCTGGCCCTGCACCGGCGCGTGACCGTCGATCAGATACGTGCGCTTCGCATTGTCGAATTCCTCGAGCATGGCGCGGCGCGCCTCGAACCGTTCAAAGCTGATCCGCCAGTAATCGGCGATCAGCTGGGTCACCGGAAAACCTTCACGTGCGTATTCAGATGCGGGTGCAAGTATCTGATTCATAGATAACTTGCCGAACCGTTCATGCAGCGCGAACCAGCCATCCACCGTGCCCGGCACCGTCACCGGCAATGTGCCGAGCGGCGGAATCGTGTCCCGATCGCCGAGTTTCGTCTTCAGGTCTGCGAGGCTGCGCCCCATCGGCGACCGCCCTGATCCGTTGTAGCCGTACAGCTTTTGCGTCTTCGGATCCCACACGATCGCGAACAGATCGCCGCCGATGCCGCAACTGACCGGCTCCATCAGACCGAGCGCGGCATTTGCCGCGATTGCGGCGTCCACCGCGCTGCCGCCCTGCTTCAGAATCTCGACCGCGATCATCGTGGCTAACGGTTGCGCAGTGGCGGCCATGCCGTGTCGAGCCAGCACCGGCGCACGTGTGGCGAAACCGGGACCGCTGTAGCGGTCGCCGCCACCCGCCGCCGCCGGCTGCGGCGCTTCGTCGCCGAGCACCGCCCTTACGAACAAACACGCCGCGACACACCCCGCAACCATTGCAACAACGCGCATTTGCTTCGTATTCCGATTAACGACAACCGGACCGTAAAGCAGGCTTTGATGCCGCGCAACCGACCAACGAGCCGATCAGGGTGCGCGAATCGCGCGCGGCCGGGTCGAAGCCGAACCGCCGCTGCGCCGGTCGAGGTAACCCGCCAGATGCGCCGTGAGATCGCGCGCGTCGTCTTCCGCACCGTGAATGAAGCTCGATTTACGCCGGCGCATGAACGGCAGCCCCATCGCGTACATACCGGGCGCATCGACCACACCGCCGTCGTGACGAAGGCGACCCTTCGTGTCGAGCACGGGCACCTCGAGCCACCGATAGTCAGGCCGGTAACCCGTCGCCCACACCACGGTGCGTATCGATGCGAGATCAAGGGCGATGCGCGGCGACGCATCGACACACGTCGGCCTCGGGCGCTCGCTGCACTCCGGTGCGTGTCCTGCGCTCGCAACCAACGCATCGATGCGTCCGAGCAGGCGCGCCATTTTCAGATCTGCCATCGCGCAGTGATTGCTCAGCGAGCCGGAAAATTGCGCCTTGTTGCCGGAAATTCCTACGAGCCGTCCGACCAACTGCACCCCGCGTTCGCGCAGCGCGTTGAGATCGATGTTCGACCGTTCCGGCGAGCCGACCAGTTGCGGCGACGGCACGCGACGTGCGCGCACGATGTCGTCGACAGCGTCGTGGCGTTCGTCCAGCACACCGAGTTCGTCCATCCAGCACTGGATGTCACGGCCGCGATACACCCGCGGCAGCCGAATGTGTTCGCCCACGGCAAGCCACACGTTGCGCCCGGAACGAACGATTTCGTCAGCCAGTTGCACACCGCTCGCCGACGCCCCAACCACCAGCACGCCGCCCGGTTCGAGTTGATCGGGATTGCGATATCCGAGCGCAGACACCGATGCGACCGACGTGGGAAGTTCCTGCCGCAGGGTCGGAAAAGCCGGCCAGTTGCACGCACCGCTGGCCAACACGACCGCAGCACACCACCACTCACCGCGATCGGTGGTCACGCGATAACCGTCGGCGGCAGCGCGCACCGAACTCACGTTGGTATGAGTCTGCACCGGCATACGGAATTGGCGCGCGTACCGGTCGATGAAACCAACCACCTCCGGCAGAGTCATGAATCCGTCACGCGCCGCGCCGGTATAGCCGTACCCCGGCAATCGGCTCTGCCAGTTCGGCGTGAGTAACCGCAACGAATCCCAGCGCTCATGGCGCCATGCGTTGGCCACTTCGCCGCGCTCGAGTACGACGTGTTCGATACCTCGTTCGGCGAGACATCGGCTGACCGCGAGTCCCGCGTGACCCGCGCCGACGACGACGACGTCGACGGCGCGATGTCCCGCGCGTGCGCGGCCGGCAATCACACCACCTCCACGGTTACGTTGGTGGGATTGGTGACGATGTCGAATACCGCAGATCGCTTCTGCGATTGCGCCACCAGCGCCTCGATGTCGTCGCGCGACGCATCGGCGTCGATCTTGAAACGCACCGTCACGCCTTCGAAGCCGTTGCGTACGTCGCCATCGATCCCGAGGATGCCGGCCAGGTCCATGCCGCCCTCGAGCGTCGCGTGAACGGAGCGCAGTTGAATGTTGCGGTTCTGAGCCACGCTCGCGATCCCCGCAGTCAAACAACCCGCCAGCCCAACCAGCACGTACTCCACCGGCGTGGCGCCGCGATCTTCCGATGCGAACACCGCCGGGTGGTCGGCTTCGAAACTGAACGTGGTCTTGTGCTGCTGTTCATCGCCCAGGCCGAAGAACCCGTCGACCGCCGATCGGCTATACGTGCCGTTCACCCAATCGCACGTCGCGCGCCAGCGGAACTTCGCCGCTTCCGGGGCTGCGGTCAGCGCTTCGCGCGCCGCCAGCAACGCATCCACGTTGACCCCGTTGTTCGCCTTGCTTGCATTCGTATTCATTCACTTTCTCCGTTTGTGGTGACTGGTTGCGAACCAGACGCCGCTACTTTCGTGTACGGACGTTGGACGCCGCGTGTGAAGCAACGTGGTATCTGCGGCGCCGCCGAACGCAAAAAAACCACGCTGACTCAAACGCTCGCTACCTCGCGCACCACCCACGCTGTGCCGGCACTGACACAAACCGAACGGAGATCGACATGGCCCGCTACGACAACATTCTCGACACCGTCGGCAACACGCCGATCGTGAAATTGCAGAAGCTCGCGCCTCCGGGCGTCAACGTGTACGTCAAGATCGAGTCGTTCAACCCGATGGGTTCGGTCAAGGACCGTATGGCGCGCGCGGTGATCGAGCGCGCCGAAGCGCGCGGAGAACTGCGGCCCGGGCAGACGGTGATCGAGGCAACCAGCGGCAACACCGGCATCGGACTCGCGATGGTGTGCGCCCAGAAGGGTTATCCCCTGGTTGTCACAATGGCCGAGAACTTCAGCATCGAGCGCCGCAAGCTGCTGCGCTTCCTGGGTGCTCGGGTGGTGCTGACACCCGCCTCGGAAAAAGGCACCGGCATGCTGAACAAGGCGATCGAACTGGCGGAAAGGCACGGCTACTTCCTGTGCCGCCAGTTCGAGAACGAAGCGAACGCCGACACCCATTCCGAAACAACAGCTCAGGAGATCCTGCGCGACTTCGCGGACGACCGGCTCGACTACTTCGTGACCACGTTCGGAACGGGCGGAACCTTGAAAGGCGTTTCGCGCGCATTGAAAAGGGCGCGCGCCGACACCCGCGTGATAGCCGCCGAACCCGACAACGCACAAGTGCTCGGCAGCGGCATTCCGCAGCCGACTGACGAGAGCGGTAAGGCGCGCGGTAGCCATCCCAACTTTCGTCCTCACGTAGTACAGGGCACCAGCCCGGATTTCGTCGCGAAACTGACGCAGGACGCAGTGGCTGCGCGGTGGGTCGACGAAGTCGTCCCGGTGGATGGCGCAGATGCCCTGCGCCTGGCGCGAGAACTCGCGACCCGTGAAGGCATATTGGTCGGCATTTCCAGCGGCGCCGCGCTTGCGGCCGCACTCACGATCGCACGCCGTTCACCTTCCGGTACCAACATCGTCTGCATGCTGCCCGACACCGGCGAACGGTATCAGTCGACGGTGCTGTTCGAGCACGTCGGCGAACACATGAATGCGGAAGAACTCGCGCTATCGAATTCGACGCCGGGCTGTCGCTTCCAGACGCAGCCCACCACGGTGACTGCGACGAAACCTGCGGCACCCCGGCCTGTCGCCCTCGATGTGGAGGCGCAGCGTTTCGTCGCGGCAACCGTTGCGGCGGAACCGGTCGTGATGTTCGCGTTGCAGTGGTGCGAGTTCTGCTGGTCGGTGCGCAAGTTCTTCGACGCACTCGGCGTGCCGTACACCAGCATCGATCTGGATTCGGTCGAATATCAGCAAGGTGAGCGCGGCGCGAAAATCCGCGCGGTGCTCGCACAGTGCACCGGCGAGGCAACCATTCCGCAGATCTTCATCGCCGGTCGTTGGATCGGCGGTTGCAACGCGCTGTTCGAGTCCTACACCAACGGCGACGCACGGCAGATGCTCGAGCGCACAGGCATCGTCAGCGCGTTGCCGAAGCTCGATCCGTATGCCTTCCTGCCGAAGTGGCAGCAACCTCGCCACGCTGCAAATGGGGAACGCAGATGAGCATTCAGAGCGTTCCGGTCGTCGATCTCTCATCGGGCGACACCCGCGGCACGCACACGGCCATCGACGCCGCGTGCCGCGATTGGGGTTTCTTTCAGGTGATCGGTCACGGCATCGACGCGTCGCTGTTCGACGCAACATTCCTGCAGATGCGTGCGTTCTTCGCGCAGCCGCGTGACGCCAAGCGCGCAGTGTCGCGCTCGGAAGGGAACTCGTGGGGTTACTACGACAAGGAGCTGACGAAAAACACCCGCGACTGGAAGGAGATCTTCGATTTCGCCGCGTCGAGTTGCGGTAACTCGGTACCGCGCTGGCCTTCGAACCTTCCGGGCTTCAAAGATACGCTGATCGACTACTACCGCGGCTGCGAAGCGTTGGCGATGCGGCTGCTCCGAATCGTCTGCGCGAATCTCGGCTTGCCCTCGAACGCACTCGATCGCGCTTTCGAACACGGCCATTCGAGCTGGGGGCGGCTGAACTACTACCCGGTGTGCCCGCAACCTGAAAATCCGGAAGGCGCGACGACGCCTACCCGCGGCCACCTCGGCGTGAATCATCACACCGATCCCGGCGTGATGACGGTGTTGCTGCAGGATCGGCAGGGTGGGCTCGAAGTGTTCCGCCGCGGTCATTGGTGGCCGGTAGAGCCGATCGAGCACGCTCTGGTCATCAATCTCGGGGATATCGCACAGGTGTGGTCTAACGACCGCTATCAGGCGCCGTTGCATCGCGCGACTGTCAACTCTGCGGTGGAGCGCTACAGCGCGCCGTTCTTCTTCTGTCCGCCATACGAGTTCGACTACGTCCCGCTCGCCCCGACCGTCGATGACGAGAACCCGCCGCACTACCGTCCCATCAATTGGGGCCACTTCTACGCGATGCGTACGCTCGGCGACTACGCCGACCACGGCGAAGAAATTCAGATCTCGCAGTTCCGCGTGTAAGAAACATTGACATGGCATTCATCGAAACGACCGATGCGAACTGCGCCACCGGCGACGTGCGCGCGATGTACGAACGGCAACAGCTGAGCTGGGGCTACATACCGAACTACGCGAAGCTGTTCAGCCACCGCCCCAGCGTATTGACCGCGTGGGCCGAGATGATCGCGGTGATTCGAGCTCCGGTTGACGCGCGCACGTTCGAACTCGTGACGTTCGCCGCAGCGTGCGCGCTCGGCAGTTCGTCCTGTTCGCTGGCGCACGCCAGGAAACTGATCGACCGCTTCCTGTCGCCCGACGAAGTGGCCGCCATTGCGTCCGGACGAGAATGCGAAACGACTCTGAACGCGGCGGAAGTCACCATGGTGCGCTTTGCCCGCAAGCTGGTGCGCGATTCATCGTCGGTAACACAATCCGATATCGACACGTTGCGCGCGAACGGTCTGAACGACGCGCGTATTTTCGACATCGCGTGCATCGCAGCGGGACGCACCTTCTTTGCCAATCTCCTGGAGGGCCTCGGCTGCCTGCCCGATCCGGCCTTCGCCGATCTTGCCCCGGAACTGGTGCAGCAGCTCGCCGTCGGTCGCGCGGTCGACCGACAGCCGCCCCAGCGAATCACATCTGCAACCCAGTGCCCGTAACAGCCGGTTCCGAAATCATGCGTGGTCATTTCTTCTGGTCCCTATCTATAGCCGGTCTCATGGTCCGCGTGGGCGTATTCGTCGGTGTGCTGCTGCTCGAGCGGCTCTACGACCTGCCCTTGTGAAGCGCTACCGCGCGTCGCCGTCATGCGGCTTATAGAAGATCAAGTCGCCGAGTTCGACCGTTTTGATGTACTCGTCAGCCCATGCCGGATTGACGTCGCGATGATGGAAATACAGCGCGCCCCCCGTTTCATCCGTTAGTTGCAGGTTCAGCGCACGCCGGGCGATCTCCTTGGAGATCTTGTACGGGTCTTCTTCGAACGCGGAATCCGAACGCCCGTCGCACCACCACGAGAACTGGCATTGCCCCTGCTCATGGCCTTGTTTGACCACCGCGCAGACATTATCGGGATAGCCGTGGTGTCCGAGCCGGTTCATCACGACGCTCGCTATCGCTTCCATGCTCGTCTCGGATTCCCCTCTGGCTTCCCAGTACACCGTGCGCGCGAGACACGTAAGCGCGTCGTCGAGCGGTTCCCTGCCGCTCGGATCGAGCGCCTGCGCCTCCGGCCGCTTGATGGTCACCGACAGCGGAGCGCTCTTGTTGCCGGCCGCCGCGTTCTGTTCCAGCGCCTCCAGTTTCTGCTCGGTGTTCTCCGCCGTAGTCGGCGCAGGCACGGACGCACCATGCTGTTCGACGGATGCCTTCTCGCATGCCCCGACCAGCAGCACCGCGATGGCAGCCAATAACATCTTCCGTTGCATCGAGTTGAACCTCTGGTGAGAAAACTGCCGGACGCTACCCAACAGCATTACTTTACCGCCTTGCACACCACGCACGGCTGCGGCAACTTGCCTGATCGTTAGATAGCGCACAATTCACAGTCCGCAACCAGCCGATTCAATTCATCAAACATGAAAGGAGCTTCTCGATGAAACTCGCCGGTAAAGTCGCATTGGTCACGGGTGGTTCCGGTGACATCGGCGGCGCCATCGCGCGTCATCTCGCCGCGAACGGCGCGCGAGTGGTGATCACCTACGTCGGTGCGGAAGACGCCGCCGCCGCGACGATACGCGACATCGAAGCCGAAGGCGGCAAGGCGAGCGCAATACAACTCGATCAACGTTCGCCGCAAGCGATCGATGCGTGTATCGAGCACGTCGGCAAGACCTGCGGCCGGCTCGACATACTGGTGAACAACGCCGCCTGGAACATCGGCATTCCGTTTCCCGACCTCGATGCGCTAACGAGCGACATCTGGGACCGGGTGCTCGAAACGAACCTGCGGGCACCTTTCCTGTTGGCGCGGGCGGCCGCACGGTTGCTCAAGGCCGATGGCGGCGGCCACATCGTCAACATCTCCTCGGCGGTCGGCATCAGCCCGGGGAGCAGCAGCATCGCGTACTCGTCAAGCAAAGCCGGGCTCAATCATCTGACACGTTGTCTTGCAGTGGCGATGGCGCCCGATGTTGCGGTCAACTGCGTGGCGCCGGGGCTGGTCGAAAACACACGTATGGCGAAGCGACTGCCGGAAGCCGTCGCAAAAGGGGCACGATCGCAGGCAGTGCTGGGCCGCGTCGGGCAGGCGGACGACATCGCGGCGCAAGTGCTCATGTTCGTGACGTCGCGTTCGATTACCGGCCAGACGGTGGTAGTGGATGGCGGCATGCCGGGGGCAATGCGCTGACTCGGCTTCTCGGTGCACCTCACCCAACTCGTTGGGCGGTTGACGACATTAGGCCGCAGGGATCGAGTTGATACACGCGCACGTGCCGGCCGTTGCCATGGCAACCCTCGTCCGATCGGCACTTACCCGTGCGCTTGCGTAACACCGGCCATTGCGGCAAGTTTGCCCAACGATCCAACCGCTTTACGTCGGAGAAGTCATGGCTCTGCAAACACTCAAGTCGACCGCCACCAGGGAACTCATTCTCTCGACAATGAATCGCGACGGCGCGTGCATCATCGCGGACGTGGCCGATGCCGCAACGCTGCGCAAAATGGTCGCCGAGGTGACTCCGTTCATCGAACGCACGCCGTTCGGCGGCGACGATTTCACCGGTCGTAACACGCAACGCACCGGCGCGCTAGTGGCGCGCACACCGACGTGCCGCGATCTGATCCTCCAGCCGACGATTCTCGGCGCGGCACGCGAATTCCTGAAACCCTGGGCGGACCGGATCATCCTGCACCTCACGCAGACCATCTACATTCACCCGGGCCAGGGTGCGCAGGTGCTGCACCGCGACCGGCTCGCGTGGGGTACCTATCTGCCGCTGTCGATCGAGCCGCAGTTCAACACCATCTGGGCACTCACCGACTTCACCGCCGCGAACGGCGCAACCCGGGTGGTGCCCGGCAGCCACACGTGGCCTTGGGAGCAGAAGGCAACGCCCGATCAGGTGGTGCAGGCGGAGATGAGCGCCGGTTCGGTATTGCTGTACACCGGCACGGTGCTGCACTCGGGCGGCAAGAACGAATCGAACTCGTCGCGCCTCGGCTTGAACATCACCTACTGCCTGGGCTGGCTGCGGCAGGAAGAGAACCAGTATCTGAGTTGCCCGCCGCACATCGCGCGCACGCTGCAACCGGAATTGCAGGAACTGCTCGGCTACACGCAGGGCAACTACGCGCTCGGTTACTACTCCGATCCCGAGTCTACGGAGCCGGGGCGCGACATCATCCCGCCGGAGTTCGCGTTGGGCCGCAAACCGCGCGAGGGTCTCGGCTTTTCGCTGTCGGAGGCCACGGACTCCGGCATTACGTTCGAAGCGATGCGCGACAAGGTGCCCCTCGGCGAAGACGTCTGACGCACGCGGCAGCGGCGCTCGTGACTATTTCTCGGCGGTGACGAGCGCAACCCACGCGCCGTCGCCCGGCGCCGTCAGATCGAGACGACCGCCACCCTGCACGGATACCGGCTTCTGCCATTGCGTTTTGGCGATGTTCAGCCACCGCAAGCGCAGCTTGCCCGGTGCCCCGGAAACATCGAGCTCCACGTCGCCGCCACGAGGCAGGTAGATCGCGTACTGAACACCCGGTTCACGGGTCAGATACGCCTCCGGCGCACTGCGACGTGTCAACAGAGCGCCTTGCGCATCGGGTTCGCAGCGAAACACATCGAGCTCCGCCAACAATGCTCGCGCACTGCGGATCTGTGTTTTTGCCGACTCGTTCAACCCAAGGCCCGAGTCAGGCCGATGGAAACGCGTCGCGGCGACACCGCCGATCAGATTTCGCCAGAATCGCTCTTCGGCGTCTCGTGTGTTGCCGAAGCGTGCTCCGTCGGCGCCATACACCTTGACGGTATTGATGGGGCGAGGCGTCTGTTCCAACTGCGCACGCACCCACTGCAGATTGTCCCAGTGCTTGCGACCCACCTGGTGGTTGTTCTGGGAAATGTCGACAAACCCATACAGCTCGGTGTTATCGATGGTCTCGCGGTGTTGGCGCGCTCGCACGTTCCACGCGTCCCACATCTCGGTCACGTAGACGGGCTTGCCGGCTTCGCGCGCCGCGCGATGCAGCCGTTCGGCCCAGAAGCGGCCCCACCGAGGGTCAGCCGAGGTTTCGTTGTCGATGCAGTACAGAACGTGGCCATGACGCAAGGTGTAAGAGAGCAGCTTGTCGAACCAGGCGAGCTGGTAGCGCAGCACCACCTGGTTGTTCCTCAGCTCCGGCGGCGTGAAGAAGAACGGCTGGGCGTTGTCGTTAGGGTGCTGCGGATAGACCGAATCCAACGTCGACTCCGCCTGCGTGTAGTTCACGTTGTTGCGCGGGTTGTAGGGGCTTCGCGACCAATGGCCCGATCCGCCGTGGTCGGAGAAATCGAATCGATCCCAGATCTCGATCTGCACTACGATGCCGCGCGCGCTCGTCAACGCCAGGAAGTGTTCGAGCCTCGACCAGTACTCCTCGTTCCACTGCTCGAGGTCGAATTTGCCATCGCCCCTGCGCAGGAAGGGATAAACCTCGAAACCGAAGTCCTGCCTGTCACTCATCGTATTGCGAAGGTAGTTCCCGCCCACCGCCGCGATGTCGTCGAGGTGCTCTTCCAGATCCGGAATCTGATACAGATTGTCGTCTTTGCTGCCGCCGAGGAGCACGACCGGCCGGCCCAGGTACTCCCAGTAGCGATGATTCTGCGCATATGGCTGCACGGAAGACAGAGTGGCCTCACGCGGAGGCGAAGCCCCAAGGGCGTCACCGCCGCTCGAGCAAACGAACAGCGCCACGACGGCGATTGCGTTGCGGATGCTCACGCATTCGAACGGCATCACTTCACCACTCGGAATCGATCCCGCCAGGATCGGTTGGCGTATTCATACACGAAGCCGCCGCGCGCGTCGGTACTGTCGAACACCATCGACGCCCGATACGCACTGTGGCACCGGAAAAGCACATCAGCGGCACAAGGGTGATGAGCGCGCCGGCGACAGGCCCGTGTTGTGATTCGGTCACGGGTTCGCTGGCAGCGGCGGCAACAACGCTTCGTAACGCTGATCGGTGAGCGCGCGCAGGAATGCCGTTAACGCCTCGATACGGGCGTCGTCGAGTGGTAGTCCGGTACCCAAGAGGTTCCGGTCGATGGTTTCCGGCACTTCCGGCGTACCCCAGCCGCGTCCCGTTTCCGGATTCGTCAGGTTCTGTTCGTTGATTGCGAGGTACTGGTTGTAGAAGAGCAGGACCGTGCCGAGGTCACGAAACACACCGTTGTGCATGTAAGGCCCCGTCACTGCGACATTGCGCAGCGTCGGCGCGCGGAACTTGCCGGCCATCGTGTCGTCGTGAATCTCCGGGTTGTCGCGCAACCCGCGATCGATCGAGGTGTGGCCGTTGACGGCGCGAACCTCCGCGTTCGGCGGCAGACCGATGTTGAAGTACTGGAAGCTGGTGAACGGTTCGCGCCGAGCAGTGGCCGTTTTGTCGAGCACGTGACAGTTCGAACAATTCGTCAACGGCGAGAAGAACAGCATTCGGCCGAGTTCCTCTTCGCGGCTCAGCGAAAGCTCGCCGCGCAGCGCTCGATCGTAGCGGGAATCGTATGTCGAGAAAAACGCCGTGTGCTCGAACGCTGCAAGCGCATCGCGCACCGCGTCGAACGTCGCATCGGGTGAGTCGGTTACGCCAAGTTCGTTCAGCGCTGCGACGTATGCCGAATTTTCTCTGACGCGCACCGTCACCGCTGCCGCGTCCGGCATGTTCATTTCCAGCGGATTCAGAATCGGCTGACCCGCCTGGTCAGGGAGGTCGCGCGCGCGACCGTCGTGAAACAGCCCGCCTTCGTACGCACCTTCGGCATTGCGACTCAACGGCGGCGTCAGCGCCACATAAGTGAGACTCGGCGCGTTGCGGTCGCCAAGAGAACGGCCGTCGTCGCCCAGCGACACCGCGCCGCTTACGCCATTGTCACGAATGTCCACGAACGCACGCGCCGGGTCGTGACAGGTCGCACACGATTGCGTACGGTTCAGCGACAGGTTCGGGTCGAAGAACAGCGCTCGGCCGAAGTCGACCAGCGGCGCGTCACTGGCGTGGCTAAGCGCGCCGGGTAGCAGCACTGCCACCACAAACAGTGCCTTTGCCGTGAACCTGCGGCGTATTTCGATCGATGCCAACGGTTTCTTCCGGGGGCGTTAAGCCTTCTCGAGTCCGCACCAGTCCGCAAGGAACAGCGCGGTACTCTGCGTGATACGGCGCACCGATTCGAGTTCGACACATTCGTCGAAACCGTGGATGTCCTTCGACTTCGGACCGTAGACCAGCGCCGGAATACCGGCGTACAAACCGAAGAAACGGTTGTCGGCCGTGCCGGTGGAACGTTCGTCGCGCAACGCCTTGCCGAACACGGTGCGATGTGCGGCGTCGAGCACCGCGCGAACTTCCTCGTGTCCCGACAACACGAACGGCTCGGCCTGAAAACCCTCCCACAGCAGCGTCGGCGGCGAATTGCCGAGGTACGGATCGCGCGCAGCCGCATTGCGCACACAGTCTTCCACCTCGCGGCGCGCCTGCTGCAACGTCATCGACGGCAACACGCCGGCACGCATGTCGAACGTGCACCACGCCGGCACCGAACTCGCCCAATCGCCGCCGTGAATCTTGCCGACGTTGAAATTGGCCGGATGGTGGTGGTCGTGAAAATGCACATCGTCCACCTTGCGCGCGTTCCAGTCTTTTTCGAGTTCGCGCAGCGCCTGAATCAACCGGAACGCCGACTCGATGGCGTTGGAACCCGCATCGGCCTGATACACATGCACCGGGTGCCCGGTGACCTTCACCTGGAACCACATCACGCCGACCTGTGCCACCGTGAGTACGTGCGAACTCGGTTCCGGAATCAGCGCCGCGTCGGCACGATAGCCGCGCTGAAGACAGGCCAGTGCGCCATTACCGGTGCACTCTTCCTCGACCACCGATTGCAGGTACACCTCTGCTGCGGGGCGATAACCACAACGGCGCAGCGCCAGCAGCGCGTAGTGATTCAGCACCAGCCCTGCCTTCATGTCGCCCGCGCCGCGCCCGTAAAGCCAGCCATCACGCACTTCCGCCGCGAACGGTGGGCGATGCCACATGTCGAGCGGCCCTTCAGGCACTACGTCGATGTGTCCGTTGAGAATGGCCGAGCGCCCTTTCGAACTCGTTGGACGCCACGCACCAACAACGTTCCACGCGTTCTCGTAATCCTGCTGCAGCGGCGAATAACCCGGCAGGTGACGGATGTCGTCGAGACGGATCTGCCAGCGATCGACGGTCAGATCCTGTTCCTTGAATAGCCGCGCCATGAAGTCCTGCGCGGGCGCCTCGTGGTAGCGCGTGGACGGAATGCGCACGAGATCCGCCGTTACGGCAATTTGCTCGTCGAACCGGGCATCGACGGCATCCATGATGTTCTTCGCAACGTCGGCTGCGAGCGTCATATCGAACTCCTTGAACTCGATGTTGAACTGCGGGGTTCAGGTTTAGCGCTTCGCGGCGATCATACGACGTCGAATTCGATCGCGCCGAGTTCCGCAAAGTCGGCGACGTACCTGCCGGGCACGGCCGGGTGCGCGGGGCCGAGCGAACCGGTCATCAACAGGTGTCCGGGCTCAACTACATAACCGAGTTCGATCACACGATTCACCAGCCACTTCAGCGCTTCCCATTGGCTGCCCATCAGGTCGCCGCTGCGCGCCTCGTGCAGCGTTTCGCCATCGCGTCGAAACTGCACGTTGACCTCGTCGAGCGCGATCTCACTCACCGACTGCGCCTGGCCGCGAATGAACACGGCCGATGCGGAGTTGGCCGCGATCAGGTCGGTGCCGGTCATGCGCGTGCGGTCGAATCCGGGATCGGCCAGTTCGATCATCGGTGTGCATGTAGTAGTTGCCGCGCGCAGTTCGGGAATGCTCTTAACGGGGACGTTGATCCTTCGCGCCGCCCGAAACCCGAGTTCAGTCTCGAGCAACAACGTGCGATAGCCGCTGCGCGCGACCGCGTTCGTAACATCGCGCTCGCCTGCGGCGAACAGCACACCCGTGATGGGTCCACCCAGGCCGAGCATCCGTTGCAGCGCCTCCGCATTCGCGGCCGACTTGTACCCTGCGACTTTTTCATCTGCCCGCATCCCGTTGAAAGTGCGTTGCACCGCATACGCCTCATCGAGGCTGAGCGCCGTGCCAGCCGAAGGCGCCTCATATCGCTCGTTGGCGCGTTGTGCCGCGACGAACCGGCGGGCAATGGCGTCGAGATCGGTCATCGCGTGTGATCCTTGGCAAACCACAGTTGCACGGAAGGCGTGCAATCTGACTCAGCAAGCCGGCCGCTTCAAGTCGAACGCAGTGCCGACGCGACTTCCGAGCGCGCTGGATCTCACAGGAAGAAGGCAGCGTGCACTAGGGCATATCTGCGGGATCGACGAGCCCGTGGCGGCGCCAGGCGGTTTGCAGGAGCCAGGTTCGGGCGGGGGCGACTTCGCAGGTGTCTGTGGGGTTCGGTGGGACGGTGGCGATGCACCAGCCGTCGAACCAGCGGCCTGAACTGGCCGGATCGGGTTGGACTTGGAGCTGGCTCTTCGAGTGTGCGGGCTTGCGCCGCCGCGCGGCGTGATGCCGGTGATTGAGCAACACATAGCGCAGCGCACGGTACACCTCGAGCGGTGTGCGTAGCGGGCGCAAGTGATAGCGACCGTCGAGCACTTTGCCCTTGCGCTGGAAGACCCGGTTGGCGA
>JBGSNQ010000067.1:0-10685 GCA_041739525.1 Pseudomonadales bacterium | reverse complement strand
CGGCCGCGAGGGATACGGCCGCGGGTCATGCACCGGCATCGAGCGCGCATCGTTGCCCGCGTTCCGGTCCATGTGACGATCCGCTTGAGAAGCGGCATCCCGACCTTACGCCAGCCTCGGTTCGTGCGACGGTTCCGTTCCTCCTTGAGCGAAGCCTGCGTCCGGCACGGCTTCCGGGTGGTGCACTACTCGATCCAACGCGATCACGTGCATCTCCTGATCGAAGCGCAGACCAATCACTCGATCGCCTGTGGGATGAAGAGTGTCGGTGCTCGAATCGGCAAACTCGCCAACCGGGTCTTCCAGCGCAAGGGCAAAGTGCTCGACGGTCGCTATCACCTGCGTCCGCTACGCACACCGCTCGAGGTGTACCGTGCGCTGCGCTATGTGCTGCTCAATCACCGGCATCACGCCGCGCGGCGGCGCAAGCCCGCACACTCGAAGAGTCAGCTCCAAGTCCAACCCGATCCGGCCAGTTCCGGCCGCTGGTTCGACGGCTGGCGTATCGCCACCGCCCCTCCGAACCCTACAGACACCTGCGAAGTCGCCCCCGCTCGAACCTGGCTCCTGCAAACCGCCTGGCGCCGCCACGGGCTCATCCATCCCGCAGACGTTCCTTAGCAAAACAACAAAACGCGTTCGAGAAGTCTCTGATCAGCCCGACCAGCAGTCGGTTCAACAGCCCGTCAACTCGTCAGCGCTCGTGTGAGCTGAGTGCGCCACATGGCCGGATCGTCGCTCGCTTCCGGACCCGCGAGATACACCTCCCACAGATCCTCGGCCGGGGTATGTCCTTCGCCTTCCATCCACGCGATGAACTCTCCCCACGCCGCGCCAAGCCCTTCGTACCCGCCCTGATACACCGTCTGCGCGACCCATGCGGCGTGCGACACGCCCGGCCTCACACGGCCTGTCGCAGCGATCGGCGATGCCACCGGTAGACAGATTTCGAAGTCGAATACCTCGGGATCCATCTGCAGGTGGTGAGTCAGCCACGGCCCGGTGATCTCGATGCCTTGCGCCACAACGACGTTGCGCACTTCGGCAAGACCAGGACCCATCACGTTGCGTATCTCCGCGCGCGGCACGGTCTGATGCAGCACCGCGAGGGGCTGCGCGAAGGAGCGTGTGATCAGCGGTCTCTCCAGCATCGCGGCCTCCTTGGTTCACTGCTTGATTGATTCGCTGGTTGCCAACTAGGGCGTTTCGCCGACGACGTGCCAGCGCGCGATGCGATCGCCCGTCGACGATCCCAGGTACACCACGTCATCGATGCGCAATGCGACCGAGACGCCGCCCATCGGTGCGCCGCGATGGCCGAGAATCGGGAACTGATCCATCGTTTCCGGATCGATCGATACCACCTCGAACGCCGCGCCGCATGCACCCACCGGAAGCTCGCGACAGTGCATCGTCTCGACAAGAGAATCCGTAGCCGACGCGGCAAGCAAGTTTCCGTCAGGGCTCCAAGTCAGATTGTCCGGCCGTTCGATGTGCGCTCGGCCGGTCACTTCACCGCGCTTCAGGTCGAGCCTGCGCACCTCGTCGCCGAGGAAGCTCGCAACGTACAGAACATCTTCTTCCTGCCCCTTCTCGATTCCGTTGGGAAAGGGCATGGTGCTGCCCGGTTCGATCGAGAATCCATCGCGCGGCGTGAAGCGATACACCTTGCCGGTGTCGGCGCCGAACAGCGCGCCCGCGAGCACGGCCCACAGCTGACGGTTCTTCGGCATCATGTCGGTAGCCCAGAAGCCGCCGTCGCGGCGCGCCACCACGTCGTTGAAGAACGCTTGATCGGGCGCTCTAACACAACCGCGCCAGCGCAACGACAGACCGTCCTCGCTGCGTTCTATGCGCAGGTACTCCACGGATTCGCGGCCGCCGTGATTGACCACCAGCAGCTCTTCGCCGCCGTCGGCGCGTTTCTCGATATCGATGCCGTGCGGCGCAAAGTCCTCTATCGACGGCGGCGGGCAACTCCGCTCGCCCCAGTCGCGCTCGTCCTCGAACTCTCCAACGGGGAACAGCACTTCGACGCGGCCGCTGCCGGGGTGGTACGCGGCGATGCTGCCCGAGGGCCGGCCACTTCGTTCCGCCATCTGGCTGATCAACAGCCAGTCATTCGGTGGAACCGCGACGATATCTTCGGGATTACGAAACTCGCAGACAAGGTCGATGCCATCTGCGGGATTACATCCGAGTACCGGCGTTACCGACGACGAACACCCCGCCGTAGCAATCGCCAACAGCACCGCAAAAGCGCGAATCACGCGCAATCAGCGGGCATAGCTCTCACTCTCGCCGAGCTTGAAGTTCACCCGACTGACGAGTTCCTTCACCACGGGTTTGCCGTCGCTGATCGCCGGATGAAAGCGCCAGCCCCGCACGGCGGCAACGGCGGCTTCGTCGAATACTCCGGGCGGGTCCGATTCGATCACGCGTACGTTCGTTACGCTACCGTCGACCGAAACGTCATAGGCGACGCGCACGTAACCCTCTACTTTCTTGTCCTTGGCATCCACCGGATAGACGACACCGCCGGCCGACACGAGATCCGGCGGCCGCGATGTCGACGCGCATCCTGCCACCGCAAGTGCAATCCACAACAACGTCGCAACGCGCTTCATGCGGCTTTCCCTCCCTGCAATACGAGGTACTGGCGGTCTGCCGCGTCGCACGTCGTTGCTTGTTTGTCACGCGGATAGGCAATAGCGCCGTCCGGCGCGTATTGAAGAATGTACGACTTGCGCACCCCAGTAGTGACGTTGGGACCGGTTCGATGCGGCGTTAGGCTCGAAAACACCACGATCGAGCCCGCTTTCGCTTCCACCGGAACTGCACCCTCGACGTCCTCCAAACACTCGAAGCCGAGCGGTGTCCACCGATGCTGCAAAGTGCCGAGCCGATGCAGCCGCGGCACCACCCACGGGCAACCGTTGTCGATCGTCGCGTCGGTTAGCGCAATCCAGCACGTCAGATACTGTTGCGGTTCGATGTACGTGTAACCGTTGTCCTGATGCCACGGAAATTCCTTGTCCGCCTCCGGCTTCTTGTAGACCGACTGATCCCAGTACAGCCGCACGTCGGAACCGATCAGGTCGTGGCACAGGTCGAGCAGCACCGGATGTCGCGAGAACTCGCGCAACTGCGCCGATTGTGCGACCAGATGCGGGCGGAACGTGATCTCGCCCGCACGCGCGATGCCGAACGTGCCGTCGTCGCGTGTGCGCAGAAAGGCTTCGGTCTGTGCTTCGAGCGGGTCGATTGCGGCGATCACCGCCGCGACTTCTTCCGGTGTGAACGCGTTGCGTACCGCCACGTAGCCTTCTTCTGCATACGCATTCGCCTCCGCGCCACTCAACCGACGGAACGGCGGGTTGCTGCGCTGCCATTCGAAACACGTGTTGCGTGGATGCCGCTCGTAGCGCATCACCGTCCTCCACTAGTCCGCGCCGATTGTAAACCGCTCGCGCGCGAGTGCGTCGGGTTGCCGTTCGGCACACCGATATCCGCGCAGCCGCCATGCGAAGCGATACGTGCCGGCTCCTATTCGATACTGCGGCAGCGTATCGGGCCCGCACGCGCCGGTGCCCACGCCGCGATTCAGATGATCGAGGTGCACGTCGATTTCATCGCGGCGCACCAGGTCAACGGTGTGTCGCGCAGCGTATAGATCGTCTGCAGTGAAGTGGCTCACCGAGAACTGCGCGGGCGCACCGGGCTGCATCAGCAGGCCGAGCGTGCCGTCGGTCAATGCCAGCCAACGCACGTCGGTGTGATTGCCGTGTTCCTGCGGCGTTACGTATGGCACGTATTCGTCGTCCACGCTCGATGTATAGCGGCCAAGCGGATAGCCGAACTGCCGGTCCGAGTAGTTTTCCTCGGGGCCGCGCCCGTAGTAGTGCAACTGCTCCAGTCCGCCCTGTAGCCGCAACAGAACGCCGAGGCGGGGCAAATCGTCGAGCTCGCGCGGAATCTGCACTTCCTGCGTCAACGCCATTTCGCCGTTTCCAAGCACCCCCCAACGCTCCCGTTGGCGGACCTCGCCGGTAACGCCGCGCAACGTGTGAACGAGCGTGCGTTCCAGTTCGAACGCGCCACCTTTCGACGGTTTGACGCGCACGTTCGTAACGCGCGAGCGGACGTCTGCAAGGTTCCAGGTCTGCCATTTGGTAAGCACGCCGCTCACACGCGGCGCCAGCCGTACACCGTCGTTGTCGGTGGGCGCACGCCATATCGATAAACGCGGCGACGCAGCCAGTAAACCGCGGCCCGCGAACACGAGTTGCGTCAGCTCGCCGGTTGCCGCCTCGAACTGCAACGTCAGGTCCGACGCGGCGACGTCGACATGCGTTTTAGTGTGCACAACAGCCGGCGCGGGTGTCGGTGCCGTGCGTCGTCGCGGCGATGCGCCGTGGCCCAGCGCGAACTCGTCGAAGCCGACCTGATGGCCTGCGTCCGCCCAATTCTCATCGCGCTTCAGTTCATACACGAGACGAACCATCAACTCCTGCCCCGGCTGCAGATGCGGCGCGTGGAACTTCGGCGCAATCGTCCGCTGCTCGCCAGGATCTATCGCGGGCACCGTCAGCGCCTGCTCCGCCATCGGTGTTCCGTCGACCAGCGTGATCAAGCGCACCTGATAACGCGAGCTGTCGACGAAGTTGTTCCAGTTCGCGATTTCGATTCGCAGCGGCGCGCGTTGCACCAGCCGCGCGCGCAACGGCCGGCCGATTCGATGATGCTCCCAGATGCCCGGATGCGGCGTGCGGTCGGGCCACACCACGCCGTTGCAACAGAAGTTCGCGTCGTTCGGAAAGTCGCCGTAGTCGCCGCCGAAACCGTAGTACGCGCGCCCGTCGGCATCGTGTTCAAGGAATCCCTGATCAACCCAGTCCCAGATGAACCCGCCTTGCAGGCCCGGCTGCGATTCGATCAGATCCCAGTAGTCTTTGAGGCTGCCGTTCGAGTTGCCCATCGCATGCGAGTACTCGCACATGATCAACGGCTTCTCGCCGCGATAGCTTTTCGCCCAGTGTGCGAGTTCGCGGATTTCCGGATACATCGGCGCGATCACGTCGGTAGCCGGCACGTCGAGGTCGCACCGTTCCGCCAACGATGTTTCGAAGTCGCGGCCCTGGAACTGGCCCCACGCAACGAACAGCGGCCCTTCGTAGTGCAGCGGCCGCGTCGGATCGTTGGCGCGCGACCAGGCCGCCATCGCGTCGTGCACCGCGCCGTAGCCGCTTTCGTTGCCAAGCGACCACATGATGATGCTCGGGTGGTTGCGGTCGCGCGCCACCATCCGCTGGAATCGCGTCATGAACGATGTCGAGTAACGAGGGTCGTGCACCAGGCTGCGCAGCCGGGCATGCGCCTCGATGTTCGCTTCGTCCACCACGTACAGGCCGAGTTCGTCACAAAGATCGTAGAAGCGATGATCGTTCGGATAGTGCGCCGTGCGCACCGCGTTGAAGTTGAAGCGTTTCATCAGCACCAGGTCTTCGCGCATGTCGTCAACGCCGAACGTCTTGCCGTGCACCGGATGGAACTCGTGGCGATTCACGCCGCGAATGAACACGCGCTCGCCGTTGATGAACAGCGTTTTGTCGCGTACATCGATGCGTCTGAAGCCGAATCGCTGCGAAACCGCCTCGACCACTACGCCATCAGGCGTTACCAGTTCGGCAACGACGCGATACAACTGCGGAGTTTCGTGCGTCCACGCGGTAATGCCGCGGATTTCGAGCGATTCGCGCACCACGGCACCCGTATGGATCGCCGAGGACACGCTCGACGCGCGATGCGAGTGATGCCGATAAACCTGCACTTCGCCGCCCAGCGGTTTGCGCACCGATTTGCGCACCAGCGCGCGCCCGTTCAGCGTCTCGACGCTGTAGCGCAGGGTCCAGCCGGTTTCCGTAACGCCGGCCGCCTCACCTTCGATCTTCAACGTGCCTGCTTTCAGATCGTCGGTGAGTCCGGCGGTGAGTCGCAGATCCTGGATGTATGCCGGACCCGTGCAGTACAGTTCCACGCCGCGGTGAAATCCAGGCTGCCACCATTGGTCCTGGTCTTCCATGTAACTTGCGTCGGACCAGCGGATGATCATTGCGGCCAACACGTTGGTACCGCGCCTCAGGTGCGGCGTCAGGTCGAACTCCGCCGGCAGCCGCGAATCCTTCGACAACCCCACGAACTCGCCGTTGAGGTACACGAGCAGCACGCTGTCGGCCGAGCCGACGTGAAGTACGACGCGCCGCTCGCGCCACGAGGCGGGCACCGTGAACTCCCGACGATACAGCCCGGTCGGATTGTGTTCGGGCGTCAACGGCGGCTCGCACTGGAACGGCATCACAACGTTCGTGTAATGCGGTTTGTCGTGGCCCTGCCGAACCCACGTCCCCGGTACACGAATGTCACCCCAGTTCGAGTCGTCGTGATCGGCAGCCGCAAAACCGTCCGGTGCCGCACGCGGTGAATCGACCAGCTTGAATCGCCACGTTCCGTCGAGCGACATGCGCCACTCAGACGGTGCGCCGGCACGCGCCTCCTCGGCCGACCGATACGACGCGAGCGGCACGCGCATCGGCAGACGATTCAACGCGATGCATTCCGGTTGTTCCCACACCGGCGCGGTCCCTGCGAGCGTTCCAAACAGATGCATTTGGCCAGCCTTTTCGAAAAGACGCGTAGCGTGACGGCGGCCGCCCGGCGATGCAACGCCGGTGCGCTTTCGCTATCCTTCGCGACCTCATGAAGCGACAGAAAGTTCTCGTGCTCTATCTCGCCGATTCCGCACTCGATGCCAACGTGATCGCGTGGGCGCAGTACGACGGCACCTCGAAAACCGATTACATGGCCGGCGATACGGAAGAGCCGCCCTACTCGAGCGGACTGGCCGCGTTGCGCGACGGTTGGCGGCTGCTTCAAATCGCACCGCTTCAGGCGCACGCGCCCGGCGCCGAGTTCACAACGTCATATCTGAAGTACGAGTGTTTGTTCGAACAGTGGGTGGACGTCGATGGTTGATCGCGTGTTGCTGACATCGGCGCAGATGGCGAGTTTCGTGGCGCGCGGTTTCCTGCGCTTCGAAGCTGCGGTACCGGACGACATCAATCAGCAATTTCTTGACGAGGTGGGTCGCCCGCCGCAACCCGGCGAGCCCGTACGCAAGGCCTATGCGAAGTTGCTGTCGGCGAGCGGTATTCCGGCCGTGCCTGCAGGAACGCCGTTGGCTGCGAGCTATCCCAAAGAGTCCGCGATCACACGCGTGCTGGAACTGCCCGTGGTGCGCGGCGCGATCGAAAGTCTGGTCGGCCCGAACCCGCGGTTCGATCACCACTTCCTGCACGTCACGTTTCCCCCGGAGTTCTACGAAGCGCGCGGCTTACCCAACGTTTCGCAGCACACGCACCAGGATTCGACGATCGATCCGCGGCGCGCGTTCGACATTCAGATCATGTACTACCCGCACGATGTAACTCGCGAGATGGGCGGCACCCGGTTCGTTCCCGGCACACATCTGCGCGTGGTCAGCGAAGCGGCGGTTGCGCGTTACCAGAACATCCGCGGCCAGCAGCACGTGGTGTGTCCGGCCGGCACGCTGCTGTTCCTGCATCACGGCATCTGGCACGGCGGCGGCGTCAATCGGTCCGACCGTTTGCGTTACATGTTCAAGATCCGCATCAATCCGACGGTGCGGCAACAACGCCTGTGGGATACGTCGGATCTGCCCAACGACCACCATCAGCAGCGGCCGATATTCCTGATCAAGGAAGCGCCCGATCCGAACAGCGTGCACACGATACTGACGACACCCGAGCCGTGGTTCGAGGCCGACACCGGGAGACTCGAGTATCTGAATCGCATCCGGATGTGGCGCTATCTGCTCGGCGACGAGACGTTCGACGCCGACTACTGGCTCACACGCATCGAAAACGAACCCGTCGCGAGTACGCACGCATGAACGACCATGGCGAAAACGAAGAACGCGAAAACGAACAGCCTTCCAAAGAGACACCCCCCGACGAACGACCGCTCACGTTCTGGCAGATTGCGGGCAGTACCGCCGCAGCCGCGTTCGGCGTGCAGAACCGCGCGAACCGCGAGCGCGACTTCAATCGCGGCAAGCCGATGCATTTCATCATCGCGGGCATCGTGTTCACGGTCGTGTTCGTGCTGGTGGTAGCGTCGGTGGTGCGGTTCGTGCTGAACAACGCCACCTCTTCCTGACGAGCGACCAGAGTTCCCTCGATGCAGCTGACGATCTTCGGAGCATCCGGCGCCACCGGTATATGTCTCGTGTCGCAAGCCCTCGAACTGGGGCACGACGTGACTGCCGTGGTACGCACCGCGGCCTCGGTTGCGCAGACCCACCCAAACCTCAATGTGGTCGTTGGCGATGTTGCGAACACCGCCGATGTCGAGCGCGTGATCAACGGTCAAGACGCCGTGCTGATGTCGCTGGGAGTGAAGATGGGCGTGCCCGACCAGGTGTGTACGATCGCAACCGCCACCATAGTGCCCGCGATGCAGAAGTTCGGAGTGCGGCGTCTGTTGAATGTCGCCGGGGTGGGCACCGGCGAATCACGCGGTCAGCTGAGCGCGCTCGGCAAACTCGTCGCGGGCGGTCTGCGCGTGCTGGATCGGCACGCGTTCCGCGACAAAGAAGGCCAGGACGCGCTGATCCGAAACAGTGACCTCGACTGGATCAGCGTCTGCCCGCCGTGGCTGACGAACGGTCCGCGCACCGGCGTCTATCAGTTCGGCTGCGACTTGCGCCCGCCGATCAACGCAAAGATCTCGCGCGCCGACGTCGCCGATTTCATGCTGAAACACCTCATCGACCCGACGTTCGTGCACAAGAGCCCGATCTTGTATTACTGAGCGAGTACTAAGGGTCACTCAGGCGCTGCTGCACACCCGCGTCGAGGGGCGGTTTGGCGCTTTCGGAGAGATGGCCCTTACCCGGCACGTGATTCACCTCGAGGCGCGTGCCGCACGGATCTTCGAACAGCACCGAGTAGTACCCTGGCGCCCATTCGTCGAGTTGCGGCGGGTGCACGATGCGCGCCCCGAGATCGGCGACGAAGCGGCCCACTGCATCCACGTCTTCGTTGCTGCGCGCGCGCAGGCAAAGGTGATGCATACCCGCGCGATATGCATCGAACGGCGTACCGGAATGTTCGGCAGAGGCCGCACGGATGCCAATACCGGTGCGGCCGCCGATGCAGTAATACAACTCGTCGGTGTCGACGAGACACACCATGCCGAAATACGGCAGCAACGCGCCATAGAACGGTCGGCAGCGTTTGAAGTCCTGCACCGTGATGTAGATGTGCGCAACGCCGTTGATGTCGATGGACACTGCTCAAGCCTTCTTCGCAATACGGTCGAGTTCGGCGCGCGCGTCGACCATCAGTTGAAACAGGCGGAACTGGCTGCGCGCCCGCACCAGATTGTGCTCCGGATGCGACACCCGAAAATAGGTGTCGCCTCCGAGATAGTCGATGAGAAACCGCAGGCCGAGCATATAGGCCATATACGCGGGCACGCTGCCGAGCGCCGCTCGCAGATCCGCATCGACGAGGTCGCCCGCGCCGCGCACATAACCCTGGGCGAGCGCACGATAACGTTCGATGGAGAAGCCGATGCCCGGGTCGTCTTCGTCGCCGAGCGCCGCCGCCGAACGAACGAGATCGCCGAAGTCCCAACTCAGCGCGCCTACCATCACCGTATCGAAATCGAGCACCGCTCGAACCTGATCGGCGGCGTCGAACAGCAGGTTCGTCACCTTGCCGTCGCCGTGGATCATGCCGCGCGGACCTAGCGATTCCGCCGCGACGCGCGTGCGATCGCGCTGCGCCTTGTCGATGTCGTTGGCTGCCGCAGTCCGCCGCGTTGGCACCGGCTTTTCCAACACCCGGTCGAATCGTTCCAATTGCCACTCGAGCTCGTGAAAACGCGGAATCGGAACCACGTGCTCGCTCGCGTCGTACTGCGCGAGCGCGAACTGGAATCGGCCGAATGCCAAACCTGCTGCCGATGCTTGCGCCACCGACTCCAGCCCGCCGAGGCTGCGCCCTTCGACGAAGCCGAGCATTCGGTACGTGCCGCTCGCATCGGTTACCGCGGCGGCGCCGTCGTTCGAGCGAACGAACGGCGGCGCCAGTCCCGGCACAGCGCGTTGCATCGTCGCGATGACGCGCGCGGTATTGGCGGCGACGCCCGCCGGGTCTGCGAACACGAGCGAATTGATCCGCTGCAGCACATACCGCTCGCTACGATCGGTATGAACGAACCACGTATCGTTGATGTGGCCGCCGTTGTGAGCATCGCAACGAACCGGCTTGCCGGCGACCGCGAATCGCCCTGCAATCGACAGCAGCGTGTCTGGCTCCACTAAGCCAGCAGCCATTCGTCGAGAACCGGAACCGCCGCGATCAACAACTCGCCTGCAGGTTCGCGCGCCTGCGCGACCAGCGCGCTGTGCGACTCGTCGAGCTTGCCCGCCAGGCCGGCATCGATGACATCCGCGAGCCGGGCGAGCTGGGCCGAGATCGCGTCGAGTTCCGCTATCGCTGGAACGCGCGCGCCGATCGCTCGGACAGCATCGCGCTGACGACGCCACCGGGCCGCAGTCGACTCGAGCAGCGCAACGTCGTACGTGTCGGCCGCGTCGT
>JBGSNQ010000122.1:0-40438 GCA_041739525.1 Pseudomonadales bacterium | reverse complement strand
CGAGGCCATGGCAACGAATTCGTCTCCGGCGAGCGACCGATGTGCGGACGGAAGCTGCGCTATCGGGTAGGAGGAGAACTCCTGGCAGTGTTCCGCGCATCGCTTGGTCCCTTGGTCGCCTAACAGCCAGCATCAGCCGCGCACCAGACAGGCGACAAATTTGCGTATGCAAATTTGATGACTGGCTGGGGCGTCGGCTGCATGCAGTGGTTAGGCGTCGTCAGCAAATGCATGGTCCGACCAGCCGTCGACAGTCAGCCCAAATCGCTGGTCGACATCAAGCTTTCCTAACAACACGTCACGAATCGTCTCGACCGTACGCACTGCTCGCTCCGCGTTAGCGTGCGTGATCATCTTCTCCAGCTTCGACTTGGGAGTATCGAACAAACGCTTGTCGAATTCTTCCTGCGTCATCGACTCGCTTGACGTGACGATTTGAGGCTTGGCGTGAGCAACTCGATTGCGGAACTTCACGAGTTCGATCGCTCCTGACCAAGGCTCGACACTCTTGTCGTATGTGACGCCAAGGCGGTCAGCCAACAGACGAAGCTTCGCAATTGGAGACGCGGATTCAAAGTCGGTCTCCCATCCGTCGATCACTCGCTCGCCGATCGAGTTTCCGAGTGCCTCGATGGCCAGGGCGGCGAATGTCATGGCGGAAAGTTCGTCATAAAACCATCCCGGACGCTTCTCCTTGGCTCGATCCATTGCAACCGAGGCAGCTCGAATGAGCATGTGATGCGCAGAGAAATGCCTTTCCTGAACACGTTTGACTTTGCGAGACATGGGCAAGGACGCCTAACAACGGAGTTGAGCGGCCCGAAAAGCCGGCGCGGCTGTTGCGCAAGCAAGAGCCATGCTGGCTTTTTGGATCCGCTCCAACGATAGGTTAGGCGGCACCGGCAACCTCGCTATTGGCCTTCAGTTGATTTCGTTGCGACGATGATTTGGTGGGGCGAGTCGGACGAGAACGGGGACCGGTCGAAATCACCATACTTCGCGGCAATCGAAAAGCCCGCATACCGTAGCAAAGCATCTAGCTCCTGAGGAAAGAAAATGCGCAATTGAAGTCGGGTGTCGAATTCCCGATCTCCGATCTGGTAATGCCACGTCGAACGAAGGAGTTGGGTTGCCCTTTCATAGGTCGCCGTTTCGGTCACGACCACTTCATAGGGCGACTCCGGGTCAGGGTAGCGCGAGACTTCTCGAACTTCGTCGGCCTTCCTCGACAGCATTCGAAGATCTGGGTTGAACATGCTGAGGACGAACCGACCTCCGCCATCGAGATGCTCATGTACACGTGCGAAGAAGCGCTCGACGTCATTTGCGGTGTAGAGATGGCCCAGTGAGTTGAATGCAATAATGATCAGATGAAAACGCTGGCCTAAATCCATCTCGCGCATATCACCGAGCAAAAATGACGACTTAGAACCACCTTTCTCAATCGCGCGATCCAGCATCCTCTGTTCGAGGTCGACGCCGGTGATCGAGTGACCATCCTCCAATAGGGGTATTGCGAGACGACCTGTCCCGCAGCCGACCTCAAGAATGGGTCCTCCAATCTCCTTGGCGATCTCGCGAAAGAACTCCATATCCTTCGTAACGTGCTCGTGCTGCGCGTCGTATTGTGCGCCACGGAAGTAGAAATCTTCGTTCATCTATGCACGCATCGTGGTGGCGAACACATCTGGGGTGCCGCCTAACAGCCAGCATCAGCCGCGCGCCAGACAGGCGGCAAATTTGCGTATGCAAATTTGATGACTGGCTGGGGCGTCGGCTGCATGCAGTGGTTAGGCGACACCATGACTTATGTTCCCTAGCGAACCATTTGGAAGTAGACACCTAGAGCGACCAGAGTGCCATTTCCCTTTTGCGATTCGGTGCTGTACCAGCGAGCGGTATTGCGACGGTGAGGCCGGACGGGGGCGTCGGTGACGACGGGAATTGCAGACCCGACATGCCGCAACAATGTTCGTGCGTCTGTTCTTGCCGCCGTCGCATCGCGCGAGGAGATGCTCCGCGGTGCATTTGAAGGGTCGGGCCTCGGTCTCGGTGAGCCCGAATGGCACGGCAATCTCTTCGGGGTGGTCTTGCCACATCCGGGCACGGCAGTAGTAGCAGCGGCCAGATTGCAGTCGAAAGGCTCGGATACGCAGAGACTTGATTGATCGGGACATACAGGGCTCCTAGTGATTAGAAGTCCGGTCGTCCCTAATGGGATCGGCGCGGTAGACGCCCGATTAGTCGATGCGCCCGAGAGAGGCAACCCTCTTATGAGTGGCTGCGGCTTAACTATATGCGTGACTTTCTCTCCGCAGCAACGCTCAACTCTTGATGAGTGTGTAACTGGACGCGTCGATGTGCGGATTTCTCCACCACATTGGCAGTGTCGCCTAACAACTATTAGGCGACGAAGCGTCGCAATGAAAGACGACATCTCTGATGTTCATGCGCAAGGCTACGCTCGCTGAGTTCGCCAATAGTTGGTCATTCAAGCCTGCCTCACTTGCTCCACGAAGTCACCGATACCCTCATAGTTCCTATTCACGTCTCTTCCTCGTGCCACATCGCCGCAAGCTCGCGTAACAAACACGACATCGTGTCGTCTATCCACCCACTTCCGATGCACCATCGCGAAAGAGGTGTACGTGCACTGGATGAAGCACTACATCGCGCTCGTGTTTCCCTACAATCCTGACGGGCGAGCTCAGTCGCCCGGCACGATCGCCAACACCGTGATTGATTCGCGGCGACCACCGGCATCGAGTTCCACCGAATCGTTCACCTCTGCGCCTTCCAGCGCGCGCGCCAGCGGCGCGGTCCATGCGATGAATCCCGCCGCTGGATCGGCTTCGTCTTCGCCGACGATGGTGATGGTGCTGTTGTTGGAACCACGCCGCATCGTCACGCGACAACCGAATCCGACGATGTCGGGCGCCGCCGCAGGCGCAACCAGTTGCATCGACGCCTGTCGCGACTGCCAATAGCGCAGGTCGCGACGCAGCGATGCCGCCGCTTCTTCGCTCGGATTTTCGCCGAGCGCTTCTTTCAATTCGCGGACCCGCTCTCGAATCTGCCGCGCGCCGCGTACGGTCACGCGATTCGGCGCTGCGCTGATGGGCCGTTCAGCGCGCGGCGGTTCCGGCGCGGCGTCGTCTTCCTTGACGAATGCGCGGCTCATCGCGCGCTACGCGCCGGCTTTTTCGATCGCCCTCTTATACGCGGGCCGCGCTTCGATCCGATCGACGAACTGGGTGAGATTCGGATACGCCTCGCGGCCGGCGAACGTCACCGCCACTTGTGCGACGAAACTCAGGTTCACGTCGGCGCCGGTGAGATCGCTGCCGACGAAGTAGCTTCGGCCGTTGAGCTCGTTGTTCAAAAAGCCGAGATGGTTCTGCATCTCGCTTTCGATACGCGGCTGCAGCGGTGCGCCGGCTTCGCCGAGACGTCCGACGTACAACCGCAGCATCAGCGGCAACATCGCCGAGCCTTCCGCGTAGTGCAGGAACTGCATGTAGCGGTTGTAGTCCGGCGTGCCGAGCGCCGGCGCAAAACGACCTTTGCCGTATTGACGCACCAGATACTCGACGATCGCACCGGATTCGAATATCACCACGCCGTTGTCGCGAATCACCGGAGCTTTACCGAGCGGATGAACTTTCTTCAGCTCCGGCGGCGCGAGATTGGTAGTGGCGTCGCGCTTGTACGTGACGAGCTGATAATCGACGCCGAGTTCTTCGAGCAACCAGGTGATGCGGCGCGAACGGGATGCGTTGAGGTGATGGACTTCGATCATGTGTGTGATTCCGCTAGTAAGACATGGGCAGGAGTCTATGCGAGCCACCGGCACCGCGACCAAGCGTTTTTCTAGAGTCGAAGTTCCCTGTCTGCACGCGCCAGCGTTTCCGCCGCGCCCACTGCGTACAACGATGCAAGCCATCTGCCCACCGTATTCACCAGACGTTCATCACGCGCCAGTTCACCGAACAACCGCTCGATGCCGAGCATCGGGCGTGGATCGTCGCCACCTTCGGCCGCCTTCTCGCGCAGCAGATCGGCCGCAGGATGCCGGATGTCGATTCGTTCGCCGTTCTCGTCGGTTCCACGCATCCGCCGCATCCAGGCTGCCAGCCCGAGGGCCAGCAGTTCGATGCTCTGCCCGTCCTTCAATCGATCACGAATGGGATCGACGAGTACGTTGAGGGGCGCATCAGTATTGACGCGCTCCACCGTGTCTTTGATGGCGGAGTTCGCGAACCGTTCGACGAGAGTCGATTTGTAACGTTGCAGATCGATACCCGGGACCGGCAGCAGCGTCGGTGCGGTCTCACGATCCATCAATGCCTGCATGTAGCGGCGCAACCGGTCGTCGCGCATCGTTTCGTCGACGAACGTGTAGCCGGCAAGCCGTCCCAACGCGGCAATCGCCAAGTGGCTGGTGTTGAGCAAACGCAGCTTCATGAATTCGTATGGCGTTACATCGTTAACGAACTGCGCGCCGACCCGCTCCCACGGCGGACGCCCCTGCACGAAGTCGTCTTCGATCACCCATTGCCGGAACGTTTCGCAGAACACCGGCCAACCGTCGTCGATGCCATGACGCCGCGCGAGATCGGCTACCGCCTCGGCGCGTGTCACCGGTGTAATGCGGTCTACCATCGTGTTCGGAAAGCGCGCATTCGCTTCGATCCAGCGGGCCAGCGACGCATCACGACGCTCGGCGAATTGCAGCACCGCCCGACGCAGCACGTTGCCGTTGTGCTGGATGTTGTCGCAACTGAGCGCGGTGAACGCGGGCCGGCCGCTCACCATCCGCCGCCTCAGGGCTTCGACGATGATCGCAACGGCGCTGTGCGGCTTCTCGGGTGCTGCCAGATCGGCCGCGATCGTCGGATGACCGAAGTCGAGCTGCTTCGTTGCGGCATTCAGGCAATAGCCGTTTTCCGTCACCGTGAGGCTGACGATACGAATGAGGGGATGGTCGATGGCTTGCAGCAGGGCTGAAGAGTCGTCAGCCGAGTGCACGAGTCGCGTAATCGCGCCGATGACACTCACCGTTTCCTCGGTACCGCTGTTCTCCACCAGCGTGTAGAGGCCATCCTGGGCCGACAGTATCTCGTGCATGCGCCGGTCAGCCGGCAACAAGCCTGCCCCGACGATGCCCCACTCGCGAGACTTGGGCTCGCTATCGAAGAGATCGTGGGTGTAGCGCGACATGTGCGCGCGATGAAATCCGCCGATGCCGAGGTGGACGATGCCGGCGGTTACGGCTGCGGGATCGTACGACGGCAGTCGAATGTGGCGCGGCAACTCGCGCAGCGTCGCGCGTGACAGGCGCATCGGTGTCATTCGAACAAGGTCATTCGAACCAGGTCATTCGAACCGCACCGAATGTCCGGCATACGAACAATTCATGCCGGTGACCTTATCCGAAATCGTCGGCGAAGAGTTCGCCCGACCTGGTTCGGCCGAGCTATCGACGGCCTTCCGCGCGCGGCAACTTGCGGTAGACGTTGGGTGGATATGCGCAGTAGCGAAATACGGGGCGCGCCTTGTTGAACGACCGCCACAGTCGTTCGAGCCGGATCGCACCTTTGCGATTTCCGTACGCGCACATGAGCGCCACCATGTCGCCAAAGATCCAAACCTGCGGAAATTCCGACGCGATGCGATCGATCGGCCCGCCAACGACTTCTGCAAAGCGCACGACGTCCGGCGAGCCGTCGACGGTTACGCGCGACAACGTGTCGATTGCGTCGAAGTACACGTATTGATGTGCGTCGCGGGCGCGGCACAGGTCGGTGCCGGAGCGATCGAGTTGTGCTTCGAGCAAACGTCTATGTGCGTCGGTGGCGATACACATCACCGCACTGCCGCGCTCGAGTGCGGACGACATGGCTCGACCAAGCTCTGTAATCAACACCGCATCGGGGTCGGCAAACTGGATGAACTTCGTGTCGCGCGTGGACGCGTGCTTCATGGCAACCTCCGCGTTCGCTCGTATCGGGGACTTGTCCTTCGCGACAAGTTCTACGCCCCGACATCGCGACGATCAACCACGTCTTTTGCGCCCGTTCCGCAATCCGACAATCGTCGGATCTCAGTGCTCCAGCGTCGACGCCTCCTCCGTTTCGCTGTGCGACGGCTCGAGATACGCAGCAATCACTGCCACCGCGCAAACCAGAATCACGACATGGAGTACGAGACCGGCCCAGGCGGCGATGAAGAGCACCGCCATTCCGAGAAATACCCAACTCGCCATACTGCACCTCCTGGTCCTTTTGCGGATGATCCCCAGCACCGCAGTCGCCTGCCATGACGCAGATCCCGCTTTCGCCGTAGGGATGCTCCTACACAGCTCGGGCATATGCCGTTCGGCCCCTTCATGGGATCGTTGGCGGTGTATCGATTCGGAGCTCCGCGCCCGCCGCCTTGACACATCGGCATCGCGCGGGTGAACTGCGCCGAGGGGACGCAAACCTTGGGGGGGAAATGACCGCACCATTAGAAGGCGTTCGCGTGCTCGAAGTGGCGAGCTGGCTCGCTGCACCCAGCTGCGCGGCATTGATGGCCGACATGGGCGCGAACGTGATCAAGGTAGAGCCACCGGGCGGTGACACTTACCGGCGCACGCTGCAAGGCATCTTCGGCGAAGACTTCGTGCATCCGAGTTTCCAGTTCGATAACCGAGGCAAGCGTGGCGTGTGCGTCAACTTCGACAGCGCCGAAGGCATCGAACTGGTGCACCGGCTCGCCCGCGACGCCGATGTATTCATCACCAACCTGACGGCGCCGCGACTCGCGAAATACCGGCTGACCGACAGCGACATACACGCGTTGTCGCCGTCGGCCATTTACGCGGTGCTCTCGGGGTTCGGCACCGACGGCCCGGATTCGGAGCGGCAGGCGTTCGATCAAACGGCGTTCTGGGCGCGCACCGGTGCGATGAGCGTGTTCGGCGACCGCGACGACGGCTTACTGATCTCGCGCGGCGGCTTCGGTGACCGCACCACCTGCCTGAATCTGCTTGCGGCCATTCTCGCTGCCATGCGGGTGCGCGACCGCACCGGCGAGGGCCAATACGTCGAAGTGACGTTGCAGCGCACGGGTGTGTGGGCGCTTGCCAGCGACGTCACCGCCGCACTGTTCCAGCGCGTGCAACCGGAGCGCACCAGCAAGAAGGCGCCTGCCAATCCGATCTGGAATTTCTACGCCACCGGCGACGGCCGCCACGTCGCGCTGGTGATGCCGGCCGCCCTGCCGTACTGGCCGAAGTTCTGCACGATGATCGGCAAACCGGAGTGGATCACCGACGCGCGCTTCCAGACGCTGATCGGCATGGCCGAACACGGTCCGTCGATCGTTCCGGAAATTGCCGCGCTGTTCGCCTCGCACGATCTCGCTTACTGGCGCGCAAAGCTCGACGCCGCCGGGCTGATCTGGGAACCCGTCGCGCTGCTCTCTGAGGTGATCGACGATCCCGCGCTGCGCGAACGCGGTGCGTTCTCGACCATCGTGCACCGCACCGGCGGCGCGATGGAGATCGTTTCTGCGCCGTTCCACATCCGCGACGCCGGCATCGAAGTGCGCGGCCCCGCGCCGGATGTAGGCGAACACACGCGCGAAGTATTCGCGCAGGCGGGTGTGTCGCCGGCACGCATCGAGGAGTTGATCGCGAAGGGAGTCATTGTCTAGCGCTCTGCATCGGCGAGCGCGAGGCGACCGACTACTACAGCTTGCGCGTTGACTCTAAGGAACCTCCGCGGGATGGATGATCCCGTGGTGACGCCAGGCGGTTTGCAATAACCAGGTTCGGGCTGGGGCGACTTCGCGGATGTCTGTAGGGTGGACGCGCCGATGCCGGGTAAACGCCCTCACCCGAAGTGCGAGATCTCGTACGGCTTTCCTCCACGCGTCTCTAGGCAGTTGTGCGGCATCGCTAGCCACGCCGCGCTCCGCAACATCGCCCCTATCAATCGAATGCCCACGAGTACCAAGCACAACCGGTGAACCAGCCGGATCGATTTGTTCGGTCTGGCTTGGTTTAACAATGAAGGGGACGGTGATGCAGTCAGCGCCGTCGTCACATGAGGTGTCGCGTCGGTTGCACCGTTCGCTGGCAGCCGCATTTGCACCATCTGCACCATCGCCAATTCAATGTGGGTTGTGGGGCTGAAGGGCTCGATCTGATGTGTCGCGCGGGATGACCAAGAACGCGCGGCGCGGATGGAACCGAACGCACGCCCTTCACCTCGACGAAGTTGATTGGGGCGATGGTCCGATCGCTGCCGCCCGCCACCGCCGGCAACGGCCCAACCCGTGCGACATCTCTCACAACGCCGCCGCTGATCGCACCACCGATCCCGTATTGATAAACCAAGCCCCGCTTAAAGAAATCGCCCAGGCTTGCGAGCCGCGAGTCGTCGCCAGACATCCCCACATTGATTAGGGCGATGGTCAAAATGCCGCTAGCCCCCGCAACCGTTGAACCGGCGCGACATCTCGCATAACGCGAACGCCGATCGCTGCTCCACCCACTTGTTAACAAACCCTGCTCTCGAAGCCGCCGATCACCCGAATAGCCCACACCGTCGACCCATCAACGAGATGCCGGCGCTTCGCATCGATAAGGGCCATGGTTCAAAGCGGCGCGCTCATCGGGCCTCGACACATTTGATCAACACTCCGCGACGGCGAAGTCTCTCAGAACCCACCGACGCATCAGCCGCGCATTCGATCGATGAACCGCACCAGCCCGAGCCACTGTTCGAAGGCGAGCTGCGAGGGTGCGCAGTCATGGTCGAAGCGCAGATCCGTCGCGAGGCGACGGAGCTGAATCTTGCTTAGCCACTGCCCCGTCGCTCTGCTCAGACTCATGTTCGCGGAGTACGCGCGTTCGATCAGTTGCTCGTACACACGTGCTTCCGAATCGCACAGCAACGGCCGATCGCGGCGGTGCAGCCAGCAACACCGATTCGACCGACGGCGGCGGGTCGAAGTCGACGCGCCGCAACCGGTCGACGATTTCGACGTGCCACGCCGGCTTCAATCGCAACGACCACAGCGACTCGCGCACGTAAGGCGGTCCGCAGAAGCGATGCGCCGCCTCGCGTTGAACCACCTGCCACGCGTCGCGCGGCGGATTCGGCGCGCGTACCAGCTTGCTGACGATGTCGGTGGTGCGCGAAAACGGCACGTTGCCGAATACCTTGTATGGCGCGCTGGGTAACGGCGTCTGCAGAAAATCGCCGCGCACGAGTTCGATGCGATCGTCGAACTGGCTGCGCAGATTGGCGATGAGGGTTGTGTCGATCTCAACGGCGATGACGCGCTGGGCAACGCGCGAGAGCGGCAGCGTGAGCGCACCGCGACCCGAACCGATCTCCACAACCAGATCCGAACGCGAGATCGTCGTGCCGCGAACCAGCCGGGCAGCCCCCTTCTTCTAAGCCAGATGGGCCCGTTTTACGAAGAAAGTGCTGGGAGAGATCCGCCCGCCGAGAACCGGCGGACACGATGGAATTGCATTACGTAACACATGGCGGCGAGCTTAACCTCGCTCAGCGTGTTGGTTCCAGATCTTCATACGCGCTGTGTACGAAACGCGGCGTACAGATCGCGAGAAAGATCAGATCGGACTCGCCGACGTTGCGTATCCGTTGCCGGCATTCCGGCGGAATCAACACGACGTCGCCAGGCCCGACGATTTGCGCAGCGCGATGGCCGACTTCAACGGAGCCGCGCCCTTCCAGTATCACGTACCGCTCCGCGATTCCGATCAGCCGGTGCCAATGCGTGGTTACGCCGGGATTCACTCTCGCCCGCGCGATCGAAACCGCCGCGTCGTCAGCCGAATTCGACAGTTCGAGGATGTGACACTGCTCGGCGGTGAAGTACTCGCGGGCAGGTTCGATCCGCAGCACACCTTCGTGCATCGCACACTCTCCGTGCATTCAACGACTGCGTCGGCGCAGCACCAGCACGATGGTCATCGCGACGAGATACGGAACGGTCAACGCAAGCAGGCCTGCCTGAAAGCTGCCCGTGTAATCCTTCGCGACACCCCACGCGTACGGCCCGACGAACGATCCAATCATGCCGATGGAACCGATCGCCGCGATGCCGCCGGCGGCCGAACGGCCGCGCAGGAAATCGCTCGGAATCAGATAGAACACGGCCTGAATGCCGTTACCGAACACGATGGTGGCGGTATAGGCGAGCACGATCACCCACGGCGTCGCCGACATACCCATCGTGAAGAACGCGACCGCCATTCCCAGCAGAAACACGGCCACGTGGTGGTGCCGCTCGCGCCGCCGGTCCGAATACCAGCCCGCCGTAATCATGCTGACGGCGCCGAGCAACGAGACGGCCGCAATCAGGAAGCCGACGCCGCCCGCGTCGAGCCCTGTCGCGTCGCGCAGTATTCTCGGCGCCGACAGATTGAACGCGTACGCCGAGCCGAGTACGCACATCGACGCGAGCCCGAGGAGCCATATCCTTGGGTCTACCAGTGATTTGAGAACGCCGACGTCGCGCGAGACGCCCGGCAGATGGTTGTCTGCCGCCAGTCTGTTCGCTATCCAATCGCGTTCTGCCTGTGTCAGCCAGCGCGCCTCAGCCGGGCTGTCGGGCAGCAGGAAGAAGATGACGACGCTCAGCAGAACTGCGGGCAGACCCTGTACCAGGAACAACCACTGCCATCCCGCTAGGCCGAGCGTTCCCTGCATCCCCAGCAGCAGACCGGCAAAGCTGCCCATCACCACCGAACTCAGCGGCAATGCAACGTAAAAGCGGCTGATCGCACGGCCGCGTTCGTGCGCTGGAAACCAGTGCATCAGGTAAAAGACGACGCCGGGGAAGAAGCCCGCCTCCGCCGCGCCCAGGAGAAACCGCATCACGTAGAACTGCATCGGCGTTTTGACGAACATCATGCCGGCGGCGAGCAATCCCCACGTGAACATGATCCGCGCGATCCAGCGCCGCGCACCGAAACGCATCAGCATCATGTTCGACGGTACTTCGAGCAGCGCGTAGCTGAGGAAGAACAGTCCGCCGCCGAGTCCATACACCGTGTCGCTGAATTGCAGATCGTCGTTCATCTGCAGCGCGGCGAAGCTGATGTTGATGCGGTCCATGTAGGCGATGCCGTAGCCGAGGCCGATCAACGGCAGCAGCCGCCACGTGGCCTTACGCAATGCGCTGCGGCCTAGCGCTTCCTCTGATCGCGTCTCTGACGGCACATCCGACCGCGCCTCTGCTTGCTCGTCGGTCACGGCGGTTGATTCATTCATACCCGCACAGTACCTTCACTTCCCCGGGCAGGAAAGCGCGCGTGTACGAACTCTTTTACTTTCCCGACAATGCGAGCCTCGCGCCGCATTTCGTGCTGGAAGAAATCGGTGCGCCGTTCAGGTTGACGCTGGTCGATCGCACGCGTGACGCACAGAAGGGCGCGCAATACCTCGAACGCAATCCACTCGGCCGCATTCCAACGCTGATCGACGGCGAGTTGGTGTTGTTCGAGTCTGCGGCAATCTGCCTGCACCTCGCCGACCGACATCCGGAAGCCGGTCTCGCCCCGCCGCTCGCAAGCAACGCACGCGCGCACTTGTACAAGTGGCTGATGCTGCTCACCAACACGATCCAGCCTGACCACATGGCGTTCTTCTACGCGGATCGTTACACCACCGATGCGCACGGCGCGGCTGCGGTTGCCGATGCGGCCGAACAGCGACTGCGCGCGGCATACGCCGTTGTCGACGAGGCGTTGCGTCGCGAGGGGCCGTATCTGCTCGGGCGCAATGTCAGCGTCGCCGACTTCTATCTGCTGATGTTGATCCGATGGGGTGCAAAGCAGCGCAATCACCCGAAACATCTGCCCGGAATCAAACGTTGTGCCGAACTGCTGTTGCAGCGAACGTCGGTACAACGCGCCGCCACCACCGAACGGCTCGAGCCGATCTACTGACCACTGAAGGAGTCTTACCCATGAGCAACACGAAGGAACTGCCTGCCGGCAATGCACGCGAACTCGGCTTTGCACCCGAACGCCTCGCCCGCATCGGCAAGACGATGGACGCCGCGGTTGCGGCGCGCGCGATACCGGGCACGGCGACGATCGTCGCGCGCAAGGGAAAGGTGGTGCACACGCACGTCACCGGCAAACTCGATATGGAGCGGCCAGCGCCCCTCGCCATCAACAGCCTGTTCCGGATGTATTCGCAGACCAAGCCGATCACGGCGGCCGTTCTGATGACGCTGTTCGAAGACGGCCTGTTCCTGCTCGACGAACCGGTGTCGAAGTGGATACCCGAGTTCGCGAATCCGAAAGTGATCGCGTATCCGCAGCCGCACGAACGGGTCCGCGGCGGACTCACGCTCGGCGGACTCGAAGCGGCGCGGCGAGAGGTCACGATCTTCGACTTGCTGACGATGACTTCCGGCGTCGCAGCGAATTCACGCACGCCTTCGGTGCATTGGCCGACGTTGCGCGGTGCGTGGGAAGGAACCGGCTTCGGTCCCGGCGACACGCGTTTCAACGATCCGACCAACGACTACGACGATCTCGTGCTCGCGCTCGCGCAGACTCCGCTGCATTCGCATCCGGGCGACACGTGGCAATACGGCTCCGACTTCGATGTGCTGACGCTGTTTCTCACGCGCCTCACCGGCAAGAACCTCGATGTGTTGTTCCGCGAGAAGATCCTCGGCCCGCTCGGCATGAACGACTCGGCGTTCTACTGCCGCGAAGAAAACCTCGGCCGCCTCGTCACCGACCATCAATGGGACGCCACCGGCAAGCTCGTCGTGCGCGACCGGCCGGAGACGACGGAAAAAGCCGGCCGCAACAATCGCCCGCTCATGTCGGGCAATGGACTGTTCGGCGGGCTGTTGTCTACGCCGTGGGACTACGCGCGCTTCGCACAGATGCTCGCGAACGGCGGCGAACTCGACGGTGTGCGCATCCTCGGCCGCAAGTCGGTCGAACTGATGTCCACCAACCACATCGGTGATCGCAACATCGACCTCGGTGTGGGTCCGAACTACGGCTTCGGCTTCGGCGTGTGTGTGCGTAAAGGCATCGGCGGCACCTTCATGCCGGGCTCCCCGGGAACGTTTGGCTGGGGCGGCGCGGCCGGCACGTGGTTCTTCATCGACCCGCTGGAGGAAATCGTGGGGCTCTTCTTCACGCACGTGTTCGGCTATCAGTTCCTGCCGACGGCGGATCTGTTCGAGCGGTTCGAGAAGATGACGTACGAAGCGCTCGTCTAAGCGCGAAGTCGGCCGTTTCGATGCGTTTGGCAGCTTCCGGTCGCCCTAAGAGGATCAGGCCAGCCCCAGACCGGTGTCCCACAGTTCGCCGAGGAACCTGCGCCACGGCAGGATTTCGATGCCGTCGACGATCCGCGCCTGCCTCTCGTTGCTGACCACGATCGCACGCTTCGGTTTGAATTCGTCGACGAACGCCGCGATCGACTTGAGATCGCCGGTGCGCACGCGGCTCTTCACTTCGACCGCGATGCGACCGCGGTCGAGAACGTAGTCGACTTCGAGGCCGCTCTTGGTCCGCCAGAACGCGACATCGAATTCCGCTTCGCGATAGCTTCGGAACGCGATCAACTCCATCAGTACGAAATGCTCGAAGGCACGACCGAATTCAGTGCCTGATTCGTCCTCGAGATGACGCCGGGTTACCTGTGCTGCTACACCAACGTCGAACAGGAAGAACTTCTGCGCATGCGAGATCGCCTGTCGCCCGGTGCGCCGGCTGAACGGCGGCACGTGATGACCGACCAGCGTGTCGGTGAGGATCTGGAAGTACTCCCGAACGGTCTTGGAGTCGACGCCGCAGTCGCGCGCGATCGCGCTGTAGTTGATCAACTCGCCATGGCAGTACGAGAGAGCCTCAAAGAAGCGCGAGAACGCTGCGACGTTGCGCGTCAGGCCCTCGTCGAAGACCTCCTGCTTGAGATAATCCTGCACGTACGCGCGCAGGGCGCGGCGATAGTGTCGATCGGGATAGATCGCGGGCAGCAGGCCGTGATTGAGCGCTTGCAGGAGGTCGAACGAGGGGATCTCCGGATAGGTGAGCGGATGCAGCTCGAATCGCCACGCGCGACCGCCGAGCAGGTTGACGCCCGCTCGCCGCAATTTGCGCGTGCTGGAGCCGCAGAGGATGAAGCGATAGTGCTCTTGCTCGATCATCGCGTGCACTTCGTCGAGAAGCGCCGGCACTTTCTGGATCTCGTCGATGATGATCGGTGCGGCTCTGGCTGCAGACGGACGCGCGGCGAGCTCCTGGCGCAACACGTGCGGGGCGAGCGTCAGCCGCACGAGGTTCTGAGTGTCGAGCAGGTCGTAGAACGGGCTCTCGGGAAAGCGTTCACGTAACAGCGTGGTCTTGCCGGTCTGGCGTGGTCCCCAGAGGAACGCCGATCGGCCGCGCGGCAGTTTGAGGAGCAGGGTTCTGCTGAAACTCATTCGGAGTCTGTTCCCATCTAGTTCGACCAGATCGGAGCCTATTCCGAATCAGTTCTGCCACCGGTCGCTCAGCCCGGAATGTCGACGAGCGCTCGTTTAAGCGCCTTGGTTTACCGCGGCCACGAGTTGCTCGCGTGCCCACATGCACGCGGGATCGCGGTCCGTATCGCGCCGCCAGTAGAGATGCAGCGTGAGGTTCAACCCCGCAAGCGGTAGCTGCACGATTTCGACGTCGTGCAGCCGCGCCAGCGACAGCGGCACGATCAGCGCGAAGTCGGTCGTTTCGATCACGTGGAAAGCAGCAGCGTAGTGTGGAAAGCGCATAACCGGCCGCAGCCGCTCGCCCAGTTTGTTGAGTGCCAGATCGACCACGGTGCGGCCGCCGCGGCGCCGCGACACCGCCACGTGATTGAGCGCGAGCAGCCGCGGTAGCGTCATACGCCTGGAACCGTGCGGGTGCCCACGTCGCAACACGCACACGTAGGGATCTTCGATGAACGGCTGGCTCTCGAGATCGGCCTGCGCGAGCGCCGGAATGTCCACAGCGAGGTCGACGCGTCGCGCAGCGAGTTCCGTCGGCACGGTCGCGCGGTCGATCTGATGAAAGAAGAAGCGCACGCGCGGCGCTTTGGTCGTGAGTTCGCGAGCGAGCGCAGGAGCCAACGCGGAGGTGGCCACGTCGCCGGCCGCCACGTTGAACGCGCGTTCGGAAAGGTGCGGGTCGAAACCCTGCCCGCGATCGAGACCAGACCTCAGCCGCATCATCGCGTCGCGTACCGGGCCGATCAGTTGCTCCGCTTCAGGCGTGGGCGTCATGCCGCGGCCCGAACGGATGAACAGTGGGTCACCGAAGGCCCGGCGCAAGCGCACCAGTGCATTGCTCAGCGCCGGCTGCGTCGTGTGCAGGACCTCGCTCGCGCGCGTCAGATTGCGTTCGACATAGATGGTCTCGAAGATCGGCAGCAGATTGAGATCTATGCCGCGCAGGTTCATCCCGATATCACCATCAGTGATGTTGAAGTTCAGAGGAGCGAATTTGGCTGATGACGGGCGGTGAGCGCAAGATACCCGGGCTTCATAGACCCAATACGAGACGGAGAATCCAATGGCTATCGATTTCGCAATACCCGCCGAAGCACAGGCGCTGCGTGCGCGCATCCGCGCCTGGGTGCACGACGAATGCATGCCCGCCGAAAAGCGACTGATCGCCGGCGAAGACTACAAGAAGGTGCTTGGCGAGCTGCGCAAGAAAGCGCGCGCGCAAGGGCTGTGGTGTCCGTTCATTCCGAAAGAGTACGGCGGCATGGGTCTCGGACCGCTCGCGAACGCACTCGTGCAGATGGAATTGGGTGAGAGCTACCTCGGCGCGTTGTCGATGAATACGCAAGGTCCCGACGACGCAACGATGATGACGTTGCTCGAACACGGCACGCCGCATCAGAAAGAAAAATTCCTCAAGCCTCTGCTCAACGGCGACAAACGCATCTGCTACTCGATGACGGAGAAAGCTGCGGGCGCCGACGCCACCGGCATGCAGACGCGCGCCGACCGCAAAGGCAACGACGCGTACGTGCTGAACGGCGAGAAATGGTTCTCGTCGGCAGCAAGCGTGGCCGATATCGCGCTGGTAATGGCGAAGACCGATCCGAACGCGCCGCGTCACAAGCAGTTCTCCACGTTCCTGGTCGAACTGCCGAACCCCGGCTACAAGATCAAGCGCGACATTCCGACGATGGCGATGGAGGGCCCGTTGTCGCACATCCTCGGTGGTGGTCACTCCGAAGTGGAAATCAACAACCTGGAAATCCCGGCGGAAAACCTGCTCGGCGGCGAAGGTAACGGTTTCAACATGGGGCAACATCGCCTTGCATACGGCCGTCTGCGCCACGGCATGCACAACGTTGCGATGGCGCAACGCGCGCTCGACATGGCGACCGCGCACGTAACGAACCGTCAAACGTTCGGCAAGAAGTTGGACGAGCGTCAGGCGGTGCAGTTCATGCTCGCCGAGTGCGCGAGCCAGCTGTACATCGCGCGGCTGATGCTGATGCACATCGCGTACAAGGCCGAAAACAAGATGGACATCCGTCAGGAGAACGGCATCGCGAAAGTGTTCCTCGCGAACATGGTGCATCACGTCGTGGACACGGCGATTCAGCTGCACGGCGCGCTCGGTTATTCACGCGATACGCCGCTGGCTGCGTGGTACACGCACATTCGTTCACAACGTCTGGTCGATGGGCCGGACGAAGTGCATCGCTGGACCACCGGCCGCAACGTCATCAAGGCGTTCAAGGCCACGGGCACAACGGCAGGCGCCTGCGGCGGCGATCTGCTGTAACAGGCAATCATGGGCCGCGTTCGACCGCGGCCCATGACCTCTCGCGGTATTGATCTGAACAAATTCCCGTGTGAGCGTGCGCATCGCGGTTGCACGACAACGGGAGGCGCGTCATGACTCTGCAGGACCTCGGCGATCTCGGCGACCTGATCGGTGGCGTCGCCGTCGTCATCACGCTGATTTACCTCGCTGCACAGGTTCGCCAGAACACTTCTTTGATCACTGCGCAGACTGTGCAGGCGTCCGTCGACGCTACACAACGAGTCTTGCTGCTACGCGCCGAGAACATGCCCTTGCGCGCGATATTGCGCAAAGCGAGGCGCAACGAAGATCTCGACGTCGACGACACCGAAGTGCTGGCGAGCTACCTGCAAGCCGCGTTCATGAATTTTCAGGCGCGACTGCACCATCACGCCCGCGGCCTGTTCGACGATTCGATGAACGAGTCCTACGAGCTGATTCTCGAAGACTATCTGCAACAGCTGTATGTGCGGCGCTGGTGGCACTACGCCAAGCCGCTGTTCGGTGCGACATTCCGCGAGCACTGCGACCGCATCATCGCAGCACTCGAAGGCGGCGCCGCGCCGCCGGTGGCCGACTGGGGAACGGCGATCGGGTTTCGCGATCCGACGCAAGTTGAGCGCGATACGCCGCCGAACTGAAGCGTCCGTTCACCGACATCGCCTACTTCGCTTCACCGTCACTCTACGAACTTGCGAGCCTGCGCCAGTTCCGGCCGCGGTGAGTCGGCGACGCACTCGGCAAGCAAAGCGGCGTAATAAGTGTGCGCACGTGCGGTGTCCCGCGACAGCTCCGCCGCGCGCGCCGCACCGTAGAGGCTGTTGAACCGGTTCGGCGCGTTGCTCAATGAGACCTCATATGCGGCGAGCGCCTCCGCAGGCCGGTTCAGCTCCAGCAGCATGTCGCCGAGCAACTCGCGCGCCGGTAACAGTGATCCTGGCGTGACCGGGTGCTTACCGGTGCGCTCCTCCAGATCGGCGGCGGCGCGCGCGATGTTCAGCGCCTCATCGTTGCGCCCTTCGGCAAGCACCAGCCACGCGGTTGCCGCCAACCGCGCCGATTCGATCTGATGGGTCCAGTCGTACGGACCCGGTACGGGTGCCGCCTGCAGGCCTGCATGAATCGTTTCGAGTCTGCGCAACGCTGCCCGGGAAGCGTCGAGCTCGCCCACGCGCGCGGCGCCGAGCGCTTGCGCGAAGTAGGTGGTTGCGGGTGCGTACGGAAAGTTCGCCCACGGCAACGTCGCGTCAGAGGGTTCGAGGTGCGCCGCGGCTTTCCAGTCGCGGCGCTCCAACACAAAGCGCGCCGGAATCGCCGTAAGCGCGTAGCCCGCCTGGAACGCCGGATCATCGAACGTTTTCGCCGCTGCCGCTTCCGCCATCACGCGCCGCGCCGCAGCTTCGTCGCCGATCTGCAGGTAGGCGTATTCGAGGTAGTCGAGCGCGTGCAGCGCATCCATCGACGCGGCGCCGGGATGTTGCTCCGCAACGAGGCGTCGTCCCGCCTCGGCCGATGCGAGGTTGGACGCAATCGAATCTTCCCAGAGCCCCAACCGCGTGAAGATGTGCGAGGGCATGTGCAACGCGTGCGGCGAATCCGGCGCGATCTTCGAATACGCTCGTGCGGCCGGCAGCGCTTCCGAAGCGAGCTGCGGATAGTCGAACGAGTGAATCATGTAATGCGTGATGCCGGGATGCTGCGGTTCGAGCGGTAGCAACGCGTTGAGTATTACGGACGCCTTCTTCTGGTTCGCGAAAGTCGTGTCGTCGGCTGGCGCGGTGCCAAGCAGCGACAAGGCGTAGAAGATCTGCACTTCGTGTTCGTCGGGCAGCCGCTCGGAGAGCCGCAACATTGCATCGCTGTATGACTTCGCCCGCGTGCGATGGTCGAGGCGGTCTGCATCACGATAGAACTCACCGATCGCGGCGATGAAGCCGCGCTCCCGCTCGGGTGTATTAGCGGAAAGTTCTGCGGCGCGCGCGGCGGCCTGCGTTCCCGCCGCAAGATCGTTCGCGTTCGGAGGCGTCCAGATCGGGTGATACCACGTCATCGCTATTCCCCAGTACGCCATCGCGCACGCAGGGTCTTTCACCGCAACCGCTTCGAACTGGCGCCGCGCTTCCTCGTAACCAAACGAATGCAGCAAAGCGACCGCGCGCGTGAACTCGACATCTACCGCCTTGCACGAGGTTGGGAAGTGCACCTCCCCCAAGGTCTCCACGGCGTGCGAGTGGTCGTGTTCCTGCGCGCGCGGCGACGGTGTAAACAACAGGAACGCCGCGCAGCCAATCGACAAAACGAGGTGTCTCATCGCAACCTCCTTGCATCCGCCGGCCGATCTTCCGCGCGTATCACGGTGCTGCGCAAGCCGCTGGCGAGCCGTCGGCGAGCCGCACACTAGTTGGCGAGTTTGTGCACGTGCTCGCGAAACGAACGAAACTGCGGATCGTCCGCCGCCTCGGGAAATTCCCGTTCGACGACGGCGATCCGTTCGAGTGCAGCGTCCACTCGTTCGAGTTTCGCCACCAGCCAGCGGGCATGCTCGATCACCCCCTCGGCGGCCCGCTCGCTGTCGGCATACGCACGTTCGAAATCGTTCAGCAGCATGTCGACGTACGCCGCATCGACGGCCGGTGCAACCGCCACCAGCGAAAGCGTTGCATCGGCACTGGCGGGGCGGAACATCGGGTCGATGTCGAGCGATTCGCGCACCAGCGACCACGCGCGCACCGTTTTCTTCGCATCGAGCAATCTGTTGATGTAGTGCCAGTTGTGTTCCAGGCGCAGGCGTTTGTCGTGGAACAGGGTCAGCCGCTGATGAATACGCTCGTCGTTGACGTAGCCGTCCCTTTCGAGAAACCCCTCGAGCAACTTGTTGGCGCGCTCCACGCGGTCAACCGCGCAATGCCGATGCAGTTCCACCATGAGTGCTTCGATCTCTTTCGTATCGGCAATCGCCGCCACGTGCACCGGATCCTTCTCGGGCAGCGTCGCCAGCCCGAGCCGTTCGCGACAGATGTACAGCACCCGGCCAGCCAGAACATGCCCCAGCATGAACGCATAACTCGCAACGACCATCGCGAAGATGCTCGGCGGCCGCACCACCACGCACGCCACGTACAGCGCCGCGATGCCGGCGTACAGAGACACCGCGAACACGCCATATGCAGGACCCAAACCCGTAACGAAACCCGCCACCTGCCGCGGATGGAGCCCGGCCAGAAATGCTTCCTCCAGAATGATCACCCCGAGCACCGCCGGCAGCACCGCACCGACCACCGCCGCTACTCCGATGCCCAGCACCACTTCGGTTGCGAAGCTCGCCACCACCAGGCCGGCGACTCCGAACAACAGCGCGGTGACTTTCAACGCGAGGAAGTTGTTCAGCGGTGAGACGTCTTCGATCGCGATGCTGCGAATCGTCTCGTCATTCCCCGCGGCAACGTGGCTGAGGGACGCCCACGCGTAGTGTTGGAAAACCATACATGTGACGAGCCACGGAATCGGCAGCATTACCGCTGCCAAAAGGTGTTGTCCCTCGTCGATTCGCGTCCATTCGAACAACAAGAGCAGGAGATACAACCCAACGGCGCACAGCAGCGACAACACACCGCCCTGTCCCCGCAGCGGATAGACGAGCAATTGCCCCAACGACATCGGCACAGTCGCACCACGCTCTCCCGGTACGCGGTAGTCTGCCTCAAGTTCTCGCGTGCGGCCTGCGAATCGCCATAGAATCCGGCGACGCGTCGCTACTGGGAACCACCATGCCGTATGCACAAGGTCGCACGTTCTACGATGCGGACAGCCACATCATGGAGCTGCCCGATTTCCTTACCGAATACGCCGACCCGGCATTTCGCGACCGCATCCCGCAGATACGCGCCGTGCCGGATGAACTCGCGAAACGACTCGACGAACTGCTCGCGCGTAAGGCGCATGCGCCGGAACGCGTCGAACAGATGGTGGCGCTGGGCAGCGATCTCATCTCGGGCCCCAAGGGCTACTTCGCACTCGGTGCATTCAACCGCGACGAGCGCGCCACCGCACTCGATCAACTCGGTTTCCATCGTCAACTGGTGTTCTCCACGTTCGCAGCGGGCACCGCGTTCGCCGAGCAACGCAGCGTTCCGGAACGATTTGCCATCGCACACGCGCACAACCGTGCAATGGCCGATTTCTGTGCAAACGACGATCGACTGATGGGTGTTGCCGCCCTACCGCTCGATGACACACAACTGGCGATTCAGGAAGTCGAGCACCTGCGCAAACTCGGCCTCGCCGCTGCATGGGTGCCGCATCGCCCGTGCGGGGGACGCTCGCCCGGACACAACGACCTCGATGCCGTTTGGGCACGTCTCGCCGAAGCGAATATTCCGTTCACGCTGCACGTAGGCGGAAATCCGTTGCAGATCGATCCCGCATGGATGAACACAGGGCGTCCGGTGCCAACGGACTGGCTGGGGGGCGGCGAAAACGTACGCGGCAAGGATATGACTTCGCTGCATCACCCGGTGGAGACCTTCCTCGGCGCCATGGTGCTCGACGGCGTTTTCGATCGACACGAAAAACTACGCGGTGGTGCAATCGAACTGGGTGCTGGTTGGGTTCCGTCGATGATCCAACGGCTCGATTGGGTGGCAGACATCTGGAAGAAGTCCGAACCCGACCTCAAGTCGCTGCGCATGAAGCCTTCCGAAACGGTGGTCGACCGGTTGCGCTTCACGCCGTATCCATACGAGTCGGTCGGCGCTCTCATCGAAGCGTCCGACGATCGGTTGTATCTGTTCTCGAGCGACTACCCGCACACGGAAGGCGGCCGCCATCCGCTAGGCCGCTTCGGTCAGTCGCTCACGGGTCGGTCCGAGGCGACGCTCGACCGTTTCTATTCCGGTAACTTCGCGTCGCTGTTCGGCCTGCCGGCCACCACTGGAGCGCGAGCCCATGTCTGACGTGGTCGACAATGCGGCCCGCAGCCGGTTCGAACTCGAAGAGGACGGTCAGATTGCGTTTGCCGACTACCGGCGTCGCAACTCAGTGCTCGTGATTCCGCACGTCGAATCGCCACCTTCGCTGCGCGGCACCGGGACTGCGGGCCGCTTGATGGAAGGCGTGCTCGCCATCGTGCGCTCGCGCGGGGAAAAGATCGTACCGACGTGTTCCTATGCTGCCGCGTACATGCGGCAGCACAAGGAACATCACGATCTGCTGGCATGACGCAACGTCGACGCGATCGACGAAACGTATGTCGCTAGCCCCCAACCGCGCGGCGCGCGCCGGCGATACCGCCTTTGTAAATTCCCTCAACCACCTTCGACGCCGCGGCCGCGTCGCCCTTGGGCTCGAATGTGCCGGACCAGTTCACGTTGCACGTGCCGTTGCCTTTGTCGGTGATCTTCACCGTTGCGGAATACCCCTTCACCGGCAACGGACAGTCGTCATTCGTGATGGAGTATGCGAACACCATCGCCTTCGAGTCGTGGCGATCGAGGCGCTCGACCACCAGTCCACCACCCATTCCGATGGTGCGCACCATGCCGACGCCTTTGCCCTTCGTCTCGAACGACGTTACCGGGCCGCCGACCTTGATGCCGCCGAAATCGCTGAGCGCGGCCCATACGTCCGACGCCTTGCCTTTGATGTCTTCAGAAACCGTTACCGTTGCCATCCGCTCTCCCCTTCGTTGAGTTGTCGGTTTTGTCTTGCTAACCGAGTTCGAGTCCCTCGAGCTTTCCACCCTCGCGCCATTTTGCCAAGAGCGCGTTGAACGCATTCGCTCCCGGCGAATACGCCTCGCCGTTCAGGCCACCACCGCGCTGCACGAGGTGCCCCTCGTTGTTGTAGTAACCCGGCGTACATGCATCGAAAAATGCCTCCGCATTGACTGCCAGCCTGCGGATCTCGGCAACCCAAGCCGCTTCCGCTTCGGCCGTCGGGTGCGCGTATCGCGCGCCGCTGTCGATCACCTGCTTGATGATGTAGCCGATGTGCTGCGCCTGGTCGTCGAGCATCGACGTGAGGTTCACCGAGAATCCGTTCTGCGACAACCCCATCAGATAGCAGTTCGGGAAGCCGTGGCTCGAGAAACCGTGCAGCGTCTTCATGCCGGTGGACCAGTAGTCGCTCAACGCGACGCCGTCTTTACCGATGATGTCGTAGCCGGCGCGACGCGTCCAAGCCGTACCCACTTCGAAGCCGGTCGCGAAGATGATGCAGTCGACCGGGTATTCCACGCCGTTCGCCACCACGCCGTTCTTCGTAATGCGTTCGACGCCTTGCGCATTGCTCGTGTCGACGAGCGTGACGTTCGGCCGGTTGAACGTCGGTAGATACTCGTCGTTGAACGTCGGACGTTTACAGAACTGCCGATACCACGGCTTCAGCGCTTCTGCCGTGTCGTGCTTGCTGACGGTCGCATCGACGCGCGCGCGAATGCCGTTCATTTTCTTGAAGTCGGCCAGCTCGGTCAGCAGCGCCGCTTCTTCCGGCGAAACCGGCACCTCTGCCTGCTTCGGCATCATGCTCGCGAGCGTACGGAAGATCTCGGTCCAGCCGTCGTTCACCAGATCTTCTTTCGCCGATTGTCCGGTGACCATCGCGTTGAAGTTCTCGCGTCGCTCGCGCTGCCAGCCCGGCTTCAGGGTCTTCGCCCAGTCTTTGTCGGTGGGTTTGTTGCCGCGCAGATCCACCGACGAAGGCGTGCGTTGAAATACATACAGGTGTTTCGCGTGCGCACCAACGTGCGGCACGCTCTGAATTGCGGTGGCGCCCGTGCCGATGATTGCGACACGCTTGTCCGCCAGATTCGTGAGGTTCCCGCTGTGATCGCCGCCGGTGTAGGCGTAGTCCCAACGGCTGGTGTGGAACGTGTGGCCTTCGAACGTCTCGATGCCGGGCACCGACGGCAACTTCGGTCGGTTCAACGGTCCCGTTGCCATCACCACGAAACGCGCCTTAATGGCGTCGTCTCTATCGGTGGAGACGATCCAGCGCGCGCTGTCTTCGTCCCAGCGCAAATTGGTGACCTTGGTCTGGAAACACGCCGTTTCATAGAGGTTGAACGTGTTGGCGATGCGCTGCGAGTGTTCGTAGATCTCCGGCGCGAACGAATACTTCTCCTTCGGCATATAGCCGAGTTCTTCGAGCAGCGGCAGGTAGCAATACGCTTCGATGTCGCACTGGGCACCGGGATAACGATTCCAGTACCAGGTGCCGCCGAAGTCGCCGCCCGCTTCGATGATGCGGAAGTTGTCGAGACCCACCTGGCGAAAGCGTGCGCCCGCCAACAGGCCGCCAAAGCCGCCGCCGATGATCACGATGTCGACTTCGTCGGTCAGCGGTTCGCGTGTGAACCCGGGCGCCACGTACGGATCGTCGACGAAGTGCGCGAACCTGCCGGCGACCTCGATGTACTGGTCGTTGCCCTCCGGACGCACACGTTTGTCGCGTTCCTGCCGGTACTTCTCGCGCAGCGCGTCCGGATCGAAGCCGAGATTGGAGTATTGCGGTTTGAGTTGTGTACTCATGTCATATCCCCCTTATAGACGATGCAGCGCGGCACCCCGCCGCCCTGACAATTCACGTGAATTAACCTGCCCGATGGTTCCACATCGCGCACCATCGGTGCAACGGCGGGAACTACTTAGCCAGCAATGCATCCACGTAGCGGACGGCGTCGGGGCGTAGCGTTCTTTTGTTGCTCTCGTACCAGAGCCGGCTGACCGGTGTGGCGCTGTAGATGCGGCGCGTCGCGAAGTCGAAGCCGGCCCGTTCTTCCATGGAGCGTTGCTCCAGGTACGGAATGATCTGCAGCCGCTGCTGCCACCACGCCATCTGTTCCCAGTGCAGTGCGGAAGCCTCTTCGGCTGTTAGCCCCACGCGTTCCATCAACGTGGTTTCGAATTCCGTCGGAGTCCCCCCGAGCGCGCGGTTCACCCTGACATTGAGCGTGAGTAGTTCATCGTCCATCGCGCGCGCCAGGAACAGATCGCGGTTCCCGCCGGTGCTGTTCTGGCTGATCGAGTGGCGTACCTGATCTCTGGCGTGCCGCACCTGAACGGCGAGGTAACCCAACGTCAGAAACACCGCGATCGATCCGAGCACTTCGCCCAACGCGCCGACTGCATCCCAGTTCATCTGCACCCTCCTGTGTTGCAGGAAGGCTACCCCGAAATGACGAACGCCGCGCATTGCGCGGCGTTCGACGTCACTCCTTCGATCAGCTAACAGGCGATCAGCGAACCGCTGCGGCGTGTCCGCTTTGCGCAAACGCACCCGCTTCGTTGGAGAAGACGATCTCCACTCTGCGATTCTGTTGGCGACCGGCCTGCGTGTCGTTGCTCGCAACAGGGTATCCTTCGCCGCGCCCGAGCGTTTCGATCCGGTCGCTTTGAATGCCGCGCGACAGCAGCGCTGCCTTTACGGCATCGGCGCGCCGCTGAGACAAGCTCTCGTTCGACGCGTCGGATCCAACGCTATCGGTATGTCCCTCGACGATCAGTTTGGTCTCGGGGTTCTTCTGCAGGAACTCGCTGACACGACCGAGTGCAAGGTCGGCGCCCGGCTTCAGCGTTGCCGCGCCGGTATCGAACAGCACGTCGCTGAGCGTTACAACCATGCCGCGATCCGTTTGCTTCGCCTGCATTTCCGCGAGTTCGCGTTGCGCGTCGTCTGCTTCCGCACGTGCGATTTCCGCGTTCTGCCGTTCCTGTTTCGCCGTTGCAGTCGCTACGTCGGCCTCTTGCGTGCGCGCGTCGAGCAGAACGCGATTGCGATCGGCTGCGCCTTTCGCTACCTGCTCTTTCGCACGCATTTCGGCGATTCGCGCCTCTCCGGTTCGCGCTTGCTGAGTGGCGAGATAGGCATAGTGATCGATGGTCGACATCGCCTTACCGTGCTGCAACGCGCCCTCTGCCGAATCGAGCGATTTCCGCGCGGCCGCAAGCTCGCTGCTCGCCGCCTGCGTCACCAGTGGGTCCTGCTGCAGTGTTTGCACTTCGGTGCGCGCCTGCTCGAGGCTCGCAACCTGCTTCGGCGTCGAGGCGCAGGCGCCCAGCAACACGGCACCGATCGTGAAAGGAACTATGAGAATGGACTTCATGATCGTGTCCTCCTTAGTTGAGGTCGCTGGGGTTGGCGTCGTTCAACGAGTCGTTGAGGTTCGAGCTGCTGATCGCGCTGTTGCGCTGCGCTTCCTCGCGCAACGTATCGACGCTCTGCTGAACTTCGGCGGCGGCGCGTTGTGCCTCTCCGCTATCCGCCATCGCAACAGCCAGTTCGGCATCGGCCACAGCCTCGGTGGCGCGTTGATGCGCGTCGTCGTGCCGGCCTTTCTGGTCGGCGGCTTTCGCCTGGTCCAGCTTCTGTCGAGCCTGGTCGAGTTGCACCGCCGCATAGCGCTGTGCGCCTGCCTTTTCGGCTTGATCGATGAGGGTTTGCGCCCGCGCCATCTCCTGCGTCGGGCGTTCCGATTGTGTCGCGCAGCCAGCAAGAAGTGCCGCTGCGATCAAAACCGCTATTCGCGTGGGCATGGTCGAGTTCCTCGATGTTGTGGTCATTCGGTACATCGACATGAAAGGCGATTTGAGTGCGATGGGCTGTCAGTAGCCTGCGCAGATCCGCATCGCCCAACTCGCTTTCGTGGGTAGGAGGGCGCCGACGCGTCGCATCGAAAGGTCTGGCGCCCGATCGGACTTTTGATCGACACTCGTCCTACAACAACCGAAGGGGTGGATCATGGCGATCTCGCTGTACGACATCAGCGTGGCTTCGTTCCTGCAGACGCTCGGCGGCGTCTCGGGGTTTCTCGAAAAAGGGCTGGCACACTGCAAAGCAACCGGCGTCGACCTCAATGAGCTCGTCGAAACGCGACTGCAGCCCGACATGCTGCCGTTTCGTTTTCAGGTCATCGCGGTAGCGCACCATTCGCTGGGCGCGATCGAAGGCGTACAAGCCGGACTCTTCAAGCCGCCGGCAGGACCAATGGATCAGGACTACGCGGGCTTACAGAAACTGATCGGCGATGCGCGCGCGAAATTGCAGAAGCTGTCGCGCGAATCGGTGAACGAACTCGAAGGCAAAGACGTGGTCTTCCAGCTCGGCCCCAACAAGCTGCCGTTCGTCGCCGAGAATTTCGTGTTGTCGTTCTCGCTGCCGAACCTGCATTTCCACGCCACCACCGCGTACGACATTCTGCGCATGAAGGGCGCGCCGCTCGGCAAACGCGACTACATGGGCCAGTTGCGCATGAAGAGCTGATCCTGAAGCGCTAGCCGCAACGGTTCGATCGATCATCGACACCGTTGCAGAGCGTCGAGGTATCCAGCCCGGGCGCACTGCCGTGGCGCTGGTTCTGGTCAACATTGCGCTCGAGGCGCTCGCCGGCACGATTCCGTTTCCGGTGATGCCGCAGCTGTTGAAAACGCTGACGGGCGGCTCGATGGCGCAGATGTCGACGATTTACGGCGCCGTTGCAACGTGGCAATCGCAATTTCAGGTCTCGCGGCCGGCAGCATGTCGGCCGCAACCGCATACATCGCCGACGTCACAGCGCCAGAGCAGAGGGCGGCGCGCTTCGGCTACCTCACGGCCGCGCTTAGCACGGGGGCTGCCGCAGGTTTTCTGATCGGCGGCTTCGCCGGCGAAGTGGGAATCCGCACGCCGTTCTGGATCGCCGCAGGGGTCGCCTTCGTCAACCTGCTCTACGCATTCTTCTTTCTGCCCGAGTCGCTCGCGAGAGAGCATCGCGCGCCGTTGAAGTGGCGCTCGATACATCCGATCGGCGCCGTTGCCGGAATCTGGCGCGACTACCCGATCCTAAAACCATGGCAGTGCGCAGTGCTGTTGATGAACTTCGGCGCAACCGGCATCAACAGCATCTTCGTCCTCTACGTCACCTTCCGCTTCGATTGGACGCCGCGGATCATCGGCTTCTATGCCACCTTCGTGATGTTGTCGGGAATTGCGATACAGACGGGTCTGGTGTCGCGCACGATCCGACTGCTGGGCGAACGCCGCGCGCTGCTCGGCGGCATCGGGTTGCAGATCCTCGCTACAGCCGCGTGCGGACTGGCAGCAACCGGTTCTTTATTCGTGGCGTCGGTGTTTCTGATGCTGCTGGGCGGCGTTGCGGAACCCGTACGACAGGCCATCAACAATCGCATCATCGGCGCCTCGGACCGCGGACGTCTCTCGGGTTCGGAGCGCAGCATCATCAGCCTAAACGGCGTGATTGCGCCGACGCTGTTCGCCCTGATGTTCGCCAGTGTCGCGACCGGCGACCCACATGCACTCGCCGTGGGCGCCCGTTCTTCGTCGCGACGATTCTGATGATCGCTGGACTCGGTACGGCGGTTTGGGCGGTGAATCGTTCGCCGACCACGCCGGTACAGCCCTGAGCAAACGACCGAGTCAGTTGATCGATACGTGTTTGAGCTGGGCACCAACCAGGGTCTGGGCAACGACTACGATGTCGTTAGAGCACTCAGTTGCTGTCGTTCGAGAGTCAACCAACCGCGTTGGGAATCGGATTCGCCAATGCCAGCGCTTCCGCGCGTTCTGCCGGCGGCGGATAGATCAACTGCGTGTTGATCATGCGTTTCACCGCCTTCGCGCGGTCGCCGGCGAATTGGACTTCGCGGTTCCAGCCATCGGTGAACACCGCGCCCCAGCTACCAAGATCCAGACACGTCGCGTATTTCGGCTGGGAGTAAGCCAGAGTCGGCTGGTCTATGAGATCGGCGGCGACGTTGTACCCCGCGAATCTGCCCATCGTCATTGCGTGCTGGCACGACATCAATGCGCTGTGACCGTCATCGTCGAGCCGGGCGAAGGCAACGTCGCCGGTCGCGAACACGTGCTCGACCCCGGTTACGCGCAGATCGCGATCGACGTGCAGACGTCCGAGCAAATCGCGTTCCGCCCTTACCTGTTGCGTCAGCGGGCTTGCCTTCAGTCCCGCGGTCCACACCACCGTTTGCGCCTCGATACGTTCGTTGGCGGTGGTCCACACACCGCCCGAGTCGATGGCGGCGATCGTGGTATCGAGGCGCGATATGACGCCAAGCGACGCGAGCGCTTCTTCGATGACCGGCCGTGGTCCGGGGCCGAGGTCAGGGCCGATTTCCGCGGCGCGCTCAACGAGAATCACCCGGTTCGTGGAACCGCTGCCGAATATCGCCTGCAAACGCAGCGGCAACTCGCACGCGAGCTCGATGCCGGTGAACCCGCCCCCACCGATGATGATCGTGTTTCGCGCAAGCGATTCCGGCCGCTTGGGTAAACTCGCCAGATGCGTTTCAAGCGCGACGGCATCCGCCACCTGGTCGATGCTGAATGCGTGTTCGGCGAGGCCGGGGATCGGCGGACGGTTCAGTTCGCTGCCGGTCGCGAGCACGAGGCGGTCGTAGCCCAGTGCGAATCGGCGACCACGTCCATCCACCGCGGATACGGATCGTGCGTTTACGTCGATCGTCTCGACTTTGCCTTCGACGAATCGGATGCCGGTCGCGTCGAACAGTTCTCCCAACGGCGCCGTCATGGCGTGCGGGGCGGCTTCGTGCAATCGCGGGCGCAGATGCAGCACCGGTTGCGGCGCGATCACGGCCACCTCAATCGAACCATCGCGCTCTGCCGCAGCGAGCACGCGCACGGCACCGAGCGCGCTCCAGAGTCCGGCGAACCCCGCCCCAACGATCAGAATCCGCTGCGTCATGTCATTGCCTCGGCGTATTCGACGCCGGCGTGGCGCGCCGGCGCTTGCGTTTGTTCGGTGGCGTGGTGCGCGGCGCGTGACCATCGGGGCGCGTGTTCATGCGATCGGCGAGCCATACTTTGATTTCGCCCGCGAATCGCTGGGGCATCTTGCGGCCCACCGAGCCGGCGAGGTCAGCGAGCGTGGTGGCAGCCAGTTCGTCGCGCATGCGTCGCTCCGCACGCAACATCACGGCGTGAATGCCGCAGACACCCGACGTGGCCCACGCCGGTGCATTGCCGCCGAAGATCGGGCATCGACCGCGAATGTCCTGACAATCGAACAGCGGCTTTTTCCCTTCGATCGCGTCGACTACGTCGAGCACCGAGATGCGATCGGGCGCGCGAGCAAGGCGATATCCGCCGCGCACGCCGGCGATGGCGCTGACGATGCCAGCCTTCTGCAGCTTCGGGAAAATCTTCGCGACGAACGACGGCGAAATGCCCTGCAGTTCGGCGAGATCGCGGCTGCTCGCCGGTTCTGCATCCGGATCGACCAGCCACAACAGGCAGTGCAATCCGTATTCGACCCTGTTTCCGATGTGCGCCATAACGCGGACTATCTTAGTCCGTGTTTAAGCAACGATGCAACGCCGCACCGAAGCGTTACCATGCCTGTGCGGATTTCGAGGGGCCAATCATGCCGATGGATGCAAGAACGCACGTGGCGCTCGCGCTGGACAAACCCACGCCGTTGGAAGTGAACGGGCGATCGAACATGGATATCGCCCCTTCGCTGGAGCATCCCGGCGACGCGCCGTATCACCCGTGCCCCGAAGCGTTTCCGGACAAGGCGGTCGCGAGGGGCGACCTTACGCGGCACACCGAGTGGACTCAGTCCCGCATCTACCCGAAGACCGCGCGCGACATCTTCGTATACACGCCGCCCGAACTCGACAAATCGCGCCCCGCCGCGTTGATCGTGTTCAACGACGGTTTCCTGTACGTGAGCGGAAAAGGGCCAGTGCGCGCGACGAAAGTGCTCGACAGCCTTCACGCGAACGCTTCGATCGAACCGACGGTGGCCGTGTTCGTGAACGCAGGACGCGTGCTGGATCCGGACCACGCCGATCGCACGATGATGAACGATCCGGCGCTGACCCAGCGCAGCATCGAATACGATTCGCTCACGCCGGATTACGGCACGTTTCTGCTCGAGGAAGTGCTGCCCTTCGTCACGCGTGAACACGGCATTTCGATTACCGAGGATCCCGAGCGACGCACGATCTGCGGCATCAGCAGCGGCGGCATCTGCGCGTTCACCGTCGCGTGGCAGCACACGGACAGCTTCCGTCGTGTGTTGAGCCACTGCGGTTCCTTCACGAACATTCGCGGCGGCCACAACTACCCGTATCTGATCCGATCGACACCGCGCAAACCGTTGCGGGTGTTTCTGCAGAGCGGCGCCAACGACGCCGAAACGCTGTTCGGCAACTGGCCGCTCGCAAACCAGACGATGGACGACGCCTTGCGATACGCCGGCTACGAGCATCGTTTCGAATTTGGCACCGGCGGCCACAGCCTTCGGCACGGCGGCGCACTATTCGCCGATTCATTACGCTGGCTGTGGCGCACCGGAGAGAAACCATGACCGCACGATTCGACGCCGGCCACATCGACGCGTGGCGCCGCGACGGCGTCACTCGAGTCGAACGGTTCTTCGACGCTGACGAGGTAGCTGCGGTGCGCGCCGACTTCGAACGTGTGTTCGGCAGAAGCGAAGGCGCCGAGGCACCGCTGGTAAAGAAACGCGAAGGCGAACTGGGCCGGTTCAACGAGGCGCAGTTCACCACCTTCGATGCGATTCCTTTCGACTGTTCACCGGCGCTGAACCTGATCGGCGTGCATCCGGCACTGATCGAGTTCGCACGCGCGGCGATGCGCAGCGACGACGTTTACCTCTATCAGTGTCAGGCATGGGCGAAATTCACCGGCGACGCCGACTACGACCAGCCGTTCCATTGCGACTATGTCAATCACACGCTGACCGCACCCTCCGACGACGAGTGTCTGAATTGCGTGACGATTCTGTGTTACTTCAGCGACGTGACCGAAGCACACGGACCAATGCACTACGTTACGCGCACCGACAGCGCGAGCATCGCCGGCCCCGAAGCGACGCTGCACTCTGATGCCTCATTGCAACGCAGCCTCGTACAACACGAACGATCGAGCGCGGCACCAGCAGGCAGCATCTTTCCGTACAGCATCGACGTGTACCACCGCGGCACGAACATGACCGCACCGCGCGGCCATCGCTACGCGGTGATGGCCTGCTACAAGCGAGCGAGCGACGACGCGATCGGCTATCACGCGTGGCCGTTCCACCACATGAAGCCGTGGCACCACATCTTCGACCACGCAACACCGGAGCAACTGGCATGTTTCGGCGTGCAGCCGCCTGGACATCCGTTCTGGAACGAAACGACGCTGGCGCGCGCGCAGGCACGCTATCCCAATTGGGACCTCACGCCTTATCGGAGTCGTTTGGGGTAGAGGGTCTCCGCACCGGATTTCGGTGAACTGATTTGTAGTTCCAATGTTGGAACGCACCGTCTGGAGAAGCAGGAAGGACATCATGACTCGCGAACTTCGACTCAACGCGTTCGCAATGAACTGCGTCGGGCATCAGTCTCAAGGGCTCTGGCGACACCCGCGCGACAGGTCGCCGAACTATAAGCACACCGATCATTGGGTCGATCTCGCACGCCTGCTCGAGCGGGGCAAGTTCGACGGTCTCTTCCTGGCGGACGTCGTGGGGGTTTACGACGTGTACGGCGGCAGCCCAGACACCGCGCTTCGCGAAGCGGTCCAGGTGCCGACGAACGATCCGCTCCTCGTGATCCCACCGATGGCACAGGCCACTCAGCACCTGGCCTTCGCTGCCACCGTCAACCTTTCGCACGAAGCACCGCTGCAATTTGCGCGGCGGATGTCCACGCTCGATCACATGACCGATGGCCGGATCGGCTGGAACATCGTGACGGGCTATCTCGACAGCGGCGCCAAGGGCGCAGGCGCGAGCAAGCAGGTCGCCCACGACATTCGCTATGACATCGCCGAAGAGTTCATGGACATCCAGTACGGCTTTTGGGAGGGCAGCTGGGAGGAGGACGCGCTGCGTTGCGACCGCGCGGCGGGTGTCTTCACCGATCCGAGCAAAGTCCATCGTGTGGTTCATGAGGGCGAGTACTTTCGGGTCAACGGCGTCCACCTGTGTGAGCCCTCGCCGCAGCGCACGCCGGTGCTTTACCAGGCTGGTTCCTCGTCGAAGGGGACGGCGTTCGCGGCCCGGCACGCCGAGTGCGTTTTCGTGGGCGGCAACTCGCGGACTCAGATGGCGGCAGACGTCGCGAAGCTTCGCGCGCTGGCGGTGGAAGCCGGTCGAGCACCCTCCGACATTCTCGTCTTCGCCCTGGCGACCGTGATCACGGCGGCCACCGATGACGAGGCGCAGGTCAAGTTCGAGGACTACAAGCAGTATGTGAGCCCGACCGGCGCCTTGGCCCTGATCTCCGGTTGGACCGGAGTGGACTTTGCGCGGCCCGAGCTGGTGTCCGCTAGTGCGGCGACGAGCAACGCCATCAAGGGGGCGGCGGCGGCTTTCACGTCCGGCGGGCGTGGAGAACACTTGGACCTCGACCGCATCGCCCAGTCAGTGGGCCTTGGTGGCGGCGGGCCAGTCCTGGTTGGCGGGCCTCAACGTGTGGCTGATGAGCTGCAGGCTTGGGCCTCGGCGGCCGACCTCGATGGTTTCAACCTGGCCTACGCCGTGATGCCGGAGACGTTCGCCGACGTCGTGGAACACCTGATCCCCGAGTTGCAGCGTCGCGGTGCCTTCAAGAAGGAGTACAGACCCGGCACTTACCGCGAGAAGCTGTTCGGACGTAGCCCCCGCCTGCAGGACAACCATCCCGGCGCGGCCCGGCGCCGAACGACGGACAGATAGCTATTTCGCCGTGGTGGCCTGGGGCAGTTAGCGATCTCCGTCAGGCGCGTCCCACGGCATGGCGGCCGTGATCCAGTGGGTGAGCTTCTCGGCCTGGTCGTTTCGGTGCAGGTGTCGCGGTGGCTGCGCGAACGTGGAATAAGGACGGCAGCGAACTACCACACGGTCCTCGTTTATCGCCATTGCCTCAACCGCTGGACGCGCCTCCTGCGGAAGCGGCTGCCCCGACATTCGTCCCGCGACCGCCATCATCACGTCGACCACGAGTTCGGGATCGGTATCGACCCGCGCGTCGCAGTAGACCTGCAAATACGCGAAGGGCCACCGCTCGTCCAGAATGCAGACGCTCACTTTCCCGGTGCGAGCGACCGCCTTCGCCTTCGCGCGACCGGCCATCGTCGAGATCAGCAACTCGTCGTCATCGGTGGGGATGTAATAGACAATCGACATCGAGGGGCCCCGCGCACGCCGCCCGTAGCCGAACACGCACGTTCGATGCGTGCGCACGAATTGCCTCCGCTCGGACGGGAGCATGTCGCGATCTGTAGGGGCAACGAACGGCTCCGAGGCTAGCGGCAACAGCATGGTGTTTTTCCCTCTGCTCGTTTAATTATCGATCGATAATATGCGATGCTGATCGTATGAAGCAACCAACAACCAGGCCGCGCCGCACGCGCGAGGACATACGCGAACGCCTGCTCGAAGCCGCGCTGCTGGAGTTTGGCGCTAAAGGCTTCGATGGCGCCTCCACTCGTGCGATCGCGCAGCGCGTCGGCGCGCACCAGCCTCAGATCAACTATCACTTCGCCTCGAAGGAGGCGCTTTGGTTCGCAGCGGTCGACCACCTCTTCTCCGACCTTGCGAGGACGATGCAGGGGTTCGACGATCGGCGGCTGCTCAGCAAATCGCTAGGTGTTGAGGACGTCGCTGCGGCCGTCGCCGAGATGATTCGACGCTTTGTCCGCTTCGCCGCAGCACACCCCGAACTGAACCGAATCATGGTGCACGAAGCGACCACCGAGAGCCGTCGGCTCAAGTGGATGACGGAACGGCACGTTAAGCCGCTGTACGACCGGGTTCGCCCGTTGTGGCGCCGGCTTCGCAAAGCGGGAATCGCCGCACCGATCGACGATAGGTTGGTTCACTATGTGGTAGTGGGAGCGGCTTCCATGGTGTACGTGAACGCCCCGGAGGCGCGTTTGCTGACGGGCATCGAACCTACCAGTGCCCGATGGGTGGAAATTCACGCCGAAGGCCTCGTTGCAACCCTGCTGCCGAATCTGCCTCGCGCAAGTCAACTCGATGGGCGTGGTAAGACGGGCGATCGCTGATCGGCATGACGTCGCGACGCTTGCGCCTTGTGGGGCACCACGGTCCCCAGACATGCCGGAGTGCAACCGCGAGTGCAAATCCCGCGTAGTGTTCGCAGAATGTCTAACCACTGCGGTGCAAGACCGCGTTGAATGGAGGCCCACGATGAGACTTGCGTTGCTAGTGCCACTGTTCGCGTTGACGGGTTGCTGGAACGGCAACGGTAATCCGTCGATTCACCTTGGCGACGTGTCACTCGGTCGACAGCTGATCGAATTGAAAGAGGCGCGCGATGCGGGCGCAATGACGCCCGACGAATACGAGAAGGTGAAGCACGCGTTGATCGATGCAATAGTGAAGCTGGCGAAGCCGGAGAGCGAAGACGCGAGCTGAACACTATCGAAATCCCCAACGCCACCAGCAGGGTGTCGCGTGGGCTTACTTCGATGCCCTTCCAGCTGGGACCACCACCCTCTCGAACGCTTCTTTGCGTTTGCTCGCGAGCGGATGCATCACACCGGCGCCGCGCGGCCATACACCCGGTTCGCATTTGATGTAACGGCACAGCCGTTGTGCGTGCGGCGACAGATCAGCCCACAACTTGTGTGGCATCGACTGGGTGAACATGAAGGTGTTGAACCATGGCGCGACGTATTCGATGTTCGGCATCGGCCGCACGTCGCGGCTGAGGTTCGGCGTGCCGCCGTGCCACGCCCGTGTGTCGCGGAACACTCCTGCACCCGCGGGTGCGCCAACGAGTGTGGAGAGGCGCATCCATTCCGGTTCGTCGGCCGGAGTCGGCGGTGTGGTCTGCGACGCGTGCGTGCCGGGAATCTGCCGGATCGGTCCGTTCTCCCACGTCAGTTCCGACATCAGAAAGTTGATCGTAACGAGCGGCGGTGTGCGTTCGACCACGAGCCGCTGCGTTGCAAGATCGAGTTCGTCGGAGTCGGCGCGTTTACGCAGTTCGATGCCGAGTGCAGCCGCCTGCTGCAACCGTTCGGCCGGCATGGTCAGGGGATCTTTGAAATCCCAGTGCAAATGCTGATATTCCACCGCGCCCGGCAGGCAGAAATCTCCACCCCCGCCGCGCACCAGATAGTCTGCGGTGCCGAAGATCTCGGTGAGAATCGGCGTAGTGGTCGGCAGGTCGATCATCGACGTCCACACCGGATCGTGCATCAGATGTCGCGACGCCGAGCAGGTGCCGTAGCTGTAACGGTGCGGCAGGCGGCTCGTTTCGGTCATGTACTTGCGACCATCGAGGCCGGGAATCGACAGGATGTCGTCGATCACGCGCGCGCAGCCGCCCCGAAATCGTTCCAGCTGTTCGCCATTCAGCAGATCGCGCACCACTACGAAGCCGTCGCGATGAAAGATGCGTGCGGCCCGCTCCACTTCGTGTGGAGAAACGATCTCGAGCCCGTAAATGCCGTTGTGCAGCCGCAGGTGCTCGCGCAGCTCGACCACAGCCGGGTCGTCGTAGACGCGCCGTTTCGGCGCACGTGGATCCGCTACCCCGAAGCCCGGGTTCGACTGCGACGGGTTGCCGTACTCATCAACGGTTTCGTTGGGGGGCGTGCGCTCGTCCCAACCCACCACCACATTCACACCAGAGTAACGCGCGCGAACTTGCGTTTGCCCACCTGCACGACGTACGTGCCGGCGGCCAGTTTGAGACCGCGGTCCGATACCGCCGCGCCGTCCACTTTCACGCCGTTGCCTTCGATCAGGCGGAACGCTTCGCTGGTGGAACTGGTCAGGTTCGCCTGCTTCAGCAACTGCGCGATCGGCAGCGGCGCGCCGTTCAGCGTCACCGCGTCGATGACTTCCGGCACACCACCGCGCGCACGCACGCTGAAATCACGTTCCGCCGCTTCCGCCGCAGCGGCGCCGTGAAAGCGCGCAGTGATTTCCTTGGCCAACATCACCTTCGCGTCTTTCGGATTGCGGCCGCCGTCGATCTCCCGCTTCAGCGCGGCAATCTCCGCCTCGGGTTTGAAACTGAGCAGTGCGAAGTATTTCCACATCATCGGATCGCTGATGGACAGCACCTTCGCGAACATGTCGTTCGGCGGTTCCGTGATGGCGATGTAGTTGCCCTTGCTCTTCGACATCTTTTCCACACCGTCGAGCCCTTCGAGCAACGGCATGGTCAAGATGCACTGCGGCTCCTGGTTGTATTCGCCCTGCAGCGTGCGGCCCATCAGCAGGTTGAACTTCTGATCGGTGCCGCCCAGTTCGATGTCGCACTTCAGCGCCACCGAGTCGTAGCCCTGCACGAGCGGATACAGAAATTCGTGCACGCTGATCGGCGTGCCGGCTTTGAAGCGATCGCTGAAGTCGTTGCGCTCCATCATGCGCGCCACGGTGTAACGCGACGCGAGCTGGATCATTCCGCGCGCGCCTAGTTCATCGCACCATTCGGAGTTGTAGCGGATCTCCGTTCTGCTCTCGTCGAGCACCAGCTTCGCCTGATCGAAGTACGTCTTCGCGTTCACTTCGATCTCTTCGCGGCTCAGCGGCGGACGCGTGGTGTTGCGGCCCGACGGATCGCCGATCATCGACGTGAAATCGCCGACCAGGAAAATCACGGTGTGCCCGAGATCCTGCAGCTGCCGCAGCTTGTTCAGCACGACGGTGTGGCCGAGGTGCAGATCAGGTGCGGTGGGATCGAGACCGAGCTTGATGCGCAGCGGCACGCCGGTTTTCTCCGACCTCGCCAGCTTCGCAAGCCATTCGGCTTCGGGTATCAGTTCGTCGCAGCCCCGTTTCGTTACCGACATCGCGTGCTGCACGCGGTCGGTGATCGGATAGAGCGCTGCGGATTTTTCGGTACGTTTTTTTGTGGGGGGCGACATGTGGCGCATGTTAGTGCGTGAACGCGCCCGCGTCAGCCGAACCGGCGCGAATGCGGTATGGTCACCAACAGCCACGCCGTAACAACAACGCCCCGGAGCTCTCATGAAATACCGCAAGCTCGGCCGCACCGGACTGATGGTCAGCCCCATCGTGCTCGGCTCGGCCAACTTCTCGTGGCTGACCAACGAAGCAGACAGTTTCGAGATCCTCGACCGGGCGTTCGAACTCGGCGTGAACTTCATCGACACGTCCGACAACTACAACGCGGGACAGACCGAGGCGCTGCTGGGGCGCTGGTTCGCGCAAGGCGGCGGCCGGCGCGAAAAGACCGTGCTTGCGAGCAAGTGCTACTCGCCGCCCATGGAGTGGGGCGCGAAAGATCCGGCGATGCGCACCGGCTCCTGGGTGGGGCCGAATCAGCGCGGTCTCTCCGCCAAACACATCCGCGAAGCGTGCGACGCGAGTCTGAAGCGTCTGCAGACCGACTACCTCGACCTCTATCAGATGCATCACATCGACCGGAACACACCGTGGGAGGAAGTGTGGCAGGCGATGGAACTGCTCGTGCAGCAGGGCAAGGTGTTGTACGTCGGCAGTTCGAACTTTGCGGGCTGGCACATCGCGCAGGCGCAGGAACTCGCGCGCTCGCGCCATTTCATGGGGCTCGTTTCGGAGCAGAGCGTCTACAACCTGTTGAAGCGCACCGTCGAACTCGAGGTGATTCCCGCGTGCGGCGCATACGGCATGGGGTTCATACCTTACAGCCCGCTCGGCGGCGGCCTGCTCGGCGGCAAACCCGGCGACAACGACCGCGGCCGCCGCGCCTTCCTGGCGCAAACGCCCGCGATCGAAGCGTTCCAGGATTTCTGCAAATCGATCGACCGCAACCCTGGAGACGTTGCGCTGACCTGGGTTGCACAACAACCCGGCGTCACCGCACCCATCGTTGGCCCGCGCACGCTCGCACAATTCGAGGCCAGCGTGCGCGCCGTGGAAGCGCGACTCGACGAGGCGTCGCTCGCGAAATTGAACGAGCTGTTTCCCGGGCCCGGCGGCGCCGCGCCGGAAGCCTATGCCTGGTAGCGCAACGGCGCTAACGCCCTGACAGAGGGGCTACCGGATCGCGATCGGGTTGATCACCGCCTGAACGGCACCGACGAATTTCGGCTGGCCGAGCACGAACAGGAACTCGGTGGCGCCGTCCGCGGCCAACGCACGTGTATCCATGTTCTCGAGGATGTACACGCCGTTCTTCGCAAGCAGTTCGACGTGAACCGGGAAGCCCTGCTTCGGATCTTCGTGCGGCAGCACCTCGACCGCCCAGTTGTCGGCGCCTACTGCCACCACGCCGAGCGACGCGAGGTACGCCGCGCCGTCGACTCCAAGACCCGGTTCGCCCGCCATGAAACGCACCTTGTCGCTGTCGGCTACGTCGAGCCAACCGGTGTGCAGCAGCACGATGTCGCCTTTCTCGATGGACACCTTCGCGGCCTTTGCAGCGGCTTCGATATGCGTACGATTGAACGCTGTTCCCGCGTCGGGCTTCTTACCCGACAGCTTCACCATGTCGAGCAACACGCCGCGGCTCACCAGCGGTGGAATGCTGTTGGTGCCGAGTTTCTTAAGGCCCGTCACCGCGACGAAATCCTCGGCTTTGTTGCCGTTGTAGTACACGTTCTCGACGCCCATGTGGCCGAGACCATCCAGCTGACTGCCGATGCCCATCCACGTGAACAGCAGATCGTCGTTGCCCGTTGCGTGGTTCGAACCGATCAGTCCCGCTGCACCGGGCGCCGGTTGCAGCACCGTGATCGAGTAGCGGCGCGGCGGATACGCAGGCGAATCGGGCCCCGTCTGCACGCCCAGCGAGTAGGTTTTGCCGGTTGTGACCAGGCGCGCGGCGGACAGCACCTTTTCGGCGGAAAGATTGTTCGCGGCACCCAGCGTGTCGGCCGCGCCGTATCGCGATGGATACCAGTCGGCCGCCGAGGCGGTGGTTGCCAATGCTGCACACACGGTCATACACGCAAGGATTCTTCTCGTCATCAGTGCTCTCCCCGTTTCATTGTTCCCGGTGCGATCGTACCAACGACCCCCTAAAGGGGGAACATTTAAAGGGGGACCACTTGAAGGGGGGAACAGCGGTTCGCAATCGGCGTCAGGTCCTCCGCAAGCCGGATCATTTCGAGCGGACCCCTGGTCCGCCACAATGCATTCGCAAAATGACTCGAGGAGTGCGCCGAATGGAGTTCACGACGACGACCGAACTGGTGGATGCGCTGCAGTCGCGTCGGATCTCGGCGGTCGAGCTGCTGACGCAGTGCATCGCACGAATCGAGAAGCACGACGGTGTCATCAACGCCGTGGTCGTCCGCGACTTCGAGCGCGCGCGCATTGCGGCCGCCAATGCGGATGCAGCGATCGGGCGCGGTGAACGGCGGCCGTTGCTCGGCGTACCCATGACGGTGAAGGAAGCGATCCACGTCGCAGGCCTGCCGACGACATGGGGAATTCCGGGCACGCAATCCATTCCCGTGACTGAAACGGCCGTTGCGGTGCAGCGTCTCGAAAGCGCGGGCGCCGTGATCGTCGGCAAGACGAACGTCGCCACGCAACTCGGCGATTGGCAGACGTTCAACCCCGTTTACGGCACCACGAACAACCCGTGGGACGCGACGCGCACGCCGGGGGGATCGTCCGGTGGCGGCGCGGCGGCG
>JBGSNQ010000110.1:0-3703 GCA_041739525.1 Pseudomonadales bacterium | reverse complement strand
CCGTTGTACTACTCGCCGTTCCGCAACGACGTTTACAAAGCGTCGTTGTCCAACGCCAAGCCGGGCTTCGAGATCTCTCAGGGCGTGGTCGTGAACATCACTGACGACATCGAGAAGGGGTTGCTGCCGATCAAAGGCATGCTCGCGCTCTACGTCGGCGGCATGGGGGCGAAACAGCGCAACTTCCACAAGGAACTCGTGTCGCGCATGGGCTTCGAAGCGGAAGCAAACAGAATCCAGGAACTCTACCTCGCGGGCCGCAAGCAGGAAGCGGCGCTGGCCGTGCCGACGAAACTCGCCGACGAGATTTCGCTGGTGGGTCCTGTGGGCCGTATTCGCGAGCGGCTTGCTGCATGGCGTGAAACGCCGGTGACCTCGCTGCTCGTTTCGGCGCGCAGCGCAACGGAGTTGCGCACACTGGCCGACGTGGTGCTCGGCGCCTAAACAGTTTGCTGAAAAACTCCGCTAACGCTTCGTTTTTCGGGCTCTCAGCCATCCATGGCTTGCGAGCCCTTCCATTTTTCAACCGGCCGTCGCACGGACTTGCGTGTTCGAAAAATGCCGGTGGATCCATCCACCGGACTATCAGGGTGCTTTTTCAGCACCCTGCTAAAGCGCCGTTGAAGGAGGTCCGTTACTGGGGCGGTGCTGCCGCTTTCGGACCCGGGTTGCGAATGTGCTGTTTCAACATGTTTACCTGATCTTGCGACACGGGTTCGAACTTCGGCAGATTGCACTTCGGTCCAAACCGAGGACCGCTCATCAGATTGTCCTCGACAGTACGCACGCTGTCCCATTCGCACAGCCGATGCTCGTCTTTCTCGAACGACAGCAGCGACGACGCCGACATTCCGGGGCAGCGCATCTTCAATTGCACGAGCCACAACTTGTCCCGGCCCGAGTGAAACACGATGTAGCGATCGTTCAGCGGCTCGGCGCGATTGATCGTCGCAGACGGGATGCACTTGACCGCTTGCGAGTAGTCCGCAGGCGGAGCCGCACCGCTCAAAATCTCCTCCGCAGTCGGTTCTGCGGCAGACGCCGCCAGCGACCACAACGCGACGCTGCAGAAGAGTAGGAGTCGGGGCCGGTTACTGTTCATTTGTCTGCGTCGGTGCCGGCGTGGGCGATTGCGCGTGACGCTCAAGTGCAACGCGCAAGGCCGTCGCCTGCGCTTCGCTGATCGTTTCGAAGGTACCGAGCATGCAATGCACGGCAAACGGCGACATCGTGTTGGAGCGCGGCGTGCCGCGAAAACTATCCATATCGCACAGCGTTCGTTCACGCAGTTCGAACACCAGCAACGAGTCCTTCCTGAGACCAAGGCACTCGGCCCGCAACTGGTTCAACCAGACGTTGCCGCGAAATCCCCAGAACAACAGGTGCCGGCCGTCCAGAATTTCGACCTTGCGATAAGCGTTCGGAAATACACAGCGCTTCGCTTCGGCGTATTCCGATTCCGGCAGCGGATTGTCGAGGATGAAGGCGAGCTCCGACTGCGCGCTCGATGGCGGTGCGGGAACGTCGGCAGCTTCCGCGGGATCAGCGAAACCGTTCGCGTGCAGCGACGCGATCGCGATTGCCAATACCGACAGAGCCAAGCCCTTCATAGCCGAAGTCTGCCCGTTTCACGTGTCGGCCGCCAAGTCATCCAGCACGCGCGCGCAATCATCCTCGACTTTGAATTCCAGCATGGCGTCGGCACGTGTGACACCGCGGTTGATGGACACGATCGGCTTGCGCTGTTCCTGCGCCGCGCGACAAAAGCGAAATCCCGAATACACCATCACCGACGTCCCGACCAGCAACAGCGCCGACGCACGCGCAAGCAAGGCATACACCTGTTCGACCGCGATGCGCGGTACTGATTCACCGAAGAACACCACGTCCGGCTTGAGCAGACCTGCGCAGTTCGGACAATTCGGCACCACGAATCGGTCGAGATCGACCGCCTCCACCTCAGCATCGCCGTCCGCGCGCAACTCGATGATCCGCGCTGCAAACGAAGGGTTCGCCGCAATCAGCCACTGCTGAACATCGTTGCGCGAGAACCGCTCGCCGCACTGCAGGCACTTCACGACTGCGAGGCGCCCGTGCAATTCGATGACGTCGTGTCCTGCCCGTGCGTGCAAGCCGTCCACATTCTGTGTAACTGTGCCGATCACCCTGCCCGATCGGCTCATTCGCGCCAGCGCACGGTGTCCGGCGTTCGGTTCGGCTGCCGCAAAATGCGGCCAGCCGAACAGGCTGCGCGACCAGTAGCGTCGTCTAGCGTGATCGGAGCCGAGGAAGTCGCGCAGTTCGACCGGCGGGCGACGCTTCCACGCGCCGTCTTCGCCCCGGTAGTCGCCGATACCGGACGCGGTACTCAACCCGGCACCGGTCAGCACGAGCAGATCGGGATGATTCGCTACGAACTCGGCGAGCGCCGCGTTCACGCGTCGACGTAACGCGCTTGCAGATGCGCCTTGAATGCGTCGGGCCCGAGCGGCGATCCGGTGGCGTCGATCAACAACTGATCCGTAGAGACGAGCCGGCCGCGGCCGTGCACGTTCTCGCGCAACCAGGCCAGCAGAGGTGCGAAGTCGCCCAGCGCGAGTGCCGCCACCGCATCGGCTCGATTGCGTCTGACCGCGGCGAACAACTGCGCCGCGATGACCGCGCCCATCGTGTACGAGGGAAAGTAGCCGAAGAGACCCGCGAACCAATGTACGTCCTGCATGCAACCGTTGCGGAAATCGCCTTTCGTCGAGCGGCCGAGGTAGTGCCGCATCTTCTCGTCCCAGGCATCCGGCACATCGGCCACGACGAGATCGCCAGACACGAGCGCCTGTTCGAGTTCGTAGCGCAATATCACATGCAGCGGATACGTCACTTCGTCCGCATCGACGCGGATCAGACCGCGCTGCACCTGCGTGCTGGCCAGGTACAGGTTGTCCGCGTCCCACGCCGGAGCGTTGGTCTCACCAGCGCCGAGATGCTGGCGGATGATCGGCGCGGCGAACCCGAGGAATTCACGACCGCGACACACCTGCATTTCCATCAGCAGCGACTGACTTTCGTGCACGGCCATGCCCGCCGCATCGCCAACGGGCAACCCGCGCCAGGCGCGCGGCAGACCCTGCTCGTACATGGCGTGTCCGGTTTCGTGCAGCACCGCCAACAGCGACGAGAGAAAGTCGTTTTCGTCGTAGCGCGTCGTAATCCGGGTGTCATCCGGATCGCCGCCGCAGAATGGGTGATGGCTCGTATCGAGGCGGCCGTGTTCGAAGTCGAACCCGATCTTCGCCATCAGCACGCGCGCGAGTGCTTCCTGACTAGAGCGCGGGAACGGGCCCCTGAACGGCTTCGGCTTCGGGCGTCGCTCGATGGTTCGATCCACCAGACCCGGCAGGAACGAGCGCAACTCGCTGAAGATCGGATCGATCTGCGCTTGCGTCATGCCGGGCTGATAACGATCCATCAACGCATCGTACGGGGCCAGACGGTTCACGCTGCCGAGCGCGACCGCCATGTCGCGCGTCAGTTCGATCAGATCTCCCAACAGGCTCTCGATGGCGCGCCAGTCGTTTGCCGCCCGCGCAATTCGCCACGCCTGTTCGCATCGCGTGCTGAGACGGCTGCGTTCCACCACCAGTGTGGCCGGCAGCGCCGTGGCCTGCGTTCGCGCCCGCTCGATCTCGCGCAGGTTTGCGCGCTGCCA
>JBGSNQ010000010.1:0-1534 GCA_041739525.1 Pseudomonadales bacterium | reverse complement strand
CAAAGCGCCGCAGCGGCCTCCTTGTGCGGCAGCGTGATGTTGGCACCCAGGCCGCCGTTGGCGGCGAATTGCGCGAGCGCGTCGGCAAGGCCGGCGGGGACGACGTCGATTGCCACGTACTCGATCATCAACCCCAACTGCCGTGCGAAGGCGCCATGGATGAACGGCGATTGCGAATGCGCCACCGGATGGCCGAACACAGCGAAGCGGCGAATGGCGGACGGGGTGGTTGAGTTGTCGGACATCGTTGACTCCTGCTGCGACGCGTGATGCGACCCTTCAAAGCGATCGGGTCCGCAAAGGACGCCAAGTGCGCAAATGAAAAGCGGGATTTGTTTGCGTGCTTCGCGATCTTTGCATCCTTTGCGGACCGTGGGTTCTGGTTTGCGTGACACGGGAAGCTTCGACAGTGGAACAGGTACTACGCGAGCCAGTGCGAGTCCGATTGAGCCGTCATTGCGAGGAGCGAAGCGACGTGGCAATCCAGGAATGCGCGGCAAAAGTCAAAAGCCTGGATTGCTTCGCTACGCTCGCAATGACGAATGACGAATGACGAATGACGACGAATTGCGGTTGTTCATGGCGCACTTACCCCTGCTCGCGCAACCAGCGCGCCGCGTCGAGCGCGAAATAGGTGAGTACGCCATCGGCACCGGCGCGCTTGAACGCGAGCAGCGCTTCCAGCGCGCAGGCGCGTTCGTCCAGCCAGCCGTTGCCGGCGGCGGCCTTGAGCATGGCGTATTCGCCGCTCACCTGATAAGCAAAAGTGGGCACGCCGAAGCGTTCCTTCACCCGTCGCAGCACGTCCAGATACGGCATCCCGGGCTTCACCATCACCATGTCGGCGCCTTCGTCGAGATCGAGTGCGACTTCGCGCAGTGCCTCGTCGGAGTTGGCCGGGTCCATCTGATAGCTGTATTTGTTGCCGCCCTTGAGGTTGCCGGCGCTGCCGACCGCATCGCGGAACGGGCCGTAGAAACTCGATGCGTACTTGGCGGCGTAGCTGAGGATGCGGGTGTTGACGAAGCCGTGTTCCTCCAGCGCCTCGCGGATCGCGCCGATGCGGCCGTCCATCATGTCCGACGGCGCCACCACGTCGGCGCAGGCCTCGGCGTGCGACAACGCCTGGCGCACCAGTGCGGCTACGGTCTCGTCGTTGGTGACGTAGCCGCTGTCGTCGAGCAGCCCATCCTGGCCGTGGCTGGTGAAGGGATCGAGCGCGACATCGGTGATCACACCCAGTTCCGGAAAGCGTTGCTTGAGCGCACGCACCGCGCGTTGTGCCAGGCCGTGCTCGTTCCACCCTTCGCGGCCGTCATTGCTCTTGGCGTCGGCGTCGGTGACCGGAAACAGGGTCAGTGCCGGAATGCCCAGCGCGAGCGCCTGCTCCGCAGTGCGCAGCAGTTCATCGATCGATTGCCGCTCGATGCCCGGCATCGAGGACACAGTGATGCGACCTTCGCCGCCGTGCACGAACACCGGGTAGACCAGATCGTCCGCACTCAAGCGATGTTCGCGCATCAGGCGGCGCGAG
>JBGSNQ010000196.1:0-29231 GCA_041739525.1 Pseudomonadales bacterium | reverse complement strand
GTCGCGCCGGAGCGCATCGCGCTGCTGACGTTCACGCGCCGCGCCGCCCAAGAGATGCTGCAACGCGCCGAACGTATCGCGCATGCGGCGCTGCGCGAATCGCCGCGAGCGGCGTTCCATCCGAACGCTACGCGCATGATGTGGTCGGGCACGTTCCATTCGATCGGCAACCGATTGCTGCGCGAATACGCGCACGTCGTCGGGTTGGATCCGTCGTTCTCGGTGATCGATCGCTGTGATGCGGCCGACCTGATCGATCTGAAGCGTCAGGAACTCGGCCTTGCGAAGCAGGCGAAGCGGTTTCCGCGCAAAGACACCTGCATCGCCATCTATTCGCATCGCGTCAACACGCGTTGCACCCTGGCTGAGTCGTTAGAGACTCATTATCCGTGGTGCGCCGAATGGGCCGATGAGCTCACGCAGCTGTTTCGCGGCTACGTGCAGGCAAAGCAGTCGCAGCAGTTGCTCGATTACGACGATCTGCTGCTGTATTGGCACCTGCTGGCACAGGAACCGTCGGTTGCGAAGCACCTGGGCGAGCGTTTCGAGCACGTGCTGGTGGACGAGTATCAGGATACGAACACGCTTCAGGCGGAGATTCTGCTGGCCATGAAGCCCGACGGCGCGGGGCTTTGTGTGGTGGGCGACGACGCGCAGGCGATCTATTCGTTTCGTGCTGCTGCGGTTGCGAACATTCTCGAGTTCCCGTCCCGCTTCACGCCGCCCGCGCAGATCGTCACGCTCGACCGCAACTACCGTTCGCTGCAGCCGATCCTCGATGCCGCGAACGTATTGATGAGCGAAAGCACGCGCCAGTATCAGAAGCGGCTTCACTCGGAGCAGCCTTCGGCGCAGAAACCTTGGTACGTCACCGTGGAAGACGATCGCAACCAGAGCCTTTACGTGGTGGAACAGGTGCTCGAGAAGCGCGAGCAGGGTACGCCATTGCGACAGCAGGCCATTCTCATGCGCAGCTCGCATCACAGCGACGTGCTCGAAGTGGAGTTGGTCCGTCGCAACATTCCTTACGTGAAGTACGGCGGCTTGAAGTTTCTCGAGGCCGCCCACGTGAAAGACGTGCTGGCGTTGTTGCGGTGGATCGACAACCCGCGCAATCGCCTGGCCGGTTTCCGCACGCTGCAGTTGTTGCCGGGGATTGGTCCCGCCATCGCCGACCGATGTTTGAACGCGCTGGAAGATGCCGCGTTCGCGTTGGGGTCGCTGCGCGATTTTCGTGTTCCGGCGGCGACGAGCGAGGATTGGCAGAAGCTGGTGCAGCTGTTGAGCGAACTGCACGACGCACACGAATGGTCGGGGCAGATGACGCGCGTCAGGCAGTGGTACGAGCCGCACCTACAACGACTGTACGATGCCGCAAGCGTGCGCCAGGGCGATCTCGAGCAACTCGAGCTCATCGCGATGCAGTCGCCGTCACGTGAACGCTTCATTACGGAATTGACGCTCGACCCGCCGCAGGCAACCGGCGATGAAACCGGGCCGCCGTTACAGGACGAGGACTACCTGATCCTCTCTACGGTGCATTCCGCGAAAGGGCAGGAGTGGGATTCGGTATATGTCTTGAACGTCACCGACGGCAGCTTCCCGAACGAGTTCGCAGCCGGCAATCCCGCGCAGGTCGAAGAAGAGCGGCGCCTCTTGTACGTTGCGATCACGCGCGCGAAACGCGACCTGCACCTGATAGCACCACTGCGCTTTTACGTCACGCAGCAGCACCGCTGGGGCGACAAACACGTGTACGGCGCACGCAGTCGCTTCCTAACCGAACCGGTTCTCGCCGCATTCGACTCGCGCGTATGGCCTGCGGAGGGCGCGCAGACCAAAGCGGCGCCGGCACCGGGCAACGTTCGTATCGACGCTGCAGCGCGTTTACTCGGAATGTGGGACAGCTGAGCGAGACTAACGGTTTGAACGAGGGGAAAGGCATGAAGGGCTGGCAGATTCGCGGCGAATACGGCATCGACAAGCTGCAGCGTGTGGAGCTGCCGGAGCCGAAGGCCGGCGATGGACAGGTGATCGTAGCGATGCGCGCCGCGTCGTTGAACTTTCGCGATCTGGCGACGATACGCGGGTTCCCCGGCACAAAGGCGCCGGCGTCGCTGGTGCCGTTTTCGGACGGTGCCGGCGTGGTGCACGCGGTCGGCAAGGGTGTGAGTGGTCTCGCCGTGAGCGATCGGGTGGCGCCGACGTTCTTCCAGAGCTGGAAAGACGGGCCGGTATCGGCCGAAGCGCGTTCGCTCGCGCTCGGTGGATCGCTCGATGGCGTATTGCAACAACGCATCGCGTTGCGCGCCGATGGCGTAATCCCCATTCCGCAGTCGTTGAGCTTCGAGGAAGCAGCCGCGCTGCCGTGCGCGGGATTGACGGCATGGCGTGCCGTTGCCGTAGAGGCCCCGGTCGGCCCCGGCGACACCGTTCTGGTTCAAGGCACCGGCGGCGTATCGATCTTTGCGCTGCAGTTCGCCAAAACGCGTGGCGCGCGCGTAATCATCACGTCTTCCAGCGACGAAAAACTCGAGCGCGCCAAAGCGCTCGGCGCCGACTACGGCATCAACTACGCGAAAAACCCTGACTGGTCCGCTGAGGCGCGCCGGATGACCGAAGGGCGCGGTGTAGACGTTGTCGTCGAAGTAGGAGGTGAGAATACGTTGCAGCAGGCGATGCTCGCCGCGCGTGTCGGTGGCCGCATCGTCGTCATCGGCGTGCTCAGCGGCTTCGGCAGCAGCATTTCGCTGCCGATGCTGTTCAGCAACAACCTGCATTTGATCGGTATTTCGGTGGGCAGCCGCGCGCAATTCGCCGATATGCTCGCGCACATCGAACGGTTCGAGTTGAAGCCAGTCATCGATCGTACGTTCGGGTTCGATGACGTTCCGGAGGCGTTGCGTACGATGGAAAGCGGCCGCTTCTTCGGGAAGCTCTGCGTACGATTCGACGGCTAGTGGCCCGTAACAGCCAAATGGTAGCGATTGCGTGATGCATCGGACGCACTGGCAAGGCGCGCCGACGAGCTGTGGCGGGCACCACGCGAGGAGGCGCAACGAAGCCAGCGCGTTCGAGGCGCGCGCAAGCGCTACCCATTTGGCTGTTTCGGGCCACTCGCGGTGAGGCCGAGGATCATATTGCTCACCGGGCGGCCCGGCAGCGGCAAGAGCACGTTGGGACGCGAACTGTCGCAACGGCTGCGGCTGCCGTTTCTCGCGCGCGACGATGTTCGTGGTGGCCTGCTCTTTTCCGCCGGTGCATGGAGCGAATCCGTCGAGCGTATTCCCTCGGCGGAGGAGGCGGTGGCGCTGTTCCTGCGAACCGTCGAGGCGCTCACCAGCGGTGGTTCGAGCTGCGTGATCGAGTACGTGGTGCGTGTGAATCGTCCGGCGGATCTCGAACGGCTGATGGCGGCCGGCGATTGCGTAGCAATCAACCTGCACAGCGAACGGGCGGAGGCTCGAATGGTCGAGCGCAATCGGCGCGACCCGCTGATCGCCAACAAGGCGCTGCTGGTAGCAGCCGGTTTCGACACTGTGGAGGCGCATACCACGGCTGCGGTCGAGCGCATGCAGCAAGTCGAACGCGACATGCGCGCGCACTTTCCCTTCCCACTCCTTCAGGTCGATACCACTGACGGATATGTTCCGCCGCTGGACGCGGTGGTGGAATTCGCGAAGGATCGCTCGATCCGAGCGTGTTAGGTTTCGCGACGCAGCCGACTGACAAAAGAAAGAGGGGAGACCGATGCGAGTACTGATGATCGTGGCACTGCTGGGTGCATCGTTTTTGTTCGACGCCGCGTACGCGGCCGAAGCCGCCTGCGCGGATAGCGGCGGGCTCAAGTTCGTTTGCGGCATCAAGAACGGTGAAGACCTGGTATTGGTGCCGAACACGCCGTGGATCATCGCGAGTGGTTTCGCGGAGGACACCGGCTTGACGCTGATCGACTCGCGCAACGGCACGCACGCGAAGGTCTATCCCGACGCGAGCGCGAGTGTGAAGCACGACGCGCAGTTCGCCGACTGCGCGACGCCGCCGGAGACGTCGAAGTGGGTGACGCACGGCTTGCATCTGCGCCCCGGCAAGAACGGTCATTCGACGCTGTACGTGGTAGGCCACGGCTCCCGTGAGGCGATCGAGGTGTTCGATGTCGACGCGAGCCCGGCCGGCGGTACAAAACCCAGGTTGACCTGGAGAGGCTGTGTGCCGATGCCCGAGGGGCTTGCGGCGAACAGCGTCGCGTCGTTCGCTAACGGCTCTCTCGTGGCGACGGTGTTGTTGATGCCGGGCAAAACGTTCGGCGACCTGTTCTCCGGCAAGCCCACGGGCGCCGTGCTCGAGTGGTCGCCCGGCAAGGGCGGCTTCGAGCAGATCATCGGCAGCGAACTGCCGGGAAACAACGGCATCGAAGTGTCGGAAGACGGTCGCGAGATCTTCGTTGCATCGACCGGACTTCAAACGGTGGTCGCGTTTACGCACACGAATCCCACGAAGCAACTTCGTACCACCCCGACGCTGCCGTTCATGCCGGACAACGTGCATCGCGGCACCGATGGAAAGATGCTGACGGCCGGCATGAAAGACGACGAAAAAGCGTGCGGCGGCCGACCCGGTGCAGACATGGGATTCGAGCAGTTCTCGACCTGCCCGCGGGGCTTCGTTGCAATGGCGATCGATCCGGTGACGATGCGGGGCGCGGTAGTGGCCAGTGGACCGCCGAATCCCGCGTTCAGCAACGCGACGATGGTGCTGCTCGTCGGCAAGCAGTATTGGATCGGTACGTTCTCCGGCGATCGCGTCGCTTACGGAACGCTTCGCTGAGACGCAGCGACTGCGCTAGCGCTTGAATTGCCCGGGCTGCCTGAATCACCAAGGTAGGTGTGCAGGAAGCCGTCGAGCTCCGTGAGAAATTCACGACGGTGGGTCTGCACGCCGAGGTAGTGGTCACCGTTCGCCTGTTCGATGTACCGATACGTTTTGCCCGACGTCTGCAGTGCAGCGGCAAGCGTGCGCGACTGCTCCACCAGAACGTTGGTATCCCGATCCGCATGCATCAGCAGCACCGGGATACCGAAGCGTCCCGTGTTGAACAGCGGTGAGTTCGCCTCGAGTACGTCGGCATCCGACGAAAGATGCAGGTATTGCTGGCTTCGCCGGCCGAGATCGTAGTGCGCGAAATCGCGCACCAGCGTCGGCAGGTCCGATACTCCCGCGTAGCTGACCGCGCAGCGAAACTGATCCGGCGTTTTGTAGGCGGCAACGAGCGCAACGTAGCCGCCATAACTCAGCCCCACGATGCAGGCACGCTTCGAATCGGCGATTCCTTCGGCTCGCAACCAGGCGAGGCCGTCCACCACGTCGGTTTGCATCGCAAGGCCCCACTGGTTGTCGCCCGCCTTCAAAAAGGTTTTGCCGTAGCCAAACGAACCGCGGTACTGCGGTTCGAGCACCGCATAGCCGCGGCGCGCGAGGAAGCTCGCGAGGAAGTTGAAACCCCGGTCGCGCGCCACGGGACCGCCGTGCGGAAGCAATACCGCCGGTAGATTGCGTGCACCTTCGGCAGGAAGTGTGAGCCGCGCGGGAATGATCACGCCGTCGGCCGCTTTGTAGTCCACCCAGGTGGAAATCGGCAGCGGGCTCTGCAGCTTGGGATGTTCGGAACCGATGCGCATCAACTTGCGCGCGGGTCGGTCGAAGAAATACCAGACGCGCGGTTGATCGGGCGCGCTTGCGACTACGGTGAAGCGCTGGTCAGCCTCGTCCATGCTCCACGGCACGGGCGATTGGCCGGGAAGCGCTGCCTTCAGTTCTCCATCGAGCGTTTTCCACGCATCGGAAATCGGGATCAGACGGAGAGTGTCGTCCGCCGTGATCAGCGCTTGCGGTTCACCGTGGCGAACGATCACGGCGCCCTGGAAATCGAAACGGGGATCCGTAAACAAGGTGCGGGTGACGCGTGCGGTGCGAGTGTCCATCTCGTAAGCGCCGCGGCGATCTTCGTCGATGCGCGCGGCGATGTACGCGAAGCGACCCTCGCCGCCGATTCCGAGTGGTTCGTTGTCCGGGTCTTGTCCGAACGCGCTGATGTCGAGTGCGTGCCAATCACCGCTATCGCGAGCGACGGTTCGGGTGCCCAAACCACCACGCACCTCTCCCTGGTCGTCAGCAATCCAGGCGGAGATGCCGTCGCGGGCTTTGATCAACCGGGTTCGCTTGCCGTTGTAGATGTCGATTTTCCAGACGTCGGGCCACAGTGTGATGTTCGAGGTCAGCATCGATTGTTGAAGCGCGCCCACCGCTTTCGGGTCCACCATCGACACGAGGATGTGATCGCGATCGTTCGGCAGCAGCGAAACGTAGCTGCCCCGATTCAGTTCGCCGACGCTGTGCAACGCGGTGTCGCTGCTCAACCGCAGCAGGTTCAGGCCGTCGTGATCTACTGCGAAGATGGCAGTCGTTGCGAAACGAGCCTGGGCATCGCCCCCCAATGCCATCGTTGCCACCATCCGAACCTGACAGACGAGCCGTGTTTCGTTGGCCCAGCGGCAACTGTTGAGTTGATATCTGGCGGGGTCTGCTGCCAACGCGATGTTCTGGTGCTGCGTGACCAGATCGATGACGGTGAGACCGGAAACGCCGCCCACGGGCGAGATTGCCGCAATGCGCTTTCCGTCCGGCGAAATCTGCAGGTCCGTTATGAATGGCAGCGCGGCGTATGCCTCGATCACGGGGTCGATGGAAGGCGCCGTGGTTGCCGGTAGTTCGTCGGCATTCGATGACACAGCAATCGACAGCGCGAATATGACGCTGACAATCAGCAGGCTTTTCCCTGGCATCGATCCCTCCTGAGACGGGTGTGATCGTGCGACGAGCGAACTGCAGAACTAGGAGGAGTATTGCCTAACCGTGGGAAAACACGGAAGCGGACGATCGGCGGATCGGTGTGAGCATTTGCGTTCGCCGCGGGTCATTCCGCGGCCGGAGCAGCCGGATAGAAGCGTTCGATGTCATTGAGATCGAGTTCGAATTGCTCGATGGCGTTGCGCTTGGCGATTCGCTTCGCCTCGATGTCGCGCCCGGTTGCCTCGATCTGCGTACGCACGATGTCGAGGTTGTCGAGGGTTTCCGCAGAAGGCGATTGCCCCTCGCGCTCCGCTGCCGCCGCCGTAGCTTCAAAGTCGCGCAGCTTCAGCTTCCAGATCTCGAGGTTCGCTTTCGCCAATGCGATCGCTTCATCGATCTCAGCGATGGCGCGATCGCGTGCTTCTTCAACGTCCTGCGCTGAGGCATACAGCTTCCGCAGTTCTTCGGGAGTGCGCGGATGCGGACCGGCTTCCTTCGGTGCTTTCTCGACGGGCTTTGCCTGAGCGTCCGCCGTACGTTTCGGTGGGACCACTTCAAGCACGGTCCCGTCCTTGGCGAGGCAGGAATAACCTCTGTCGGCTAGCGCGGGTGGAATCGTATTCGACAGTTCAACGATGCCGTCTTCGTTGATGAAGCTGTACGACGCGCACGGCCGCGCCTGCACGGCTGCGCCGTTCGCCGCAAAACTCAGCCCAAGGCCGAGTCCGAGGCAAGCGAGGAGCATGCATAGAGTTTTCAACGGCACGGTCCCAGGTAGGTGGCTAACCCCATGATGCTCCTATCGAGGTGCCGCCCCGCGGTGTAGTAGAACGTAAGTCAACGCGCATTGACATCGCTCTGGGCATCGGGGATATTTCGCGCAAGCGCCACCTGGAGCAACCACGCCATGAACATCCCCGTTAAACCTGAAGCCGTCGCCGAGGCTTACAACACCCCGCTCGAGCAGCTCAATCCCGCCCGCGCCGATCGATTCCAGGCCGACACGTTCTGGCCCGTGTTCGAGCGGTTGCGTCGCGAAGACCCGGTGCATTTCACGCCGGAAAGCGAATTCGGCCCGTATTGGTCGATCACGCGCTGGGCCGACATCATGGCCGTGGACACGAACAACGAGGCGTTCTCCTCGGCAGACGGCATCGCGCTCGCAAACCTCCAGGCGATTGCCGAGCAGGAGAAGATCATGGGGCCGCGCCGTGGCGCCGGGTTCATCACCATGGATGAGCCGGAGCACATGGTGCGCCGGCAAGCGGTCACCCCGACGGTGGCCCCGCCCAATGTGGCAAAGATGGCGCCGGTGGTGCGCGAACGTGCGGGTCAGATCCTCGACAGCCTGCCGATCGGCAAGGAGTTCGACTGGGTCGATCTCGTTTCGAAAGAACTCACGGCGATGACGCTCGCGACGCTTTTCGACTTTCCGTTCGAAGACCGCCGCAAGCTGACGTACTGGTCCGACATGGTCACCAATATGCCGGGCCACGGTCCGGTGAAGAGCTGGCAACACAAGGGCGAGGCGTTATTCGAGTGCTTCGGCAGATTCCACGAGTTGTGGAACGAGCGCGTCAACTCCGCACCCGGCATCGACCTGATCTCGATGCTCGCGCACAACCCCGCAACGCGGAACATGGAGCCGGCGGAGTATCAGGGTACGGTGATACTGCTCATCGTGGGCGGCAACGACACCACGCGGAACACGATCTCGGGCAGCATTTACGCCCTGAACAAATACCCCGAGCAGTACGACAAGCTGCGTGCCGATCCGAGTCTCGTGACGTCGATGGTCTCTGAGACCATCCGCTGGCAGACGCCGCTTGCCCACATGGCGCGCGTGGCGACACGCGACACCGAGGTCAGCGGAAAGACCATCCGCAAGGGCGACCGTGTCGCGATGTGGTATGTGTCGGGCAACCGCGATGAAACGGCCATCGAAAACCCCGACGACTACGTCATTACGCGGGCGCGGCCGCGCCAACACTTGTCGTTCGGCTTCGGCGTACACCGTTGCGTCGGCAATCGTGTGGCTGAGATGCAGCTTGCGATCATCTGGGAAGAGATCCTGAAGCGCTTCCCGCGGATCGATCTGGTGGACGAACCGACACGCAACTACTCGTCGTTCGTGCACGGCTACGAAAGCATGCGCGTGGTCATTCCGTCGCGTGCCTGAGGTGCGAGTGCCTGGGGTGCGACTGCCTGAGGTACGAGTGACGAACCACTCCCGCACCGATCGCCGCTACGGCGGCGCAATCGAACAGAGCCTGGAGATTGCCGCCGAGCGCGGCGGCGATCTCACACCGCAGGTGTACGCGGTGCTCTTTGCGCGCGAGCCGCAGCTGCGCGAGTTGTTCTGGCGCGATACGAACGATGCCATCAAAGGCGAAATGCTGATGAAGGTGATCGAGGCGATTCTCGATTTCGTGGGCGAGCGGCGCTATGCGGACCATCTCGTGGAAGCCGAGGCGATGAATCACGAGGGTTTCGAAGTACCGCGCGAGGTGTTCGGCACGTTCTTTGCCATCGTCGCGGAAGTTGTGCGCGAGAAGTGCGGCGATGATTGGACACACACGATGCAAGCGGCGTGGTCCGGTGTGCTCGGCGATCTCGACGTGTATGTGGCGCGTCGCCTTAGTCAGGCTGTTGGTTCATGAACGTTCGAGCGAGCGCCCCGCGCGACCGGGCAGCACCGCGAAAGCGAGACGCCGACGCAACGAGCGCCGCAATCCTTGAAGCGGGCAAGGCCCAATTCGCACGTCTCGGCTACGATCGAACTGTAATGCGCGACGTCGCGGCGGAAGCCGGTGTGGATGTGGCGCTCATCAATCGTTACTTCGGCGGCAAAGAAGGGCTGTTCACCGCTGCGCTGAAGGCATCGTTCCACCCGGACCGGATCCTCGCGTGGGATCGCCGCACGTTCGCCAGCGAGATTGCGACGATGATGGCGGACGGTGCCCATGTGGACGAGGAGCGCGCACACAGCTTTCAGTTCCTGTTGCGTGCGGCAACGTCGCCCACTACTGCGCCACTGCTGAACGTCGCAATTCAGGAGCGCTTCCTCGGCCCGATTCGCGATTGGCTCGGGGGCGAAGAAGCGCCTGCTCGCGCGCGTGTGCTGGCGGCAACGTTCATCGGCTTTCTGGTGGAGCGCCTCATTCGCGACAAGGCGCTCGTCGGCAGAGAGCGAAAGGTCTTCATCCAGCGCGCCACGGCGATGTTCGAAGCGATTGTGCAGGAACCGGAACAGACGACTTAGCTTCGTTCGATCAGAGCGCCGGTTGAAAGAGTTCGACGAAGTTGCCGCAAGGGTCCTGCAGCAGGATCTGCTTACCGCCCGGTCCCACCACGATGTCGTTGCGGAACGTAGCGCCGGCGTCGCGCAGGCGAGCCACTTCGGTTTCGATGTCGTCTACCAGCAGGTGGATGCGGTTCCAGCCACCGGGTCCCGGCTTCGCTCCGTCCGCCATCGGACGTCCCGCAGAGCTGTTCGGTCCGCTCAACAGAAGGCGCAGATTGCCGTTCTTCACATCGGCAAACGCGGGCGGAAAGCTCGTCAGCACTTCGAAGCCGAGCAGCTGGGTATAGAACCCGACGGCCTTCTCGACGTCGTTCACCATGTAACGGACGTTCACTGTCTCGATGGGTTTCACGGTTGCTTCTCCTTCAGAGTTATTGCGTGGGGGTCATTGCGCAGTGTTTCGGTTGTTGATTGCCGCAAGCAGGAACCCTATGCGCGTGTCGAGTTCCGCAGCGGTTTGGCGGAACACCGGATAGCTCGAGTCGTCATCGGGCTGGCCGGCAGCAGGGTCGGGGATGCTCCAGTGCGCCGTCTCGGGTTGATGCGGAAACTCGGGGCACACTTCGCGCACGCGGTCGCACAGGCTGATCACGTAGTCGAAACGCTGATCGGCAAACGCATCCAGACGTTTGGATACGTGTCCGGTGATGTCGATGCCATATTCGTCCTGCATCACCCGCACGGCGTTGAGGTGCAGCGGCTTGGGTCGGCTGCCCGCACTGAAAACGTCGACGCTGTTGCCGGACCGCGCGCGCAGCAGCGCCTCCGCCATCTGCGAGCGAGCGCTGTTGCCGGTGCACAGGAACAGCACCTTCGTTGCCTTCCTTCTCTTGTTGTTCCGTGCGCCAGCGGCTTTCTGCGGCGCAGCTTCAGTTGAACCCGTCGGAGGTGATGGCGCAGTGAGATGCAGACCGGGGTGAAGCGCGGCGCCGGTGGCGGACATCAAGTCCGCGACACGGGTGAGGTCGACTGCGTAGTACGCGTCTCTTCGATCCGCAGAGCTGCGTCGCACGGATACGAGACCCGCGTCGCGCAACTTGCCGAGGTGGTAGGAAACCAGGTTCTGCGGTTCGCCGATCGAGCCCGTCAGCTCGCGCACTTTGCGATCGCTACGCGCGAGTTCGGCCAGCAGCTGCCACCGCAGCGGGTGCGCGGCCAGTTGAAGGAACTCGGGCGGCGCGGCGCGCGGAACGACCTGCTGCGTATCGTTGTTCATGAAGGTCATGCCTCAACCGGCCAGGATCATGGCCACGACGGCCGATAGCACGATTGCCATCAGCACGCGCAAAGGAGCATCTGATTCAGCAGGCAGGTCAATCGATGGGGTCATTCGCGAGCACATGGTCGGGCTTCCCGGATGCGTGGCGACACATTACATCAAATCCATTAGATGTATCAATATAGATTGATTGGATTACTACACGCGTCGTTCGCCCGACCATGGCGGGTATGCGTCGGGCATCGACGGCGGCAGAATGCGACGTCTCGCCCCACGCCCGTGCCGTAAAGCCACGCATCGAGATCACTGGAGTACACGTACATGCAGAACCTGACCGGAAAAGTTGCCGTCGTCACCGGCGGCGCCAGCGGCATCGGCCTCGGTATGGCGCGCGCGTTTGCGGGTGCCGGTATGAAGCTGGTGCTGGCCGACCTCGACGATGCTGCGCGCGACGCCGCGGTGAAGGAATTTCACGCCGCCGGCATCGAGGCGGTCGGTCAGCGCTGCGACGTCTCCGTTCACGAACAGGTGCAGGGACTGGCGAAGCTGGCAATGGACACGTTCGGCGGCGTGCACATCCTGTGCAACAACGCGGGCATCGGCATTCCCACCGCGACGTTTCCCATGAAGCTGAGCGACTGGCGCTGGATCATCGACGTCGATCTGTACGGCCCGATCTATGGCGTGGACGTCTTTCTGCCGATCATGGAGGCGCAGGGCGAGGGGCACATCAACTCCACGTCGTCGATGGCGGGGCTGTTCGCGAGCGGCTTCATGGGTGCGTACAACGTGGCGAAACACGGCGTGGTTGCATTGATGGCGACGCTCGCGAGAGATCTGCACGGCCGGAAGAGTCCCGTCACGGCATCAGTGCTGTGCCCGGGTCCGATCAACACGAACATCAGCCGGCATTCGGTGGCGTATCGTCCCGGGCGCGCGAAGCCCGCGGCGGACGGTGCGGGTGCCGGGCGAGCGGCATCGGGCATTCAGAAGATGCTGGAAGAACAGGGGATGGATCCGAACGAGGTCGGCCATCTGGTGCTCGATGCCATCCGCGGCGGCAAGTTCTGGATACTCACGCACCCCAACATGGCGAAGATCGTCACCAAGCAGGTGGGTGCGCTCGCCGCGGATCAGTCGCTGACGGGGTTGTAGAGGGGAGCGGCTGTTGCGCCGCCCCGGTCAGTGCTTCGCGACCAGCGCCAGCATCTCGTCTCTGCTCGGGCCGCGCACGATCCGCGTCGCTGCATTGCGCGAGCGACCGCGCAGCATGTACATCATCACGATCAACTGCGTGCGACGGTCCTTCAGAAACGCGCCGGGCTTCTCGAGCAGATTCACCGTGCGCATCATGCCGCGCAGCACGTACACGTTGTAGCGCGCTGCCGCTGCGATTGCATCGCCGAACGCCAGTCCGAACCACTTCTTGAACGAGTCCGGTTTTTCGACGACGCGACCCTCAACGCTCGCCAGCGCGCGACGGATGCCGTTGCGATCTTCCGCCAGACTGGCGTCGAAGATCGGCCGCAGCTGTGCGTCGGTGCGCTTGTCGAACTCGATCGCCCGCGACGTCGCATCGCTCTCGTCGGTCAATACGTCCGCAAGCAAGTGCGCGTGCAGGATGCTGGTACTGCAACCGCGTCCATACAGCGGGTTGGTACGCAGTGCCGCGTCGCCGACCGCGAAGAAGTTCTTCACCAACGGCTTGCCGTGGGCAACGTAATGCCGCCATATCGCACGGATGTCGCCGATGCCGAACGGATGCGTCGTCGCGTCGACTTTGCCTTCCTCGACCCACGGCGCGAGGCCGGGAATTCCGCGACACATCGTATCGAACGTGGCGCCGTCCTTGACCGCCTCGCGCAGTGCCGTCTCGTTGTTGTGCAGACACACGATGATCGCAAAGCTGCCCTTGTCGCCCGGGAACACGCCAAACTTGATGTAGCCGAGATCGCCGCCGGCGCGGTCTTTGCCGTTACGCGGTGGTTCCGCCACACCGGGTCGCAGTTGGTAGTGGCGCGTGTAGTAGACGATCTCGGCGTCGTCGTTCTCTTCGGGCACCGTCGTGCCGAGCTCGGCGAACCAGCGCGGGAATTTCGTCGTGCGGCCGCTTGCGTCGACGACGACGTCCGCTCGAATCTCGCTGCCGAGGCGGTCAGCAGCGTCGCTGCGCACTTTGACGCCGCGCACGGTCAGCGCTCCGTCCTGCAGGTCCGTAATCACTCCATCGATCGTCAGGTCGTTCACGATGCGGATGTTCTGCATCCGTTCGACGTAGCGTCGCAGCACCGTTTCGATCGTCGCGCGACGACACAGCAGCACCCACAGCTTTTCATCGCCCGGCTCGGGCTTGTAGCGTGGCTCGAGTTCCGGCGACAACATCTCGTGGAAGCTCAAACGACGTGCGCCGGCCGCATAGAAGTCGTCGAGCAGGTCGGGGTACTGGTCCTGCAGCAGATTGCACATCAATCCGAGGAACGCGTGCGGATGGCGAAACTGCGACGCTCCGCGCCGCGGCCATTCGAAAAATGCCTTGTCGGCGTCGCCGACCGGCGGCGCCGAATCGCGCTCGATCATCGTCACTGCCAGGCCGCGCCGCGCGAGCGCAAGCGCCGTACACATTCCTGCGATGCCGCTGCCGACAATCGCGACGTTCTCTGCCATAGGAGGTTCTTCTTGAAACGCGTTCTATTGCGCGAATTAGACCGCGGTTCGCATGCAACATCCAGCCCGAACGTTTCGCGGCCGCGATTTTGTGACTAACGACCCGGTTTTGTCTGACCGGGAAAGCACCTGGCGTTACGGGTGGCTGTGTCGGCTGGTATTGCGCCCGTGTTTGCGGGCGTGGTGAAATCTCCGATGGACTTTCTGACGGCCTCATAGAGGGGAGCGACGGTTTCATCGATGAAGTACCTCAGACTCTGCACGCTTCTCTTCTTGCTGAGTCCCGTGGGCGCGCTCGCAGCGCCGCCGGTCGACGAATGGCTTCGATCCATCTGCGGAGACTGCGCCACCCGCATGGAATCCCAGACCGGCGTTTACATCCTGGAGAAGGGCGAAGAAGCCCTGATCGGTCGCGCATGGCTGACGATGCACGCAGCACGCTCGATCGACGTGCAGTACTTCATCTGGAGCACGGACAACATCGGCATCCTCGCCGCCGAACAGTTGTTGACCGCCGCCGAACGCGGCGTGTCGGTTCGCGTACTCGTCGACGACTTCATCATCGATGCGGAGGATCGAACGCTCCTGCTGATGGCCGCGCATCCGAACGTACAGATACGAATCTACAATCCAAAATTCGTCGTGGGCGTGAGCACCTGGGACAAGTTCAAGAACACGGTGACGGAGTTCCGCGGCGTCAACCAGCGCATGCACGACAAGACTGCGATCTTCGATGGTGTTGCGGGTATTACCGGCGGCCGCAACATGGCGGCCGAGTACTTCAACTTCAATCACGTGTTCAATTTTCGCGATCGCGATGTACTGCTGCTGGGAGCTGCAGTGCGCGATATGCAGGACCACTTCAACCAATTCTGGGAAAGCGAATTCGCCGTACCTGTGGAGAAGATCTTCGAGGGTCGGGGAAGCGAAGTATCCGACGAGGACGTAGCGCAGCGTTCGGCGGAGCTGCACGCCTACGCCGCCGATCCCGCGAACTTCGAACCGGAGATTCGGCAAGCCATCGATGCGATCCTCCAGTCGTTTCAGGCATTGATGCAGGCGATGGTGTGGGGCGATGTTCGTTTTGTCAGCGATTTGCCTGGCAAAAACGACGGCCAGTCAGGCCTGCGCGGCGGCGGCAGATCGACGAATCAGCTGATCGATGCCGTTAAGGGGGCGAAGAAGTCCGTTCTGATCCAGTCTCCGTATCTCATATTGCCGGAGGGCGGTGTCGAGCTGTTTGCGCAACTCGTCAGGCAGGGTGTGAAGATTCGGATATCGACCAACTCGCTCGCATCCACCGACAACATTCCGGCGTTCGCAGGTTATTCGTCGCAACGTGCCGATCTGCTCGAGGCAGGCGTAGAGATATACGAATTCAAATCGAATCCGGCGATCCGCGACGAACTCATCTATCCGCGTCTCGCGAAGTACGGTCCGTCGTTCGGGCTGCACGCCAAGAGCATGGTGATCGACGACGAGAGTCTCTTCATCGGAACGTTCAATCTCGATCCGCGGTCGACGAACCTGAACACGGAAGTGGGTGTGCTGATCGACAACAGGGAGTTGGCGCGCCAGCTCACCCTCAGCATCGAGCGTGACATCCAGCCCGAGAACAGCTGGCACACGACGGCGGACTTCAATCCGGATGACGAGGTCGATTTCGGCAAGCGTTTGAAGGTGTGGATGTTTCGATTGCTGCCCGTCGAACCCGTCCTATAGAGCAGCGTGTAGAGCAGCGTGAGCAGGAGCCGCGTATGAGAATTTACAACGTGCTGGGTTTTGCGATTCTCGCGATGCAAGTCGCGATATCCGCGCTGCTTGCGCCGCCGTGGCTCGGACCATATTGGGGAATGGCCGTCGGCTTCGCGTACCTGTTGGCGTCGTGGTTTTCCGGTGGCGTCTATCTCTCCGACATCATCCATCTAGGCATTGCGCATCGCGCGTTGGAGTACAAGGACTGGTTCGTCAAAACCGCGACTGTGGTGAACAACGTGTTGTTCGTTTATGTCGATCCGGTGAGCTGGGTGAATCGGCATCGGCTTCATCACAAGTTCTCCGATCACGCAGGCGACCCGAACAAGCTCGCCTCCGATGGTTTCTGGCGAACGCTGTATCGCTGCCTATTCCCGTATCCGTGCACGGACGACATGGCGAACGACGCCATCCTCAAAACCTGGCCGTTCCGTTTGGTTTCGCATCCGTTGTTCATCGTCGTGTCGCCGATCTTGAGTTGTGGGGTCTTGTGGTTATTCGTTCGCGACTGGGCGTTCGCCATCGGCGTCTGGCTCGGCGTTCGCGTCTTCGCGCTGTGGGTGAACATGGTGCAGAACTATTGGACGCACGATCGACGCTGGGGTTCGCGACGCTACGACGTTGCAACCGACAACGCGATGAACATCGGCGACTGGCTGCCGGTGATGGCGACGTTCAGCGCGTGCTGGCAGAACAATCACCATCGCTACCCGCACCTGCTGCGTACCACGCACGACGACGCCGAGTTCGACTTCGGCTATTCCACCGTTCGCGTCATGAGCGCATTGGGGTTGGTGAAAGGTTCGAAAACGGGCACGCACAGACCCAACGATCTGGCGCTGGCCGAGGTCACGCTGTAGCGGCGGCCTTCTGGCGTCTGAACGGTGCGATCAGTTGCGCGAAGAACCCGGCCGGCATCGTTCGCCCGAGCAAACCGTATCGATCCGGCCACGTATCTTTCGGCAGGTGATACGTTCCGAACAGCCGATCGATGAACGGCAGATGGATGGCGAAGTTCACGTCCACCGCTTCAGGATGTGCGGCGTGATGCCAGTGGTGATAACGCCCCGTAACGACGTGTCGCTCGAGCCATGGTACACGCGGGCGGAAGTCGGTATGGCAGAACGTCGCGTGAAACGACACGAAGATCAGATAGGCGGCCATCGTGGCCTGCGAAAAGCCGAGCAGCGTCATCGGGATCAGGATCAGGCCGCGCGTGATCAGGATGTCGACGAAATGCGAACGCGAACCCGCGATCCAGTCCATCGTTTTGATGGAGTGATGTATGGCGTGGAAGCGCCACAGGAATGGAATCTTGTGGAACGCCCTGTGTGTGGCGTATTGCGAGAGGTCCGCAACGACGATGGCCAGCGGCAGCTGCACGAAGAGCGGCAAGCTGCCAACGGTTTTCATCAGCGCCGGAATGGCCAGCCACTTGGATGCCATCGTGGCGGGTAACAACACCACGAAGGTGATCAGTTGTGCGGGCAGATGCGTGGATACGAAATAGAAGGCATCCGTGGTCCATTCGGGCCGAAACGTGCCCTGCTGCGGATGCAGCGGCCACAGCCGCTCGACCGGTACGAACACGAGCGTCATCACCAGTAAGTCGAGCAGGAACCAGTCGAGGCCGACGCCGATCTTCGAGCCGACTTCTTCGGGCAACGGTGTGCTCGCGCCGCCGAGCAGCACGGCAATCAGCCCGAGCGTTGCGCCGGTGATCCCCAGAACTTTGCGTTGCCGCAGAATCGCTGACACCGCACCGAGTACCAGTGCTGCAGCAATGGTCGCCTGAATGATCACGCGCATGATGTGGACCGGATAAATCGGTCGTGCTTCGGGCAGCGTCAGAGCCGAAGGAAACAGCAGCACGAGAACGCCGCCGACACCGAGCATTCCGAAGAACACCGATGCCACGCCGCTGACCCAACCACTGCCGACGTGCGTCGGTTCCGAATCGCCGAAGACCTTTTTGAAGAACGCGTCGGACACTTCCCTATCCCGCGAAACGATCGACTATCGAGTGTCCAACAAGACCTCGGATTTGCAAGCGTGCAGCCCGCAGACCCGATACCGGTTCCGCAAGGCCGTGTGACCAGGTCGATGAAAGGCGGGGTTCAGCGATGCGCGGGTTGCTTGCGTTGTGCAGCTCAGCCTCAACGCTCACCAAACGATTCGTTCAGCGTCTTTCGTAGCGGCTTGAGCAGAACGTCCATCAAGGAGCGCTGTCCGGTCCGGATATCCACCTGGGCCGTCATTCCCGGAACGATCTCGAGGATTCGCCCTGTGGTGGTTCGAGCCGGAGAGCTTTCTGGCTTCACGTGAACGCGGTAGTAGACCTGTGTTCTTTGATCGGATTGCTCTTTCAGCGTGTCGGCGCTGACGTAGACGACCGCTCCGCGTACGGCGCCGTAGATGGTGTAGTCGAATGGATCGAAGCGAATGTTCGCCACCAGGCCCGGTGCGACCCTGGCGATGTCGGCAGGGCTTACGCGACATTCGATCAGCAACTCGTCCTCGACCGGCACGATCTGCATGAGCTCTTCACCGGGGGCGAGTACGCCGCCTACCGTGGTGATCCGGATGTTCTTCACGATTCCAGGAACCATCGCTGTGAACACACTGTTCGTCTGTTCCTCGAGACGGCGGATGAGCAGCTGTTCGTTCTGAGCGATCTCGTCTTCTGCCTTCGTCAGCTCGAGACGCGCGTCTTCGAGAAAGCGATTGCGCCGATTGACCAATGCAGCCTCCGCTTCGTTCAGGCTGCGCTCGGCGCGCAGTTGTTCCGAGCCGCTGGCGTCGCCGTTGTCGTACAGGCGCTTTACCAGTGTGAGTTCGCGTGTGGCGAGGTCGACCGCTACCTGCAGAGTACCGAGCTCCTCGGAAAGCCCCGTGCGACGTTGCTCGAAGAGTGCTCGCTCGACTTTGGTGATGTCCGGCGCCTGTGCTTCCAGACTGTGTGGAAACGTTAGCTTGTTGCGGCCGACGACCTCGGCGCGCAGGCGCGCCACTTTCGCTTTGAGGGCAAACAGCCGTGCGTTGATTTCACCGACGGTGGAGGCAAAGCGAGTTTGATCAAGACGTGCGAGAACCTGCCCCGGTCGAACCCGATCGCCTTCGCGCACCAGCAACTCGTTGAGCACTCCGCCATCCACCGACTGAATGATCTGCACCCGACTGCCCGTGATGACCTCTCCTCGAGATCGGGCCACCTCATCGATCTGAAACACGCTGGCCCAAACAAGGAAGGCGCAGATCGCAAGCACGAGAACGATGAGTAACGGACCGTACCGGCCGCGGTGAGCTTGTTGCAGCCGCTCGATCCGGCGCGCCGCGTGATGGCTGCCTTCCGCAGAGCCGTCAAACCACATCGGTTCTGCCTCTTTGGCCGGCGGGTCGTGGCGCCTGTCCGATCATCTGGGGCAACAGCGTCTCCGGCTTACCGTCCCTGACGATGCGCCCTTGCTGCATGATCAATACGCGGTTCACGAGCCGACTTGCCATCAGCGGCCGATGCGTAGCGACCACCAGAATGTCGCTCGGACGCAAGGTCGTTTCCAGCGCGTGCCAGACGCGATCCTCTGTTTCTCTGTCGAGCGATGCGGTGGGTTCGTCGAGCAACCATATGCGGGGTTGGTTGATGAACAGCCGCGCAACTGCCACGAGCTGACGCTGGCCGCCGGAAAGACCTTCGCCGCCTTCGCTGATCGGCAGATCCATCCCCTGGGGACTGCCGGCTGCGATTGCGTCGATCCCCAACAAACGGCTGATCTGCAGCAATCTGTCGTCGGCGGCTGTGCCCGCGAGGCAGAGATTGCTGCGCAACGTGCCGCGGAACAGGTGAACCGACTGCGGCAGATAGCCGATGTGATTTCCGACCAGCAGCGGATCGATCTCCCACAGATCCGCGTGTCCCAGCCGTACTCGACCCTCGCTCGGACGATAGAGTCCCGCAAGGATCTTCAGCAGTGTGGATTTGCCGGAACCTACAGGACCCGCGAGCAGGACGCGGTTGCCCGGTTCCAATGTCAGTTCGTCGACGATGAGCTGACGAATGGGCGACCCGGCGTACGCAAAGCGGATCGCCAGCAAAGTCACGGCGTTGAGTTCCTCGTCGGGAAGCAGCAACTGCTGGTCGGGGCGCCGCTCGGGTTGTAGCGCCAACACTTCGTGCACCATGTTCAGCGACTGATCGACGTGCTGCCACTTCTCGAGGTACTGAACGCTCTGGGCGACCGGCGCAATGATCCGGCCACCGAGAATGCTGCACGCGACGAGGCCGCCCATCGTGAGTAATCCCGCTTCGATCTGCCACACACCGACCACCACTGCCGCAACGTACGCGAGTGTCGAGAGCGCGCCGGTTGCGATCGTGGAAGAACTGCTGATGGCGCGCTGCTGTATTGCGTACCGGTCGATGCTGGCGGTGATGTCCTGCCACTCTCGGGCAAAGCGCCATCCCGCATTGTTCGCGCGGATGGATTCCGCTCCTCGAATGGTGTCGACCAACAATCCTTGACGCTGATTGCTGCGGGAGATCTGTTCGCGCATCAGGTTGCGCAACCGCCACTGGGCCACGCCTCCCAACAGCAGCGCGATGGGCAGCAACAGCGCGTAGACCCACGCGACAACGCCGCCGACGATGCCGATGAAGGCCAGAAACATCAGCACAAACGGCAAGTCCACCAGTGCAAAGACGACGGTTGCGGAGAAGAACTGCCGCACTGATTCCAGACTGCCGACCTGGGCCGCCAGCGTTCCCAGACTGCGTGGTTGCGCGTCCAGTTGAACGTGCAGCAAGTGCTCGAACACCTGCTGTGAGATGCGTTGGTCGACGGCGCCGGACAGGCTGTCGAGAATTCGGGCGCGGATTGTTTTGAGCGTCATGTCGAGCACGAGCACGATCGCCATGCCGACGACCAGCGTGGTCAAGGTCGCGTAAGCCATCGTCGGCACGACGCGATCGTAGACCTGCATGGCAAAGAGCGAGGTCGCAATGCCGATCAGGTTGACGAGGCAGGTCGCGGCGATGATTTTCCAAAGCCAGCCGCGTTCCCGAAACAGTTCCTGCCAGATCAGCCGGGTCGCCAGATTTCCTGAGCGGGTTGCCGCAGCGCCTGACGATCGAGCGGCGTGGTGCTTCAGCCATAACACTTCGGCGCCGTCGAGTTCCGCGCTCGATACGGCGGACTGTTCACCGGCGGCGGTCGTCAGCAGCAGTCCACCCGCTTGACCTTCGCTCGCGAGATACCACGCCGTTCCGCGGCGGATCAGCGCGGGTAAGCGGCGGGGATCGAAGCGCTGCCAGGGTAGTAGCACCAACGCCAGTTCTTTCACGTTTGCGGCGATGAGCACGCGCCGCAGCCACTGCGTGACGTTCGTTCGCGCGTCGTGCGGCGCCGCAGAAAGGCCAACGCGTTCTGCTGCTTCGCGCAGTTGTGTGGTTTCGCACGGGATCTGCAGGGCATCCAGCAGCCGCTGCACCAGCGCCAGATCAGGGTGCGAGTCACCTGAGTTGCGTACGTCATTCACCATCACTGTGCTCTTGAATGCCGGCGAGACTGTCGAGCGCGCCGACTCTGGCGAGAAGTCGCAGTGAGTAGATCTGCCACTCGGTTTGCGCTTCCACGAGCTGCCGCTTCTGATCGTACAGCTCTCGCTGAACGTTCATTAAATCGAGCCAGCTCTTGGTTCCACTCTCGTATTGACGCTGATACGACGCGAGCAGCGACTCCAGGTCCGCCAGTGATTGTGTTTTCAAGCCGATCAATTCGGTTTGCAGCTGGCGGTTGCGTTGCAGGTGCTTCACTTCGCGCGTCAGATCGACCTTTGCGGCGGCCAGATCCTGAGTCGCCGCCGCGCGGCTCGACACGGCCTCCTCGCGACGGCCACGCGCAGCGAATCCCATGCCGTCCAGCGACGCCTCGAACACTACACTCGCCTGACTGTCGTCATTCAAACCCGGCTGGTCGTAGTAACGGTCGGCCTGCAGGTAAATCGTTGGCATCGAGGCGGTTCTCGCCTGATCCACTTCCATCTCCGCCTGCCCGAGCAGACGCCGCTTGACGCCGATCTCGGCGCTTTGATCGATGGCCATCGTTATCAGGTCGGTCGATTCGTGGAGCTCGAGCAGTTCGGCCGAGACCGGCTGCCCGGTGTCGACTTCCACCTGCGTGAACCCCAGCAGGTCGTCCTTGGCGCCTTCCCATTCGCTGACGGCGCGCTCGAATAAAGCTTTGCCTTCGGCGAGCCGTGCGGCTGCCAGCCGCGCATCGGCGCTCGAGGCGAGCTGCCCTTCCACGCGGCGCTGAATCTGTGCGAACAACTCCTCGAGTTGGGTCACGTTCTGCCGGGCAACTTCGATGTGTTGCGCCGTACCGCGCACCGTTGCGTAAGCCACGGCGGTTTCCTCGAGCAGCTTGCGGCATATGCGCAGAAAGTCGGCGCGCTGGGTACTCACCTCGGCATCTGCGACGGCGATGTTGTTGTCGATGCGTCCGAACGCCCAGACCGGCTGGCGGACCCGGAAGATGTACGGTTGAGAGAGGTCTTCGCCCGAGTCCGAACGACCGCCTTCCCCGTACTGCTGTGCCTGGGCGATCAGCGACGGGTAGCGTTCGCTACGGACCGCATCTGCGGCGTGACGCTTTGCGTCCACCTGCGCTTCCTCGCCGGCTACTGCGGGGTGATTGTGTAGCGTCGCCTGCAAGGCGTCGCTCAAGCCGTCGGCCAAAGCTGTGCCTCCATAGAGGCAAGCGGCAAGAAGAAGATGCCGGAAGTTATGAACCCGCGAGTGCGACATCGAGGTCCCCGTCCGAGCGAGATACAAGCGCCAGGTCGCTGCGCCAGTGACGGTTCCAGGGACACCGCTCGAGGGCGCTCTCCATCAACGTGATGCCGTCGTCGCGATAACCTTTTCGCACGTAGATCAGGCCGAGCATGAAATTCGCGGCGGCGTGCTGCGGTATGCAATGCAGCAGCTGCTTGAAGCGGTACTCGGCCGCATCGAGGTCGCCGTTGTTGTAGCGGTCGACACCGGTATTCAGCCAACCCGGCTCAGGCAGGGTGACCATCTCGATCGGGTCCCAGGAAATCGTCCGATTGGCCGCTGCGATCATCGGCTGCAGATGCTCCCGATAGCGTAGCCATCTCGCGTTCGAGCTTACGTAGAGCGGCTGGCGCACCTGCCACTGGCTGGCAGTTTTGACCGAGCGCCGCAGCGCGTGGAAATCGAGTACTTGTGGCTCCCACTCGACGCCGATGTGATCCAACATGCGATGCGCGCTGATGGCCGGGCGCTCCACGATGTCCTCGTACTGCACTTCGAGAATCTCGTCGGGGAACACCCGGTGCCAGTGACGCATCAACAGGTCGTGATCCGCCAGCTGTTCACCGATCCAGTCCAGCCGGTACGCGAATCCCATGCCGCGGTGCTTGCCGGCAAAGTCGATGAAATAGTTGGAGACGGCGATGTCCCGGAAGTCACGTCGCACCGAAATGATCTTCGCCTTCGGAAAGAGCAGCTTGATCAGGCCGATGTTCTCGAAGTTGTGTGGCAGCTTGTCGATTACGTGATCGGCTCCGGGGGCGTATTCGCGCAGCTCACTAACGACGTTATCGGCGATGCCGAGGATCACTTTCGGATCGAGGTCGTCCACACAATCGGGATAACACCGCCCGGAGCCGGTGCGGCGTTCCCACCGCTCCAGCCCGGCAATCACACGAGGAATCGTCCCTAGTTCTCCCGCCCCGTGAATCCGGCTGTGTCCGGCGATGATCTGCTCCGCGAGCGTAGTGCCGGAGCGGGGCATGCCGACTATGAACACCGGCAGCGTCGTTTCGCGACCACACCCCGGACGGTTCTCGTACAGCGCCTTGGGAAATGCGTGACGGATGCGAGCACAATGCTGACGATGTGCCTGGGGGGCGTAGTGCAGCAGCCGGCGGCTGGCCGCGTTTGCTTCATCCGCGAGCGCGAATGCCTTGTCGTATTCCGCGCGGCTTTCCCAAACGGCCGCGAGCTGAAACAGCAGACTTGCGCGTACCGAGCCTTCGTTACTCGGCGTACGGGCCAGCTGCTCGAGCCGCTGTAGGGTGTCTGGATCGTCAGGAAAGCGACGCGCGCTGATCAGCGCCTTTTGGCCGCGCGTTGGATCGATCGAGGCGACCCGCTCGAACAGATCAACCGCCTCGTCGATGCGGCCGAGCTGCATGCAGAGTCGACCCAACCCTTCCAGCGCGGCGATTGCATCCGGATGCATCTCGAGCACGCGGCGATAGCGTTCTTCGGCCGCTCGATAGTTCTCCTCGTGAAATTCGATATCGGCCAGCGATATCTCGATTTGTCGATGCCCCTCAGACATATCGTCAGCGAACGGAGAAGAACGTTTGTCGATCTGGTCTTTGGCCCGCTCGACTGCCGCTCTCGCTGTTGCGGGATCGAGTGGTAAAGCGATGGCCGCGAGCCGGATCAGCAGCCGTTCCGTGTCTTGATGCCGTGAATCCGCGAGTTCGATGGCGCGCCGAAGCAGCGCAACGGCTTGCGGTGTACGGCCTTGCAGTTGCGCCAGCTCCGCGAGTTGTTCGTAGAGCAGGATCTGTTGCGGATGTCGACGCAGCCCGATCCGCAACCAATCTTCTGCCTGGGCGTGGCGATCGCGTTCCGCGAGTCGCTCCGCAAGACCGACTATCAGCGCGCACCAGTCATCTTCGTTCAACTCCTCCCGCGGCTGTTCGATCCAGTGTTCCACTGCCTCGAAACGGTCCTGAGCCAGCCAAAGATCGAGTTGTATACCAAGCAGCTGCTGGTGATGGACCTGACGCTGGTGGTCTGGCCAGTTCACCTGTTCGTCCGACCAGAAGCTCCACGCCGCATCGAGACACGCGGCCATTTCGGTCAGGCGGCCGTTATCGCGATGCAGCCGCAGCAGGCTCTGGTACACCGCGATAAACGGTCGAAGACGAATGCTTTGCTCGTACAGGGCCAAAGCCAGATCGTGACTTCCCCGCTGCAGCCGACACCACCCCAGGCGTGCAAGCAGCAGTGCGTGGTCACCGTTCGCCTGATGGTCTCGTTCAAGAATCGCAATGGCGGCGTTCAAATCGCCAAGCGCCATGTAGACCGCGGCGAGATCGACGCGAGCGTCGAGCGGAAGTGCGGTGCGATCGAGAGAGGCGATTATTTGCAGTGCGGTCGGTGTATCACCCAGATGGGCCGCGGCGAGGGCGAAGAGCACCTGCGCGCAGGGGTCGTCGGGATTCGTGTCGAGACAGCCGTCGCGCAGAGCCGAATAGTCGTGCTGCTCTGCCAGGCGGCGAAGTAGGGTCAGTACCTCCATGGCGGTGTCAGATCACGCCAGACCCTGAGAGGTCGAGATGATCACGGGAAATTCCAACGGGGGAAGGGCAGCCGCGTTACCTTCTTCTGGATTGCCGAAAGCCCCCGACATCGATGTACCGAAGTGGGTTGCGTCGGAGACGGCGTTCTCCAGAGAACCGCCGTCGGCATCCGCGAGGAGGCTGCTCGTGGACGAAGGGGCGTCGCCCACGAGCTGGATACGCGCATCGCTGCTCAAATCGAGCGAACTTGCCGAGGCGTCGGACGAACCCAGGGCGTTCGATGTCGCGTCCGCGGTGGCGGCCCGGATGTCGATTTCATTGCTCTGCGCGGTTTGAAACGTTCGGCTATCGAGACTCGAAAGCTGCGCTGGTTCGGATAAACCGAAGATGTCGAAGACCGTTTCGAAGTCGAGCGTGTTGTTGTTGTTGATGCCGCCAAAAGCGTTGCCGGCCAGGTCGGTAATCACGCCGGGGTCGATCCGAACGGCGTAGTTGGCGCCGGGACGCAGATCGAAGGAAGGGTTGATGGTGACTTGATTGCCGCTGATCGCGATCTGGGGATCATTGATGGGGATCGTCAGGTCGAGGTTGGGCCCGGGCACGATGTCGCGGATGATGATGTTGCCGCTTCCGGCGGTTACGTCCTCGTCGAAGACGAGCACGATGTCGGTTTCGCGCGGCACGCCGGTTGCGTCGTCCGCAGGCGAGCTCGAGAACAAGGTCGGCGCGGTTTCGTCGGCAACGTCGTTGATCGTGAGGGAAACGGCGCGTTCACTGCTGTTGTTGGCCGCGTCGGTCGCGGCCACCGTGAAGCTGTAACTCGACTTCGTTTCGAAGTCGGGGTTGCCGACCAGCGTGACGGCACCGGTATTGGCGTTGATGCTGAACGCGGTCCAGTCGCCCACTGGTCTCAAGCTGTACGTGGTGCTGCCGGTGACGACATCGGTGTCGGTGCTGGTAACCGTGTATACGATCTGCCCCGCCCCGCTGTTTTCGGCGATTGTGTTTGCAGTGCCGGAGGAAGTGATCGTGGGGGCAACCTCGTCCAGATCATTGATCCCAAGCGTCACCGCCTGTTCACGGCTGTTCCCGGCGGTGTCCGTGGCCGCCACGGTGAAGCTGTAACTCCCCTTTGTCTCGTCGTTGGGGTTCGCTATGAGCGTGACGGCACCGGTGGTGGCATTGATGTTGAAGGAACCGGAGTCGTTTACGGGCCTCAGGCTGTAGGTAGTGTTGCCAGTGCGGACATCGGCGGTGTCGGTGCTGGTAACCGTGTAGATGATCTGGCCCGCTCCACTGTTCTCGTTGATCGCCTGGGCCGTGTTCCCGGAAGTGATTGTCGGCGCGGTGTCGTCCAGGTTGTTGATCGCGAGGCTGACAGCTTTGGTGGCGCGGTGGTTGGCAGCGTCGGTGGCCACCACCGTGAAGTTGTAGTTCGGCTTCGTCTCGTAGTTCGGATTTCCGGTAAGTCTGACCTCGCCGGTGTTGGCATTGATGGTGAAGGCGGACGCGTCGCCTCCGTTTGCGATGCGGTAGGTGGTACTGCCGGTGCTGATGTCGCCGGTATCGGTACTGGTGACCCTGTATACGATCTGCCCCGCACCGCTGTTTTCGCTGATCGCGGCCGCCGTGGCACTCGAGGTGATCGTCGGCGCGACTTCATCCAGGTTGTTGATCGCGAGGCTCACCGCCTGAGAGGCGGTGTTGTTCGCGGCGTCGGTGGCCACCACAGTGAAGTTGTAGCTCGGCTTCGTCTCGAAATTCGGATCTCCGTCAAGTCTGACTACCCCGGTGTCGGCATTGATGCTGAAGGCGTCGGCGTCACCTTCCTCTGCGAGGCTGTAAGTCAGGTCGGTTCCGGTGGTGGCGGTCGCGGTGACGGTATACACGTTCTGATTGTCGCCGCTGTTTTCGTCGATCGCTGCAGCGGATGTGGCGGAGGTGATCGTGACAGGCGTATCGGCAACGTTGCCGATGGCAAGGCTGACGGCTTGCTCAGAGCTGTTGTTCGACGCATCGGTTGCCACCACCGTGAAGTTGTAGGTGGGCTTGGCCTCGAAGTCCGGGTCGGCGGTCAGTGTTACGGCACCGGTACTGGCGTTGATGCTGAACGCGGCCGAGTCGTCCACCGGGCTCAAGCTGTACGTAGTGCTGCCGCTGCTGATGTCGCCGGTATCAGTACTGGTGACCGTGTATACGACCTGCCCCGCGCCGCTGTTTTCACTGATCGCTGCCGCGGTGGCACTCGAGGTGATGGACGGTGCGACTTCGTCGAGGTTGTTGATCGCAAGGCTCACCGCCTGAGAGGCGCTGTTGTTTGCGGCGTCGGTGGCCACCACCGTGAACGTGTAGCTCGGCTTCGCTTCGTAATCCGGATTTCCGGAGAGCCTGACCTCACCGGTATTCGCATCTATGGTGAAGGCGGCGGCGTCGCCGCTGGCTGCAAGGCTGAACGTCGCTGCCGTACCGGCAGCCGTACTCGCCGTGGCCCGATAGACGACCTGATCTACGACGGTGCTTTCGGCAACCGCTGCCGCGGTTGCGCCGGAGGTAATCGTCACCGCCGCACCGCCGCCAGACTCTCCGCCTCCGCTACCACCACCGCCGCCCGCGAGAGCCGCGAGACCTACGGCACCGACTCCCAGGCCGACCCAGAGCATCGGAGAGGTGCCGCCACTGCCGGCACTGCTTGCCGTTTGAACCGGGGGTTCGACTTCTTCGTTACTGCTCTGCATTGGTTCTGCGGACCACAGCACCTGCTCGGCCGGTGTGGAGCCCGCCAGGACGGGTGAATCAGCAGTGAGCGGCGCGCCGGAAAAAGGTCCCGCACCGCCGGCGATGTTCGTGGTGGGGTAGAACGCCACGTGCGCGGTGGAAAAGAAACCATCGATGACAACCGCTTCCGCGCCCTCTACCTCGAGTACGAGGTTTTCACCCACCCGCTCCGCCACCAACGTTTTCGGCGCCTCATATGCCGCGCGGTCGATCAGGGTGTAGGTCTCATTGGGCGCGGCGGAGACGTGGCCTATGGATCCGTCGAGTCGGATCCACTCCACCTTGCCGTCGGGGAGACCTCGAATCAGGACCAGGTTGGGTTGCATCGTGGACTACTCATTGATTTTCAGTAGGCGAACTGCTTACTCGCTGCTGATAGTCGATCTCGTCCTGTAGATTGGCGACCAGCATGGGGTCGGCGCCCATTTCCGAGGCGGCTTGTAAGGATCTGCGTGCGTCGTTCAGTGCATTACCGGCCAGTTCCGCGAGCGTGCGGTTGATCAGTCCGTCGCGGACCGACTTCAATCCGCGCGCGGCCTCCTCCGATCCCGGCTCCAGTTTCAGCACCTGGTTGAACAGTGTGTACGCGCTCGTCTCCCGCGGCGTTGTCAGTCGGCCGTCCGCCAAAGCCTGGTTCGCAGCGAGCAACGCCTTGCGGACTGTTTCCTTCCTCTGTTCTCGGGTGCTCTCACTTTTCTTCGGGGCGGAGGTTGCGACCGATGGCGCTGGAACAACGGGGCTCTTCGTCGAAACCACCGGCGCTGTCTCAGCGCCGACAGTCGACGCAGGTGCTGCAGCGACCGGAGGAATTTTCGGTGGGCTGGCGACGATTTTCGGCTCCGGCTCAACCGCAACCAACGGCGCGGGTGTGGGTGCGGGAGTTGGGCGCTGTTCGCGCGGCGCCGCCGTGAGTTGCGATTTGACGGGTTCGGATTTTGGCGGTGCGTTCGCAACCGTTGGTGTCTTTGTCAGCAAGGCGGTGACGGGCGGCGTCCGATCTTCCGTGCGCGCGAGACTCACGCTCGTGGCGACTCGCGCCGGCACGACCAGCGGGCGTTCGGCAACGCTCCCGGCAACAACTGTCGGAACTGCCTGTGTGGGATCTGCCGGGACCGACGCCGTTGGAGAAGCCCGCTCTGTCGGTGTCGGAGACGCGTGCGCCGCAGCTGGCGGAGTTCGATCTACTCGATTCGCAACGGTGGGAGATGATTCCGGCGCATCGCCGTCGGGAGATGCGAGATACGTCAGCGTGACTCCGATGGCAACCACCGCAACCACCGCAGCGAGGCGCAGCTGCAGCGTTCGGCGCGCCGGCGCCGCCGCGGG
>JBGSNQ010000177.1:0-41374 GCA_041739525.1 Pseudomonadales bacterium | reverse complement strand
CCCGCGCCGGCAACCAGCATCGCGGTTCCGGTTCCCGCGGTTGCAACCCCCGATCCTGCGGCTAACCTCGCTGTCGCGCCGCGTTCACCGGAAGCAGTGGCATCTGCAATGCCGCAAGCGGTGGATCCGGCGGCGCTCGATGTCGATGCACAGGCACAGTTGCCCACCGTCGATCCTCGCACCGTCAAGAAGGACGGCGATGCAGCGGTGATCGCGCAGGCTGCACTCGTTCCACCTGCCGACGACTCGGCGCAGCCGCCGTCGCTTGCACATGCGCTACGTGCGCTCGGCCTCGGCCACGGTCAGGCCACGCCCGACGGTAATGCACCACCGCAACCCGGAACGGGTCATCAGCGCGCCACGAACAATTTGTCGGTCGAACAATCGCGCGGTGACGGCATCGCGAAGATCGCAAACGCACATCTGGCGTCGGCGCTCGAGGCGGCCGGCGCTCAGAAGGACTCAGCGATACTGCAGAAGGACGGCGCCGCCGATTCAATCAGGACCGACGCGGTTCTGCCACGCGCCAACGGCTCGGTCGAGGTTCGCGATACCGCCGCAACACGGCTTGGGGATCTGGCCCAGCAACACGCACCGCGTTTCGCCGCGGAGCTGGCGGATCGCGTGCTCGTGCTGCGCAGCCAGCGGTTCGACTCGGCGACGGTGACGCTCGAGCCGCGCGAACTCGGGCGCATCGATATTCAGGTTCGCTTGCAGGCCGATACCACCCACGTCGCGTTCAGCGCGCAACACGCCGGCGTTAGGGATGCACTCGAAGGCCAGATGCCGCGCTTGCGCGCCATGCTGGAAGAGGCCGGCCTGTCGCTCGGCAACGTCGATGTGGCGCACTCGGGCAGTCGCGGTGCCGGCGATCCCGGTACTGCACGCTCGTATTCGGGCACCCAGGCGGTGACGGCGGCCGACGCAGAGGTCGCGGACGCGTCGCCTCGTTGGCAGCGTAGGGCGGAAGTCTCGATCATCGATCTGCACGCGTGACGGTTTGATTTGCGCGCCTGACGGCTTTCTGGCGCGCGCCGTTGTGCGCGCGTCAGGGCCCGTCAGGGCCCGTCAGGCAAACTTGAAAAGCTCTTCTACACTTCCTTTCAAGGTGCCAATCCGTTGACGTTTCAATGGGTTTGGCGGTCCAAACCTGACAGGAAGTCGACATGGCCGCTTTGCCGAAGACAGAACCCGCAACGGATCCGAAAGCCGCGGGTGCGCCCGACGCAGAAGCCAGCCCCGAAGTGGAGGGCGCCCCTTCGAAGGGCCGCGCCAAGGTGCTGATCATCGTCGGCATCGCCGTGGCGGTGCTGGGCATCGGCGGTGGCGCCGCGTTCTATTTCCTGCGTGCAACTCCCGCGGAAGCGCCCGCTGACGAAGCCGCTGCGACACCGGCGCACAAGACCGCCATCTATCTGAATCTACGGCCCGACTTCATCGTCAATTCCACCGCGGTGGGACAACGCCGCTACCTGCAGACCAACGTCGTACTGATGTCGCGCGATCAGGCGGTGATCGACACAGCCAAGAAGCTGGAGCCCGTCATCCGCAGCGCCCTGATCAATCTGTTGGCCGACGAAGACTTCATGGTGCTGCAGACCGACGATGGAAAAAAGGCGCTGCGTGAAAAGATGCGCGCCGCCGCGGACGCCACGCTGCAGAAGGAAGCCAACGTCACGGGCATCGAAGCCGTTCTTTACAACAGCTTCGTGATGCAGTGAGGCCGCTGTGGCGAATCGCGAATTATTGACCCAGGAAGAGATCGACGCGCTCGTAAAAGGCGCCGGCGACAGCACCGACGAGGAAAACGCCGAGTCGCCTGAATCGGTCAACTACGACCTCGCGAGCCAGGACCGTGTCATACGCGGGCGCTTACCCACGCTCGAGTTGATCAACGAAAAGTTCGCGCGGTTCTTCAAGACCAGCCTCTACAACCTGATGCGACACAGCGCCGACATCGGCGTTGGCGGCATTCAGATCATGAAATACAGCGAGTACGTGCAGGGCCTGTACGTGCCGACGAGCGTCAACTTCCTGCGCGTCAAACCCATGACCGGGGTCGCCATGTGTGTGCTCGACGCGAAGCTGGTCGTGCGTCTGGTCGACCGCTTCTTCGGCGGCGACGGCCGCCAGATCAAGTTCGAAGGTCGCGAATTCACGCCGACCGAACAGCGCATCATCGGACGCCTCGTCGAAGCGGCGCTCGAAGACCTGAAGGAAGCCTGGAAATCCTCCATGCCGATCGAAATCCAGTTGCTCGGCAGCGAGGTGAATCCGTCGCTCGTGAACGTAGCTACCGCTGACGAGATCATGGTGGTGAACAGCTTCCACGTCGAAGTCGAAGGCAACGGCGGCGAAATTCACTTCGTGTTTCCGTACGCGATGCTCGAACCGCATCGCGATCGACTCGAAAGCTCCGCACACAACAAGTCCACGGAAGTGGATCGCGCCTGGTTGCCGAACCTGCAACGGCGCCTGCTGCAGGCGGAAGTGTCGGTGCACTGCGCCGTTGCGGAACGCAGCCTCTCGCTGAAGGAAGTGCTGCGTCTGAAGGAAGGCGACGTGATTCCGGTGGACATGCCCGATACACATCTCGTGTACGCAAACGAAGTGCCGGCGTTCTACGCGAAGCTCGGCAACTCGCGCGGCAACCTGGCGCTCGAGTATCAGGAACCGTTCGTCGCGCATTGACGTGCGCAGCGAACAGCAAGGAGGCGGAAGGTGAGCGAAGAAAGAACCGAAGCGGCCAGCGCATCACGTGCGTTGCCGGGCGGAGAGGCCGGTGGACCGTTCGAGACGACGGCGGTGGATCGCCGCAATCTCGAGGTGGTGCTCGACATTTCCGTAAGGCTCTCGATGGAAGTGGGCAACACCAGCATCAGCATCCGCAAGCTCCTGCAGCTGAACCGCGGTTCGGTGGTGGAGCTGAACCGTGTGGCCGGTGAACCACTCGACGTGCTGGTAAACGGCACGCTCGTGGCGCATGGCGAAGTGGTGGTGGTGAACGACAAGTTCGGCATTCGCCTCACCGATGTCGTGAGCCCCGAACAGCGCCTGAAGATGCTGCACTGATGGAACTCGGCGCCACCGTCATTCAGGTCATCGCCGCGCTGGTGGTAACGCTTGCGCTGGTGTTCGCCTGTGCATACGCGTTGCGCCGTTTCGGCGCGGTTGGTGTCGGCGGCGGTCAGGTGATCAAGGTGTTGTCGGCCGCGACAGTGGGCTCGCGCGAACGCGTGTTGTTGCTCGAAGTGCACGGCCGGCAACTGCTCGTTGGGGTTACGTCGAACTCGGTGACGCCGTTGCACACGTTCGACACGGATGCACCGAGCGTTGCGGCACCCGCGGCAGATTTCCGCTCGATACTGAAGGGATTCTCCCGCCAGCCATGATGCGCACGCCGAATCACACTTTGCGCGGATGCGCAGCCACTCTTGTAGCGATCATCGGGGCTCTGCTTCTGACCGTGGTCAGCGCGCATGCAAACGCCGCGCCGGATCTTTCGGCCATCACCGTCACGGCGCAACCCGACGGCACACAGAAGTACAGCGTGACGCTGCAGATACTCGCGGTGATGACGGCGCTCACGCTGTTGCCGTCCTTCGTGATCATGATGACGGCGTTCACGCGGATCATCGTCGTGTTCGCGATTCTGCGGCAGGCGATCGGCCTGCAGCAGACGCCGTCGAACCAGATTCTCGTCGGTCTCGCGTTGTTCCTGACCATCTTCGTGATGTCGCCCGTGTTGAACGAAGTGAACGACAACGCACTGCAGCCGTATCTGAAAGAGCAACTTGCGCCCGAGGATGCGTTGAAAGTGGCGGCCACGCCGTTGCGCAAGTTCATGCTCGCGCAAACGCGGCAGGACGACCTCGAGATGTTCATGCAGATCTCGCACTCCGCGCCGGTAGCTGCACCGGCGGATGTGAATTTCTTCGTGCTGGTCCCGGCGTTCATGACCAGCGAACTCAAAACCGCGTTTCAAATGGGCTTCATGCTGTTCATCCCGTTTCTCGTCATCGACATGGTCGTGGCGAGCGTACTGATGTCGATGGGGATGATGATGCTGTCGCCGCTCATCATTTCGCTGCCGTTCAAGATCATGCTGTTCGTGATGGTGGACGGTTGGGTGCTCGTAATGGGCACGCTGGCGTCGAGTTTCAGCGGGGGTGGCGCGTGACGCCGTCCGACGTACTGGATCTGTTTCGCGACGGCTTGCTGCTGGTCGTGATCATGGTGTCGGTGATCGTGGTGCCGAGTCTCATCGTAGGTCTCGTCGTGTCGGTGTTTCAGGCGGCGACGCAGATCAACGAACAGACGCTGAGTTTCTTACCGCGACTGTTGACCACGCTCGTGACGCTGATGGTTACGGGTCCGTGGCTGCTCAACAAGCTGATGGATTTCACGTCGCGTTTGATCCACGGCATTCCCGGACTCGTGGGGTGAACGATGACCGTGCCCATCGACGCGTTGATCGACACGATGAGCCGCACGTTCTGGGCGATGCTGCGAATCGGCGGATTCTTCATGGTGGTGCCGGTGATCGGCAGCCAGATGGTATCGCCGCGCATTCGTATGGCGCTGACGTTTGCCACCGCGATCGCCGTGTCGCCGTTGCTTCCAGATACGCCTTCGCTGAACGACATCGATCTGGAACTCGGCCTGCTCGCGATAACGCAGGTCATCATCGGCATCGGTCTCGGTTTCACGACGGTGGTGTTCTTTCAGCTGTTCACGGTGGCCGGGCAATTCATCGCCATGCAGATGGGTTTGGGTTTCGCGTCGATGGTGGATCCCACCAACGGCGTTTCGGTGACGGTGATCAGCCAGTTCTTCCTGATGATGGTGTCGCTGACATTCGTGGCCATGAACGGCCATCTCGTGTTGCTCGAAGTGCTGATAGAGGGATTCCTGCGCTCGCCCACGTCGATCGACGGCGGGCTGCCGCAGTTGTCGTGGCAGATCGCCTCGCTCGGCAGCTGGATGTTCGGCGGCGCCGTGCTGATCGCGTTGCCGGCGGTAACGTCGCTGCTCGTGGTGAACCTCGCGTTCGGCGTGATGACCCGCGCGGCGCCGCAATTGAACATCTTCTCGTTGGGCTTCCCCTTATCGCTGTTGTTTGGCCTGGTGATCATCTGGGTGACGTTGTACGGATTCACGCCGCAGTTCGAAGGACTCTCGCAGTGGTACTTCGAGTGGACGCGACGGTGGGGTTGAGCGATGGCTGAAGAAGCACAAGGCCAGGACAAGAGCGAAGAGGCCACTCCGCGAAAGCGCGAGAAGGCGCGCGAGGAAGGCCAGGTTGCGCGTTCGCGCGAACTGAACACGATGACCGTGCTGGTAGCGGGTAGCGTGGCGGTGGTGGCGTTCGGCGGCAGCATGCGCGATGCGCTGTCGAAGATCATGACCGGCATTACCCAGATGGCCGCGCATCCCGACGGGCAGATGCTCGAGGCGCTGCACTTCGCGACGGTGGTCGCGGTGCAGGCGACGCTGCCGCTGTTGATTCTCGTTTTCGTGGTTGCGCTCGTCAGTTCGGGCGTGATGGGCGGCTTCGTGTTCTCCACGAAAGTGCTCGGCTTCAAGGCAAGCCGTATGAATCCGCTCACCGGTTTGCAGCGCATGTTCTCCATGAAAGCGCTGATCGAACTCGCCAAGGCGGTTGCAAAATTCCTGCTCGTTGCGGGTGTTGCACTCGCGGTGCTGCACCTGTGGTCCGACGACCTGCTGCGTCTCGGCCTTAAGCCGTTGCCCGACGCGATGAGCGAGGGGCTGGAACTCGTTGCGCACACGTTCGTGGCGTTGTCGTGTTCGCTGATCCTGATCGCGGCTGTCGATGTGCCGATCCAGCTCGTCGAATTCAACAAACAGTTGAAGATGACGCGCCAGGAAGTGCGCGACGAGATGAAGGACTCGGAAGGGCGCCCCGAGGTGAAAGGGCGCATCCGCCGGTTGCAACAGGAAATCGCGCGGCGCCGCATGCTGGCCGACATTCCGAAAGCCGACGTGGTGATCACGAACCCGGAACACTACTCGGTGGCGCTGCAATACACGGCGACGAAGATGAACGCGCCGCGCGTGCTGGCGAAAGGCGCCGATCTGATCGCCTTCCGCATTCGTGAACTCGCTACTGCGAGCAACGTGCCGATCGTGGCCGCACCAGCGCTGACACGCGCGATCTATCACTCCACCGACATCGGCGACGAAGTACCTGCGCCGCTGTACGTGGCCATCGCCCAGATTCTCGCGTTCGTTTACCAGCTGAAACAGTACCGGCGCGGCGCCGGACCCGCACCGCGACCGCTCGGCGATCTGCAGGTGCCGGAAGAATATCGGAGAGACAAGTAATGGCGCAGCCTTTGTCCGCATCCGGCGGCCGCACGATGCGGCAGCTCGCGCAAGGCAACATCGGCATTCCGCTGCTGGTGCTCGTGCTGCTCGCGATGATGACGCTGCCGGTGCCGCCGTTCCTGCTGGACGTTTCGTTCACGTTCAACATCGCGCTGTCACTGGTGGTGCTGCTGGTCAGCGTGTATTCGATGCGGCCGCTCGACTTTGCGGCGTTCCCAACGATTCTGCTGGTGTCGACGTTGTTGCGGCTTGCGCTGAACGTCGCGTCCACCCGAGTCGTCATGCTCGAAGGACACCACGGCGGCGACGCCGCCGGCAAGGTGATTCAGGCATTCGGCGAAGTGGTCGTCGGCGGCAACTACGTGGTCGGTCTGCTGGTGTTCATCATCCTGGTGATCATCAACTTCGTGGTCGTCACAAAAGGCGCGGGGCGTATTTCGGAAGTCAGCGCGCGGTTCACGTTGGACGCGATGCCCGGCAAACAGATGGCGATAGACGCCGACATGAACGCCGGGCTGATCGATCAGGACACCGCGCGCAAACGCCGCGAGGAAGTGGGCCAGGAAGCGGACTTCTACGGCGCGATGGACGGCGCCAGCAAATTCGTTCGCGGCGATGCGGTAGCCGGCATTCTGATCATGCTGATCAACGTATTCGGCGGGCTCGCCATCGGCATCATGCAGCACGGGCTCGCGTTTGACGTGGCGGTGAAGCACTACACGCTGCTGACGATCGGCGACGGTCTGGTGGCGCAAATTCCTTCGCTGCTGCTTTCCACCGCCGCAGCAATCATGGTGACGCGCGTCAGCAGTGAGCACGACATGGGTCAGCAGGTGATGAATCAGATGTTCACCGACCCGCGTGCGTTGGGCATCTCGGCCGTCATTCTGCTGATCCTGGGTCTCGTACCGGGCATGCCGCACGTGGTGTTCATTGCGCTCGCCGCATGCGCCGCACTCGGCGCGCGTTATATCTCTCGCCGCGAGGCTCGACGCGCGAGTGCACCGGTGCCGGTAGAAGCAACGCGTACCGAAGCATCGCCATCGGTGGAGGTGTCGTGGGACGACGTCGCCCCGGTTGATGTGTTGGGCCTCGAAGTGGGCTATCGGCTGATACCGCTCGTCGATCGCAATCAGGGCGGCGAGTTGCTCGCGCGCATCAAGGGTGTGCGCAAGAAGTTGTCGCAGGAGCTCGGCTTGCTGGTGCCCTCGGTGCACATCCGCGACAACCTGGATCTGCTACCCAACAACTATCGACTCACGCTGATGGGCGTGCCCGTTGCGAATGCGGAAATCTACCCGGACAAGTGGCTGGCGATCGATCCGGGCGAAGTGTTCGGCAAGCTGAACGGTATTGCGACGCGCGATCCGGCATTTGGCCTGGCCGCGGTGTGGATCGATGTTTCGCACAAGGAACAGGCGCAAACGCTCGGCTACACGGTGGTGGATGCGAGCACCGTCATCGCCACGCATCTCAACCAGATCATGCAGGACCACGCGGCTGAACTGCTAGGACACGACGAGGTGCAGAAGTTGCTCGAGATTCTGGCTGCGTCGGCGCCGAAACTCGCAGAAAAGCTCGTGCCCGACAGCCTCTCGATCTCCGTGCTGCTGAAAGTGCTGCAGAACCTGCTGCGGGAAAAAGTGCCGATCCGCGACATCCGCACGATTGCGGAAAGTCTGATCGATGCAGCCGGACGCACGAAGGACCCAGAGGCTCTCACGGCAGCCGTGCGTGTCTCGCTCGGACGATTGATCGTGCAGAACGTTTACGGCCACGGCGACGCACTCGATGTCATCACGCTGGACCCCGAGCTCGAACAGCTGCTCATTCGTGCGCGCGCGCAGGGGCCGGCCGACTCGCCGGCGATCGAGCCCGGCATGGCGGAGCGCCTGCAACGGTCCATTGCGACTGCGTGCGAACGTCAGGAGATTTCCGGCAAGCCGTCGGTGTTGCTGGTGGCGAGCGCGGTGCGGTCGCTGCTGGCCCGGTTCGTGCGCTTCAGCAATCGGCTGGTACACGTACTTTCGTATGAAGAAGTGCCCGACAACCGCCAGATCACGGTTGTCGCAACGATCGGCAGAAGCTGATTTCGCAGATGTTGATTTCGAAAAAGGTGAGGTGAGCCATGAACGCAAACGTCTTTTCCGCGCGAACCGTCAAGGAAGCGCTGCGCAAGGTCCGCGAGGTTCTCGGGCCGGACGCAGTGATCATCAACGAGACGCGCCGGCAGGGTTTTGTCGAGATCACTGCGAGCGTCGAGTATCCGCAAGCCGGTGAAGCGGTGCGGGTGCGGCGCAGCGAAACGGCCGAGTACGTCGAGCGGCTACGCGCACTCGGCTTCGACATGGCGTTCATCGACACGGTGACGTCTAGCCTCGATCGCGCGGCGGGCTGGGATATGGTCGAACGGCAGATTGCGCGAATGATCGGCATTGCGGCGCGACCGGTCACGTTGGCGCGCGGTCGGGTGAGGCTCATCGGGCCGCCGGGTTCCGGCAAAACGACGTCGGTTATCCGGCTTGCAGCGAATCACGTGCTGAACTTCGGCGCCGACCAGATCGCAATCATCAGCCAGGACGTGAACCGCCTGGCCGGTTCCGAACAGTTGTTGCTCGCGAGCGAGTTGCTGCGCGTCCCGGTGTACGAAGCCGATGACGAACGCAGCCTGCGCGTGGCGTTAGCGGAAGCGTCAGGAAAGTCCCTGGTGATCATCGACACGCCCGGCGTGGTGGCAACGCATCGGCTGCCGGAGAGCATTTGCGATCTGGCAGGTTTCGAGACGTTCCTCGTATTGCCTGCCACGTTCCATCCAACGACGTTGCGACGGCTGGTGCAGCTCGCGCGCCCGCTGGTTCCGACCGGCGTGTTGCTGAGCCACGTGGATGCCGTGGATTCGATCGGCGAGTTGTTGTCGATCTGCCGGGCCGAGCAGCTGCCGTTCAGCTGGGTGGGTGCGGGCGGCGAGATGGCGGATGGTCTCGAGAGCGCCACCGCGAGCCTGTTGGTGGACTACGCCACGCGCTCGTTGGCGCCGGTGCTGGACATTGATCAGGTCGTCATGGACGAGACATCGGAGTCGAAACCCGCAGCGCAGCCGCCGCGCGGCCGCGAAATCGCAACCGCCTGAACGCAGTGCGTCAGTACAGAAAGGAAACGAGATGAGTCACAGCATGAATCCGGTTCAGGTGGTCGCGGTCACCGGAGGTAAAGGCGGCGTCGGCAAGACGAACGTTTCGGTGAACCTGGGTGTTGCGCTGTGCAAGCTCGGACGGCGCGTCACGTTGCTCGATGCCGACCTCGGTCTCGCGAACGTGGACGTGTTGTTGGGGCTGAAGCCTCGCCGCAATCTCGCGGACGTTCTCGAAGGTCATGCGACGCTCGCGGAAGTGGTGGTGCCGGGTCCGAGCGGGTTGCGCATCGTTCCTGCCGCGTCCGGCACGCAGGCGATGGTGCAACTCGGGCCGCGCGAGCACGCCGGACTGATATCGGCGTTCAGCGAGATTGCGCATCAGATGGACGTGCTCATCGTCGATACCGCGGCCGGCATCTCCGACGAGGTCATCAGCTTTCTGCTCGCGGCACAGGAGATCATCGTGGTCGTTTGCAACGAACCGACTTCGATCACCGATGCGTATGCACTCATCAAGGTGCTGAACTCGCAGTACGGCGTGAAGCGCGTGCGCGTGCTGGCAAACATGGTGCGCAGCCAACAGGAAGGAAAATCCGTGTTCGCCAAGCTTGTGACGGTTACCGAGCGTTTCCTCGAAGTCACTCTCGAGTACGCCGGCTGGATTCCGTTCGACGAACACGTCCGGCGCTCGGTGCAGCGACAGCGGGCGGTGGTAGACGCGTACCCCAGTTCGAAGGCCTCGCAGAGCTTCATGGACCTCGCGCGCGAAGTGGACCGGTGGCCGGTTCCCGCGGCGCCGCGCGGACATCTCGAGTTCTTCGTCGAACGACTCGTGGCGACGGCGGCCGGTGCGGCGTGATGCGGCGGCAACCACAACATGAGGCACGACAACGCGATGTACGAAAGCGTGAGGCACGAAAGGATGCGTGACTCGATAGCCTCGGCGTACCAGGAACCGCGCGTCTCGCTCGATCATGTCGTCGCCACTTATGCGCCGCTCGTCAAACGCATCGCGCATCACCTGCTGGGACGCCTGCCGAACAGCGTACAGCTAGACGACCTCATTCAGTCCGGCATGATCGGGTTGTTAGAGGCCTCGCAGAAATACGACGCTTCGAAAGGCGCCAGCTTCGAAACCTACGCCGGCATCCGCATTCGCGGCGCCATGCTCGATGAGATGCGCCGCGGCGACTGGGCGCCCCGTTCTGTGCACCGCAATTCGCGACGCGTTGCTGCGGCCATTCGTGCGGTGGAACTGCGTAAAGCGAATGAGGCGAGCGATCAGGAGATCGCCAACGAGCTTGGCGTGTCGCTCGAAGAGTACTTCACGATGCTGGCGGATTCCGCCGGCCGCAAGCTGTTCAGCTTCGACGACCTTCCGGTAGACGACAACGGCGACTCGGTGGCGTTCGCTTATCCGGAGACATCGCCCGGGCCTTACGAGCACGTGCAGAACGCGGCCTTCCAGAACCGTCTTGTGGATGCAATCAAGAATCTGCCGGAACGCGAACAGCTGGTGTTGTCGCTGTATTACGACGACGAACTGAACCTGAAAGAAATCGGTGAAGTGCTCGGCGTGAGCGAATCGCGCGTGAGCCAGATTCACACACAAGCGACGCTGCGCCTGCGCGCACGTCTGCAGGACTGGAACGGGAGCGCCTGATCGTGGATGTATTGGCAATCGTCGGCGTGTGTGTCGCGTTCTTAGCGATCATCGGCGGCAATTTTCTCGAAGGTGGACAACTGTCCGCGCTGCTGAACACGCCGGCCGGCATCATCGTACTGGGCGGCACGTTGGGCGCTGTGATTCTGCAAACGCCGAAATCGCGTTTGATCGACGCGGCGCGCATGGTGCGCTGGGTGTGGCTGCCGCCGGTGCTGGTGGTGAATGACGGCATCAAGAAAATGCTGTCGTGGAGCACGACCGCGCGGAAGGAAGGTTTGCTCGGCCTCGAAAACGCCGCTGAACGCGAGAAGGATCCGTTCGCTCGCAAGGGCCTCGAGCTGCTGATCGACGGCGGCGAGCCGCAGGTGATTCGCCACGTGATGGAAAACGAACTCTCGGCGCGCATGCAGCGCGACCTGGCGGCGGCTTCGGTGTTCAAGAGCATGGGCGGCTACGCACCGACCATCGGCATCATCGGTGCGGTGATGGGTTTGATCCACGTGATGGGCAGCCTCGCCGATCCTGCACAACTCGGCTCCGGCATCGCCACGGCGTTCGTCGCAACGATTTACGGCATCGGCCTTGCGAACCTCGTGTTCCTGCCCATCGCCGATCGCCTCGCTGCACTGGTGGAACGCGACGCAACGTATCGATCGATGACCATCGAAGCGATTCTGGCCATCGCGGAAGGTGAACATCCGCGCTCGATCGAACTGCGGCTGCGTGGTTTCGTGGCCGACGCGCGATGATGCAGCAACGCCATCTGCTGCGACGTAAGGTGCTGGAAGACAGCCACAATCACGAACGCTGGCTGATCTCGTATGCAGACTTCATGACGCTGCTGTTCGGCTTCTTCGTGGTGATGTACGCCATTTCGTCGGTGAACGAAGGCAAGTACAAGGTGTTGTCGAGCGCCTTGAACGAAGTGTTTGCGCAACGCGACATGACGCTGGCGCCGATTCAGGTGGGCGAGGTTGCACAGTCCAGCTCGCCGTCGATTGTCGATGCAAAGGACTCGGTGACCGCGAAGGACGTAGATCCAGGCGATACGTATCTCGAATCGATGGCAACGGAAGTGCAGAAGCGCCTGGCCGGCGTGCTCGGCAAGGGCGAGTTCGACGTGAAGGGCAACGATCAATGGCTCGAGATCAACCTCGACGCCGGCGTGCTGTTCGAAAGCGGCGAGGCGTCATTGGGACCGCTTGCAAACGATGTGCTTCAGGAAGTGATCGCGATGCTTGGCGACGCGAAGAATCCCGTTACCGTCGAGGGGTACACCGACAACATTCCGATCTCGACTGCGCGCTATGAATCGAACTGGGAACTCTCTGCCGCTCGTGCGGCATCGGTGGTGCGTGCGTTCGCAGGGTTGGGTATCGACCCGGATCGGCTCGCGGCCGTGGGTTACGGCGAACAGCATCCCGTTGCTACCAACGCAACGCCTGAGGGGCGTTCGCACAATCGCCGCGTCACCATCGTGGTGGCTCGCAACGCGGATGCGCAACGTGGCTTGACTACGATCGGTGCGGAGCGCAGCAAGCCGCTCGAGATCGAGTGGCGCGACGAGAAGGCGGGCGAGGGTGCGACACCTGCGAATCCGGATGCGGTGCAAGCGGTGCGGCTCGAAGGCGGCGGCATTCGCTTCACCAATGAACCTGCCAAGAGCGAACCCCCAAAGAACGAACCTCCCAGGTAGATCTCTCGTGGCGGATTCCCGACGGGTCCGCCGAATCCTCCTGGCGGAAAACTGGCGCATTGCCGGATCTGAACTATTGTTTCGTTGGAGACGCCATAGGGATCGACCATGGCCATCGAAAGAGTGTCGGACTACCGCGCGATATTGCCGCCGAACAGAAGCCGGCGTGAGCGCGACGAGAGAAAGCAGCAGAAGCGCCGACCCGACCCAACGTCGCCGCCGAAGGAGCACCGGATCGATGAACGCGCTTGATCTCCTCGTTACCGCCGGGCTGCTGTTCGCGTGGGCGCTGGTGCTGATGCCGATCCTCGGCTTCATGCGACTGCGCCGGTTGGAACACCGCCTCGAGCAACTGCAGGATCTGACCTATACGTTCACCGACGCGTCTTCGCGTCTGTCGCAAGCGCTGGAGCGTTCGATCATCGAGCCGCAGAGCGGACTGGTGCGCTCCGAGTCATCGCGCCGAACGCTGGTTCACAGCGCGCGCAACCAACTCGACGAAGGCGCGCCGCAAGACGCCCTGACCGTGAAACTCGGATTACGCCGCGACGAGCTGAGCCTGATGGGCATCGGCCGCCGCGCAGGCACTGCACCTGCCTCAGAGCCCGAGATTGCCGCGGCGGGCTAAGACCAGCGCCTGATCGATCAATTCGGGGCTCGGCTTCCAATAGTGCGCGTGCTTCAGATAGCGACCGACGAATACACTGCGCGCATCCAATAGCGCCGGATGTTTCGGCAGCGGACGCAACTGCAGATCGAATCGCACCAGGTAGCCGTTCTCATCGAGTGCGAGCGTGATCGGATCGATTTCCTCGCACACACCATCGCGCAACGTCAGCAACAGCAGATCGATTTTCCTGTCGCCGGGCAGCAGCGGGGTGCCGCCGCGGCAGAACTGTTCCCACGTTTGCGGCGCGATCACGGAGACGTGATCGCTGCCGATGCGCAGCAGCGCGATGGTTTGGACTGCGGTCATGGAGCGTCGCCCGCGCCGAGAGTGGGGCAACGATAGCTGGATGTTTATCCAGTATCAAGCGGCAGGGGCCGGGGGTAGATAAAGATCCCGCAGAAATTAACCCCCCGTTCGGACAAGCCGTATGCGGAGCAGATTCTGCTCTTCGGGTTTCTGCTCGTGTACACAGCGAGGACCGGTCTGTTCGCGCCGCCGTCAATACGTCGAAGACGAGGATTGGAGTGATGGTGCATTCGGATCGGGAGGGCCACCGAAGGAAGGCGAACCAAGGCCAATCGCCCCGTACGACAACGATCCCGTTAAGGCGCTAGCGCGTGCGTTTGATCGGGTGACTGGGGAGCCTGTGAAACCGGAGCAACTCAAGACATACGCGGAGATGCTCGCGCAGTATCACATCAGCCCGGAAAGCAAATTCGAGAATGGACAGTTTCGAGATCGCGGGAGGACTGAACGACGCCGCGTAGTCGCCATGGGGCTTGGGCTGATTGGAAGGATGGCGAATTTGTGCTGTAGGAGACACATGCGCAGTATCGGTGCGCATCAACTCAGATGCTGTGGTCGATGGGTTGGGGTTGTACGGCAGACGTCAGGCACGAGGGTGGAAGCTGTGACTCGATTCGGATTTGGAAGCTTCGTCGTGACGTCAACGTTTAGGTCCACTCCAACGACAGCCCACGTCAGCGGCACGTCCTGCTTGGGCGCGCGATGCGAAAACGAAATCGGACTGTAGCTGCGAATCGCGTTAGCGGGGTACTCGCAGTGCATGAATATCGGACGCGATGCCACGAAGGAACGCCACAGTGTCTCTAGAGCGTCCGCGCCAGGGTGTTTGCCGTCCGCGCGCATCAGCGGGACCAGCTCTCCGAATATCAAGACGCGCCGATACCTGGCGGCAGTGTGATCTATGGGCGCCCCCACCACCTCGGCGAAACGGATCACGTCAAGCACACCATCGATGATGATCGCCGAAAGGGCATCGAGTGCATTCAGCGGTACATACTGTGCCCTGCTGAGAGCCGCTACGATATTGATGCCGTGAGTGGCTAACTGCCTTTCCAGCAACCGCCGATGTGAACCGGTGGCAATGGAGACTACACCGTTTCCTTTGTCCAACTCAGTGCACATGGCGCTGCCGATCTCCTGGAGCAGCGTTGCATCGTCGCAGAACTGTGCGACGAGAATCGGATCTTGACCCACCCTCATTGAAGCGATCATGCCCACCTCCAATTCGAATTCACGTGATTCGATCGGCAGCACAGTGGGCTTGCTAAGAGTGAGGGTCCGTGCGGTAGGACACCTACAGCAACATACACCACGGCTCAGTTGGCCCTGCACAAAGCCCAGCGAGATCGAGACTCATTTGAGGGACTTTTCCCAGTCGGATATCTGTTTGTCCGCTTCGTCCTTCGAGATTCCGTACGTCTCTTGGATTTTGCCGGCAAGCTTGTCGCGTTTGCCGGCAACGACATCGAGGTGATCGTCGGTGAGCTTGCCCCACTTTTCCTTGACGGCGCCTTTCATCTGCTTCCAGTTACCTTCAATACGATCCCAGTTCATTGCATTCTCCCTGCCCTGATTTGCAGATACCTTGCTTACGACACCTCACCGCGATTTGGACTCACGCTGCCCACTTCGGTGGGTCGGGTCACTTCAACCGCATGTCATTCTTGACGGATTTTACGCCCGGGACGCCGCGTGCCAGCTCGCCGGCCTTGCTGATGTCGCCACTGGAACTGACGAATCCGCTGAGTTGAACGACGCCCTTGAACGTCTCGACATTGATCTCGGCCGACTTCAGCGTCGGTTCGTTGAAGATTGCGGCTTTCACTTTCGTCGTGATGACGGAATCGTCGACGTATTCGCCGGTCCCCTCATGCTTGGCTGTCGATGCACATCCCAGCAACGAAGCGAGCAGGATGGCAAAAGTGAATGCGACGAATCGGTTGGGTGATCTCACGTGGATTCTCCGTAGAAGATGGATTCTGGGGACACCTGACGATTGGCGCAGGGTCCGGATGACCTGATCGGGCCGATCGAGTACGCGAACATACGGATGGCGCTCCGTGGCTTCGGTGCGCTAGCGTACACAACAAGACGTGAATAAACGTCAGGGAGGGCGGGGAAGATGCTGGAGCACCACTCGGTTCATTCGTGTCTGGATAGACACACACACTCGGCCAAGAGTTGGCGTGTCGCTTCACTAGAGCAAGCCCCTGAACAAAACCGTCTGCTCGCGGCGTTGCCGGTGAACGAATACCAGCGTCTGCTGCCTCTTCTCGAGCACGTTTCTCTTCTACCTGGTTGGATGAACCACGCGGGTGATCAGAGAAGCGACCTGCATTTTCTGACGTCGGGCATTGTTGCGCGGGCACACCTGATGCAGAACGGCAAGGCCACCGCGTTCGCGGTCACGGGCAACGAAGGCGTGATCGGCATTGCATCCTTCTTGAGTGGTCTTGGCCTTACCAGCGAGATGGTCGTGTTGAGCCCCGGTTCGGCTTATCGATTGAGAGCGGATCTGGCGAGACGGGAGTTCGAACGTCACGGAGTGCTAGCCGACTTACTGCTGCGCTATTGCGTGACGCCGATCACCGAGATCGGCCAGAACGCGGCGTGCAATCGGCACCACTCCGTTGATCAGCAGATTTGCCGATGGATTTTGTCGTTCCTCGACCGGGTTCCCTCGAACGAGCTAATCATCACGCAATCACTGATCGCCGACATGCTGGGCGTCCGCCGCGAAGGTGTCACGGTGGCCATTGGCAAGTTGGAAAAGGCCGGGCTCATTCATCGGCGTCGTGGCCACATTGCCGTGCTTGATCGCGCGGGTCTCGAAGCACGATGTTGTGAGTGTTACGCGATCGTCAGATCACAATATGAGAGGGGGTTCCGCTTGGAGGTGATTGCGCGCGACCGCTTACAACGTTCGGCATCGCGGGCGTCGCGCTTCGCCTAACGAGTTCACCGAGTTTGTTGTCTCGGTAGGGCTCCTGATGCGTATCACCGAGGCGTATTGTCAGTTCGGGAAAAAAGGGAGAGGGAAAAATGCTCGAAACGATAGCAGTAGTCTTGATCATTCTCTGGGCTCTGGGCTTCGTAAGTTCTTACACCATGGGCGGACTCATTCACATCCTCTTGGTCATCGCAATCGTCGTGATTCTGATTCGAGTCATTCAAGGTCGCGGCCCCTAGAAGGTTGAATGACCTCAATCGATCTGGAGTTGCGAGGTCGTCCCCGATGCCGCAGTCGAAGGACCGATGTCGATAGCGTTTCCGCGCGAACTGCCGGTCAATTTTAGCGGGATCTTCGCTAGTCAGTCCGAAGATCGATTCGAGCCTCATACCAATCCTTGCTGCTGTTGACGATTCTCACCACCGACAACATGACTGGCACTTCGATCAACACGCCCACGACAGTGGCCAGTGCGGCTCCAGATTGCAGGCCGAAGATGCTCACTGCGGCAGCGACCGCGAGTTCGAAGAAATTGCTTGCGCCGATGAGTGCAGAAGGCCCTGCGACACAGTGGGCAACACCGAGCCTTCGATTGAGGAGGTACGCAAGTCCGGAGTTGAAGTACACCTGAATGACGATGGGAACCGCGAGCAGTGCAATCACCAGCGGCTGCTCTACGATTTGCGATCCTTGGAAGCTGAACAGCAGTACCAAGGTGGCCAGCAACGCGACGAGCCCCATCGGTTGCAGTTTCGACAAGGTGCTGGCGAGTTTCGACGGGCCGCCCCTCTGCAGGATGCGTTGGCGCAAGAGCTGCGCGATGAAGACCGGAATTACGATGTAGAGAACCACTGACAGGAGCAGTGTTTCCCAAGGTACGACGATGGAGGAGAGACCGAGCAGAGCATGCATATCTTCGTTAAGCCTGAGCACACCCAAGCGTATCCACTACACCGCTTCGCAGCCGCCTTCAATTGTGAATTCGATGACGGCGGTGCGGGCACTGTGGTGGTCGTCGAGCTTGCGTAGGATTTTCGCGAGACGAACCGCGTGGTGTTCGGCGTCGCGTTCACTCACGTACGGCCCAACGGCGAGCCCGTCGGGCGATAGGAAGTACCAACCGCGCTCGCGTTCGAAGAAACGAATCGATCGGAACCACTCGCGAAATTCGTTGGAACCCATGACACGTCTTTGTGCTGCAGGAGACTGACGCGCAGTATCGATGTGCATCAACCAAGATGCTGTGGTCGATGAGTCGGGGTTGTACGGCAGATGTCACGCCATGAGGGTGGAAGCGGTTACGCGATGCACATTTGGTGGCTTCGACGTGACGCCAACGTGCAGGTTCGCTCTAACTACAGCGCAGGTCGGCGGCGCGTCACGCATGGGCGCGCGATGCGAAAACGAAATCGAACTGTAGTTGTGGAGCACGAGGCCGGGATAGTCGCAGTGCAGGAAGATCGCGCGCGATCCCACGAACGAAAGCCACAGTTTCTCTAGGGCATCGGCGCCAGTGTGTTTGCCGTCAGCTCGCATTAGCGGGACCAGCTCTCCGAATATCAGGACGCGGCTATAGTTTGCCGCAGTGCGATCTACCAGCGCGCCGACCACCTCCGCGAATCGGATCACGTCGGGTGCGCCGGCAACCGTGATCGTGGACAGCACATCGAGCGCGTTGAGGGATGCGTACTGTCCGCTATTGAGCGCACCCACGATATTGATGCCCTGAACACTCAGCTGCGTTTCCAGCAGGCGCCGATGCGTACCTGTGGCAATGGAGACAACGGCGTTGCCTTTATTCAACTCGTTGCACATGGCGCTGCCGACCTTGCCGAGCAGTGTTGCGTCATCACAAAACTGTGCGGCGGGCACCGGGTCTCGACCCACTCTCATTGAATTCATGCTGTGGCCCCTATCCATTGGTGCAGTGCGATTCGAGGCCACATTGGCCTTGCGGAGAGCTAGCGTCCGTTCGGTGGCGCACCTACTTCGGTTATGTGTTTTGTCGGACGAAGGCGTAGGCGCACCCGAACGCTCAATGTTCGGAACCGCACGGTGTGGCCGAGTGCCACTCTGTACCGTTCAACCTAGAACGCGGTGCACTGTGCTCGCGGAGTAGCTCGCAGGGAAAGCTGTGGATTGGATGATCGGTTTGGTTGCGTTCGCGCTTTTTGTGCTGACCCGGTGGGCGCCAACAATTCGGCCTCAGAGGCCGCAGCGCGTTCAGTTCGTAGCCACCTCTCTCATTCCGGACGACGTCACCATCCGCCGCGCATAGCGAACGAGGCACGCAAACCAAGTGCGCCTGCGGTCGATCCCGGAACAAGCGGCGAAATGATCTCTCGTTGGATCCGCAGACCTCAATCAATCAGTCGCTCTGAACGCATCGCCGGGGGTCAATCCTCCGCGCTTGCGTTTGTCGAGTAATTCCTCCGTCCGAGACCCGAGTTCGCGCCACGCGTGAAAGTCCGGGTATTCTTGGCCGCCGCGTCATGGTGCTACTGTTGGCGCGTTCCGTTTCGAATTGTGCAGCTGCTCCTACCTTGAGGCGCGTCACGTAATCGGCGCGGCTGCGCACGTCATGAATCGCAGAGAGCTCGTGTGATGAACGCCATTCAAGGATCGGCAGGGTCGGTGCCCGGCGCGAAGGGATTGAGAGGTGACGCGCTGGGGTTCATGTCGAGCGTCGTCATCGGTGTTGCCTCGACGGCTCCTGGTTACAGTCTCGCCTCGTCACTCGGCCTGGTTGTGGCTGCTGTCGGGCTCGCTGCACCGGCAATCATGTGGCTCGCGTTCGTTCCGATGCTGCTCGTGGCGACGTCCTACTACTACTTGAATCGGGTCGACCCGGATTGCGGCACAACGTTCTCGTGGGCGACGAAGGCGTTCGGTCCGTGGGTGGGATGGCTGGGTGGCTGGGCGATCATCGTTGCCGACATCATCGTGATGGCGAACCTCGCGGACATCACCGCTCGTTACACGTTCCTCCTGTTCGGGCTAGACGGCGCGGCTGACAACAGCTACTGGGTGATGCTGGTCGGCGTCGTCTGGATCGCCGTGATGACGTATGTCTGTTACGTCGGCATCGAGGTGTCGGCAAAGACGCAGTGGTGGCTGCTTGGGGCGGAGCTCGTAGCGCTCCTCATCTTCGCGGTGGTTGCGCTGTGGAAGGTTTACAGCGGCGACGCGCCGGAGACTTCGGTGAAGCCCAGCCTCGACTGGCTGAATCCGTTCACCATCGACTCGACGCATTCGCTGACGGCCGGCGTGCTCGTTGCGATCTTCATCTACTGGGGTTGGGACAGTCTCGTTTCGGTGAACGAGGAGACCGAGGACAAGGAGCACACACCGGGTATCGCCGCAATCGTGAGCACCATCGTTCTCGTGCTGACGTACGTGGTCGTGTCGATTGCAGCACAAGCTTACGCGGGTCCGGCGTTTCTCATCGACAACGCGCAAGACGTGCTGAGCGCACTCGGCGATGGCGTGCTCGGCTGGGCCAGCAGCCTCCTGATCATCGCCGTGCTGACCTCCGCAGCTGCGGCGACGCAGACGACGATTCTGCCCACCACGCGCACGTCGCTCTCCATGGCAGTGAAGGGCGCGATCCCGCGTGACTTCGCCCGCGTCCATCCTCAGTACCTGACCCCGAGTGTTTCGACGATCTGGATGGGCGTGTTGTCGATTGTCTGGTACGCGGGGCTCACCGTCGTCAGTCAGAACATCCTCTACGACTCGATCGCGGCACTCGGATTGATGATCGCGTTCTATTACGGGCTCTCGGGCTTTGCGTGCGTGTGGTTCTTTCGCAGGAGCATGAAGTCGGCTAAGGGTTGGCTGCTCGCCGGCTTGGCGCCGCTTGTGGGCGCGCTCATCCTGACGTGGGTGTTCGTCGAGTCGGTCATCGATCTCACGGACCCTGAGAACTCAGGCTCCGGAGAATCGTGGTTCGGGATCGGGCCGCCGATCGTGATTGCCGGGTTGTTCCTGCTCGGCGGCTGCGTGTTCATGTTCCTTCAATGGCGGGCACGGCCCGAGTTCTTTCGGCTCGAGACCGAGACCGCATCGCCGCAGGTCATCCTTTAGCAGAAGAACGGCACCCGTTGTGACAGTCCACCTTCATTGTCTTGACGGCTAATTAGATGGAATGCTAAATAAGGTGCATGGATACGTTTCAGGCACTCGCTGATCCGACTCGTCGTGAGATCGTCGCCTTGCTCGCCAGGGGCGAGCGCACCGCCGGTGAAATCTTCGCGCGTTTCGACATCGCGGATCCGACCGTGTCGCGACACCTCAAGGTGTTGAGGGAGAGCGGGTTGATCGCGTTTCGGCAACAGGCGCAGTCGCGCATCTATCGCCTCGAGCCGGATGCGCTCGATGAGACGCGGCAATGGATGCAGGCGCAGATCGACGTGTGTCGCTCACGCTTCGATCGACTGGGCGCACACCTCGACCGAATGAAGAAAGCGGAGGGCAAACATGAAAGACGACGCAAACGCTGACCTCGCGCGATTCATCGACCGGTGGACAATCGAGTACGTGCGCATCTATCCGCATCCGATCGAACGCGTATGGCGCGCGATCAGCGATCCCAAGGAATTTGGCGCATGGTTCATCCGCGGGGAGATCGAGCTCCGACAGGGCGGCAGCTATCGCTTCGAGTCTGAAGACTGGACGGGCGTGGTGCTCGCGATCGATCCGCCGCGTTTCATCAAGTTCGGCAACAAAAACGAACCCGCAGGTTACTTTCAGTACGAGCTGAGCGAAGCCGAAGGCGGCACGCGCATGCGGTTCGTGCAGCATTTCCCATCCGACGGTGTGTACAAGGAAAACCCCGACGATCTCGGCGGTGATCTGCCGGTACCCGGGACGCCTTGGGCACCCGGCTTCGTCGGCGGTTGGCACGAATTCTGGGATGCGCTGCGCGATCACCTCGATGGTGTTCCGGCGGGTTCGCGCCTTCCGCCTACGGAATTTCAGGCACTCGCAGCTGCGTTCGCGCAGAACGGCGTCAGGGGCGGTCGATGGGACGCGAAAGGAGCCAAGCGGCTGGTGCGCGAGTTTCGGCGCACGGAACGTTGGAACGAACTTAACAAGGTTTACCGCGAGTTCATTCGCACAAGCTGTCCAGACTGAGGAGGACGACACATGAACTATGCCTCCACGCGTGAAAGGCTTCGGGAATCATCGACCTGCTGCCCGACCGAGCGAACTGCTTCCGCTACTTCGGTACCTGAGATTTGCCGGTGAACACCGCCAACTGATCTGCAAAGGCGCGCATGTACGCGGGCCGTGCTTCGCCGCGGGCGATGTAAGCGGCGAGGTTCGGATAGTCTTCCACCAGACCTGATCCATCCAACCTTCGCAGCACCGTTACCATCAGCAGGTCGGCGGCGCTGAAGGCGCCGTCCAGCCATTCGGCATCGCCGAGTCGTTTGGAAAGCTCGCCCAGCCGCACGCGCACGCGTTCGTCGAGAATCGGCAGACGCTGCGCGTGCCAACTCTTGTCGCGTTCCAGCAGGGTGGCCATCGAGCGCTCGACGATCGGCGGCTCCACCGTATTGAGCGCGGCGAACATCCACGCAATGGCACGTGCCCGGGCGTTCGCATCTTCCGGCAGCAGCCCCGTGTGGCGCTCGGCGATGTGGAACACGATGGCGCCGGATTCGAAGAGCGCGAGATCACCTTCTTCGTAAGTCGGTATCTGTCCGAAGGGATGCAGTGCGAGATGCGCCGGTTGCTTCATTTCGGCAAACGTAACGAGACGAACGTCGTAAGGTTGGCCTACTTCTTCGAGCGCCCAGCGAACGCGCATGTCACGCGCGAGCCCTCTGCCACGATCGGGCGACTGTGCAAAGGCGGTGATGGCGGGAATCATGCGCTCTCCACTGCGCGAGCGGCAGCCTGCATCGTCGCATCGGTAACGCCCATTCGATCTTCGCCCCACGGCATCGGCATCAACACGGGGTGCTCGATGCCGGCTTCGACGTAACCCCGCACGAAGCGCGTCACTTCATCGGCCGAACCGACGAAGTCGATCGCCTGAATCATCCGCTCGGAGATTGCCGCAAGCGCGCCGTCGCGATCGCGCGCGGCGTGGCGTTCACGCAGTGCATCTACCTCGGCGGTGAAGCCCGCGCTGCGGAACATGCGTGCATAGCCGTCCGCCATCGCGTAGTTGAAGAGATCGCGCCGCGCCGAGTTCGCCGAACGCGCGAGATCGCCTACGGCCGCATGCACGTAAGCAAAGATCTGCGCGTTGCCGCCGCTTCGCACCTGCGCGATCGCTGTCGGCACGTGCGACACGGGGATGTAGTTCAGCAGCACGCCGTCCGCCACTTCACCTGCGAGTTTCAGCATCTGCGGATTGAGCGCAGCCATGACGATCTTCGGACGCCGCTCGCCGAGTCGCACTGCGAGCGTAAATCGCTTCACCTGCCAGAAGTCGCCCTGAAACGTCACCGCCTCGCCGGAAAGACACTCGCGCAACAGCGCCACGTATTCACGCATCATCGCGATCGGCCGTTCGGCTTGGGGCGCGCCGTGTTGATTCAAGATACCCGGCGCCGACACGCCCACGCCAAGCCAGATGTTTGCATTCGGACTCAGCGCCTGCAGCGATGCTGCCGACATCGCCGCGAGCGGCGGCGAACGCAATTGAATCGGCACGATACCCGTCGCGAGATCAAGTTCCGGCGCCACGGCAGAGGCCGCACCTAACAGCGTGAACGCATCGGTGCCGGTTGCCTCGACAGTCCACAGCGAACGATAGCGGAGCTGCGATGCGCGCTTCGCGATGTCGATGATCGCACGCGGTCCGAGCACGCTCAGGCTGCCGAAGGTGACGCCGATGGGGGTATTTGATTCGTTCATAGCGGATACCGAAGCTGGGTTTGAGAGGCAGAGTACGCGACATGAACGTCGCTACAAACGGGGCAACAAGTGTGGAGGAGCCGACGAATCCGGTGCTGCCGCCTCTCGCCGTAAAGGCGTGAACCGGGTAGTCGGATTCGGCGGTGTGTACAGCGCGAGATGTCCGCGGCGCGAGGCCGCGGAAGTTCTCTACGAAACCAGGTGCTTAGACCAGCTTGCTGCGGGGGATCTTGACGTCGAACCGCTCTTCGACCTGCACGTTCCTGCGGATCGATTTTTCCGACGTGTACAGCAGCTTCTTGTCGGTGACGTCGTAGATGCGGATGTACAACTCGGGGGTCGTCTCGTTGCCGAAGATCGAGCTGAAATCAAGCTCTGTGTAGTCGATGCGGAATGCACCCTTTGCGTCGGTGACCGCTACACCCAGCTTGTCATCGAAAAGGAGGTCCTTATCGAACGCCCGAACATGCAGCCCCGGGATAGGTCTGCCGGAATCTTCTTCGACCACTGTGCCGATTGCGCGCATCGTCTCATCACTCGTAATGGGTGGCGCGATGCTATGTCTAGGGCCCCAGCGAGCGCAAGCGAGCAACCAAACCAAAGGAGCGCAAGCGAGCGACCAAACCAAAGGAGCGCAAGCGAGTGAGCGTGTTAGGTGTTGTCCGGCACCTTTGACGCGGCCGCGATGTCGCGGATGCGGCGGACCAGTGCGGCAAGCCCGTTGCCGCGGGTGGGGCTCAGATGGCGCAGCAGGTCGAGGTCTGCGAACAGTCCGTCGATGTCGTAGGCGAGGATTGCCTTCGGCGTGAGTCCCTCGAAGGCAGCGAGAACGATCGCAATCAGGCCCCGCACGATCATCGCGTCGCTATCCAGCGTGAAGTACAGGCGCCCATCCTCGAGCCGATGGTCGATCCACACCTGGCTCTGGCAGCCGCGGACGATGTTTGCATCGACTTTCAAGGCGTCCGCCATCGGCGGTATGCCGCGACCCAAGTCGATGATGAACTTGTAGCGGTCTTCCCAATCGTCGAAGAACGCGAAGCTCTCGCGGATTTCGTCGAGCGTCGGCGCGGCCATCAGAACAGCCCGAGTTCGAGCTGCGCCTCCTCGCTCATCATGTCGCGGCTCCACGGCGGATCGAACACGAGGTCGACGTTCACCTCGGTGACGTTCGGCACCCGCAGCAGGCGCAGTTTGATCTCGTCGACGAGCACGGGACCCATGCCGCATCCCGGTGCCGTCAGCGTCATGCGTATGTTGATGCGGTGCGGGTCGTTCGGATCGATCGCGCAGCCGTAGACGAGACCGAGGTCGACGATGTTCACGGCGATCTCGGGGTCGTAGATGGTCTTCAGCGTGTCGTGCACTTGATCGAGGTTGACGCTGCCGTCGGCGTTCGGCTCGTATTCGGGCAGCTCCACCTTGAAGCCGAGCGCGTCGGCATCGGCGCCGTCGATGCGCGCCATGTTGCCGTTGTAGACGATCGTGTAGGTGCCCCCCAACGATTGCGTCAGCGTGACGAACGTGCCGCCCGGCACCATCACCGGCGTACCTGTAGGTACCAGGCGGGCAGGGCAGTCGCGTTTGACGACAACGAGACGGCGTTCCATCAGTGTGTAGCCGCTTTTGCTACCGAAAAGCTCTCGCCGCAACCACACTCGGCTTCGGCGTTGGGATTCTTGAACTTCAGCGACGCGTTGATGCCTTCGCGCACGTAGTCGATCTCGGTTCCGCGTACCAGCGGAAGCACATCCGCAGCCACGTATACACGCACGCCGGGGGCTACCTCACAGACGAGGTCGGTATCGGATGCAGTGTCGGTGTAACCGAGTTCGTACATGTAGCCCGAACAACCGCTTTCGGTGACTGCCAGGCGCAGTGCGTCGCGTCCTGTGGCCAGCAGCTGCCGGCGAATGTGCGCAGCCGCGTCCGGCGTCATCGTTATGACCGATGTTTTCGGGTCGTATGTCTGGATCGTCATGGCTCAGTCTCCGCTGGCAACGTCTGACTACAGGAATGTGCGGACCTTATCGATTCCTGCAATCAGGCGATCTATGTCGCGTTCGGAATTGTACAGACACAAGGAAGCACGAACGGTTCCGGGTATGCCGAGTCGCTGCATCAGCGGCATCGCGCAATGATGCCCGGAACGAACCGCAATGGATTGTTGGTCGAGCAGCGTGCCGACATCCTGCGGATGCCCGCCGTCGAGCAGGAACGACACTACGCCCGTATGTTCGCGTGCGTTGCCGATGATGCGCACACCTTCGAGCTGGCTGAGCCTTGCACGCGCGTTGGCCATGATCCGGGATTCGTAAGCATGCAGTGCACCCGGATCGATGCTGTCGAGATAGTCGATGGCGGCACCCAGGCCAACCGCGCCGGCGATGTCCGGCGTGCCGGCTTCGAACTTGTAGGGCAAGCGGTTGTACGTAGTGCGTTCGATCGTAACGGTTTCGATCATTTCGCCGCCGCCTTGCCACGGCGGCATCGCGTCGAGGAGACGCTCTTTGCCGTACAGCACACCGATGCCAGTCGGACCGAACATCTTGTGGCCCGAGAGCGCGTAGAAGTCGCAATCGAGATCGACCACGTCGATGGGCAGGTGCGCCGCGGCCTGCGCGCCGTCGATCAGGACCACCGCTCCGGCAGCGTGGGCAGCCGCGATCATCTGTTTGATCGGATTGATAGTGCCGAGCGCGTTCGATACATGACCGATGGCGACGATCTTAGTGCGTTCGCCCAACTTGCGCGCGTAGTCGTCCAGATCGAGCTCGCCACGTTCGTTCACGTCGATCGCCCGAACCGTAGCTCCAGTGCGTTGCGCGACGAGTTGCCACGGCACGATGTTGGAGTGGTGCTCCATCACCGAGATCAGGATTTCGTCGCCGCTCCGCAACGTGCTGGTGCCGTAGCTGTGTGCCACGAGATTGATCGATTCGGTGGTGCCGCGCGTCCAGACGATTTCGTGCAGGTGCGTGGCGCCGACGAACTTCTGTGCCTTGGCGCGTGCGCCTTCGAACGCCGTGGTGGCGCGATCGGCCAGCGCGTGCGCGGCGCGATGTACGTTGGCGTTATCGTGCACGTAGTAGTTGTGGATCGCATCGAGCACCGCCGTCGGTTTCTGCGTGGTGGCGGCGCTGTCGAGATACGTGAGCGGCTTCCCGCCCTGCGTTTGTGCGAGCAAAGGAAAATCGTCGCGTAGTGCAGCGATGTTGGTGCGGCGCCCCTTCATACGAGCAGTCATGCGAAAAGCTCCGCGTACATCTCGAGCACGCCCGCTTCGAGCAACCACGGCGGCATGCGTCCGGCCAGGAATGCACGCGTCAACATCGCGCGCGCAGCTGCTTCGTCCAGGCCGCGCGTACGCAGATAGAACACCTGAGCTGGATCGAACTGCCCGACGGTTGCGCCATGGCTGCACTTGACGTCGTTTGCGTAGATCTCGAGTTCCGGTTTCGTGTTCACGCGCGCTTTCTTGTCGAGCAGCAGATTCTTGTTCGTGAGCCGCGCGTCGCTGCGTTGCGCATTCGGATGAATGTGAATGCGCCCGTTGAACGTGAGCTCGCTGCTGCCTGCGGCAATGCCGTGCACGAGTTGGCGGCTGACGGTGTCCACGCCGATATGTTCGATCACGGTCTGGTGATCGAGCCGGTCGCGCCTGTGGGCGGCACACGCGAGGTCGATGTTCGTGCTCGCGTGATGGTCGTCGAGGCGAATGTGGATGTCGTTGCGTCGCGTCGTCGATCCCATCGAATGGCCGGTCAGGTCATACGTGGCGTGTGCCCCTACGTGAACCGACACGAGGTACCAGCAAGGTGCCGTCGTTGGCGTCAGGATGCGGGTGTGCTGCAGGAGAGCGCCCGGCCCGACGCGGATGTCGAGCACCGAATTGGTCGGCCGGTCTTCGCTGCGTTGTTCGATGAGGCGCAGGCGGCTGCCGGCTGCGAGTTCGACGCGTATGCGGCTTACCTCCGCGGCACTCGCGCCACCGGAGAAACGAAGGTCGAGCACGCCGGCGTCCACGCCCGGCGCGATGCGGATGGCGAGTCCGTCTTCGAGCAGCGCCGTGTTGAGCAGTGCCAGTGGATATCGCGTCAGGTCGAGATCGGCATTCAACGGCGAATCCAACGTTTCGAGACTGATGCCCGCGCGTTCGATTGCAGGTTGTGCCTTGTCTCCCAGCGTGATCGGCACGGCACCTTCGAATGAAAGGTGTGTGCGCGCGGAAGAACCCGTTGGGGGTTCCACGTCGCCGAACGGCGCGGCGAAGAACGGCTGAATGGGCGTGTATTTCCAGGTTTCGAGCTTGCCGGAAGGAATGCCTTCGCGCGCGATCTCGGCGATGGAACGGCGTCGCTCTGCGACGATCAGCGGCAGACGGTTGTCGAGCTGCCGGGAGCGGGTGAGCGCGGAATCGATGAACGGGTGTGACTGCATGACGACATCAATCACGCGGCGTCGGTGATCCAGCCGTAGCCCTGCGCTTCGACCTTTAGCGCAAGGCTGTGATCGCCGCTTTTCACGATGCGGCCGTCGGCCAGTACGTGCACGGTGTCGGGCTTGATGTAGTCGAGCAGACGTTGATAGTGCGTGACCATCAGGATGCCGTTGCCGGCACCGCGAAACCGGTTCACGCCTGCGGCAACGGTTTGAAGCGCGTCGATGTCGAGGCCGGAATCCGTTTCGTCGAGAATCGCGAGCTTCGGTTGCAGCATCAGCAGCTGCAGAATTTCGTTGCGTTTCTTCTCTCCGCCGGAAAATCCTTCGTTGACACCGCGCTTCAGAAACTCGGGATTCAGATCGAGCGACGCCGCAACGCTGCGCACCGATTTCATGAATTCGACCGCCGACAGCGGCTCCTCGTTGCGCGCCTTGCGTTGTGCATCGAGTGACGCCTTGAGAAATTCCATGTTCGAGACGCCGGGAATTTCCACCGGATACTGAAACGCGAGAAACACGCCGATTCGCGCGCGCGCTTCCGGTTCGAGCTCGGTCAACGAGGTGCCGAGATAACGCACCGAACCTTGCGTGACGACGTAATCCGGCCGCCCGGCGATGACGTTCGCAAGCGTGCTCTTGCCCGATCCGTTCGGCCCCATGATCGCCGCAACCTCGCCAACGGCGAGGTTGAGGTTCAAGCCTTTGAGAATCGGCTTACCGGCAACTTCGACGTGCAGATCGGCAACTTCGAGCAGAGTGGCGGAGGGCGCGACCGCATCCTGGGGGACGCTCGGGCTCATCCCACTGCTCCTTCGAGACTCACTTCCAGCAGTTTGCCGGCCTCGACGGCGAACTCCATCGGTAATTCGCGGAACACTTCTTTGCAGAAGCCGTTCACGATCATGCTGACGGCGTGCTCAGGATCAATGCCGCGTTGCTGGCACAGAAACAACTGATCGTCGCCGACCTTCGAGGTGGTGGCTTCATGCTCCACTACCGCGCCCGGATGGCTTGCTTCGATGTACGGGAACGTGTGCGCACCGCAGCGGTCGCCGATCAGCAGTGAATCGCATTGTGTGTAGTTGCGTGCGCCCTCGGCTGTCGGCGAGATGCGCACCAGGCCGCGGTACGAGTTCTGGCTGCGTCCTGCGCTGATGCCTTTGGAAAGAATGGTGCTGCGCGTGTTGCGACCGAGGTGAATCATCTTCGTGCCGGTATCCGCCTGCTGAAAGTTGTTGGTGAGCGCCACTGAATGGAATTCGCCGACGCTGTCGTCGCCGCGCAGGACCACGCTCGGATACTTCCACGTGATCGCCGATCCGGTTTCTACCTGAGTCCAGGAGATCTTCGAGCGCTTGCCGATGCATGCGCCGCGCTTGGTGACGAAGTTGTAGATGCCGCCGCGACCTTGTGCGTCGCCCGGATACCAGTTCTGCACCGTCGAGTATTTGATCTGTGCATCGTCGAGTGCGACGAGTTCCACCACCGCAGCGTGCAACTGATTCTCGTCGCGTTGCGGCGCGGTGCAGCCCTCCAGGTAACTCACGTAGGAACCCGCATCCGCGACGATCAGCGTGCGTTCGAACTGGCCGGTGTTCTGCGCATTGATACGGAAGTAGGTCGACAGCTCCATCGGGCAGCGCACGCCCTTCGGGATGTAGACGAACGAGCCGTCGCTGAATACGGCCGAGTTGAGCGTTGCGTAGAAGTTGTCGCGCACCGGCACGACGCTGCCCAGGTACTTCTGTACCAGGTCCGGGCGCTCCTGCACGGCTTCGGCGAGCGAACAGAACACCACGCCGGCTTCCGCCAGCTTCGCCTTGAACGTGGTGCCGATGGAGACGCTGTCGAATACTGCATCAACTGCAACACCCGCGAGCGATTCCTGCTCGTGCAAAGGGATGCCGAGCTTTTCGTACGTCCGCAGCAGCTCCGGGTCCACTTCGTCGAGCGACTGCGGGCGGTCCTTCTGCTGTTTCGGCGCGGAGAAATACGAGATCGATTCGAAGTCGATAGGCGGAAAGTGCAGGTGGGCCCACTTCGGCGTCGGCGCGGTTCGCCAATGCCGGTACGCCGCGAGCCGCCACTGGAGCAGCCAATCCGGTTCGCCTTTTTTCGCCGAAATGAAGCGCACCACGTCTTCCGACAGGCCCGGCGGCAACGTTTCGGACTCGATGTCCGTGACGAAGCCGGCCGCGTAGTCGCGGCGGACGAGGGCATCGAGCGTGCTGTTGGAGTCGTTCATTTGCTTGTGAAATCGAGACTTCGAAAAGCGCCCGGCATTTTAGCGTCCGGGCATTCGGCAATACCAGACTAATTTACTCGGGTATTTGCTGGCGCCCTGATTTGCTGGCGCCAAAGTGAGCCGCTACCATCGCGCGTCTTTTTTTCGCCTGGACTGCACAAGCGCGATGCCGAAACTCGAGCGATTGCCGGAGCCGTACATTCAGCAGGCATACGGCGTCTACCTGCTGCAATCGCAGCATCGCCTGGTGCGCAGCTTGAAGAAGCTGTACGAGCCGTCGGTGCATGGTCACAAAGCCTGGCAGTCGAGCTTCGTGTTGATGGACTACCTGCTGCATCGGCCGTTCCGCCGCGGCAGTCGCGTAATGGAAATCGGCTGCGGTTGGGGACCGGCGAGCGTGTTCTGCGCGAAGAAGATGAACGCGCGGGTCACCGGCGTGGACATCGATAAGGACGTGTTCCCGTTCATGGATGTGCTCGGCGCGATCAACGACGTGAAGGTGAAATCGCTGGTCAGCAAATTCGAAGACCTGACGACGCGCCGCCTGTCGGAGGAACGTATCCTCATAGGCAGCGACATCTGCTTCTGGGACAGCATGGTGAAGCCGCTCTACAACCTGATTCAGCGAGCAATCAAAGGCGGGGTGGAGCGCGTCATCATCGCCGACCCGGGCCGACCAACCTTTTACGAACTCGGTGAGTTGTGCCGCGAGAAGTTCGACGTGGAACTTCAGGAGTGGTACGCGGTGGAGCCGAATCACATCACTGGCGAGGTACTCGAGGTTCGTGCCAGGTAAGTCAACTCAAAGGCTTACGACTCTTTCGTGATAAATGTCTTGAGCTGAGACGCCATACTCGTACAGGCGCCGCTCTGCACCCGCGCGATGAATGGAATCGGCACGACGACGGCCGGCATGAAGCTGGTGCCGTTCGCGTCGGAGCTGACCTTGCCGACCGACGTGCCGTGTTTGATGTCCCAGATGGACGCCTCGTAGGACGAATCGTTTTCCCACGACAGGAACCCGAAACATCCTGCACCCGCGACCGAGACGCTGCACGTCATCGCGCCGCCCTGTGCGGTGCGGTGCGTGTTGCCTTCGATCCAGATGACGTAGCGCACGCCGATCAGTTTCAGCTTGTCGGCCAGGATCGGTTGATTGACGATCTCGGGCAGGTCGGAGGTGTTGAGCGGCGCCGTACGCGGCTCGAACCACGGAAACATCGCGTCGACGAAATTCGCTTCCGTAACGACACCCACGCCGTTCTTTCCGCCCGAGAGGTTGTCACTCACGCAATCGACGAAGTCGTCTTCCGATTCGTCGGCCGAGTTGTTGTGACGACCGAGCACCACCACCGATTCGGATGTCGAGATTCCCGTGGACGCCTGTCGGATCTCCTGCACCGTGGTCGTGACGCAGCTCGCGGCGAGGTACGCGAGTGCGGCGAGCGAGAGCAGCCTTGGATACAAGGAATGGAACTTCACGTCGCGCCTCCCGCTTGAGCGCCTTCAGAGGGGGCAGTTCGCGAATTCAACCAGGCGCGCACTTCCGGAACCGTGCTGAAGCGCAGGGCAAGGAACGCGCCGGCATCGCGCAGCGCAGTCATCGTTGCCTGGCGAATCGCTGGCGAACTGCTGCTCTCCATGAATCCGAAATCTCCCCGATTTGCTTTACCGTACGCCGTGAGGGGCCACTCCGCAATCAACGCACCGTGTGTGTCGTACAGCCGCATCAAGTACTTGATCCAGACCTCGTAAAACTCGCTGCGTGTCTGGCTCGGGATGGAAATCTGGAACTCGACGATGCTCGGCGCCAGCACCGCATCGAGGTTTGCGCCGGGCGCCGTGACCGAATCTACCGGCACCGCTTCGAGGAACATCGCCGACGCGACCTGCCGGAACAACTTCGTTTGCATCGGACCCACTTCCACGCGCCAGTCGCCGTGGTCCTGGATCTTCTCCTCGAACACGTACTGCACCAACGCGGGCTCGAGATACAGACCGACGCGCAGCGGCATCCGATTCACCAACGGCGTGGGAATTTCGCCTTCCATCTGCACGTTGGCGCCGGTGCAACCACCGACCGTCAACGCGATTAGGACAACCAACACGACTCGACGCATCGATGGCGGTACCGCAGATTGCACGGCGAAACGACTCAGTCTACCCGACATCATCATTCGTATTGCGACAGACCTACGAACGTGCCCCCGTTTCGGTACGTCAGTTCGCGCATCAAAGCGGCGAACCGGTATAGCGAAGCGGGTGGAGCCGTCGCGTGGAACAGCGTGGGCATACCGACCGCGTTGATTCGCACCGGACGCTTGCCGCTCGCGTCGGGTGCGTTGATGCGATCGACCGTATCGACCACTTCCTCGATCGAGTTGCCGGTGAAATCGTCACCGAACACATAAACGCTGATGCGTTTGTCGGGTGCCTGGAACACGCGAATCGCTTTTTCGATGCCGACCACCGGACTCGATACGCTGAACGGATTGAACGAGCGCATCCGTTCGAGGATTGCGCGCCGGCGTGCCGGCGAATCTGGAATCCAGCGGCCCGAGTACTGCGGGAACATGTATTCGCCCTGGTCGCTCATCACCTGAATCCCTTTGAGCGACGGATAGACCGCAAGCGTTTCGCCGAGTTTGCGAATCACCATCTTCCACGCGTAGTTGAACATGCTTCCCGAGGTGTCGATCACGAACACGACGTATTCGCTGTCGGCCGCGATGCCCGCCACAGTGTTGTCGGCGCTCTGAAATCCGGCGCCCAACAGGCGTTCCATCTCTTCCGTCAGCGATTGTTTCGCCTGTGCGAGGTTCTTCTCCGTAATCACGGCTTCGTCGGCCTCGCTCTTCGACGTTTGATAGCGACCGAGCACGCTGCTCATCTCGCGTTCGAGTTGCGCCAGCGACTGCAGGTCGGCATCGAGTTCGCGTTGGTGGTCCGTCAGTTCGCGCGTCAGCTTTTCGGTCTGGCCGCGGATCTGAAACAGCGCTTCCTGTCTCGCAATAACGGTTCCATTGAGGTGCGTGGATGATTGTTCCAGAACCGTCGGCGGAATGAACTTGGTGGTCATGAGCAGCAGAATGACCGCGCCGAATCCGCAACAGATCACGTCGAGAAACGACATCGACATTTCTTCGACCGGACGGCGCGGCTTCACGGCCAGTCCTTCGACGGCACCAGATAGGCACCGGTGGTCGATTGGGCGAGATCCCAGTACGCCGCCGAAGCGATCGGGTCGCCTTCGAGCGGGAACATGATGACGTTGATCGGCGCTTTCGCCGGAAAGTGCTTGGATGCCTCGCGAAACAGCTCGACGCGCTTCTTGCCGGTAATCGTGCCGGTTGTGGTGTTCTTGCCGAGCGTCGGCAGACCGTCGGTGATGAGATAGATGTTGTCCGGCGGAGGAGACATTGCGGCTACTGCGGTAGCGAGGTTCAGCAAGCTGGTTCCGCCCGAAGGAATCACCGACTTGACCGCGCTGACGGAACGTTCGAGGTCCTTGGCATTCGAAACGTCGATCCACTGACCGTCGGTGCCATCGGCCATCGCCTTGGATTCGGCGTTGAAGCCGTAGATCTGGAATTGGCTATCGAGAGGGAACTGCGCGGCGAGCCATTCCACGGTACGCACTGCGCGTCGCCACTTCGGCGCATCCCGCTTGCTGTCGTCGCTCATGTTGCGTCGACGGATCACGTTGACGATCGTGTCGTCGAGCATGCTGGCCGATGTGTCTATCGCTAGCAGGATGCGCTTGCCGCCGATCTTCAGACCGGTGAGGTATTGGCGATTCCCTTCGCCGACGAAGCTGCGCGCCTTAGTGCCCTCGGTAGCCTTCGCCTTCGCTTCGAGGCGCTTCACTTCCTCTTCACGACTTTCGACATCGGCGCGCAACTTCGCGAGATCTTCTCTGCTGGCGATCGTCTGGCCCTCCTGAGCGGCCATCGCCTCACGCTGGTCCGCCATTTGCGACAGAATCGCCAATCTGCGGCGCGTCGAGTCCTCCAGACGACGTTTCGTTGCATCGATGGCTTCAGAGAGTTGGGCAAGGTTGGCCTGCCCCTCGGTCACTTCGAAGTCGAGCTTGCGGATCTCCGACAGTTGTTCCTTCCTGGCCTTCTTCTCGCCCGGATCGACGACCTGAATCATCATGATGTACAGCAGCACTATCGCGCCGAATCCGCACGACATCACGTCGAGGAACGACATCGAGAAGACGTTGACCTGGCGGCGGGCTCTCACGGACCTGACCGTGTGCGTATGAGCTGGAAGCGTGCACCGGCTACTTCGAGTACTGCGCCTTTGGCAATGCCGGCACCGTTCTGCGCAGGGTTGCCGTCCAACAATGCGGCCGTGCCGTCAGCCAGCCGTAGTTGCACACCGCTGCTTCCGGTGACGATCTGCACCGAATCGCGCGGGAAATCAGCCGGTAATTCGGGGAAGGCTTCGCGGCCAAACGTCAAACCCTGCCCGATGGCGACGGCATCACTCCCCAACAGAACGTGTGTGGGGCGTTCGGGCGGCAATCGGATTGCAGTCGGCGGCGGGGGGTCGCGTTCGACTGCTGTCGTTTGAGCCGGTAGACGCGTGACCAGGCGCAGTGCAGACGGGTCGGAGCGGATCAACGACTGGTGCGTTGCGATGCCGCGGAACAGATCCATACGATCGAGCGAGACGACGCGCGCCGCACTGGACGCAACGTGTTCGGCCAACCCAGGCAAACGAGCGGCGCGATGCGACAACAGCACGACCGTTGCGTCGACGTATCGATCGAGCATGCGGTAGCGCTGCGCAACCTTCGATATCAGCGCGTCGGCACTGAGATCGGCATGGCGCAGCGACCCGCGCAGGTCTACGTCCACGCCGAACTCCTTTGGTCGTGCCGAATCGGCGAGCCACGCGTGCAACTGGTTGTATAGCTGCTGGTCGGCCGCGGCGATGCTGAGCGGATCGAATCTCGCATCGCGCACGAATCTGTCGGCAATGGCGTTCACCCATGCGTCGGCGAGGCTTGCCAAGCCGAGCTCGGCGATTTCGTCCACACGCGTGCGGGCGAGCCCGTCGGATTTCGTCAGCTCCGTGACGACCGCGCGATGCAGGAACACGTCGATGTGCACGGCGCGCTTGGGTGTGGGCTGCAGCGCGCTGGCCGCCAGCGCTGTGTCGACGAGCCCGCCCACGGTAACGTCGGCCTCCGCAGTGATTCCGAGCAGCAGACCGAGTTGTTCGTTCGACGTCGTGCCGGGTGTGGCGATCACGAAGTCGTCGCCAGCAGCGATCGACGCCTGCTTTACGAGGTCCGCCAGGTGTTGGTAGACGAGATCCGCGTGATTGGCGGTGTTGGGTCCACGCACCGCCAGCGGATCGGCATTCATCCGATTCCAGTAGTGGTTGTTGACCTGGCGTGGATGCAGGCGGAACTGCTGCATCGCCGCATCGCCGAAGCGGATGCTGCGTTCGTCGATGATCGCGAAGCCGTTCGATTGTGCAACGACGTCGATCGAATCGGCGCCCAGGCGCGCGATGCGCAACTCGCTGTCGTTCATGTCGAGGACGTAGGTGGTCATCGGTTCTGTCTCGGCGTCAGATGTCTACCGGGTAGGCGACGGACATGTCTTCGGAGATGTCTTCCGACGGTTTGAAGTCGCCGTCCGCCGTCTTGGTGCCCTTGGTCGCGGCACCGGGATTGGCGGGCGCGGGCTGCTTGTCCGGAACGCCGGGATTGGCGGCTGGCTTCACGGGTTGGGCGCCCGGTTCGGGTTCTGTCTTCGATGCCGGATCGGTTGCAGACGGCGGGTCGCTGACGGGCGCACTCGGGGGCGCCGTCTGTGCATGGGCTGCAGACATGCAGACGAGCAAAGCCAGTGACGCTGAAATCCGGCGCAGGTTCATGCATTTACTCCGCAAAGCGCGCGATTCGGAACCCGAGATCGGGACGTCCATCGGTTCCATAGTCCCGATATGTGAGCCGAAGTTCCGTAATTGTTCCGTTCATCCAGCTCGACCCGCGAATCACGTGGTATTCGCCGGTGTCGGGGCCCATCGGGTCGCTCGTGGGCGTGTCCTTCGGGATTTCGTAGAAGTCGCTGATCCACTCTGAGACGTTGCCGCCGAGGTCGAACAGGCCGCGTGCGTCCGCCGGGAACGTAGCAACCGGGGCGCTGACGATCTGGTTGTCGTTGTACCCGAATATGACCCGACCGACCAGATGACCGGCGGCGCGATCGGCGTAGTTGCCGGAGCGGTCCTTGGGCGGAAAGTCATCGCCCCATGGAAAGCGTTTCTCGGCGCTGGTTCCGGGAGTTGTGCGCGCGGCCCACTCCCATTCGGCTTCGCTAGGCAGTCGATAGCCAGTCGCGGTTTTATTTACACCGATCACCTTGTCGCCTTCCGTCTTGTAGAAGGGTGGCAGGCGATCGAGCCGTGACAGCGTGTTGCAGTACAACGCCGCCTCGGTCCACGTGACCTTTGCCACCGGTTGATCATCGTTGTTCAGCTTTTGATCTTCGTAAACGCCGGTGTCGTGTTTTGGATCGAACTTCCTGAACTGGGCGTTCGTGACTTCTGTGGTCGAGAGATAGAAGGCACGCGTAAGCGTCACGTCGCGCATTACTTCGTTTGCGCGACGTCCCGGTTCCCGCCGTGAACTGCCCATGCTGAACTTCTCGCTGGGAGTGAGCAGCACCAGCGTTTGGCCGTTAGCGGCCGTCACACGCGGCTTCATCGCCTGTTGGCGCGCTTCGGCGACGGTGAGGAGACGTACGTTGATCTCCTGCGTCAGGCCCGGCTGCGGCGTGAACCTGGCGCTGTACGAGGCGTAGTTCGGCAATTTGACTTCCAAGGTCTGCGGCTTCGCGGGCAACGTCAGCACCTGACTGCCGGTGCCGCGCGAAACGCCGTCGACGAAGATTTCCGCCGTTTTGGGTTCCGCTTGTATCGACACCCGTCCCGTCAGCGCCGCCAGTTCGACCTGTATCGACTGCTCTTCGTTCGGCTTCACCTGCACCTGGCGCTTGGCGGTTTCATAGCCCGCACGTGTGATGCGGACGTCGTATCGAGTGCCGGGCGTAAGGGGAACTTCGAGCGGAGTCTCGCCGCGATACGACCCGTTCACCGTTACACCGGCGCCGGCGGGTTTCGATGCGATGGCCACCAGCCCGTCCGCCGCCTCGAGTTTGACCTCCGGAAGGGTCTGATCCTGCGTCGCCGTTACTTCGAGCCGCGCGCGCCAACTCTTGAAGCCCGGGTGCTTCAGGCGCAACTCGTGTACACCGGCGACAATCTCGAAGGCGCCAGGCGTTACACCCATCTCCTCATCGTCGACGAATACCGCCGTTCCGGCGGGTTCCGAGCTGAGGGTGACCGTGCCCCAATTCGGCACCAGCGTCGCAGCAAAGGCCTGCTCGGCCCGCTTACCTTCGATGGTCACCGTCATCTCGTGCGGCAGGTAGCGCGCGTTGCGGAACGCAACCTTGCGCTCGCCTGCTGCGACGTCTACTGCCTTCAGAGGTGTAGAGCCGATCGACACGCCGTCGACCCACACTTCGGCGGCAACGGGTTGCGAATCGAAATCGATGCGACCGGGCAGGGGCGTTAGCGCGAACGTATACGCCTGGTTGCGCGCTTCGCCGATGGTCAGTGGCGCAACGAGCGTTTCGTAACCCTCCGCGTTCGCCTGCAGCTCGTATGTACCCTCGCGCAACACGAAGATGCCGCCGAGTGTGATGTCGAAGCCGCCGCTGATCGATGCACTCGCATTCGGGGGATCGAACGTCAGCTGCACTGATTTCGCCGTGAAGATGAACCAGACGAACCAGCCGACAGCCAGCAGCACCGCCGTGGAAATCAGTTGCACGCGGTGCTCGCCGAACCAGGACCGGCCGTGCAGGTCGTCACGTGTCGGTGTGAAGGTGGCGGGGCGGATCAGTTGTTCTTCGGCCGACACGGTCAGATGGATTCCTGGCAGACGATTTCTACCGGCGCCATCTGCGGCACCACCATGAGTTCACGGCGCACGTCGCGTTTGCCGTCGCGGCTGCCGCGCAACACGTACCGACCCGGACGCAACTGCACTTCTTTGCGCGCGAATTTACCGAGCGCACCCACCTGCGAAAGGGTCACTTCCGTTACCGAGTCCGAGGTCAGCGTCACCGGCACCGGCGTCTTGGCGACCGCCAGCGCTTCCTCCAGGCGTTTCACCTGATCGCTGAGCCGGGGGCCTGGATCGGCAATCTTTGCGGCGCGCTGATAGAGCGCGGCTACGTCGGCATATGTCGCATCGGATGACAGGGCGCCGGGGTCGGCCAGCGCGGCGTTCAACTTACGGTCGAGGTCGGCGCGTGCGCCCGCGTGTGCTTTGCCGTCCATCGCGAACTTGATGGAGCCATCGACCGCGAGCACCTTCTGGTAGCTCGCTACCGCGTCGGCCCAGCGTTCGTCGGCTTCGTCGCGAATCGCTTTCTGTTGGTACTGGTCGATGTTGGTCAATGTCGCACGCTGTTCGACCTGGCTCATTCCGTCTTGCGCCGCACCATCGTTGGGGCGTTGGCGAAGTGCGGCTTCGAAGGCGCGTTTGGCGGCGTCGTAGTCACCCGATTCGAGCGCTGCATACCCCGCAGAGAGCGTGCCCTGATAGTCGAGGTTCGCAACGCGCGACTGCGCTTCGCCGAGCACGCCTTGCAGTCCTTGCGTCTTTGGATCGAGGGCCTGAATCGCACGGAACTTCGCGAGCATGGTGCGCATGTCGCCACGCTCCTTGGCCCGATCGGCGTCGGCAAATAGTTCGATGATCTGCGGCAGGCGTTGCACGCGGCTGCGTCCTTCTGCGATACGCGCATCGTTTGGATACACCGTTGCGGCAATGGCATACGCCGCTTCTGCAGCGGCTGCGTCGCGCCGATCGATCGCCTGTAGCGCGTTGTTGAGAGCGTCGTTGAAGCGCGCGTCGCCTTGAGTCTGCAGGGCTTCGAGCGCTGTGATGCCTTTCTCGTAATTCGCCATGGCATCGTCGAACTTCAGTTGTGTGAACAGGGCGTCACCATCGTTTGCGATCTCTTGCGCGGCGTCGAACGCTTCCGCAGCCCAGTCCCTCACGTGCATCTCTTCGTCGAGTTTGATCTGCAGCTTGACGAACTTGGCCAGCGTTTCCTGTGCGCGTTTGCGCTCGCGCTCGATCTGTAACGCTTCATACGGCGCCTTTCCAACGACGACGGGCGCCGGTGACGCTGCGGGTTGCGGAGCAGGCACTGCGGGGGTCGCTGTGGTCGGCGTCTCGGCAAGTTCGACGCGTGCAGGCAGATACATGAACACCCAGACGGCGATTGCGACCAGCAGCATGACGCCACCGGCGACGAACACCATCGTCAGCGACAGCTTCGCACGCGTGCCCTTCGCGCTGGTCTGATGACTCAAAGCGACGCGACGCGGTCGAATCGTTACGAATTCGTCCTGGCCGTTACTCATCGTGATTTAGGAGCCGGCGACGGGTTCGACGCTGGCCGGTTGCGTTTGATCTGGCGTGTTTCCATTGGCGACTTCCGCGGCCGCTTCCGGCGCCGGAAGACCCAGTTCCTTGTAGTAAATCTGCCGCAGTATTCGCCGCAGCTCCGTGTATTGCGCTTCGACGGTGCCGGTCAGTCGCACCGTCTCATTTTCGAGTTCGATGGTATGCGGCGCAATTTCCGCTTCTGCGGACGCGCCCAATTCCTGCAGAACTTCCGCGTGGATTTGCGCTTCGGCGCGTTTGTCGAGTGCGCTCTTGATCGTCATTGCACCGCCGATGATGCCGACGAAACCGGCGGTTTGCGCCGTGGAATTGTCGCTGAACTCGCCGGCGATGCCTGCACCGACAGCCGCGATACCTGCGATCATCCGCGCCCGCGACTGTGCCTCGAGCTGTCGGTACGAGATCGCTTCCTCATACGATGCGTGGCGCCACTCCTGGTACGGCTTGTACATCTGCCGTCGGTATTCGGCGAAGTACTCGTCGAGCGTGTCGACGAAGATGTACTCGCGCTCGCGCACCTTTCGGATTCGCGCCAGCATCGGGTCGTCAGGTGCCGGCAACCGCTTGATGGTGATCTGACCCTTCTTGTTCGAGTCGACGTAGCCCGAGAACGCGTCGGGTGCGAAATCCCGGGCAAACACCATCTCGGCTACGGTGCGAATGCGCGCCACATCTGCCTCGGTCAAAGTCAACCGATACGCCTGCATGTCGTCGGAGATCTGCTTGTAGATCGACTGGAACGGATCGATGCCTTGCGGAACGTTCTGGTCGTAGGCGTATTTGCTGGACAGCGATTCGTACTTCTTCGTGAACCACTGCTGGCCGCTCGCATCCACAACCGTGGCTTCGAGTTGGAGGCGCGCGCCGTCGGAATTGAGAATCGTGCCGCCGACCATCACATCGACGGCGTTCGTCGCTTGTGGAACGACGCGAACCGCACCCCAGTTGCCGGTGCTTTGCAGCATGTTCTTCAACGTGTACGCGATGAAGTTGCCTTCGGCGCGCCGAACGTCGGGAGAGATGTTCTGTTTGATCTGCTCGTCGTAGTCGTTCGGGATGTTGGCGCCGAATACGGCGACGCCGACATCGAGCAGCAGCGCTTCAGGAACCGCGACGGTGGCTTGTTGTGGCGGAGTGAGGTCGACTGAACGCACCGTCTGGCTGACACAGGACGCAAGGCAAAACAGTGCCGCCGCAAGGCCGGAAAGTCCGACCGAACGTCTTAGAGCGCCGATCCAAGGGCTATTTGCCGGCTTTGTAGCGACGGTATTCCTCCCACAACTTCTCTTTCAGCACAGGGTCGGTTTCGTCCATAGCGGCTTCGCGCAGTTGTCGCGCCACCACGTCGTCGTCGCGCGAATCGGCAACATCGCTCGGTGCACTCGCCACTTCCGCATTCTTCTGCGATGGCATCGGTGGGGCAGGGATACCTGACCCGGAGGGCATCCCCGGGCCATCGGGCACGCCGCCCCCGTTGCCGCTGGTGCTGCCGCCGCCGTTGCCGCGTTGCTGACTGCCGTTGCCACCGGC
>JBGSNQ010000159.1:0-1724 GCA_041739525.1 Pseudomonadales bacterium | reverse complement strand
ATCGACCGCCGCGACGGCGTCGACGACGATGGATCCTGCGTCGGAAGCGAACTGGGGTTCGCTGACGGTACTGGTGCTGGCCACCTTTGTCGGGCTCGGCGTCATCGGTCGCGTGTCGCGGCTGCTGCACACGCCGCTGATGTCGCTCACCAACGCCATCTCGGCCATCTCGGTGGTCGGTTCGATTCTGATCACCGGCTCCGACTTTCCGCAGGAGATCCGCATCCTCGGCGCCATCGCGCTGTTTGCATCGATGACCAACATCGTCAGCGGTTTTCTGATCACCGAACGAATGATCCGCATGTTCAAGGAACGCGGTGAGTCGGCGAAAGGGGAACCCAAGCGATGATCCACACTCTCGTCGAACTCGCCTATCTGGCGGCGACAGTGCTGTTCATCCTGGCGCTGTACTGGATGAACGATCCGAAGTCGGCGCGCCGCAGCGTCTCGGCAGGTGTCGCCGCGATGGCGCTCGCAATCGCTGCGACCTGGAGCCGTCCCGACGTCGTGCATCACGCGTGGATCATCATCGCGCTGCTGGGTGGCGTGGTGGTCGGCATACCGCTTTCGCGAGTCGCGTTGACGGCGGTGCCGCAGCGAACTGCGTTGTCGCACGCGTTCGGCGGACTCGCCGCCGGTCTGGTCGGCACTGCGAAGTACTACCTGTGGCTCGGCGACGATCCGAGCCAACTCACCGGCTTCCGGATGACCGCGATCGTGGTCGAGACGCTGCTCGGTTTCCTGACGCTCACCGGAAGTCTCATGGCGGCGGGGAAGCTGCACGGTGTGTCGTGGATTCCGCAACGTCCGGTCATCTACCCGATGCAGAACTTCACGAACCTCGGCCTTTTGCTGATCGCACTCGCGATCGGCGTGTTCCTGATCGTCAACCCGACCGGCTCGATGTTCGCGTTCCCCATGCTCATCGCACTGTCGCTCGCCTTCGGTGTACTGCTGATCATTCCGATCGGCGGCGCCGACATGCCGACGGTGATCTCGATCCTGAATGCGTACGCTGGCTTGTCGGCGGTGGCGATGGGCTTCGTGCTCGACAGCCGCCTGCTGGTGGTGGCCGGTGCGCTCGACGGCGCGAGCGGTCTGATTCTGTCGATCATCATGTGCCGCGCCATGAACCGCTCGTTTACGAACGTGCTGTTCGGCGGGTTCGGTCAGGTGCAGGAGACGGCCTCCGCCGACGGCGAAGAACGGCACTACAAAGAAGAAACCATCGAGGGTGCCGCACAAACGCTCGAGATGGCACGTCTCGTCATCATCGTGCCGGGTTACGGGATGGCGGTGGCACATGCCCAGCACCGCGTGTCGGAGCTGTACGACCAGCTCACTGCGCGCGGCACCACGGTGAAGTTCGTCATCCACCCGGTTGCGGGGCGCATGCCGGGGCACATGAACGTGTTGTTGGCGGAGGCCGAGATTCCGTACGACGACATCGTCGAGATGGACGACATGAATCCGGAAATGGGACAGGTGGACGTGGCGCTGATCATCGGCGCCAACGACGTTGTGAACCCGGCGGCGAAAGAGAAGAAGGGCTGTCCGATCTACGGGATGCCGATCATCGAAGCGCACCGCGCGAAAACCGTGTTTGCGATCAAGCGCGGCAAGAGCACCGGCTTCGCCGGCATCGAGAACGACCTCTACTTCAGAGACGAGACGTTCATGCTGTTCGGCGACGCGAAAGACGTGGTTGGCGAGCTTACGAAGCA
>JBGSNQ010000151.1:0-5083 GCA_041739525.1 Pseudomonadales bacterium | reverse complement strand
CTTTCGTATCCCACTGCACGCACGGCCGCCAGTGTCGCGGCACGCCCATCAGGCCGCCCCAACCGTGCGTCACCTTGTAACCTTCGAGCATCGGAAACAGCTTCGTTACGAGCGCCTTTACGCGCACCACTTTGGGGTCGTTGGACGGTACCGATCGGCGCCGCTTCGATGCGAAGTAGTAGCCGGCGCGTCCGCCCAGCACGAGGCGATTGTCGAGCGTACGCTGCCCGTAGATCACCACGCGGCGGCTGTCGCCGAACGTTTCGCGTTCTTTCAGGCCGATCTGCTGCCACACCGATTCAGGCAACGGTTCCGTCGCGGTCACCATGGAATACAGGGGCATCAAGCGGCGGCGTTCGCCGGCGATCGTATCGGTGTAGCCTTCGGTGGCGCGTATCACCGCGCCCGCGCTCACGTTGCCGCGTTGGGTGACGATCCTGCCGGATTCGATCGCGTTCACCGGCGTGCCTTCGTAAATGTGTGTGCCCTGCTTGCGCACCACGTCGGCCAGGCCTAGCGCGAGGCGGGCAGGCTGAACAGCCGCGCAGTGACGGAAGTACAGTGCGCCGTGATTCGGCGTCATCGCGAGACGCGCTTGCGACTCGTGCTCCGGCAACCAGCGGTAATCGTTTTCGTTGAAGCCCGCGCGATACAGCTCTTCCAGATGGCGCTTCAGATAGGGCACCTGGAACGGAATGGTTGCGACATTCAGCGTGCCGCCCTTCGCGTAGTGCGCATCGATGTTCTCCGCCTGGCAGACACGCCCGACCTCGTCGACGGTATCGAATAGCGCGCGCGCAAGACTGACGCCGCGGCTGCGCGTCGCCGGATCGTGCAACAGCGGCTCCACACCCCATGCCATTCCAACGCACCAGCCGCCGTTGCGTCCGCTGGCACCGAAGCCCACGCGCTCTGCTTCGAAAATGCCGATGCGCAAGCCGGGTTCGCGCTGCTTCAGGTAGTAGGCCGTCCACAGTCCGGTGTACCCGGCTCCCACGATCGCAACGTCCAAACGATCGGGTAGAGGGGCGACGTCCGCGGGCGGCAAATCGCCGATCGAGTCGAACCAGAAGCTGATGTCCGAAAGCGCGTTGCCCATGACCCTACGTTCGGATCCAGAAGTATTTCATGCGGCGGAACTCCGGTACCGAGGCGAACTCCCAACCGCGAGGGCTGAGTTCCAGCTGCGGGAACTGCGTGACGATGCCGAGCAACGCTTCCGTGGCAACCGTGCGCGCGAGCGTCTCTCCAGGGCACGCGTGCCGCCCTGCACCGAATGCGAGATGCGGCGTATCGGAGCGTTCGATGTTGAATCGATCGGGCTTGGGGTGCGCCACACCGTCGCGGTTCGCACCGGCGATCGAAATCGCGAGTGTTTCGCCGCGACGGACCGGACACGTGCCAACATGCATGTCGCGGTCGGCGATGCGCAGCGTTCCAAGCACCGGCGAATCGAAGCGCAGAACTTCGTTCACGGCCTTGTCGATCAGCTCCGGCCTGTCGCGCAGCTTCGACAACTGGCGTGTGTTCTGCAGGAACGCCCGAATGCCGTTCACGATGAAGTCGGTCGTGTTCACGCAGCCGAGTACGAGCAGCAGGTCGGCAACATCGACGAGCTCGTCGTCTTGCATCCCGCTACCTTCAGCCGCGCTGATCATCGCGCTGATCGCATTCTGGGCCGGCGTGGTTCGATGTGCCGCAACCGCGCTGCGCAGCGTCGCGCGGAGCTCGGCATCGGCGATTCTGCCGGCGTGCGCTTCGTCTTCGCTGCGAAAAGGATTGAAGTGCGCAGCGAACGATGTATCGGTGAGGCGCTTGATCTGCCGGAACGGTGTCGGATCGATGCCGAGGTATTCCGCCATTGCGCGCGTGGCGATTGGGGCGGCATATCGGCCGATCGATTCCACCTCGAACTCCGAGCTCTCGAGTTCTTCGAGCAACGCTTCGACGATCGCTTTGATGCGCGGTTTGAACCGTTCGACAGCGGCGGGCCCGAAGGCATCGCTAACGAGCGCGCGCAGGCGTGGATGATCGGGGTCGTGAATGAACGGCGCCAGATGCGGATGCCTGAGATCGAGTTCGTGCCGCCAGTGAGCGAACGTACCGCGATGCGCGTTGGCTGGATCGGTGAGTAGACGATCGTCCTGCAGCAGTGTCTTTGCGTGCTCGTGGCTGGTGATGACGCAGCGGTTCAGCTCCACGTCGCGATGCACCGGTTCGGCGTCGCGCAGTTCGGCGAGCAGACTGTGCGGGCCGCCGCGGTAAATCGGATCGAGCGGCGTCAGGCGCAGACCGGTGGGCAGCGGCGGCAACGCTTCCTGTTCTTCGTCGAGATCTTGCTCGGCCATACCGGATGCGAAATCGAAAGGAGTCCGGCGAGCCTAATCCAGGTGTACGTGCGGCCGCAAAGGAAAGTCGCTTTCCTTGCCATTCCGCAAATGCGGCCCCTTAGTGCGGCAGGTTGTCGGTGCGCGCCATCCGTCCGAGATAGCCGCCGTGGTGGCGCTTGCCCCAGTCGGCTTTTGTCACACCTTTCTGTTCCATCAGTGCAACGGCAACGGCGTCGCTGATGGCGAGCATCACGGCCATGCTGCTCGTCGGTGTAAGCCCCAACGGACACGCTTCTGCGATTTCGCCCATATCGAGGATCACTTCGCAGTGGTTGCGCAGTTCGGAATCGGGGTGGGACGTCACGCCGATGATGTGCGTCACGCCGAGGTGGCGCGACAGCTCGAGAATTTCCAGCACCTCTACCGACTTGCCGCTGGTCGAGAACGCGATCATTACGTCGTCTTTGCCGACCACACCGAGGTCGCCGTGCGCGGCTTCTGCAGGATGGATGAAGTCGGCCGGCGTTGCGGTAGAGCACAGCGTGGCGGCGAATTTGCGGGCGATGTGGCCAGCCTTTCCGATGCCGGTGGTCAGCACCTTGCCGGGGCACGCGAGCAGAATATGTACCGCCCTTTCGAAATCATCGTCGATTGTTACCGAGCGGATCGCGTTCGCTTCGGCGTCGAGCACGGCGCGCATCCGGTCTTTGATGTTCATCGCTGGGGTCGCCGTATTGAGACGGGCGGCATGGTGTCAGATGCGCCCGCGACGCTCAAGTTGAGCGAGCCCCATTGCGTTGAAAGCTGCGTTGACAAGGCGGGTAGCGTCGCGGAGAGTCGCGGCGTATTCGAACGCAATCCCAACTCAACGGAAAGTGACGCTCGAACGATGAGCGAAGCGCTCGCACTGATGCCGTGGCCGCGCCGCGTGACCCGGACCGAAACACCGCTCGAACTGAGCGCGCCGGAGTGGACCGTCGAATGGCTCGGCGTGCGCACGTTGCGCCTCGAACGCGTGGCAACGCGGCTGACGCAACGTATGGCGCGCCGCAGCGGCGGCGGAGCGACACTCGCGATCGACTGCGCTGCCGCCGCGGCGCCCTATCCCGATCTCGACGACGATGAGTCGTATTCGCTGAAGATCGACACGTCGCAGGCTGTGCTGACAGCAGCGACGGAATGGGGAGTTCTGCGCGGACTCTCGACGCTTTCGCAACTGACCGGGCCGCGCAAGTCGTTGCCGGGCGTGCTGATCGCCGATGCCCCGCGTTTCGCATGGCGCGGTTTGATGATCGATTCCGCGCGCCACTTCATATCCGTTGGCACGGTCCTGCGCACGCTCGACGCAATGGCGCTCGTGAAGCTGAACGTGCTGCACCTGCACCTCACGGACGATCAGGGCTTTCGTTTCGACAGTCGCGCCTTTCCGGAACTGGCGAGGCGCGCGAGCGGCAACGACTACTACAGTGAAGACGACCTGGGCGACATCGTGTCGCACGCGGCCGAACTCGGTATTCGCGTGGTGCCGGAGATAGACATGCCCGGGCACACCACGAGTTGGCTCGTCGCGCATCCCGAATGGGGAACGGTAAACGAAGCGCGCACTGTTTCGGTCCGCTTCGGTCCGCACAGTGCGTGCCTCGATCCGACGCGGGACGAAGTGTACGAAGCGTTGGGTCGATTGTTCGACGACGTTACACGGGCGTTCCCCGATCGATTCCTGCATATCGGCGGCGACGAAGTTAATCCGAAGTGGTGGCAGGAAAGTGCCGCGGTGCAACGCTTCATGCGCGAGCGCGGCATTGCCGACATCGATTCGTTGCAGAATCTGTTCAACCAACGGCTGGCGGATCTGCTGATCGATCGCGGCCGGATGCTGGTGGGCTGGGACGAAATCGCCCACAGCGACTTGCCGCGCACGTCGGTCGTGCAGAGCTGGCGCGGCGGCGCGTCGCGCGATCGCGCGGTTGCACAGGGTTTCGATTGCGTTTTCTCGGCGGGTTACTACCTCGACTTCTTCTATCCGGCCGACCTGCATTATGCATACGACCCCGAAAGCCCGTCCGAGGAACTTCTGCGCCTCGATGAGCGCGTCCGCGCCGATCCGCGCCTGGCGCACGTGCGCGACGGCCTCGGCTGGGCCAGCGAATTTGCAGGTCGCAGTGCGGTGGACGTGTCGTCGAGCGACACGCCGAATGGCCCGCCGCCGGGCCGCGTGCTCGGCGGGGAGGCGTGCATGTGGGCCGAGATAGTGACGGACGAGGTCTTCGAGGGGCGGGTATGGGGACGCCTTCCGGTAATCGCCGAACGGTTGTGGTCGCCGCGCTCTTTGCGCGACGAATCCGACATGTATCTGCGATTGGCGCAGCTGCGTCCGCTGCTGGCGGTATACGCGGACGTCGACATCGAAGCGCGACGGCGCGAGTCGTTCGCACGCATCGGCGTGAGTGCTGCTGAGTTGACGCAGTTGCAGGATCTGTTCGACGCGATCGAGCCGATCAAGTGGTACTCGCGGCTGCTCGGCACCGCGGCGCTCAGAGCGCGCGTCGCGGGGTCGACGGAGCAGGTTGAGCGACCGTACACGGTCGCGACGCTGCTCGATCGTGTACCGGACTTCATCGAACCGGCCAGCGAGTGGATTCCACGCTTCAATGCAGCTGTGCGCGCCGTGATGGACGACGCGGCCGACACGTACGACGTTGCGCTGCTCGAGTCGACTGCGGCCCGGTGGCGTCGTCAGCGCGATGCTGTCC
>JBGSNQ010000149.1:0-42996 GCA_041739525.1 Pseudomonadales bacterium | reverse complement strand
GCGATCTCCTGCGCGCGCGCTCCGAGCAGGCGAGCAAGGCGTTTTACGAAAAGCTGCGCAGCGGATACGTCGTGCGCATCGGCGATGCGTCTCAATGACGCGTCGGCTCCGGGTGTGGTTGTGCGTCGCGACGTGTTGCCTCACGTGCACCGCCGTTGCGGACATCTTCCGTCCGGCGTACCTCGAACTGCGTGAAGCGGGCACCGATCGATACGATGTGTTGTGGAAAGTGCCGACGCTCGGCGACGCACGGCTGGCGGTGCAGGTGCGGTTTCCTTCCGGCACGGTGCAGGTCACACCGCCGCGAGGAGTGTTCGCCGGCGGCGCCTACGTAGAGCGCTGGCAGGTGCAACGCGACGGTGGATTTGCCGGTGCGCAGCTGCATATCGACGGCATCGCCGCCGGCGTTACCGATGTGATCGTGCGCATCGAACACGCCGACGGCACGAGCCAGGTTGAACGTCTGCTGCCGCAGCGTCCCGACTTTGTCGTTAAGGGGCGCACCACGGCGGGTGAAGTCGCGTGGTCGTATCTGGTTCTCGGTGTGCACCACATTCTCGGCGGTGTCGATCACCTGCTGTTCGTGCTCGGGTTGCTGCTGATCGTGCGCGGCGGCAAACGCATCGTCCTCACCGTTACCGCGTTCACCGTCGCGCACAGCATCACGCTGGTTGCGGCGACGCTCGGATGGGTGCACGTGCCGGGCCCGCCGGTCGAAGCGTCGATCGCGCTCAGCATCGTGTTCGTGGCGGCAGAAGTGGTGCATGGATGGCGCGGCCGGCCGGGACTGACCGCGCGGGCGCCGTGGGTCGTCGCTTTCAGCTTCGGTCTGCTGCACGGGTTCGGTTTCGCCGGCGCCCTGGCGGAAGTGGGCCTGCCGCAGCAGGCGATCCCTGTCGCGCTGCTGATGTTCAACGTCGGCGTCGAGGTGGGGCAGCTGATGTTCATCGCTGTCGTGCTCGCGATCGGCGCCTTTGCGAAGCCGCTTATCGCGCGGCTGCCCGCCGCGATTCACTACGTAGCGCCCTATGCCATCGGCAGCGTGGCGATGTTCTGGGTGATCGACCGGGTCGGTGCGTTCTAGCCAACGGTGCAATCAAATGCGACGCTAGCGCCTCCGCTCGGTTACGCCCTAGGAACACTCATGAAGTACAACAGTCTCGCGTTCATTCTGGCGTGCGCCGCCGTTTTCTCGTTGGCGGCATGTTCGAAGAAAGCGGAAACCCCGCAGCCCGTCGTGGCGGCGCCTGCCGCAGCTGCAGAGCGCGCAGCCGGCACGAGCGCCGCTCTGCCGGCGCCGAACCCGGAGCGCACCGCGTACTTCGGCAACGTTCACGTGCACACCGGCTGGTCGTTCGATGCGTTCACCAACGGCAGCAAGACCACGCCCACCGACGCGTATGCATGGGCCAAAGGCAAAGAGATCACCAACAGCGGCGTCGGAGGCAAGATCCAGATCCAGACACCGCTCGACTTCTACATGGTTTCCGATCACGCCGAGTTCATGGGTGTGTTCAACCAGATGGCGAACCCGGACAGTCCGCTGAGCAAAACCGAACTCGCGAAGCAGGTCACCTCGCCCGATGCCAACGTGCGCATTCAGACGTTCGCCAAACTGCTGCGCGACATGAGCGAGGGTGTGCGCGATCCGATGCTGACCGACCCGGCGCTTGCGCGCAGCGTGTGGTCCGAAATCGTGAAAGCCGCGGACGCGGCGTACGAGCCCGGCAAATTCACGACGTTCGCCGGCTTCGAGTGGACCTCGAATCCGAACAAACGCAACCTCCATCGCGTCGTCGTCTTTCGCGACACGGCCAAGTTACCCGACATGGTTTTGTCGTCGCTCGATTCCGACGATCCCGAAACGCTGTGGAAGTGGATGAACGACCTTCGCGCGAACGGATCGACGCTGCTCGCGATCCCGCACAACGGCAACGCCAGCGACGGTCGCATGTTCGAACTGGTCAAGTTCGACGGCAAACCGATCGACGCTGCGTACAACAAGACGCGCGCCGCAAACGAACCGTTGTACGAGATCACGCAGATCAAGGGGACCTCGGAAACGACCCCGGAGCTGTCGCCAAACGACGAGTTCGCGAATTTCGAATTGTGGGACTACACGTTGAGCGCTGACGCCGAGCGGCCGACGCATCGCCAAGGCAGCTTTGCGCGCCAGGCGTTGCTCGACGGTCTGTCGCAGGACGCAAGCGGCAACAGCAATCCGTTCAAATACGGCTTCATCGGCGACAGCGATACCCACAACGCCGCGGGGACCAACGAAGAGTTCAACTACACCGGCAAGTTCGCGTTCGAGAACGATGCGAAAGACCGCATGAACGGCCAGAAAGGCCAACCGCCGGCGCAAGTGGAGCAGATTCGCGAATTCAGTTCGGGCGGTCTGGCCGGTGTCTGGGCCGAGCAGAACACGCGCGAGTCGATCTTCGACGCCATGGCGCGCAAGGAAACGTTCGGCACGTCGGGGCCAATGATCAAGGTGCGCTTCTTCGCGAGCTGGGACCTCACCGCGGACGATCTGAAGCGGCCTGACTTCATCAAACTCGCGTACGCGAAAGGCGTGCCGATGGGCAGCGACCTGAGGCCGGCGGGCGCGAAGGCGCCGACGTTCTTCGTGACTGCGCTGAAGGATCCGAAGAGCGGTAACCTCGATCGCATCCAGATCGTCAAAGGTTGGCTCGACGCGGCCGGCAAACAGCACGAATCGATTCACGATGTCGTCTGGAGCGGCGACCGCAAGCCTGGTGCCGACGGCAAGTTGCCGCCGGTCGGGAACACCGTCGATGTCGCGCACGCGACGTACACGAACAGCATCGGCGCGGCCGAACTGTCGTCGGCCTGGACGGACCCGGACTTCAAGCCGGGTGAGCGCGCTTTCTACTACGCACGCGTGCTGGAGATTCCGACGCCCCGCTGGAGCACGATCGATGCGGCGCGGCTTGGCATCGCCATTCCGGTCGGGTTGGCGGCGACCATTCAGGAACGCGCGTGGAGTTCGTCGATCTGGTACGCGCCGGGCTGACCGTCCTGCTGCGTTCTGCGGCGCGACGTTCCACCTAACGGGCGGCTCGAGGCGCGATCAGCGCTTGCGTTTGGTGCCTTCGACCGGCTTCGACTCGACCAGCGCCGAAACTACGACCGTGAGACGGCGCCGCAGACCTTCGGCATCGGTGTCGTGGCGCGACAGGCTGTCGAGTTCGTGCCCGCGCATCATGTTCAACACCGTGCGCGCGGCGTCGAACGGCCGCTGTGCCTCCATGGTTTCGAACGCACGCGCAAGGTGTCCGAGCATGAACGAGTCCCACGCGTGCAGCGCTTCGGCGATTTCGGCATCGCGCGCGGCGAACAACGTCAGCTCGTATTCCGCGAGCACCATCTGCTCGTCTTCGAACTCGCGCTGCGTCATCTCGACGAGATAGTCGACCAGACCCGCCACGGTGGTCTTCGCCTTAGTGCGGGCGACGCGGTTCTGCAGCGCCTGGATCTGCTCCAGGTAGCGGCGGAACGCTTCACGCAGCAGATGCTCGCGCGACTCGAAGTAATAGGTGGTGGAGCCGAGCGGTACGCCCGCGGCGGCAGCAACGCGCCGATGCGTAACGGAGTCGACGCCGTCGGTTGCGATCAGGCGCAGGGTGGCATCGAGGATGCTGGCACGTCGGTCTTCGGGCTCCTTGGCGGAGGCGATGGCTCGAATCTTGGCGGTGGTCCGTCTCTTCATGGATTCAGATTCATGGATTCAGAGTCATGTATTCGAAGTCATGTGTTCAATCGTTCCAAGTTTATTGTACGATCGTACAAACGGTCGCGCCACGAGGAATTCGATAATGAGCATCGTACAAGCCGAGCACGTCATGGAAGAGGATCAGCGTCACGCGCGGTTGCCGCATGACGCGCGATACGAAGCGGGCGCCGCCCACACGCAAGGCGCCTACCGCCCGATCGGAGAAGGGATGGTGCCGATTCAGGACGCCGGTTTCATTCACGCCGATGCCGCGTACGACGTGGTCAGTGCGAGTCGTGGTTACGTGTTTCGGATGAAGGACCATATCGAGCGCTTCAACGAATCGTGCCGCAAGTTCCAGTTGACGAATCCGTACTCCGATGCCGAGACGGTCGAGATCATGACGAACCTCGTCAAACTCACCGGCCTCAAAGACGCCTACATGTGGTGGGCGGTGACGCGGGGCCAGCTGGAAGGCGATCGCACGCGGCCACGTTACGTGAATCGCTTCTACGCATTCGTAACGCCGTACAGCTTCATCATGCACGACGCGGAGCGCACGCGCGGCGCGAATCTGTACGTCAGCAAAGACTTCGTGCGCATTTCACCGAAGGCGGTGGACCCTACCGCGAAGAACTTCCACTGGATGGACCTGAAGCTGTCGATCTTCGAGGCCATCCGCGCGGGTTCCGACTGGTCCGTGCTGACCGACGGCGACGGCAACCTGACGGAAGCGCCCGGCTGCAACGTATTCGTGTTGAAGAACGGAGTGATCAAGACGCCGGCCACCGGTTGTCTCGAAGGCATCACGCGCAAGACCGTGTTCGATCTCGCGAAGGAGATGCGCATTCCGCTGGAGGTGACCACCGTGCGGGCGCAGGAGTTGATCGATGCCGACGAAGCGTTTCTGACGTCGACCGCCGGCGGCATCATGCCGGCCGCCCGCGTCAACAACCGGCCGCTCGGCGGGCGCAACGGTCCCGGCGAGGTCACCACGGCGATGCACAACCTCTATTGGGAGAAGCGGTGGGCCGGTTGGCTCGGCGATGCGATCGACTACTCGACGCCCGTGAAGGGCGATGTCCGGTGACGGCGCAGCGTCACCACTTTTCCACCCATGGCCGCAGCACCACTTCGAACGCCCAGGTCGAGCGGTGCTGACGGTGCAATTGCAGGTACGTCTGAGCGATGTGGTCCGGGTCGGCCATGTTGTCGTCTACGGTCGTACCCGCGAGGCGATGCGCGCGCGTTCCGTCTTCCTGTGTCCAGCCGATCGCAGCGTCGATCGGCACGTGGACGACGTGGATGCCCTCCGGCATCAGCTCTCTCGCCATGCTCTCGGCGAGCCCGAGCTTTGCGTGCGACGCCATCGCGAACGCGCCGCTCTTTGCATAGCCTTTGATCGCGGCACTGGCGTTGGTGAAGACGATGGTTCCTTTGCCGCCGTTGCGGCCGGGTGAGTTCGTTAGCATGCTCATCGCGGCCTGTTGAGCAACGAGGAACGCGCTGAACGACGAGTTCTTCAGCGTATCGAGCACCATGCCGGGTTCGGCTTCGATGATGCCCTTGCGGAAAATACCGGGAACACGTCCGTCGATGTTGTGAACCACGAGCGTCGGCGCGCCGATGTCGGCGGTTACGTTCTCGAACAGCTTCGCGACGGCCGAAGGATCGCTCGCATCGCATGCATAACGGCGGACGCGATGCGTTTGCTCCAGCTTCGCGAGCACCGGCTTGTCCGGATTTCTAGCGGCAACCGCCACCCGCATGCCCTCGTCTGCGAACAGTCTTGCGCAGCTGGCGCTGATGCCGGGACCGCCGCCGACGATCAGAGCGATGTCGTTCGGTGAGTCTGTTTCGTTCATTCGCGTCCTCGCATGAGCAATTTAGGATCGTCCAGACCCGGGCCGGCCTTCGCTTGAATGTCGCGCGGGCGAAGCGCGCGACCGTCCTTACTGACCACACCCATCTCACGAATCGGTTTGCCGGTGGCGCGCTCTACGAACACCAGTCGCTTACCGCGAGGGTCGGGTTTGTACTTGTCGCCCCAATGCGTCATCGCCAGTAGAACCGGCTGTAACGCCCATCCTTTTTCGGTGAGCACGTACTCGGAATGCGCGCCTTCATCGGATTCGCGCCTTTCGAGAATTCCCTCCTCGACGAGCGCGTTGATGCGCGACGTCAGGATGTTCTTCGCGATGCCGAGGCTGCGCTCGAACTGGCCAAAGCGCCTGGCGCCGAAGAACGCATCGCGAAGTATCAACAGCGTCCACCGCTCGCCGATGACGTTCAGCGTCTGTGCGAGCGAACAGTTCATGTGATCGAACGATTTGTACTTCATGGTTGCATGATAGAACTAGATGGTTCTATCATGCAACTAAATTGTTTGATGAAACCCACGAGGTGATTGCCGATGAAACCAGTCTGTTTAGTGATCGGAGCGGGTGCCGGAATAGGCGGCAATGTCGGGCGCCGGTTTGCGCAGGAGGGCTATCACGCGGTGTTGTGCCGGCGCAGCGATGAGGACGGTTTGCGGAACATGGTGGTGGAGATCGAAGCAGACGGCGGTTCTGCATCGGGGTTCCTGCTCAACGCAGCGGCGGAACAGAGCATCGAGGAACGCGTTGCCGCGACCGAGGCCGACATCGGCCCGATCGAAGTGGTGGTGTACAACCTCGGCGCACAGATCGGTGACCGCGCGCTGAAGGACACCAGCTACAAGGCGTTCGAAATGGGCTGGCGGCTCGGCACGTTCGGATTGTTTCGTTTAGCTCAGGCGGTGTGCCCGCGAATGGAAGCCCGCGGCACGGGCACGATACTCGTTACGTCCGCCACTGCAGCCGTACGAGGCAACAAGGGCCAACATTCTCACGCAGCCGCGATGGGTGGGCGGCGCATGTTGTGCCAGACGCTCAACGCCGAGTTCGCGCCGAAGGGCATTCACGTGGCGCACATTCTCATCGATGGTGCGGTGGACGCGCCCGACACACTCGGCAAGATGCTGGGTGCGGAGCGGTTTCAGGAACTGCGGGAGACGCGCGGCATGGAACACGACGGCCTGATGTTGCCGGCGAAAATTGCCGAGACGTATCTGCATCTGGCGCAGCAACATCGCTCGGTGTGGACGCACGAGATCGACCTGCGCTCGTTCTCGGACCGCGCGTGGTGGAATCACTAAACGCGATCAAGTCGCGCCGTGAGCGCGATCAAGTCGCGCTGTAAACGCGATCAAGTCGCGTTGTATAGCCGATTCAGGTTGGCATAACGTTGCGGGTCGAGGTCGCGCCCCGCGAGCGCGGGATGATCGACGCTGTAGCGGTGTGCGCGAAACACGAGGTTCATGCGTCCACCGAGGCGAGGGTTCGAAACGAAGAACGGATTGATGTACTCCCACACGACCTTCTTGCCGCGCGTCACTTCGAAGAACTGACCTTTCGCCGATTCGCACACGAGCATGTTGTTGTTCGGCAGCCGATCCACGCTGCCGCCCATGAACGTGTAGAACGAGAACGGCGGATCGTCGGCATACTCCCAGACGATCTCGCGCGTCTTTGCGTTGATCTCGATGACGCGCGAGAAGTCCATGCTCTCCTTTCGGTGCACGCCGTTGTCGAACACGGTGATGGTGTCGGCGCTCGAGTACTTCGCGTCGTGCTGATGCGCCGTGGTGCCATCACCCCACTTCCATTTGATCTTGCCTGACTTGGCGCTCACCTCGGCGATCATGCTCAGGCGCCTGAAGCTCATCAGCCAGTCACCCGTCGGCGTCAACGAGAGGGAGTTGCAGTGGCTCCACTCCATTCGATGGTCCAGCGGACAGATGATCTCGGTGGCAGGGTCGAAGTGATCCCACGACTTCCACTCTTTGACGATCTCACCGTCCTGCGTCACCTCGAGCACGATGTCGGCGAGCATCAGATCGGGGTCGTCGTCCTTGTTGGAATAGCCACCCTTGACCTTGCGGACGAACCGCTTCGGAAGCGGAACCCACTTCACGATCAGCGTGTTCCCGTTCGGCATGCGCTGGTAGTCGTGGTGGATCCACGGATCGTCGAAGCGCCACACGATGTTGCCGTCCCAGTCCAGTTCGTAGCACGCCGCTGCCTGACCGTTGAGCCCGCGCTGGCCGGCCACGTTGTCGGACGGCATGGCCAGCGCCATCAGATGACCGTTGGGAAGCAACTCGGCATTGGTGATGCCCAGCGAGCACTGCCACCGATGGACGAACCGGCCGTGCATGTCGATCAGCCAGGCTTTGTCCAGATCGCCCGTGAACAGCGTGTACCCGTTGAAACTCAGCTGCGGGTTGTAGTGGATCAGCCCGTTCGGGTGGTGTTCGGAACGCGCCATCAGCGTTTCGCCGCGGCCCAGCCGGTCGCGTAGTCGGCGCTCATGCGCGGACCTTTGACGCGCAGATGCTGGATCTTCCACACGCCGTTCACCTTCACGTAGTCGTCGTTGTAGCGCGCGGCCTGCCACAATGCGCGATTGCCTTCGCGCATCGTGAACGGCCCGAAGAAGTACCACGTGGCGGTCGCACGATCGCCGCTGGTCTCGATCACCGGATTCATCACCATGTGCTGCGAAAACGCGATGGCGTTCTGAAATCCGACGAACAGTTCGCGGATGGCGGCGTGGCCCTTCGCGTGTCCGATGCCGCGGCCTTCCCATTCGCCGTCTTCGGCGAAGATCGTGGTGATGCGGTCGGGATTGTGGTTGTCGTCGCAGATCGCGCAGTAGGTCGCCTTCAGCTGCTTGATCGCTTCGATGTCTTCGAGACGCTGGATGCGTTTCGCAAGGTCGTGTTGGTCCATATCGATTCCCCTTCGTCGTCGGCCCCCGGACGAGAGAAACTATCACACAGTGTTCACCGCCCGTAGACCGATATGGACTCAAGTCGAAACGCGCCGCCGAATACGCCGCCCCTCACCTGGCTGCGTGCGTTCGAAGCCGCCGCGCGGCTCGGCAGCCTCAAAGGCGCAGCGGAGGAACTGGCGGTGACGCCGTCCACCATCAGCCACCACGTGCGCGATCTCGAAGCGCGGCTCGGCGCGCCACTGTTCACGAAAAGTGGTCGCGGCGTAGCGCTCACGGATGAAGGCGAGCGGTATTTCCGCACGCTGCGCCAGGCGTTCGAGTTATTGCGTGGCACGGTGCTCGAACCGGCGGATCAAGCGCGTCGTCTGCGCATCGGTTGTTTCCCGTTTCTCGCCAACGAGGTGATCGTGCCGCGGCTCGACGAACTGAAGCGGGCATTGTCAGGTACGGCGATCACGTTGCGTAACGACGTTCATCTCGATGCGCTGCTCGATCCGCAACCTTCAAACCGGCTCGACGTGCTGATCCGCTACGGCAACGGCGATTTTCCAGGTTATCTCTCCCGTGAACTCGCGCCCATCGATCTGGTGCCCATCGCCGCGCCCGGCGCATACCGCGTCGAACGTGCCGAGGACGTGTTGGCGTTGCCGATCATCCACGTGCTAGGGCCGTTTGATGGTTGGAAGAGGTGGGCGGAGAGCCACGGCCTCGACCGACGACCCACCAAAGTCGCGCTCGAAACCGACAGTTACCACGCCGCTGCGCTAGCGGTAGAACAGGGCGCCGGCATTTGTCTCGGCATTCTGCCGTTCATGCGGCCGTGGTTCGCCGCGCGACGCGTGCAGATGATGGGCGCACTGACGACGCGCATCGAGGAACGCGCCTATCTCGTGTACGGCCTGCACAACGAACTCAACCGCGACATTCCGCGACTGCACGAGTGGCTCACCGCCGCGCTCATCTGACGAAAATCAGCTTCGCGCCCACCGGCGCTTCGCGAAAGCCGCGTTCGATGTCGCTCCACGCGTACACCGCCGGATCGATCGCGAGTGGATCCAGTCCGCCGGCGATCAACTGCAGCACGCGGTCGAGTTGCGACGCGCTGTTCACGCGGCCGGTGTGGAAGCGAATGCCCTTCATATAGAGATCGCCGAGAGGCATCGGCGGACTTTGACCGAAGTAGATCGACGCCGAAGTGCACAGCCCGAACGGTGCGGTGGAACGCAGCAACGCGCTCAGACCGTCGAGGTTCTGTGTGCAATCCATCGTGATGTCGTGTGTCGCGAAACGGCGCGGCCACGCGTCCACCTGCACGCAGTCGGCACCGAGACGTTCGCCGATCGTTAGCGCGCGCTTGTTGTCGCTCGCGTACGTGATGCGACCGGCGCCGAGATGTCGTGCGGCCACGATCGTATAGAGGGGAATGCTGCCGGTGCCGGCGATCAACACGCTCGAGCCGGGTCGCGCCACCAGCTCTGAGTCGACCGCGCGCAGGGCGTCCGCGAAATTGTCGCTGGCCGAAGCGGCGGCCACCGGCGTTACGCCATTCGGCAAACGCCTCAGGTTGAAGTGCGCCCACGGCACGCGCACTGCATCGGCCAGCGCACCCGACCATTCGCCCGACGTTGCGCCGATGCCGTACATCGACGTGGGCGGCACCTCGGTGCACGCGGCGCTGTAGCCTCGTTGGCAGTTTATGCACGTGCCGCAGCTGGGTTGGAACGACGCGAGCACGATGTCGCCGACGTCGATCGAGGTGACGTGGTCGCCACGCGCGAGCACCTCGCCGGTGAATTCGTGGCCGATGACGAACGGCGGCTTGAACGGCGCGGAGCCTGCGAAGATCGATCGATCGAGATCGCACGCCGCAACCGCGAGCGGTCGCACGATTGCGTCGGTGGGTTCGATGAGTACCGCGTCGGGGGTTTCCTGCCAGCGTAGTTGCCCCTTGCCGAGATAGTGCAGAGCCTGCATGTGCGAACGACCGTGAGAGAGTGCTTCGGAAGACCCTATCCACGGGACCGACCTGCGACAAACGAACATCCCGCCGAATACGTGTACCCGGTTCACCAGTCGTCGGGATTCGCTTCGAATCGAAGTCGAATGACCGACGAAATGGCGTGGTTAGCCAAAGCCGATGCGCCGAGTGGACGTAACGTGTTGAAATCCGCGGAGACCGCGCTGGCACGAAGTCTGCTGGGCTCACGCGACTCAACTGAGGGGAGACCAAATGTCAGAGCAAGTGGGGGTCGCGGAAAAGGGGAAACGCCGGTGGGTGGGATACACCGCACGCGCGCTGGGCATTCTGATTCTGACGTGCATCGGTGCGGTGTTCATCGCGCAGCGCCTCTCGGACGGACCGCTGAACGACATTCTGCCGGGTGGCCCCATGCACGCCGGTGCGATGGCGCCGCAGTCCGAACTCGCCAATGCTCTTGTCGCACAGGGCGCGTGTGCGGACGGTGCGTGTCCGCCGCTGGACCCGATCGAGCTCGAACTGAGCGGGCCGGGTACGTCTCGATACGTGGGAATCATGGTGCACGATGGTCTGGTCTACCTGCCGTGCGATCTCGGCTTCATGTGGGGTCGGTTCGAAGGCACACAGCGCAACGTGTTGCACCTCATCTATCTGTTCAAGCACTGGCACGAGGACGCGCTGGACGACGGTCGCGTCGTTATTCGCGTCGGCGGCAAACGCTACGAAGGACAGGCCGTGCGCGTGACAGACCCTACTACCGACGCGGTACTGAGGGCGCAGCTCGAAGAAATGGCGCGGCAATGGCTTGCACCGGCAACGTTGGGGCCGCCGCCGACCGAGGGACCAGACGACATCTGGTTCTTCCGGGTGGATCCGCGCCCCGCGGTTTGAAATGACGCGACCACCGCCGAGCCCGCGCGCGCTGCACGACTTCCGTATGGAGGAGGTGCGCTACGAAATCGTCTCGTTGGAGCCGGGGCGCAGCCTGTATCGCAAAGGCGATGTCGCCGTGTACTTCTACCACGTGCTGGAAGGCGAGATCGCTGCGGACGACGGCACCCACTCACCCGTAGTGGCGCGCCTGCGGGACACCATCACGGTCACCGGATTGATCGGGCACAAGGTAACGAGTCGCGGCAAAAGAACTGCACGGCTGCTGGTCGGTGCGGAGCCGCACGAGTACCTGGCGTGGATGAAGGCACCGGAGGAAGTGCGGTGTTTTCGCGCGAACGATCGCCATCCGCTGTTGCCGCGACTGTTGCTGACCATGGATCTCGTCATCGAGGAGATTTCCGATCCGGCGTCGCCCGGCGACCAACTGACGCTCGAGCGGCTCGCCGAACTCATCGTGTTCTACACCATCCGGATGGCGGGTCCTGACTCGGGGCCGCTCGACGAGTTTCCGTGGAACGACCGCAAGCTGATGGTGGCGGTGAACGCGATGAGCGCAGATCCGGCGCGTGACTGGACGGTGGGTCAACTCGCGGCGCTGGTGCACTTGTCGCGCTCGGCGTTCGCAGCACGCTTCAAACGTTCCCTCGGCGAGTCGCCGATCCGCACGCTCACCCGCATACGCTTGAAGGCGGCCGCAACGAAACTGCTGCAGGGTTCGAGCATTCCGCAGGCCGCGGCGCACTACGGCTACGGGTCCGAAGCTGCGTTCAATCGTGCGTTCGGACGCGAATTCGGCGTAACGCCAGGACGCTGGAAACGCACGCAGAAGACCGACTGACCCTATTTCGCCGCTGGACGATCGATCAATTTTTCGAGAGGCCCGCTCATGGTGCCGGTTGCGGGCGGGAGGTAGCCTTGCGATGGGTCGAAGAAGGGTAGAGGGGAGAGTCGATATGGCCGCCACGATGATCGCCACGGACCGAACCCGTTGGTTCAACGCCGATACCGGAGTGCTCGATCGGCGGATTTTTTCGGACCGCGACGTCTATCAGCAGGAACTGCAGCGCATCTTCGCGCGCGCGTGGAATTTCATGTGCCACGAATCGCAGTTGCCGCAGTCCGGCTCCTTCTTCATGAACTACATCGGTGAAGACCAGGTCATCGTGGTGCGCGACCGCGCCGGCGCGATCAACGTGCTGTTGAATTCGTGTTCGCATCGCGGCAATTCGGTGTGTCGCGCCGAACAGGGTCGTACGAACAGCTTCCTGTGCGCGTATCACGGCTGGAATTACGACCTCGACGGTCGTCTGGTCGCGATACCGGGTCAGGAGGCGTTCTATCGCAACGACGTCGACAAGGCGAAGTGGGGATTGGGTAAGGCCGCGCAAGTGGCAAGCTACAGGGGCTTCGTTTTTGCAACGCTCGACCCGACCGCGCCGCCGCTCGAAGACTATTTGGGTTGGGTGGGCCGGCTCGGCATCGACATGCTCGCATCGAACGGCGAACTCGAGGTGGTCGACGGCATCCAGAAGAACCGTTTGAAGTGCAACTGGAAGCTCGCGGTCGACAATCTGTACGACTGGTATCACGTGAAGATCTCGCACGGCTCTGCGTTGCGCATCGGTTATGCGCCGGAAGAAGCGATGGCGCCGATGAGCCAGATGGTGATCCTCGGCGAATACGGCCACGGCATCGGCGGGCCGGGCATCACGCAAGCGGAACTCGACGAGTACGCCGCGCGCATGCAATCCGGCGGCGGTGAGCCCAAGTGGTACGACATGATGGCGGCGCGCCGGCTCGACCCGCGCGTGCAGAAGATGCTCGGTCCGGTGGGCACGCGGTCGTTCGGCCATCCGAACATCTTTCCGAACCTGTGGATCACGCAGTTCAACCAGGTGTGTTTGCGCGTGCCGCGCGGACCGTTCGAAACCGAGCTGTGGTGGTTCACGCTGGTGCCGAAGGAACTGCCCGAAGATCAGCGTCGCCTTGCCATTTACATGGCGAATCACACGTTCGGTCCGGCCGGTCTCCTGGAGCAGGACGACGGTGAGAACTGGAGCCACTCGACGCGCGGCGCAAAAGGCGCCGTGACGCAACGGTTGCCCCTCAACTATGCGATGGGGCGCGGCCACGATCGCGTCGAGGCCGATCCGTCGGGGCAGAGCCGCATCGAAACGGTGGTGAACGAACACGGTCAGCGTTGGACGTATCAGTCGTGGCAGGAGTGGATGCAGGCCGACAGCTGGCAGGAACTCATGGCGCACCACTCACCCGTGCCGTCGGGAGTGGTGTGACGTGATGTCGGCGTTCGAGAGTCTCGACCTGCAGCAACGCATGCTGCTGACGTTCGAGGCTCAGGAGTTTCTGTATCGCGAAGCAGCCCTGCTCGACGAGCGGCGTCTGGACGAATGGTTGGCGCTTTGTACGGACGACATTCACTACTGGATGCCGATTCGTCGCACCACGAACGTCAAGGATCTCGATAGCGAGTTCACGAAGCCGGGCGCGATGGCCTACTTCGACGACGACAAACGGACGCTGGGGATGCGCGTGCAACGGCTGGCGGTGGGGCGCGCGTGGGCCGAAGATCCGCCGTCGCGCACGCGGCACACGGTGAGCAACGTGCGAGTCGTGAGCGCCGACGCCAACGAGATTCTCGTGGCGCTCAACTTCCACCTGTACCGCACGCGCCTCGAAAGCGAGGAAGACAGCTGGATCGGCCGACGCGAAGATCTGCTGCGGCGCGAGAACGGCGCACTGAAACTCGCGCGGCGCCACATTTTCCTCGATCAGACCGTCATCCTGTCGCAGAACATGAGCAATCTGTTCTGACCGAGCCCTTTGGCCGGGGTTGATTCCCCTGCGGCCCGGGCGCAGTGTCCGCGACGGGGGAAGTTCGTAGTTGCACCCAATGCGGAGTCGGCGTGCTCATCACGCGGTGGTCGCGCAGACGCTTTTTCAAGGCAAAGCGAAGGGGAAGACAAGCATGCGAATTCGATCGGTCAAGTCATGTGCGTTTGTGTGGATCGTCGCCTATGCCCTGCTCGGCGCGGGCGTCGCAGCGGCGGAGTCGAGTCAAACGGCGTCAGTCGTCAATTTCGAAGTCCTTTCCGTCGACGGAAACCGCGTCGTGATCCGCGATCAGAACGGCACGCGCGAGATCACGGTGCCCGCCGACTTCAAGTTCACCGTCGACGGCAAGTCGATGTCGGTGAACGAGCTGGCCGCCGGGATGAAGGGCACCGCCACGGTTACGACGACTACGACCGTACGTCCCGTCTACGTCACCGAAATCAGGAAGGGGACGGTGCTGCGGCAGTCGGCGCAGACGCTCATCGTGCGTGGCCAGGACGGCACCCGTCGTTTCACTCAGGATGACGCGGACGCAGCCGGCATGCAGATCTTCATGAACGGCAAGCCGGTGAAGGTGTGGCAGTTGCGCGCCGGCGACGAATTCACGGCGCTCATCGTGTCGGCCGCTGCTCCCGAAGTGCTGACGGAAAAGGAAGTCGAAGCCACGCTGGCAATGCCGGAACCTGAGCCTGTCGCAATGGCCGCGCCAGAGGAACAACCGGCACCGGCGCCAGAACCGGCGCCCGCACCCGTGCAGGAGGCTGCTGCGCCGGCGATGCCTGCTACGGTCACTGCAGCGCCGGCACCGGCGCCGGCGAAGGAAAGTTCGAACGGGTTGCTCTGGATCCTGTTGGTGGTCGTCATTGCGGTCGCGGCGTTCGTGTTGATGCGTCGACGCAACAAGACCTGACGGCTTAAGCGAGCCGTCGGCGGTGTGGTCGGCCCGGCATCAAAGCCGGCCGATCACGGCGCCGTCCGGTTGGCTTCCCACAAACGCCGTTCTGCCGCTAGCACCGTAAACGAAACGCCTGCGGGCACGTCGAAGATCGCCGTGCTCGGTTGTTTGCGGTCGTACGGATTCCAACCATCGAGCTCGGCCGCGCTTGGCACGCCAGTGCGTGCGAACGAAAGCCATGCGTCCTGCACCGTTGCCGCGAGCGCGTTCGCCGACGGACCCTCGCCGCAGAACTTCGCAACGCCTTCATTGAGTGCGTGCGTGGCGAACACGAATGCGATGTCGATGGCGTGACACGACTTCAGCTTGCCGTTCAGCAACGGCGAGCGCCACGTGAACTCGTAGTGGTATGGCGACTGTCCGCGTGTGGCGAGCACATCGGCGAGGCGTTCGTCCTGTATTCGGAAGACGCGATCGGTTTCTATCGCAGCGAAGATGGACAGCGGATCGCTTGGTTCGCCGCGCGATGCGAGTAGTTTCGAGTGTCAAGCGCGAGCCATTGGCGGGTAACCTTGGTCCATCGACAAGGGCAGGGGAACATCGTGGGCAAACTCGACGGCAAGGTGGCATTGATCACGGGTTCGGGCGCCGGTATCGGCCGCGACTCCGCACTTGCGTTCGCGCGCGAAGGTGCGGCAGTGGCGGTGGTGGACGTGCGCGCGCCGCGGGCGGAACAAACGGCCGAGCTGGTTCGCGCCGAAGGGGGCAGGGCGCGAGCGTTCGCGTGCGACGTGCGTTTCCTCGATCAGGTGCAGAAATGCGTGGCTGATGTGTTGGCCGAGTTCGGTCGCATCGACTCGGTGTTCAACGACGCGGGTACCACGCGGCCGGGTGATGTCGTTAGCGTATCTTTGGAAGACTGGGAAATGGTGCTCGACGTGAACCTGCGTGGCACGTTCAACGTCTCGCGCGCCGCGCTACCGGGCATGCTCGAACGCGGCTCCGGCACGATCATCAACATGGGCTCGGTGGACGGACTCACCGGCGATCGGAACATGGCCGCCTACAACGCGGCGAAAGCCGCGGTGGTGAATCTCAGCCGATCGATGGCGGTGGACTTCGGGCCGCGCGGCATTCGTACGAACGTGATCTGCCCGGGAGTGATCGGATCGCCCGCGATACTCAAGACGTTCACCGACGAGACGCGCGCGAGGATGGAGCGCGCGCCGCCGTTGCGCCGCATCGGCCGCCCGAGCGACATCGCGTCGATCGCGGTGTTTCTGGCTAGCGAAGACTCGGCTTACGTGAACGGCGCGGCAATCGTCGCTGACGGTGGCCTGATGGCGCGCACCGGCATTCCGGGCTGAGGGTCAGAGCAGACCTCTCTCTTCCGGCATGATGAGTGCCACGCGCGGAAAGTGATTTCGATATCGACGGCCGTCTCGCGTCAAAATGCCGCAGTTCAAAACTGCAGCGTGCGCGCCGATGAAGAAGTCGGCGAGTACGTTGCTCTTTGTGCCGCCTTCTCGCCGATATTTCACGAACGCCCGGCTCGAGAGGAACAACGCGGGCTTCGGTATCTCCTGCAGCGTCAGGCCGAGACCTTCCACGGCGTTGTCCACAGCCTTCACCGAATCGAACAGTAGCGACAACTCGGCGTAGATCACTGCGTTGATCAACAGTTCGTGGACCTGCGACTGAATACGCAGTTGATGCTCCGACCAGTCGGCCCACGTTGGATCGTCTTCGAGCACGTCGACCAGAACGTTCGTGTCCACTAGCAGCAAGACGCGATGCTCAGTCTTTACCCCGCAGGAGTGCCATCAACTCGTCGGTTCGCCATTTCACCTGAGCTTTCCCGCGTGCCGATCTGAACCGATCGCGCTTGGAAGCCGGGTGCGCTCCGGCCTTTTGCACGACCACTTCACCCTCACCGTTGATGGTGAAATCGACGCCGTCTCCTGGAGATAGGTGAAGGGTGTCGCGCACCCTCTTTGGGATCGTCACCTGTCCCTTCACAGTCATCGTCGTAGCCATTGCAAATTCCGGTATTACGTCAACGGATATTGTATTACCTCTGCGTGAAATCGCCAGAATCATGTCAACGTTAGCCCGCGACGATGGAGCCGCGGGAGCGATAACAACGATTGCTCTTGTCAGCGGACGGCGGCGTGAACTCGGGCGTGCTTCGCCGCGATGTCGCGCGTCAGGGTGCGCGAACCCAGATAGAAGTGCAGCATCGCCCACAGTACACCCGTGATCACGATCGACATCAGCGACCAGCGAATCGCAGTGTGGCCGTACGTCGGTGTGAGGGCGTCGGAGATGGCGCCGGCGAGCGGCGCGCCGCAACCGAGGCCGACAAGCGTCGATACGGTCAGCAGAATGGCCGCGGCGCGCGCCCGCATGGTTGCCGGCGACAGGTTCTGCACCGTCGCCAGCACGATCGGCAGAACGCCGGGAAGCAGCGGGACTGTCAACGCGAGAGCAACCACAACGGAACTGTTGGGGGCCTGGTAATACACGAGCGCAATGGTGAGATTGAAGGTGAGGAAGATCACCGGCAGGCGCAGCGCCCAACTCGCATCGCGCACGGTCATGCGATCACACAGCCAACCGGCCAGGTAATAGCCGATCATCGACAGCAGCCCGGCGGCGAAGAACAGCGTGCCGATTTCCTTCGGCGCGAAGCCGAACACCCGCTCGAGATACACCGCGTCGAAGCTCTGCGCGCCTGCCACCGTCACGAGGATCGTGTAAGCCGCCAGCGTGTGGCGGAACGCCGGTAAGCCGAGCAGGAAACGCAGCGTCTCGCGTAAATCCGCCGGTGGGTCCGCGGGGCCGCTCTGGAACCAGCCGCGCGTCGGCTCGCGCAAGGTGCGCCAGACGACGACTGCGAAGATCAGTCCGGGAATGCCGACGAGCATCAGTGCGCCGCGCCAGCCTATTGCTTCGCGTGCGAAGCCGGCGACGAGTGCGCCGATGGCTGCACCTATCGGTGCCTGCGCCGCGAGTATCGCGAACGCGCGCGTGCGCCGCTCAGGCGGAAACAGATCCGCGAGCATGGACATCGACGCCGGACCGCTGCCCGCTTCGCCGATGGCAACGCCTGCGCGCGTCAGCGCCAACGTCAGGAATCCTGTTACCGAACTCTGCAGGAGCGTCATCGCGCTCCAGAATGCGAGCGCCATCGAAATGATGCGGCCTCGCGGTTTGCGATCGGCGAATCGTGCAATCGGGATTTGCGCCAGCGCGTAGAAGATGCCGAATGCGGTGCCCGCGAACAGACCGAGTTGCGTATCGGAAAGCTGCAGATCCTTACCGATCGGCACCAGCAGCAGATTCACCACGGTGCGGTCGATGATGTTGAACGTACCGACGCCGAGCAGTATGCCAAGCGCATAGTGCGTGTAGCGACTGCCGAACTGAAATGTGCGCGGCGCTGTATCGGCGATCGTATCGGCGATCGGGTCGACGATCCCGCGCGTGGCGGGCGCGAGCAAGTCTTCGGATTGGCTCACTCAACGACCCCTCATCGTCGGTTGAGCCGGGAGCATCCCACAAGTGACCGTGCAACTGCACGCGCCGTACAATCCCGGGCGTCTTCGGGAACTAAGAACAGTGATGACCGATCGCAACGACATGCATCCGAACATCGCACCGGTCGAGCGACGCGTCGACGCCATTCAAGATGCGTTCGACGCACGCGGCTTCAAGCCCGCGGAAGTGATCGAAGAGTTCGAACATCTCACGGAGGAGACGTGGATTCCGCAGAACGGCGCGCGCGTTGTGGCGAAAGCGTGGACCGACCCTGCGTTCAAACAACGGCTGCTCGCGAACGGACGCACGGCGGTCGCGGAGCTCGGCCTGAGCATGCCGGCGCACCATCGTCATCTCGTTGTACTGGAGAACACGCCGGCCGTGCAGAACGTCATCTGTTGCACACTGTGCTCATGCACCGCCTTCACGATCATCGGTTTGCCGCCGGACTGGTACAAAGACCTGGAATATCGCGCGCGAATCGTGCGGCAATCCCGCACGGTGTTGAGCGAGATGGGACTCGAACTCGCCCCGGATGTGGAGATTCGCGTGTGGGACACCACTGCCGACACACGCTACATGGTGCTGCCGGTGCGTCCACCGCACACGCAGGGCTGGAGCGAGCAGGAGCTCGCGCAGATCGTGACGAAAGACTCGATGATCGGCGTCGCGCGCTTATAGGAGGATCGATCATGGACGGCCTGCACGATCTCGGCGGTAAACAAGGTTTCGGTCGCGTGCGCTACGCGCTCGACGCGCAGGTGTTTCACGAGCCGTGGGAGAAGCGCGTCAACGCGTTGTATTCGCTGGCGGTGCGGCTTGGCATCTTCAACATGGACGAGTATCGGCACGCGATCGAACGTATGGAGCCGCGTCATTATCTTTCGGCGAGTTACTACGAGCGGTCGCTCACCAGCCTCGCCACGTTGTGTGTCGAGAAAGGTATCGTCACGCAGGAAGAGCTCGATCGACGTGCGCAAGGAGCGTTTCCGATTGCAATACCCAGTGCGCCCGGCAGAGCCAATGTCGCGTCCCGGCAACGTTTCGTTGCCGGCGATCGCGTTAAGGTGCGCAGCGACTATGTTCCCGGACACATCCGGATGCCCGGTTACATTCGCGGCAAGACCGGTGTAGTGGTGAGTGAATCGCCCGTGTATCCGTTCCCGGACGCGCACGCACACGGTATCGAAGCGGCCGACGAGCCGACGTACGACGTGCGGTTTCGAAGCGAAGAGCTCTGGCCGAACTCCGCCGACGCAGCACTCGTTCACGTGGCCGTGTTCCAGAGCTATCTCGAGCGCGCGTGACGATCGCGCTGTGGGTTCTCGTAGCGGTGTTGATGACGGCGGGTGTCGTCGGAACGGTGTTGCCGGTGATTCCTGGCGCAATCCTGATCTTCGCCGGCGCGGTGCTCGGCGCGTGGATCGACGACTGGAGTCGCGTGTCGGCGTGGACGCTCGGTGTGCTCGGTTTACTTGCGTTGATCAGCATTGCGTGTGACTTCGTGGCCGGCAGCCTCGGCGCCAGGCGCCTCGGCGCGAGCCCCCTTGCAGTAAGCGGTGCGGCGATCGGCACAGTTGTCGGCGTGTTCACCGGCTTGTGGGGTGTGCTGTTCATGCCGTTCGTCGGTGCCGCAATCGGCGAGTTCGTCGCGATGCGCAATCTGCAACGCGCCGGCCGCGTCGGCGTCGCGACCGGCGTCGGTTTGCTGGTGGGTGTGGTCGTCAAGCTGGCGCTCGCGTTCTCGATGATCGGCATCTTCATTGTGGCGCTCTGGGTGTAGGGCGCTGCGGCTTAGTCAGCCCGCGTCGCGCAACGGCACGAGTGCGCGAAGGCGCGCATCGCGCAGATAGATGCCACCCCACATCAGCGCGCCGACGTAAACGCCGAACAGCACGTGCGAGAACAAAGGGCTGCCCACTCGCACGTGCGTGGCCACTGCACCCCCGAGGTAGGCCGTCAGCAGGATCGCGCCGAGTATCGCGGTTCGCGGCAGTGCATAGAGCACCGTACCGACGAGCAATATGCAGCCGATGCCGCGGGCCATGTCTGCGCCGACGAAGCCGAGCTGTCCGCTCGTTTCCAGCACGATCGGCAGTGCCAGCAACTTCATCGTCGCGTCCATCAGCATGAACGCGATCACGAGTCCGCTCATTGCCCATCCGATCCAGTACGTTCGGCTGCGTTGAACCGCTTCGGTCATCTCGTGTCCTCGATTCCACCCTGATACCGGACCATCGTAGCGCGCCTGCCGTTCTGTTCGGCTACTTCACGCGACGCATGACACGCAGGAGATACGCCTTCCGGTCGAGCGGATCGAAATCGGTGCGCGAACGTATCGGCGGTTTGCCGCGCACGGGCCGATAGCCCGCGAAACCGCATTCGAACACGCCTTCGCCGCGCGACAGCGACGGCAGCTGCTGCTGAATCGCGTGCACGCGCGACGCAGGAATTTCGCCTTCGATCGTGTACGCGCCGCGCTGTGCCTGCGTCGCTAGCGGAATCGCATCGAGCTGGGCTAGCGCGTGCGAAACCGCGCCCAACACATCGGCAGGAAACTCGACGCGAAACTGCTGCACCGGTTCGCACACTTGTGTGCCCGCGCGACTCAGCGCGCTCATCAACACGAGCGGCGTCAGGTTGCGGAAGTCGGCGCCCGTGCTCGACATACTTTTGTCGAAGCGCGCGTGCGAGTGACTCTGCCGCGGAGCGTATCCGGAGTGTGTCATCGTCACCACACAGTCGGTAACGTTCCAGCCGTACAGACCTTGCTGCAACGTCGCGGCAACGGTGTCTTCCACCGCTTTGTGAAAGGCGAGGCGAATCGAACCGAGTTCCACTTCCAGCGCGAATCGAACACCGGAACCGAGCGGCGCCGGGTCCACCCGCAAACCGATGGTCGCGAGGAACGGGTTCGGTGGTTCACGCATCACTTCTACAGCGGCGCCGCTGCCGGTCGGACGCTCGATGCAGATCGTCGTCGTCTCGCGAAATTCGACTGCGATGCCGAAAGCATCGGCCAACGTGTCGCGAATCACTTCCTTCTGCACCTCGCCGTAGAGCGAGACGTAGAGTTCCTGCCGCAGGTCGTCCTGCCGCAGGTTGATCAATGGGTCCTGTTCGGCGAGCTGTGCCAGTGCGGCCTGCAGCGCGCCTTTGTCGCGCCGCTGGCGCGGAACGATCACCGTTTCCAATGCCGGCGGCGCGAAGTGATGCTGATCGTGTGTTGCAGGCGGCACGCCGACCGTGTCGCCGATGCGGGCATCGATCAGCCCCCACAGTTTGGCGATCCGTCCGGCGGTAACGCAGTTGCGCGTGTCGGCGAAACCGGTTGCGAACACTTGAATCGCGGTAACGGTGTGCTCGCGCTCTGCACGCATCCGCAGCCGATCCCTGATCCATATAGAGCCGGAGAAGAGCCGGACATAGGCAATCTTCTCACCGGATGGCCCGCGGTCCACTTTGAATACCGTGCCCGACAGCGGCGCCTCTACGTCGCCGTTGGCGGCCGGCAGCAGTTCCGTGAGTGCGGCGATCAACGGTGGCACACCGGCGCCGGTGATGGCCGAGCCGAACAACACCGGGTGCACTCGGGCGCGCCCGGTGTGCGTCGCGAGCGCAGCGCGTAGTGTGCCGTACGGCAGACGAGTGCTATCGCCGATGTAAGCTGCGAGCACGGCGTCGTCGTGATCGGCCAGCAGTTCACAGAGCCTTGCGCAGAACATCGGATCGGTTGCGTCGTGCGGCATAAAGCCCGCGTCACGTGTGCCGGGCGCGCGCACCGATCCCATCGCGACGATGGCCGGTGTCAGTTTTGCGGCAATTGCCTGCATGACTCGCTCGATGTCCGCACCGCCACGATCGATCTTGTTGACGAACAGCAGCGTCGGTATGCGCAGGCGCTGCAGCGATCGCAGCAGCACGCGCGTTTGCGCCTGCACACCTTCAACCGCGGAAATCACCAAAACTGCGCCGTCCAGCACGGTCAACACACGCTCGACTTCGGCGATGAAGTCGGGATGGCCGGGCGTGTCGATCAGGTTGACGGTAACGTCGTCGACAACGAACGACACTACCGCGGACTTGATCGTGATGCCGCGCCGGCGTTCGAGGTCGAGTGTGTCGGTCTGTGTGGTGCCGTCGTCGACGCTGCCGATTGCGTCGATGACATGGGTTTCGTAGAGCAGCCGCTCCGTGAGGCTGGTCTTACCCGCGTCTACATGAGCCAGAATTCCCAGATTCAACGTTCGCATGGAGGTTCATGTCCTGCCGATTGGGGGTATGTCCCTTTTCGATGAACATGAACGTCGTCATGGGTGGCTCCGTACGCGGTTGAGTCGAGGCGGCGCCGAGTACAGCAGAGCGCCGCGCCGCCGGCAACCGCTCAGCGGAACAGTCTCCGGTCAGTCCGGGTATTTCGAGTACGCGCCGAAGCGTTTGCCGAACTCTTCGGTGGTGTTGCTCTTCGGCATCGGGCCGTTCGGCATGGCGACGTCGAGGAAGCGGCACAACGGATCCCACCCCTGCTCCAGTTCGTAGACGAGCAGTCGGTTCGGCGCGATACGTCGCCGCACTTCCGCGTTGTGGCGATTGAAGACGTCGATGACGTGATCGTGGTCGCGCATGCGGTAGTCGAACAGGCGGGCGATGATCTTGCGGAACAGCTGGTCGAACGGCGCGGCGGTATCCGGCGGCGTGGCGAGCGGGAAGATCGTCGCCTGCGTCGATCGGAACCACGCTTCCGGGTCGCGCTGCGTGAGAATCACCTTTGCGTCCGGGAACACGTCGGCGAGCGTGGCGTAGAACGTCGCGGCGGGCCAGTCGACGCACGCGTTGTAGCCGTCGAAGATCTTGTCCCAATCGGGATGACCGTCGGCGGCGTCCACCCACCATTGCGGCGCAGATGGATTCTTGAACACTTCGACCATGTGATAGCACGGGCCGAAGCCGAGTTGTTCCAACGCCAGTTTGAGCGACAACGTCCCGGTGCGACCGAACCCTGCGCCGATGATTCGAAGCGACACCGTCAGGTGTTCTCGGTCTTGAGTGCGGCTGCGAGTTCCGCCGGCGAATGAATCGGTAACGAACACGCCAAGCCGCGGCACACGTACGCCGAACACTGTCGCTGCTTCTCTGCGGAAACGAGCCGCGGTAGATACGCGGGCATCACACCGACCTCTTCGTAAGGTATTCCGAACGCGTGGCGCCACGGCCGGTAGCCGCTGCGCACCGGGCGCAGCCAGCCTTCGAGTTCGGCGCGTGGACCTCTGACGATGACCAGCTCCGGCGGGTGCATTTCGTCTTCGAGCGCAGACAACAGCGTGCTGTGGCCCGCCGGATATTGTTCCATCGCCGCGCGCGCCCATTTCAACGTGCCGCTTGCGGCTTCGAGATAGCGTGCTTCGCCGAGCAGATGCCCGAGCAGATTCAACGCTCGCGCGAGCACGCCGTTGCCGGGCGGCATCGCGTCGTCGTTGGACGGTTTGGGCCGGTGAATCAGCTGCTCGTGATCGTTCGCGGTGAAGTAGAAGCCGCCTCCGTCGTTGTCGTAGAAGCGCGCCACCACGGTGTCGGCCAGTGATTTCGCCAGGCGTGCGTCCGCATCGCGCCAACGGACTTGCAGCAGTGCGAGCAAACCGTCGAGCAGGTTCGCGTAGTCGTCGAGATAGGCGCGATGTCGTGCATGTCCGTCGCGCCACGTCGCGTACAGTTGCCCGTCGATGACCATTCGCTTCGCGATGAAATCGGCGGCATGCGTAGCGGACTCGATCCACTTGGGTTCGTTGAGTACGAGACCGGCCTTCGCCATGCCGCGAATTGCGATGCCGTTCCACGCCGTCAGCACCTTGTCGTCCTTGCCGGGCGGAATACGTTTGCTGCGCGCGACGAACAGTTTCATGCGCGCGCTCGCTAGCAACGCGTCGGCCTCGTCGCGCGGAACCGACAGCCGCTCGATCACCGCGTGCCAGGCATCGCTGCGATGCAGATTCCACTTGCCCTCGAAGTTCGCCGGCTTGTCGAGGCCGTACAGCGTTTCGACGATCAGGTATTCGTCGGCTGTGAGCAGGCGTTTGATCTCGTCGCGGCGCCAGACGTAGAACTTGCCTTCCTCGCCTTCGGAATCGGCGTCGATCGCGCTGAAGTAACCGCCGTCGGGGTGCTGCATTTCACGCATCAGCCATTCGGCGGTTTGCCGCACCGCCTGATCGAACAGCGGATCGGGACCGATCGAGAGCGCGTCTGCGTAGACGGAAAGCAATGCGCCGTTGTCGTACAGCATCTTTTCGAAGTGCGGAATCATCCAGCGCGCGTCGGTGGAATAGCGACAGAAGCCGCCGCCGACGTGGTCGAAGATGCCGCCTCGCGCGATGTGCGTCAGCGTGATCATCGCCATCTCGAGCGCTTCGCGGTCTTTCGGTAACCCCTTCTTCAGCGTGCGGCCGGTATATGCCCAGTGTCGCAACAAGCGTTCGATGGTGGTCGGCATCGGGAACTTCGGTGACGTGCCGAAGCCGCCTTCGCGCGCGTCGTATTGCGACGCGAGCTGATCGCGCGCGGCGGTGAGCAATACGTCGTCTTTGAGCTGCCCCGCTGCCGCGGCCGGATTCAGATTGCCGAACACGTTCGCGAGTTTGGTGCCTTGTGCTGCGAGTTCGTCGCGCTGATCGCGGAACACCTGCGAGATGCGCAGCATCAGGTCGACGAAGCCCGGCAACTGATAACGCGGCGTCTTCGGAAAATAGGTGCCGCCGAAAAACGGGATCAACGTTTTCGGATCGAGGAACATCGTCAGCGGCCAGCCGCCGCCCTGCTGCGTCAGTAACTGATGCGCGGTCTGATACACCTTGTCGAGATCGGGCCGTTCTTCGCGATCGACTTTGATGTTCACGAACAGCTCGTTCATGGTCTTCGCGGTGGCTTCGTCTTCGAAGCTCTCGTGCGCCATCACGTGGCACCAGTGGCAAGCCGAGTAGCCGATCGACAACAGGATCGGCTTGTTCTCCTGGCGCGCCTTGGTGAGGGCGTCGGGGCACCACGGATACCAGTCGACGGGATTGTCTGCGTGTTGCAGCAGATAGGGGCTCGTTTCATCGGCCAACCGGTTCTTGCCGGATGCCATGGTGTGTCCGAGGACGTGGGTTGTCCGCATAATAGCCGATTAACCGCGGCCCGATCTTTATGGACAGTCTGAAGCTGAAACCCGGACATGACCGGCGCGTGAAGCGCGGTCATCCGTGGGTGTATTCGAACGAGATCGACGTCGCGGCGACACCGCTGAAAGGTCTGACGCCGGGTGCAACGGTACGCGTCGTCGACAGCGCCGGTGAAATCGTCGGACACGGCCACGCGAATCCCGCGAATCTGATCGCAGTGCGGCTGCTCAGCCGCGACGAACCGATCGACGACGAGTTGATCACGCGCCGTCTCGAACGCGCGTTGCGTTGGCGCGACCGGCAGTATCCGCAGCCGTACTATCGATGGGTGTACGGCGAGGGCGACGAGCTGCCGGGTCTGGTCATCGACCGTTATGGCGATGCATGCGTGATTCAGACCTCGACGTGGGGAATGGAAGCGGCACTCGATCGCGTCGTCGCGGCCATCGACGCGCTCGTCTCACCGGTAACGCTCGTCGTGAAGAACACCAACAGCGCGCGCGCCGCGGAAGGCCTGCCAACGTACGTCGACGTCAAACGCGGCAATCCGCGGGCGTTGGTGATCGAGGGCGAGGCGACGTTCGAGGTGAACCTGGCCGAGGGACAAAAAACCGGTTGGTTCTTCGACCAGGCCCACAACCGCTCACGCTTCCCGCAGCTGTATCGCGGCGCGCGGGTGCTCGACCTGTATAGCTACGTCGGCGCATGGGGCATTCGTGCAGCCTTACGCGGCGCAAGCCGGGTGGTATGCGTCGACTCGTCTGAAACTGCAGTGGCTGCGACGCGGGAGAACGCACAGCGCAACGCAGTGGGTGAAACGGTGACAGCCGTGCGCGCGGACGTGTCCGACTTCCTCAAGGATCACGGCGAGAAATACGACGTCGTGATCCTCGATCCACCGGCGCTGGTGAAGCGACGCAAAGATCTGAAAGGCGCAACCGCCTTGTACCGTCACCTGAACCGCGCCGCGATCGGTTGCCTCGCGCCGGGCGGTCTGTTGGTGACGTGTTCGTGTTCTTCGCAGCTCGACGCGGAGACACACCTCGGCATCGTGCGCGCCGGTGGGCGCCAGGCACGGCGCGATCTGGTTGTCGTCGGTCGCGGTTCAATGCCGCCTGATCATCCGATTCATCCTTTGATCACGGAAAGTGAATACCTGAAGTGCGTGTTTTTGCGGGGTTGATGCGCCTTACGTTGCGCTTCGAATCCCGGTGGAGATGGGGGCTTGTTGCGCCGGACGCGCTCGAGCCATCCATGGACGCTCGCGTTTGGCCATTCATGGCCAAACACGGTCCGGCGCAACGAGCCCCCACCTCCACCTGACGTCGGCGTATCCACCCTTTGGTTGGAGTTGGCGCCAATAGCGGATGACACGATGTGTTCGGCGGTGTTGAAGACATCACCGATAACACCCGTCAATCGCCCCTTATCGAAGTCGACTAGTGCAGAACCTCTGTGGAACAATCCTCGCATGCACACAGAGATCGACAGCGTGGTCGACGCCGACGGATTCAGGCCGAATGTCGGTATCGTGGTCGCCAACGACCGCGGTCAGGTGCTTTGGGCGCGCCGCATCGGCGGGCACGATGCGTGGCAGTTCCCGCAGGGGGGAATTCACCAAGACGAAACGCCTGAAGACGCGCTGTATCGTGAACTCCACGAAGAAGTGGGGCTCGAAGAACATTGCGTGAAGATTCTCGCGTGTACCACCGGCTGGCTCCGCTATCGATTGCCGAAACGTCTGCGCCGCTACAACTCGGCGCCGGACTTCAAAGGGCAGAAGCAGAAGTGGTTTCTGCTGAAGATGATCGCGAGCGACGACTGCGTTTGTGTGACGCGGTCGGGAAAGCCGGAGTTCGACGATTGGCGCTGGGTGAGCTACTGGTATTCTGTCAGTCAGGTGGTTGAATTCAAGCGTGACGTGTATAGACAGGCACTCAAGGAACTCGCGCCAAGATTAGTCGTAGCCGCTCGCCGCTAAAGGACAAGCGACTCAAATGCTCGATACCCTGCGCAGCATCGTTCAGGACGTCAATTCGGCGCCGACGTTCCGTCACGCGCTCGACGTCATCGTTGCTCGCGTGCGTGAAGCGATGGGCACGGAAGTGTGCTCCATCTATCTGGTGGATCCGGCCCGCGACCGTTTCCTGTTCGTCGCTACGGAAGGTCTGAACAAGGACGCCGTCGGACACCTGTACCTCGAACGCGGTCAGGGTCTCGTCGCGCTCGTGGGTACCCGCGCCGAACCTTTGAATCTCGAAGATGCGACCCGCCACCCGAGCTTCCACTATTTACCCGAGATCGGTGAAGAGCCGTTCCACTCGTTCCTGGGCGTGCCGATCATCCAGCAGCGTCGCGTGCTCGGCGTGCTGGTGGTTCAGCAGCGCGACCGGCGCCGCTTCGACGAAAGCGAAGAGGCGTTTCTCGTCACGCTATCGGCGCAGCTTGCGGGTGTCGTTGCACATGCGGAAGCCACCGGCGACTTCGCGCATCTGAGCGACGGTCCGTCGGAATTGCAGGACTCGCGCTTCGTCGGCGTGCCGGGAGCACCGGGAATCTGTCTCGGCACAGCGGTGGTCATTCATCGGACCGCGATTCTCGAAAGTGTCCCCGACCGTGAGGCGGACGACGTTACGGTCGAGTTGCTGGTGTTCGATCGCGCGATCACCACGGTGCGCGAAGACATCCTCGACATCCGGAAGCAACTCGCGCAGTCGTTGCCGCCGGAAGAACTGGCGCTGTTCGATGCGTACCTGCACATGCTCGACGACTCTGCCATTGCCGGCGAAGTGCGCGAAGTGATTCGAAACGGCCAATGGGCGCAGGGCGCGTTGCGGCAGGTGATCATGGAGCACGTGCGCAGTTTCGAGCGTATGGAAGACTCGTATCTGTCCGAGCGCGGCGCCGACGTGAAGGAACTGGGCCAGCGCGTGCTCGCCTACATGCAGGATCTGCGGCAGAAGAAGGTGCACTTCCCCGATCACACGATTCTGGTCGGCGAAGAAGTGACACCCGCGATGATCGCCGAGATTCCGCCGGAGAAGCTCAAAGGCGTCGTCTCACAGCGCGGCTCCGGCAACTCGCACGTTGCGATCATGGCGCGTGCTCTCGATATCCCCACGGTAATGGGTGCGCTCGATCTGCCGTTGTTCGGGGTCGATGGCCTGCCGCTGATTCTCGACGGCTTCCTGGGACATGTGTTCGTGAATCCGTCTACGCACCTCGTCAACCACTATCAGGACCTGATGGAGGAAGAGCGCGAGTTCGCGGAGGAACTCGAGGAACTGCGCGACGCGCCGTGCGTCACGCGCGACGGTCGCCGCGTGCAGTTGTGGGTGAACATTGGACTGATCGGCGAAGTATCGCGCTCGCTCGACCGCGGCGCCGAAGGCATCGGATTGTTCCGCACCGAACTGCCGTTCATGACGCTCGACCGGTTTCCCACCGAAGAAGAACAGCGCGTCATCTATAGAGAGCACATGGAGGCATTCAATCCGCATCCGGTGACGATGCGAACGCTCGACATCGGCGGTGACAAAGCGCTGTCGTATTTCCCGATCAAAGAGGACAACCCGTTCCTCGGCTGGCGCGGCATTCGCGTCACGCTCGATCACCCCGAGATCTTCCTCGCGCAGGTGCGTGCGATGATCAAGTCGAGCGCGGGCTTGAGCAACCGGTTGCGCATCATGCTGCCGATGATCTCGAGCGCCAAGGAAGTTACGGACGCGAAAGTGCTGATCAAGCGCGCATATGCCGAGGTGGTTGAAGAAGGTATCGGCGTGCGTATGCCGGAAATCGGCGTGATGATCGAAGTGCCGGCCGCGGTCTACCAGGCTCGTCTGCTCGCGAAGCAGGTCGACTTTCTGGCGGTGGGCTCCAACGACCTCACGCAGTACATGCTGGCGGTGGATCGCAACAACCCGCGAGTTGCGTCGCTGTATCGCGATCTCCATCCGGCGGTGTTGACCGCGTTGCGTGAGGTTGCCACTGCGGGCCACAGTGAAGGTAAGGCGGTTGGAATCTGCGGCGAGCTCGCTGGGACGCCGGCGGGCGCGGTGTTGTGTCTCGCCATGGGCTACGACGTGTTGTCGATGAACTCCACGAACCTGCCGCGTGTGAAATGGGTGATCCGCAACATCTCGATGACGCAAGCGCGCCGCTGGCTGGTCAGCGTGCTGCGGATGAGCCAGGCCGAAGAGATCGAGGAGTTCATGCGGGAGGCGCTGATCGAGGCCGGCCTCGGTCGCGTGGTCCCGAGCTACGAAGGCACGCCGGCGGCCTGACTGAGGGCGTGCCGTGCTGAGCCTGAGCCAAGTCATCTTCGGCGTAAACGATCTCGAGGCGGCGAGCGCCCGTTTCCGATCAATGGGGTTCGACGTCCTCGATGGCGGCGTGCATCCGGGGATCGGCACCGCCAATCGCATCATTCCTCTCGGGGCGCAGTATCTCGAACTGCTGGGTGTGATGTCGCCGCAGCTCGCGTGCAAGAGCGATTTCGGCCGATCGCTCCTGCGCGCAATCGCGGATGGAGATCGGATCGTGCGCTGGTCGTTGCGCACCGACGCGATCGATCGGGTGGCCGCTCAGTTGGGAATTACAGTGGAGCCGCGCAAGCGGATGCGTCCCGACGGTGTGCTGCTGACGTGGCGCGCCGCAGGACTGTCGTTGGCGCTCGCCGATCCGACTACGCCGTTCTTCATGCAATGGGATCGTCCCGAGCAATATCCGGGACTGCTGGCGGTGAATCACCGCAACGGCGCGCGGGCGGTGACGGCGCTGGCAATTGCGCCGCGCGACGCGAACGTTTTCAGGCAGTGGACCGAAGGCGCGGATGCGCCGGTGGGGTTGGTTGCGGATCGCCCGCCCGGGCTTTGGAACGTCGGGGTGCAGACCGATCGCGGCGAGCTGATCATTTCGGGTTGAGCACCGGGTTTGAGCGATCGCGCCTGGCGGCCGGCTAAAGCCCGGCCGGCGGCGAGTAGACGAAGCCCGTTTTCAGCGCGCTCAGCACCGCCTCATCGCGATCATAGATGTCGCGCAGGAACGTGAAATCGCGCCCTTCGTCGAATGCGATCGCGGTGAGATAGAGGATCAAGACCGGCAATGGCCGCGTCAGCGAAACCGTCTGTGTCTTTTCGGCATCGATGGCGCTTTGGAGCGCCTCGCGCGTCCACTTCGGGTCGGGGCGCAGCAGAATCTCGGCGAGTTCGAGCGGATGCTCCAATCGGATGCAGCCGGAGCTGAACGCGCGCTCGGTGCGATCGAAGAGGTCGCGCGCCGGCGTGTCGTGCAGGAATACGAAGTGTTCATTCGGAAACATGAACTTGATGCGGCCGAGTGAATTCGTTGGGCCGGGACGCTGGCGCAGCATGTACGGGAAGCTCCTCGGCGTGACGGTAGCCCAATCGATCGTTGCGGGGTCCACCGCGCGACCGGAGCGGTCGATCACGTCCATCCGCTGTTTGTCGAGATACGCGCGATCGCGCTTGATCGCCGGCAACGAGTCGTTGCGCAGGATCGTCGGCGGCACGGTCCAGTCCGGATTGATGACGAGATAGGTCATGTCGGCGCGGAAAATCGGCGTCGCACGATACCGCTTGCCGACCACGGCGCGCGCCGTCCATTGCACCTGATCGTCGTCGAAGTAGTACACCCGATAGCCGGCGATGTTCACGGCGATGAAGCGCGGTGTGCGTTCTACCAGGACCCAGCGCAACCGTTCGAGATTCACGCGCAGCCGGTCGACCAGTTCGTTCGCGGACTCGTTGAGCGCGATCAGTGTCTGGGCGCCGACGAGGCCGTCCGAACCGAGTCCGTGGTGGACTTGGAAGTCGCGCACGGCGTTCGCGAGCCCCTCATCGAACGTGTTGGGATCGGTGGTGGGAGGCGCTGCGTATTCCTCTGCCGCGAGTCGCAGTCGCAGTGCCGCAACGCGCGTATCGACGCTGCCCGGCTTCAACGTCGGTCCTGGAGGTACTTCCTGCCATCCGCCGGCGGCGGCGTAACCGCGATAACGCGCGAGCACGCGTTGCAGCGCTACGTACATCGCACCGTGTCCCACTTCGATGTCGAGCTGCGCGGCGAGGTCGGGAGCGGCGATGACGCGTTCGAGCGCAGTGAATGGTCCGCCGGGCGATACGTTTCGGGCGTAGTTCCACGACGGATCGAGTTCGCGCGGGTCCACCTTGCCGAAGCGATTGTGATACGCGTACCGCAGCAACGCCTCGGTCAATTCCAGATCGATATCAATACGCGCGTCGCCGGTGAGGCCGGAAAGCGCCGGCAAGGCGGGCAGGTCGCCGACCAGATAGTCCTCGGGCGCGAGACCTTGGGTGTCGGCAGCGCGGACCATTGCCACGAGTGCTTGCGCGCGCGCATCGTCCCACGCGAGCGTAAATCCCCGTTGCTGATAGAACCGTTGGAGGATGTCGGGGGCGGCGAATCTGAAGGCTGCGTCGGCACCGCTGGACGTCAGTTGCCCGAGCCGGTGTGCGACCTCGTCCGCGCTGGGGGCGGCAGTTGTCTGCGCATTCGCGTTGGCGAACAGGTTGCACAAGACGATCGCACCGAGGGCAAAAATGCGACGCATTTGGCCGAATGGGACGATGAGTGGTGTGCCGCGCGGGCGCGGCGATCGGTTAGGATGGCTGCTCGCAAGCAACGGTGAGCAGTTCGATATGAAGTGGGCGTTGTTGGCCATCGGAATGAGCCTTTTGTCGGGAACGACTGACGATGCACGCAGCCTGAGCTTCTATCACACTCACACGGGCAGGGCGCTGTCCGTCGTGTACTACGAGAACGGCCGGTATGTGCCGAGCGCTCTCGATGCCATCGACGATTTCCTGAAGGACTTCCGCAATGGCGATGAACGCCGCATGGATCCTGCGCTGTTCGACGTGCTGTTCGATATCAAGCTGAAAACCGGTACACGCGCGCCGTTTCAGGTGATCTCCGCGTATCGCTCACCTGCGACCAATCAGATGCTGCGCGACAACTCGACGGGCGTTGCGAAAGACAGCATGCATCTGCGCGGCCAGGCGATAGACGTGCGGCTCGCCGACGTTCCGCTCAAAAAGCTGCGCAGCGTCGCGCTCGACCTGCAGAAAGGCGGCGTCGGTTTCTATCCGGAGTCGCAGTTCGTGCACGTCGACACCGGGAGAGTTCGTTGGTGGTGAGGTCCGACTCGGCGGTTGGAATCGCGATCGTCTAGTCGCAACGGGCTCCGCTTTCAGCTGAGGCGTTCGATCAGTTCCGGATGACCCTTCTCGCGCGCGAAGTCCGCTGCGGTGTTTCCGTTCGGATGTTTGCGCGTTTTGTCTGCGCCCGCTGCAAGCAACACGTCTACTGCGGCGGCATATCCGTTGGATGCGGCTTCCATCAGCGGGGTGTAGCCGTGCTTAGGCGTGATATCGGGGTCGCCGGTGGCCTCCGCCAGTTTTGCCAGTGCGGTCTTGCCGAGTCTGCGGCCCGCGCATGCGGCGTGAATCGGCAGATTCGTTTCGAGGGCGCGCGCCCACTGCTGCGCATCGGCACCGAGTTCGAGCAAGCGGATCACGGCCGCGTCGCGACCGAGGAATGCAGCGAGATGCAGTGCGGTCCAGCCGTCGGCCGACAGCGACTGGATGGTCCACGGCGCCTGTCCGATCAGTTCTTCGATGCGCGACACATCGCCGGCCGCGGCGGCTTCCTGCAGTGTGAGACCGCCGCGTTTGCGTAACGCCTCAACGCACTTTCCTTTGCCGCGGTAGAGCGAGTACAGAAACAGCGTTTCGCCACTCTCGGAACGCACGCGGTGCGTCGGCATGTCGCCCAGTTCGATCAACAGCGCGACGGCGTCGTCGCGATCGGCCAGCGCGAACAGATTCTTGAAGTTGCTCATCGGTGTCGCTCCATCGGTGCGAGACGCATCAGTTGATCAGGCGCACCACGCATCGGACACCTTCAGCATCTCGCGGCCTTCGTCGGCCCAACCGAGCTGCATCAGATAGAGACCGGTCGACGTCCGCTCCATGAAGCCCCACTGCCAGATCGGCTCGGGCGCGATGCCTGTAAGACCGGCGAGATAGTCACAACGCGCGCGGCCGAGCGCGATTGGATCGCCCGCCAGCAACTCTTTGCTCCAATCCCGCATCATCGCGGCGAGATCGAGCGCCGGCTCTGCACGAACCCCGTCCGGATCCACGAACTTGAATGCGGAGTGGTCCGCCGCTTTCGCGCCGACAACCTGCAGAGTGTTCTGGCTGTGCGCATCGGCATGCACCAGCACGGAGTCGGCTGGATCGTATGCGCTTGCTCTTGCATCGGCGAAGGCGAGTGCGCGCTCAACGGCGCGTTCGCTGCACGGCCTACCGAGTTCCTGCCATGCGGAGCCGATCAGTTCAGCCAGGCTGTGTGCCTTCTCGGCGCCGGTCGTCAGCGGGAAGTCGGTCGGTACGTCGATCCAGGCGCGTTGAAACGTCGTGCAGATCGCGTCCATCTGATCGGGGATCGTCCAGTTCAGTTGCGAGAGCTGTGAACCGAGCCGTTCCTGCAGCATGACGCGACGTTCGGCGTCGTGCTGCAACAGCTTCACGTAGCCACGACCGTTGGCGAGCAACAACGTGCGCACCTCCTGTTCGAATCCGGTCGGTCCGGGAACACCAATCTTGACGATGGCGTCGACGCCGTCGGTGGTTGTCGCGTGGGCGACCAGCGCTTCCGAGCCGCCTTTTAACACCGCGCCGACGTTGATTCGCCAATCGCGCTCCAGGTCGCGCACGAATTCTGGGAGTTCACTGAGCCAACGCGCACCCTCGGTGCCGAGATAGACGAGCTTGTTTTGAACCTCGGCGGGAAGATTGAACGTACGCGCTTGCATACGTTCAACTGATAGGCAGCGTCGTTTGGACTCGCTCCATAGCAACGCCGTTGGGGCCGAACGTCTGTTCGGCGAACTGTATGTGCGTGGTGCCGATGGTAACAGCGGAACATGCGCGTGTTCCGTACTCGTCGCCGCGGATGAAGATCGGCGCCACGCGGCGTTCGAATGCAAGGTCGTTGCCGCGTCGCGGTAACAGATCGTCGCCTGGAATGCGTGTATCGGCGAGCAGCTTCATCAGGTCGTCAGGTGAGTAGTCGGTGCGAACGATGTTGTGCAGGCCTTGTGTGCCGGTGGTGACCTTCGGCCAGAGCGTACCGTCGAGATGCGTGTTCGACAGTCCATGCACACCGGGTTCGAGCGCGCGCGGATGCGAGTTGCGATTCGAGGTATAGATGAGATCGGTGCCGTCCCACAACAGCAGGCTGAAGCCGCGGTAGCGATCTTTGTTGATCGCATCGGCGTAGCTGCGTGCGTCGACCGTGCCGCGCAGAAAGTTCGCGGTGAGATCGCCGCGCGAGCCGGGTGGAAGCGGGCCATCGGGCGTTTCGGCGAAATTCGTTACGGCAGCGAAGCGACCGTTCGTCGACACGCCTAGCCATGTTCCGCCCGCGCTCAAGTCGCGGCCCGCGAACACGTGCGGCGCATCGTCCCAACGGTGTGCCAATGCCGCCGGACGTGCGTAGAATTCGTCGCGGTTCGCGGCAACGATCAACGGCGCGTCGGCACGAACCCGGTATGCGAACAGAATCAGGCACATGCCCGAGGACGTTTGGAAAAAAGGGACGGGGAGTGTAGCAGGCGCGCGCTGGAGTGAGCGCGCACTCGTTGCGTTTCCGGTGCGTCATCTCTCGAACATGCGGAGCGGCTTTTGCACTATCCCCACATCGATCCGGTGATCATCGGTTACGGTCCGGTCGCGATCCGTTGGTACGGCCTCGCGTATCTCGCGGCGTTCGTGATGGCGTGGTGGCTCGGCAACAGGCGCGCGCGCACCCTGCACACCGACTGGACCGCGCAGCAGATTTCGGACGTCGTGTTCTACGGCGCGTTGGGCGCCGTGCTCGGCGGACGCATCGGCTACGTCTTCTTCTATGGGTTCAAGCAGTTCATGGCGGACCCGGCATGGCTGTTCAGGATCTGGGATGGCGGCATGTCGTTTCACGGCGGCTTCATCGGCGTGATGGTCGCGCTGATATGGTTCGCGCGTTCGACGCATCGCACGTTCCTGCAGGTCAGCGACTTCGTCGTGCCGTTGGTGCCGCTCGGTCTCGGCTTCGGTCGGCTGGGCAACTTTGCGAACACCGAGTTGCCCGGCCGAATGACCGACTCGGCATTCGGTTTGATCTATCCGTGCAGCGCCGATGCGATTCGCGCCATCAATCCGTTGTGCACCGGTGCCTGGGAAGATTTCGCGCGGCATCCGTCGCCGCTGTACCAGGCGTTTGCAGAAGGCCTGGTACTGTTCGTCATCGTCTGGCTGTTCTCGTCGAAGCCACGGCCGACGGGCGCGGTGTCCGGTGTTTTCGTGCTGAGCTACGGCTTGCTGCGCATCGCGACGGAAGTGTTCCGCGAACCCGATGCGCAGCTCGGCTTCATCGCCTTGAACTGGTTGACCATGGGCCAGCTGCTGTCCATCCTCATGGTCCTGTTCGGCATCGTCCTGCTGGCTCTGAGTCGGAAACGCGCGTGAAGCAATACCTCTATCTGATGCGGCAAATCCGCGAGCACGGCGTCGCACGAGACGACCGCACCGGCACCGGCACGTTGAGCGTTTTCGGTCACCAGATGCGCTTCGATCTGAGTGAAGGGTTTCCGCTCGTCACCACGAAGAAGGTCTTTCTCAAAGGCATCATCCACGAGTTGCTGTGGTTCGTTGCCGGAAGCACGAACGTGCAGTACCTGCAGGATAACGGCGTGCACATCTGGGACGACTGGGCTGACGAACAAGGTGACCTCGGGCCGGTGTACGGATCGCAGTGGCGTTCATGGCCGGCGCCCGACGGCAGCACCATCGATCAGATTGGCAAAGTGATCGAGCAGATCAAGACGAATCCGAATTCGCGACGGCTGATCGTTTCGGCATGGAACGTGGCGGAAGTCGAGAAGATGGCACTGCCGCCGTGTCACATGCTGTTTCAGTTCTACGTGGCGAACGGCCGCCTGTCGTGCCAGCTGTATCAGCGCAGTGCCGACGTGTTTCTCGGCGTGCCGTTCAACATTGCGTCGTATGCGTTGCTCACGATGATGATCGCGCAGGTCACCGGGCTGAAGGCCGGCGACTTCGTTCACACGCTGGGCGATGCGCACCTTTATATGAATCACCTCGAGCAGGCCGACGAGCAGCTGTCGCGTACGCCGTATCCGTTGCCGCAGATGCAGTTGAACCCCGCCGTTCACGACATCCTCGATTTCAAGTACGAGGACTTCAAACTGCTGAACTACAAGAGCCACGCCGCCATCAAGGCGCCGATCGCGGTCTGACATGCGTGTGTCACTGATCTGGGCGATGACGCGCAATCGGGTCATCGGCCGCGACAACGCCTTGCCGTGGCGCCTGCCCGACGAAATGCGACACTTCATGCGTACCACGCTGGGCCACACGGTGATCATGGGGCGCAAACAGTTCGATGCCATGGGCAAGCCGTTGCCGAAGCGCACGAATGTGGTGATAACCCGCAATCCCACCTACGTGGCTAACGGCGCGGTTGTGGTGCGGACGCTCGATGAGGCGATCGAACGCGCGCGTAAAGACGGCGACGATGAGGCAATGGTGATCGGCGGCGGTGAAATCTACGCGCTCGCGTTGCCGAAAGCCGACCGGTTGTACTTCACGCTGATCGATACGGAGATGAAGGGGGACACGTTCTTTCCGGCGTTCGACGAAACGCAGTGGAGGGAAGTGTCCCGTGAGGAGCACGCAGCGGACGAACGGCATCCGTTCGCGTATTCGATCAGAGTGCTCGATCGAATCAACTAAGAGTCTTTTGAAAGAAGCGGGCAGCGCCGGCTAGCGCGCGCCGATGCGCTCGCGCCAATGTGCCATCGGGATGTCGGTGTCGTTCGGAAGCTCTGTAGCACCTAGCAGCGTTGCGTCTTCCACGTCGAGAACGATCTGCAGATTCGTCAAGCGCGCCTGAGTTTGCACGGCATACCACTCGGCTGCGGCGCGCTTCAGGTCGCAACTCGAGCGCTCGCGATTGTGCGCATAACGCGCCACCACGGCATCGTCGAGCAGCGATACGCGGAACGTGCGGCGCTCGAAGCGCTTGCCGGCCCATTCGAGCATTTCGATCAGATACGCCTGTGCGCATGTACGACAGCGCACGATCGCGTCGGTGAAGCCCGATTGACCATCCAGCACCATCTCGACCGCGAACGGAAATTCTCCCGCGACTGCGTGTGCCAGGTGTTCGCAAGCCTTGTTCTCTGCAGACGGCTTTGCCAATGCGCTTGCCTCGCTTCGATTGAGGCAATAGCTTAGCGCTTCCCTCCGCGCGAGCGGAGTTCTTCAACAACCTGTTAGGTGACGAGCAGTTGCAACACGATCTGTCCTGTCGGATTCGATGAAGCCGGTCCGACTCGCGATCTGCGTCAACCCGATGTCGGGGCGCGATGTGCGGCGTCTTGCGGCGCGCGCCACCAACATGACGCACGAGGCGAAGCGCGACATCGTTGCGCGAATCGCCGCCGGTGCCGAAGCCGTCGGCGTTACCGACATCTATATCGCCCGCGAACCGTTTCGAATCGCCACGCTCGCGCTCGAGTACATGAACCTCAAAGCGCGCGTGCACGTGATCGAACATCCGCTCACGAATTCCGCAGCCGACACCGAGGCAGCGATGGCGGCTTACCTCGAAGCCGGTTGCGACACGGTGGTGAGCCTCGGCGGCGACGGCACCAATCGCGCCATCACGCGCGCCGCGCCCGACGTCAACCTCGTCGCGCTTTCGACCGGAACGAACAACGTATTCCCGCAGCTGCTGGAACCGACGATCGGCGGGATGGTTGCGGGACTGGTCGCGGCCGGCCGATTGTCGCGCGCCGAGCTGGCGCGTCGCGCGAAGGTGCTGCGCTTGCGTTTTTCCAATGGAACCACCGACGTCGGGTTGATCGATGCGGTGATGCTGCGCGACGATTTCGTCGGCAACTTCCTGCCGTTCGATGCGAATCGACTCGTACGCATTCTGCTGACGCGCGCTGAACCCGATTCGGTGGGCATGTCGCCGATCGGTGGTTACGTCGATCCGGTGTATGGTGCCGACGACTGCGGCCTGCTGCTCGAGATGGGACCCGGTCGCACGTTTCAGGCGCCGCTCTCGCCGGGCATGTTCCGCGAAGTATCCGTTGCGAGTCACACGCGTATTCCGCTCGGCATGCCGGTGATGTTCCAAGGACCCGGCGTGCTCGCGCTCGACGGCGACCGCGACTACAAACTCGGCGAGGGCTTGAGCGCGCAGATCTCGATCGAGCGCAATGGTCCGTGGGCATTCGACATACCCGCTGCCATGCGTCATGCGCAGCGCGAAGGTATGATCGGTTAACAACTCAAGAAGATTTCGATGATCATCAAGCCCCGCATTCGAGGTTTCATCTGCACGACCGCGCATCCGAAGGGTTGCGCGGCGCACGTGGATGAGCAGATCGCTGCAGTAAAAGCGCGTGGCACATTCGCCAACGGCCCGAAACGGGTGCTCGTGATCGGCGCGTCGGGCGGATACGGGCTTGCGTCGCGCATCGTCAATGCGTTCGGTGCGGGCGCAGCAACGCTCGGCGTCTCTTTCGAGAAAGCGCCCGAAGGTGATCGCACCGCAACGGCCGGGTGGTACAACAACCGCGCGTTCGAGGCGCGTGCGCAGGCAGCCGGGTTGTATGCAGAAACGCTCGATGGCGATGCGTTCTCCGATCAGATGAAGACGCAGGTGATCGAGCGCATCAAGAACGACCTCGGCCAGATCGATCTGTTGGTGTACAGCCTTGCCTCGCCCGTGCGCCAGCATCCGCGCACCGGCGTGCTGTATCGCTCGGCCATCAAGCCGATCGGTGAGACGTATCACGTAAAAACGCTGAACGTCGATCGCGGCGTGGTGACGGAAGTCGATCTCGAACCCGCGACGCAGGACGAGATCGCCGCCACCGTTGCGGTGATGGGCGGCGAAGACTGGGAATTCTGGATCGAAGCGCTGCAAAACGCCGGCGTATTGGCGAACGGTTTCAAGACGATGTCATATACGTACATCGGCACGGATTTGACATGGCCGATCTACTGGCACGCAACGCTGGGCAAGGCGAAGGAAGATCTGGACCGTGCCGCGCGCGCCATCTCCAAGCGGTTGGCGGGGTTGAAAGGCGAAGGGCGCGTTGCGGTGCTGAAGTTCGTCGTGAGCCAGGCGAGTTCGGCGATTCCCGTGGTGCCGCTGTACGGCTCGCTGCTGTACCGGGTGATGAAAGACGCGGGTGTGCACGAAACGACCATCGAGCAGATCGATCGGCTGTTTCGCACACAGGTGTACTCGGGCAAACCACAACGGCTCGACGAAGCGCAGCGCATCCGCATGGACGACGTCGAACTGACCGATGCAGTTCAAGGCGACGTGAAGCGGCGTTGGCCTATCGTCAGCACCGAGAACCTGCCTGAGCTCGGTGATCTCAACGGCTTTCGCGCCGATTTCCTCAAGATCTTCGGTTTCGGATTCGATGGCGTCGACTACGAAGAAGATCTCGATCCAGCCATGACGGACCTGTAAGCAGTGCCGCGGATTGCCAAGTGGATCGCCGTAGCGACGTTGTGCGTCGGATCTGCACACGCCGGCGACGCGGCGACAGGCGCCGCGGTGATGCGTTATGAGGGTCCGTGCGATGCGTCCGCTGCAGTAACGACCAGCCAGGACGAGTTCGTTGTCGCGAACGACGAGAACAGCGTGCTGTTCGCCTACCGGTTCGGTGTACCGGAGGCAATTCGGTCGCTCGACCTGACGCGCTTCCTCGACGTGAAGAAAAACCAGGAAGCAGACATCGAGGGCGCCGCCGCGATTGGTTCGCGCATCTATTGGATTTCTTCGCACAGTAGAAACAGCAAGGGTAAAGAACAGCAAAGCCGATATCGGTTGTTCGCGACCGATCTGCGCAGCGATGAGCTGGTGCCCGTCGGCAAGCCTTACGAACATCTGTTACACGACCTGACCGAATCGGCGCCCCTCGCGCACTATCACCTCGCTGCGGCTTCCAAGCGTGCTGCCGAGGCGGACGGTGGTCTGAACATCGAAGGGCTCGCGGCAACGCCCGATGGCAAACTGCTCATCGGTTTCCGCAATCCGCTTCCAGGCGAACGCGCCATAGTGGTTCCGCTAGAGAATCCGGGTGAGATCATCGACGGCAAGCGCGCGAGACTGGGCGGCGTGATCGAATTGAACCTCGGCCGGCGCGGTATCCGCAGTATGGAGTGGGTCGATGGACGCTATCTGATAGTGGCCGGCCCGATCGCCGACGAAGGCAGCTTCGCCCTCTATCGCTGGTCCGGCAGAAGCGGCGACGCGGCTGAGCCGATCACGGCAGACCTCGGTTCGTTGCGCCCCGAAGCCCTGTTCGCAGTGCCGAATACGGCGAAGGTGCAATTGCTGAGCGACGACGGCGGCGTAGTGAACGCGGGCCAAGAGTGCAAGAAACTGCCGGCTGCGCAGCAGTCGTTCCGCGCTCTCGTCGTCACACCCTGAGTTCCGTTCTCCGCTGTACGAACCAACGCACGCGGTTGTCGGCATCGTCCACTGCGAGGCGTAGTCGGTGTGGCAGACACTGCGTCCATGCACCGCAATTCACTCACCCTTCGCGTGGAACGGTTTCGCTTCGCCGCATACCTGTGGTTGAGCGTCGTTCTGTGCGTGATGGCGCGCGACGCGGAACCGGCGCAGTGGTTGTGGCTCGTCGCTGTGCTGGCACCAGCGTTGCCGATGGTGATGCGCGCAGGTCGCCGCCTGTTCGGCGCCGCAATCGACGACGCGGAGAACGTAGTCACGCCATTTGTTGTCGCGATGCTGGGGTTGCCGGCGTTGCCGAGCGTCGCGAGTATCGGCGCTTTGTTGACCGGTGCAGTTGCGCAGTTCGGCTGGCGGGGTCTGTCGCGATGCGGCGTGCTCGTGGTTGCGGGCTGGTGCGCCGGCGCACTCGTTGCGTCGCAAGTCGTGTATCGCCCGAGCGCCATCGTCGATGCACTGTGCCTTGCCTTCATGGTCGCCTACACGACGCCCCTCTGTGCACTCGGCTATGAGGAAACGATGCGAATGTACCGAATGCGCGAGCGACTTCGTGCGGTTTCGGGAGAACTCGCGTTGCAGCGCGACAGGCTGTCGCGCTACGTCGCGGCGCCCGTGGCGGCGCGATCTACGAAAGCACCGCTCGAGCGGCGTTGGCTAACGGTCGCGTTCGTCGACATCTCCGACTTCACCGCACTCACCGAAAGGCTGGAGCCGGAAGATCTGACGAGCCTGCTCGACGAATTCTTCGCGGCGCTCGTAGAGCTGGCCGCGCGATACAAAGGCAATCTGCACAAGTTCCTCGGCGACGGCGCGTTGATCAGCTTCGGTGACGCGAGCAGCGAAGGGCGGAAGGAGGATGCACGCGCGTGTGTGGCGATGCTCGGGCAACTCGTTGGTCTGATCGATCGACTGAATGTAGCGGCTGTCGAGCGTGGAATTCCGGCTGTGCTTGCGGTGCGTGCAGGTGTGGCGTCGGGGTACTGTTCGGTAGGCGATTTCGGTGCCGACGAACGAATCGAGTACACGATGATCGGTGCCGCGGTGAATCTGGCCAGCCGCCTCGAAGGACTCGCGGCGATCGGCGAAACATGGGCGTCGCAAGCGACGCGAGATCTCGTCGGTGCGGAGCACTTCGAACCGGTCGGCCCGCTCGCAGTGAAAGGAGTTGCGGATCCGGTCACGGCCTTTCGCCTGTGCGACACGCATTCGGCGGCCCGTTCGGTTGACGAGAGAGAGACGGCTAACTAAGGTGCGGCGGACCTCACTGGAAGCCATTTCGATGTCGATCGATGCACGCACAGACAGCGTTTTTCTGAAGGCGTGCCGTGGCGAAGCGGTGCCGCACACACCGGTCTGGCTGAACCGGCAGGCGGGTCGCTACATGCGCGAATATCACGAGGTAAAAGGCACCACGTCCAGCCTCGACTTCTTCAAGAACCCCGACCTTGCTGCGCGCGTAACGCTCGACGCTCAGCGCATCCTCGGCGTCGACGCGGCAATCATGTTTGCCGATTTGCTC
>JBGSNQ010000146.1:0-73458 GCA_041739525.1 Pseudomonadales bacterium | reverse complement strand
GCGCTGGTGGGGTTGCGCGCGACCGACCGCGTGCTCGACGTCGCGTGCGGTCCCGGGTTTCTGACGCGCGCGTTTGCGCTGCGCTGCGCCGAAGCGGTGGGTGTCGATGCGACCGATGCATTGCTCGACATCGCCCGCAGGAATGCGCTCGAGCACGGCGTCGCCAACGTTCGTTTCGACTCGGGTGACGCCACCGAACTGCCGTATGCGGATGGCGAGTTCGACGTGGTCATGTGCCGCGCCGCGTTCCATCACTTCCCGAATCCGTCGCGCGTGCTGGGCGAAATGCGCCGCGTTACGAAGCAAGGCGGCAGGGTGATGGTGGCCGATTTCGTCACGTCGCCGAACGCGCAGTTCGCGCGCGCCCACAATGCCATCGAACGGTTGTGCGATCCCACCCACGTGCGCGCATTGCCGGCGGATCAGTTGCGCGCGTTGTTCATCGACAAGGAACTCGAAATCGTCGAAGACCGCCCCGGCCGAATGCACTACGGGCTGACCGACTGGCTTGCGCACGGTGGTCCCGCGCCTGAAGCCGAGCAGGAAATCCGCCGCCGCTTCGCGGAGGCGTTAGGGAACGACGAAACCGGGCTCGACGTGCGCCGCGACGGCGACGAAACGTACTTCACGCATCAAACGCTGGTGCTGGTCGGGCGTCGCTGAATGGCCCTGTACTACCGCCACAGGCTGCCGGTGCGGATCATGCACTGGATCAACGTAGTCGCGTTCGTGCTGATGCTGATGAGCGGCCTGATGATCTTCAACGCGCATCCGACGCTGTATTGGGGCAAACAATCCTACGGCGATGCGGTTGAAGTGCTCAGCGTGGAGGCGTATCGAACGAAAGGTGGCGAACTGCGCGGCATCACCACCGTCTTCGGCCACTCGTTCGATACCACCGGCTTGTTCGGCGTCGCGCCGAATGCGCAGGGCATCGCCTCGACGGTGGCGTTTCCACACTGGTTGACCATCCCCAGCACCTACTCGTTGGCGGTTGCGCGGCGCTGGCACTTCTTCTTCATGTGGGTGTTCATCGTGAATGGTCTTGCGTATGTGGCGTGGTCGCTTGCGAGCAGGCACCTGTCGCGCGACCTGGCACCGACGCGCGCCGATCTCGGTTCGATCGGACAATCGATAAAGGATCACGTGCGCTTTCGTCATGCGCGCGGCGAAGCGGCGAAGCGCTACAACGTGCTGCAGAAGCTGACGTACCTGAGCGTGATCTTCGTGTGGTTGCCGCTGGTCATTCTCATGGGGTTTGCCATGTCGCCGTCGCTGAATGCGCTGCTGCCCGGCTGGGTCGACGTGTTTGGTGGGCGGCAGTCGGCGCGCACGCTGCATTTCGTTGCGGCGCTCGCGCTCGTCGCATTCACCTTGCTGCACGTATTTCTGGTGATCACTACAGGTCTGTGGAACAACATCCGATCGATGTTGAGCGGGCGTTACCGCATCGACCCCGAATTGCAGCCGGAGCGAATCGATGAGTGATCGTACGAACGGACGCCGGCGCTTCCTGCGAATGTCGCTGGCGGGTATTGCGTCTGCGGTGGTGGCCGGTTGCGACAAAGTAGGCGCCACGTCGTGGTTCTCGGGACTGTTGCGCAGCGGCGAAACGCTGACGCGCGTGACGCAACGGTTGGTCGTGGGCGACCAGGCGCTGGCACAGGAATTCACGGAAGCAGACATCTCCGGGCCGTTCCGAAGCAACGGCACGTCGCGGCCGCGCAGTGCGGCTTACGATGCGCTCGCGGCGAACGACTTCGCGGACTGGCGGTTGCAGGTCGACGGTCTCGTGGCACAGCCGACACAGTTCTCGCTCGATGAACTGAAGGCGATGCCGAGCCGCACGCAGATCACGCGGCACGATTGTGTGGAAGGGTGGAGTGCGATCGCGAAATGGACCGGTGTGCCGCTGCACGAGATCCTCGCGCGCGTCCAACCGGAGCCGTCAGCGCGTTATGTGGTGTTCCACTGCGCCGATCCGATGCAGCCGAACGGCAAGCAGCCGTACTACGAGAGCATCGACATGGTCGATGCGCATCATCCGCAGACGATTCTCGCGTATGAACTCAATGGCGCTACGCTTCCGATCGGCAACGGTGCGCCGATTCGTGCGCGCATCGAACGTCAGCTCGGCTACAAGATGGCGAAGTACATCATGCGCATCGAGCTGGTCGACAGTTACGCAGGCATTCACGGCGGCAACGGCGGTTATTGGGAAGACCGCGGTTATGCCTGGTACGCCGGAATTTAAAGGAAGAGGGGTTCAATGCCGAGAGTAAGTCAGCGCGCGCTTGCCTTGAGCGCGCTCATTGCGATGCTTGCGATGCCGGCGCACGCGGAATGGGTCGAACGCGTGAACAACGGCCTCATGGGCACGCGCATCGTGGTCGAGTTGTGGGCGGACGACACCGCGCAGGGGAATGCCGCCATCGACGCCGTCATGGCCGAGATGGTGAACATCGACAACAACATGAGCACCTATAAGCCTGAGAGCGAGGTGTCGCGCGTCAACGCCAATGCGGCCAAGGCGCCAATGGTGATCAGCAAGGAACTGTTCGGTCTGCTGACCACCGCACTCGAGTTCTCGCGCATCACCGAAGGCGCGTTCGACATCACGTACGCAAGCGTCGGCTTCATGTACGACTTCCGCGCGCACAAGAAACCCACCGATGCCGAAATAGAATCGGCACTTCCGGCCGTGAACTACCACCACGTCGTGCTCGATCCGAAAACGCACACCGTGTTCTTCACGCAACCCGGCGTGCGCATCGACCTCGGCGGCATCGGCAAGGGTTATGCGGTGGATCGCGGCATCGAAATTCTGCAGGCGAGAGGCATCGTGCACGCGCTGGTCACCGCCGGCGGCGACAGCCGCATCATCGGCGATCGTTTCGGCAAGCCGTGGATCGTCGGCATACGCCATCCGGACGACAAGACGCGTGTCATCGCGAAAATCCCGCTGGTGGACACCGCCATGTCCACTTCCGGCGACTACGAACGCTACTTCGACGAAGACGGCGTGCGTTATCACCACATCATCGACCCGCGTACCGGCAAATCGGCCAGCAAGGTGCGCAGTGCGACCATCCTCGCGTCTACCGCGACGCGCACCGATGGCTTGTCGAAGACCGCATTCGTTCTGGGGGCTGAGGAAGCGATGAAGATCTACGAGAAGCTCGACGATGTAGACGCCATTCTGGTAACGCCCGACGGCCGCGTGCTGTATTCGAAAGGGCTGGAGCCGGCACAACCCGCACCGACGGCACCCGCGGCGGCCGCACCATGAAGAAACTGTTGTGGTTTGGCGTCGCGCTGATTGGTGCGTACGCGCTCGGCGGCATCGCACTGCATCGCGGCGAATCGATCAACGCGATGTGGATCATCATCGCGGCCGTGTGCGTCTACGCGCTCGGTTACCGCTTCTACAGCGCCTGGGTGGCGGCACGCGTACTGACACTGGACGCCACGCGCGCAACACCGGCGACGCGGCTCAACGACGGCCGCGACTTCGTACCAACGAACCGCTGGATCGTGTTCGGGCATCACTTCGCGGCGATTGCCGGCCCCGGTCCGCTGATAGGCCCGACGCTCGCCGCGCAGTTCGGCTACATGCCGGGACTGCTGTGGATTCTGATCGGCGGCGTGCTGGGCGGCTGCGTGCAGGACATGACGATTCTGTTCCTGTCGACGCGGCGCGACGGCCGCAGCCTCGGCAAAATGGCGCGCGACGAACTCGGTCCCGTCGGCGGTTATGCGGCGATGATCGGCACACTGATGATCCTGGTGATCCTCATCGCGGTGCTTGGGCTCGTCATCGTCAACGCGATGCAGCACAGCCCGTGGGCCACTGCCACGGTGTTCGCAACCATCCCGATTGCGGTGCTGATCGGCCTGTATCTGCGCAACATTCGCCCCGGTCGCGTCATCGAAGCTTCGATTCTCGGTTTCAGCCTGTTGATGTTTGCGGTAGTCGGCGGCGGCTGGCTGAATGAACAACCGGAGCTCCGCAAGCTGTTCGATCTCGACTCGCTTTCGCTCGCATGGTTCGTGATGGGCTACGGCTTCATCGCGGCGATCGTGCCTGTTTGGCTGCTGCTTGCACCGCGCGATTATCTGTCCACGTTTCTGAAAATCGGCACGGTGATTCTGTTGGCGGTGGCGGTGGTGTGGATGCACCCGCAGATCAAGATGCCGGCCGTCACGCAGTTCATCGACGGCACCGGTCCGGTGTTCGGCGGCAAGATCTTTCCGTTCGTGTTCATCACCATCGCGTGTGGTGCGATCTCGGGTTTTCACGCGCTGGTGTCGAGCGGCACAACGCCGAAACTCATCGGCAACGAACTCGATATCCGCCCCATCGGCTACGGCAGCATGATGCTCGAGTCGTTCGTTGCGGTAATCGCGCTGATAGCCGCGACGCTGCTCGAACCGGGTGTGTATTTCGCGATCAACAGTCCGGCCGGACTGGTCGGCAGCACTGCGGAAGCGGCGGTGCAGACGATCTCGTCATGGGGATTTCCGGTAACGGTAGAGCAGATGCACGCGCTCGCGAGCGAGATGGGTGAGACGAGCCTGTTCGCGCGCACCGGCGGCGCACCCTCGCTTGCCGTGGGCATGGCAACCATCTTCTCGTCGGCATTCGGCAACCGTTTCCTCGACGTCTGGTATCACTTCGCGATCATGTTCGAAGCGGTGTTCATTCTGACCACGCTCGATGCCGGCACGCGCGTCGGCAGGTTCATGGTGCAGGATTTCCTCGGCCACGTCTGGCGGCCGATGGGACAGACGTCGTGGTATCCATCGGTGCTGATCTCGAGTGCGATCGTGGTGGGCGGTTGGGGTTACTTCCTCTACATCGGCGTTATAGACCCGAACGGCGGCGTGAACATCCTGTGGCCGTTGTTCGGCATCGCGAACCAGATGCTGGCGGCCATCGCGCTGTCGGTCGCAACCGCGATCCTCGTCAAGCAAGGCAAGCTGAGGTATGCGTGGGTAACGGGCGTTCCGCTGGCGTGGCTCGCCATCATCACGTCCACCGCGGCGTGGCAGAAGATCTTCGCCGCGGAGCCGCGCATCGGCTTCCTTGCCGGTGCAAACGATCTCGCGGCCAAACTCGCCGCCGGAGTATTGCCACCAAATCAGGCGGCCGTGGCGCCGCAGCTGATCTTCAATCTGAAGTTGGATGCGGTGCTGACGGCGTTTTTCGCGGCCATCCTGTGGCTGATCATTGCCGATGCGTTGCGCACCTGCTGGCGGGTTGCGAAAGGGCGGCCGGTGCTCGCGTCAACCGAGGCGGCTTACGTGGCGATTGCCAACGATTCCATCGGGGCGCGCGCATGAAAGAACGTATGAGCCGATTCTGGCAGGCATTGCGGACGCTCGCGGGCGACGACGCATACGAACGCTACAAGGCGCACCACGCGCAGTGTCATCGGGGCGAACCCGTGCTCGATCCGCGTGCCTTTTATCTGCAGCGGCAACGGCAGAAGTGGAATGGTGTGAGCCGCTGCTGCTGACGAGACAAAGTGTTAGATATAATGCGCAAGTATATGAAAATACTAATTTTCACCATTGGTGAAGAGCGCGCTCAATGTGGCGTAAGGGGCGGCGCGATCGGCGTAGCGGAACGTGCCGTGCTCCATCATCTCGCGCGCCGCATCCTGCAGTGCGCCGTAGGCAAGCCTCGCCAGCGCGCTGCCGACGCTGATCCGCTTCACACCGAGTTGCGACAGCGTCGCAACGTCGAACGGTGAATTCATCAGACCCATCACCACGTTCACGGGCCGGTCTACCGATTGCACCACGGCGCGGATGTCTTCCGCTTTCGTCAGACCCGGCGCATAGAGCACATCGGCGCCGGCTTCCTGATAGGCCTGCAGGCGCTTGATGGCATCGGCGAGATTCGGCCGGCCGACCAGAAAATTCTCGGCGCGCGCCGTGAGCACGAACGGAAACGGCTGCGCGCGTGCCGCTTCCGCCGCGGCCCGCACACGATCGGCCGCATGCGCGATCTCGTACAATGGACTGGCGCTTTCGTACGTCGAATCCTCGATCGATCCGCCGACCAGTCCCACTGCCGCCGCCTGACGGATCGTCTCTGCCGCGGCCTCGGCGCTGTCGCCGAAGCCATTCTCGAGATCGGCGCTGACCGGCAACGGAGTGGCGGCAACGATGTCGGCCGCGTTCTGCAGTATTCCGGCGCGACCTACGCTGTTGTCGCGGCGGCCGAGCGAGAACGCATAGCCGGCGCTGGTGGTGGCGATGGCCGAAAATCCGGCGGCAGTGAGGATACGCGCGGAGCCGGCATCCCAGGCGTTCGCCACGATGAACGCGCCGGTTTGCCGATGCAGCGCCGCGAATGCCGCGGCTTTTTCGTGTTGGGTCCGCATGTTCGATCCTCACGTGGTGCTTTCAGCGGACCTTTGTACAAGCTTATCGTTGCCGGCGGAATTCCACGGCTGCGAAAACACTTATGCAAAGGCCGCACAAATGAACCTGACGGCGCTCGATATCTTCGTCGACGTGATGCGCAAAGGCAGCCTGAGTGCGGTCGCGCGCGATCGCGACACCACACCGTCGTCCATTTCGCGTGCCATCGCCGCACTCGAGGCCGAACTCGGTGCACGGCTGTTCCAACGCAGCACGCGCCGGGTAGAACCCACCGAAGCGGCCACGCTGCTGCTTGCGCGCGTAGAACCGCACCTCGAAGGATTGCGGCGCGCGCAGGAAGCGGTGGCCGATACCACCGGCGTGGCACGCGGCAAGTTGCGGGTGAGCGCATCCACGTCGTTCGGCATTCAGTGCATCGGGCCGCTGTTGGGAGAGTTCGCCGAGTTGCACCCGGCGCTCACGATCGAATTGCACCTGACCGATGCGGTGGTGGATCTGATCGGCGAGCGGTTCGATCTCGCGATCCGGCACGGACCGTTGCCGGATTCCAACCTGATCGCTCAACCGCTGATCGCCACGCGTTACTTTGCGTGCGCGAGCGAACGGTTGTTGCATCGCCTCGGTCGGCCGGATGCGCCGGAGGATCTGACTCGCTTCCCATGCCTTGCGTTTCCGTTACCGGGCTTTGCGACCACCTGGCGGTTTCGCGACGCGCACGATCGTGTTAGCGAAGTGGCAATCAGCGGCAACGTCACGGTGAACAGCGGCATCGTGTTGCGGCAATGCGCGCTCGACGGCGCCGGCGTGGTGCTGCTTTCTGACTGGCTGATCGGCGACGATCTGAAGGCAGGACGCCTGGTCGATCTGTTCCCGCACTACACCGCGTCGCCGACGAACTTTCAAACCGCGATCTCGGCGGTCTACCCGTCGCGCAAGCAGGTGCCGCGCAAAGTGAAACTGTTGGTGGAGTACCTGCGGCGACGCTTGCAGACGCGCGAAGCCGTTCGCGAACGCGTCAGCTAACCGTCACTCGCGCAGGTCCGCTGACGATTTCGCCGATCACCGCGGCGTCGTCGAAGCCTTCGGCGCGGAAGATCGCGAGAACGTCATCAACCGAATCGGGCGCGCATGCTGCCAACAGTCCACCGCTGGTTTGCGGATCGGTGAGCAGCGCTTTCACGTCTTCGCCATGCGCGCCGAGTTCCACGCTTTCGCCATAGCCGGCCCAATTGCGTGGCGAGGCGCCGGTTTTGAATCCGGCGGCAAGCAGGGTCTTTACACCCGGCAGAACCGGTACATCGGCGTATCGCACCTCAGCGCCCACGTTTCCGCCGCGACACACTTCGAGCAGGTGGCCAAGCAATCCGAAGCCGGTGACGTCCGTTAACGCATGCACGCCCGCGATCTGCGACAGCTTTATGCCGGGCGTGTTCAGCCGGGTGGTGCTCGCGATCATCGCCGCATAGCCCGCCGCATCGAGTTCACCTTTTTTCAACGCGGCACTCTGAATGCCCACGCCGAGACCCTTGCCGAGTATCAGCACGTCGCCGGGCTTTGCGCCCGCATTGCGCTTCACACGATCCGGATGCACGAGCCCGATCACCACGAGCCCGTAAATCGGCTCCACGGAATCGATGCTGTGGCCGCCCGCGATCGGAATTCCGGCGGCTGCACAGACGCTTTCGCCGCCGGCGAGAATGTCGCGCACGATGTTCATCGGCAGCTGATTGATCGGCATGCCGACCAGCGCGAGCGCCAGCAGCGGAGTGCCTCCCATGGCATACACGTCTGAGATCGCGTTGGTTGCCGCGATGCGACCGAAGTCGACCGGGTCGTCGACGATCGGCATGAAGAAGTCGGTGGTGGCGACGATCGCCTGTTCGTCGTTCAACCGATACACGGCGGCGTCGTCGGACGTTTCGATTCCAACCAGCAGTTGCTTCGGCAGAAGGCCCGGTGCGCGCTGCGCGAGAATTTCGCGCAGTACGCCAGGGGCGATCTTGCAGCCGCAACCGCCGCCGTGGCTGAACTGGGTCAGGCGGGGTGCTTCGGATGTACTCATGACAACTCGCATCAGGTTTTGCACAGCTTGCCCGTGGATGCGCGTTCGCGCAATACTCGCGAAGGAGGTGCCAGCATGAGCGAGACGGTTTGTTATCGGGGTGGCCGGGTCCATCCGATGACCGGCAATGGACCTGCAACCGCGGTGGTCGTCAAAGACGGCCGCATCGTGGCCACTGGAACCGATGCCGATATGCGCGGTGTGGCGGGCGCGGGCGCACGTTTCGTCGATCTCGGCGGCGCCACGGTGTTGCCCGGCTTCGTCGACACGCATCCGCATCTCTTCCACTTCGCGGTGCTCGAGTATCCGTTAGTGAAGTTGTGGGACGCGGCATCGCACGACGACATCGTTGCGCGCATTCGCGAGCGCGCCTCAACGACGAAGGCGGGCGAGTGGATCATGGCCACGCCGATCGGCGAGCCGCACTACTTCATCCGCCGCTCGTGGCGCGATCTGGCCGAGCGTGTGTTGCCCGACCGACAGGTGCTCGATCGCGCGGCGCCGAATCATCCGGTGTGGCTGCAGGCGTGGGGGCCGACCACGCCGAACATCTGCGTGTTCAATTCCGCGGCATTGAAAGCGCTCGGTATTAACGCGTCCACGCCCGATCGGCAGAGCAACGTGTGGATCGAAAAGGACGCACGCGGCGAACCGACGGGGCGCCTGAGCGGCCCCGTGAATACCTATTACACGGGCGATCCATACATGGACGAACTGCTCGGGCGGCTGCCGCTGCTGCGGCCCGAGTTCGCGGTGCCTGCCACGCTAGAAGGCATCTCGAAGTATCACCAGCTCGGCGTCACCACGATCTACGAAGGGCACGTGATGGACGCGACGTCGATCGGACTGTTTCAGGCGTTGCGGCAGAACAATCAATTGAACATGCGCGTGCTCACGTCGCTCGAAGCCGAGAATTACTCGATGCCGTGGCAGAAGCCGCTGACGGACGAAGGTTTCGTGGCGAACCTCGAGCTCGCGCGCGAAATGAAGTCGACCCACGACGATCTGCTGCGGCACAACGGCGTCACGCTGTCGCGCGGCGGGCCGTTCAACCCCGGCTTCATCCGCATGAACACGCCATATACCGGACCTTACGGTGAACTGACCCACGGCCGCGAGTTCGTACCGAAGCATCGCGAGAAGATTGCGCTCGACTACTGCGCCGATCACGACGTGCGCCTCAACTTCATCGGCGCGGGATATGCCGATCACGACGAGTTTCTCGCCAACGCCGAAGCGCTGGCGGCGCGCACGCCGATTCGCGACCGGCAGTGGATTCTGCAGCACAACTATCTGTGCACGGCCGATCACGCGCGGCGCTACGCGCAGCTTGGTTTCGTCGTTACCACCAGCATGTCGTTCTCGTGTGCGAAGGGCGATCTGTTCGAGAAGCGCATCGGTGCGCACGTGTGGAACGATCTGATCCCGCTGAAGCGTCTGCTCGACGCGGGCCTCACCGTTGCCGCCGGCAGCGACTGGGGTCCGAAGAACATCTTCGAACACATTGCGCTCGCACAAACGCACGAGTTCTGGGGCAGCGGCCGCCGCAACGACACGCCGGCGCACAAGGTGTCGCGCGAACAGGCCGTGCGCATGTGGACGAACGACGCGGCGCGCGCGCTGGGTTGGGAGGGCGTCGGTTCGCTGGCGCCCGGCAACCACGCGGATTTATTGATCGTCGACCGCGACACGCTTACCTGTCCGACTGAAGACCTGGCGTCGACGCAGGTGTTGCGAACGGTGTTCGGGGGCAACGAGGTCTACGACAGCGGCGCGCTCTAGCGGCGGATCCGGCACTTCGATTCACCGTCTGATTCACCGCCTGCGGCATGGCAAAGCTGTTGGTGACCGAGCGCCAACAGTTGGTGAGATCCGCCAACGTCGGACGGTAGAACCGGCTTCTCGAATGCTCGCCCCCATCAGATTCAACAACTTACGAGAATCCTCTCGGCTGGCACGAATCGTGTAAACAGGCTTGCCGTCGATCCTGTGTGGGGAAATCCCGTGATCCGGCAATTCGCCGAACACCGCGTGGCCGCGAATCTCGCGATGATCATGATGATCCTCGCCGGCCTCTGGGCGATTCATCAGATTCCGTCGCAGCTCGATCCGCCGGTGCACGTGCCGGTGGTGTTCGTCGAAGTGCAGTGGCGTGGTGCGGCAGCCGAAGACGTGGCCGAACTCGTCACCACGCCGATCGAACAGCAGCTGCGCACGCTGAACAACCTGCGCGAAGTCACCTCGTACACCGCGAATGAGTACTCGCGTGTCGTCGCGGAGTTCGACTACGACGCCGACCTCGTCACCGCACTCGATCAGGTGAAGCAACGTGTCGCGAACCTGCGCAACCTCCCGGCCGGAATCGAGCCGCCGACTATACGCCGCTTCATCGATCTCGAACCGGTGCTCAGTGTGCTGGTCACCGGTCCCGGCGACGTCAACGAACTGATACCGGTAGTGCGCGGCATGGAGAAAGACCTGCTCGCACGTGGCATCGAAGGCGTCGAATACGAAGGGCTGCCCGAAGAAGAGATTGCGCTGCTCGTCAGCGGCCAGCGACTCGAAGAGATGCACATGACGCTCGACGATCTCGCGCACGAAGTGGGGCGCGTAAGCGCGAATGTCCCTGCAGGCACGATCGGGCGCGGACAAGGTTCGCGACAGCTGCGCAGCCTCGATCAACAGCGTGATCCGCTCGGCTTTCAGAATCTCGTCATCGAACACGGCGATACGCTCGTGCGCGTAGGCGACATCGCGCAGGTAGTGCGCCGTCCGCGTGACGGCCAGCCGATCGTGACGCGCGGCGGCGACGTTGCCATCGAGATGACGTTGATGCGCGCGACGGAAGCCGACGCATTGCACGCGAATCGTGTGGCGAAACACTGGCTGGAAGAGACGCGCGCGAATCTGCCGACGGGCGTTCAGCTCACCGTGTACAACGACATCTGGGAACTGCTCGGCGCACAACTGCAGATGGTTGCGAACAATGCGTGGTCCGGTTTGCTGCTCGTCGTGGTGACGATGTTGATGTTCCTGAACGGCCGCGTCGCCTTGTGGGTGACGGTGGGTGTGCCGACGTGTTTCATGCTCGGTCTCGCCATGCTCTACGGCATCTTCGGCTATGGCATCAGCATCATCGGGTTGATCGCATTCATCATGGCGATCGGCATCGTGGTGGACGATTCGATCATCGTCGGCGAAGACGCGATGGCGCTGTTCGAAGCGGGTCACTCGCCGATCGATGCCGCCGTCGAAGGCGCCAAGCGCATGTGGGTGCCCGTGTTGACGGCCACGCTGACGACGCTGTCGGCGTTCATTCCGCTGGTACTGATCGGCGGGCCGATGGGCGACGTGGTGCTGACATTGCCGGTCGTGATGGCCTGCGTACTCATCGCTTCGCTGGTTGAGTGTTTCCTGGTGTTGCCGGCGCATCTGCGCGGCAGTTTCGAGGCGATGGCGAAACTCGGTGGTGTACGCGCGCGCTGGAAACCGGCCGAGCGCGCGCGAGAATGGCTGGAAACGCGCTTCCTGCATTTTCGCGACGTGCATTTCATGGGTCTGGTGCGGCGCGCGCTCGACCACCCGGGTGCCACCCTCTGTGCGGCCGTTGGCGGCATCGTCTGTGCGCTATCGCTCGTGATATCGCAGCATGTCGGCATCAACTTCGTTACCGGCTTCGACATCGAGTCGCTCGAGGCCGACGTGGAGTTCAGCGCTGCGGCGACCGATGCGGACAAGGAAGCGTTCATCCGCGAACTCGAACGCGCCATCGCTGCAACAAACCAGGAGAGCGGTTCGGTGAACCTGCTCGGCTGGTTGACGAAGCGCAACGTCGCAACGTTCAACGACGAACGTCAGTCCGGTACCCAATACGCGTCGATCGTCGGCCAGTACGAATACGAAGAGAACCGCACGATTCGTCCGCAGGCGTTCGCGGCGCGATGGCGCGAGCAGGTGAAGGTGCCGCCTTACGTCGAACAGTTCGATCTCGGCGTGAAAGGCGGCGCAAACGGCGGGCGGCCGGACGTTACGCTGGTGCTGCGCGGCGACTCACTCGAGTCGGTGAAGGCGGGTGCCGAACAGCTGGCGGAGGTGCTGCGATCGTTCGAGGGCGTTTCGAACGTCACCGACGATCTGCCGTACGGCAAAGAGCAGCTGATTTTCGAACTGACGCCGACGGGTCGTTCGCTCGGCATCACATCCGACACGCTCGGTGCGCAATTGCGTGCCGCATACAACGGCGAGCGCGTGCAGATCTTCAATCAGAACGACGCCGAACTCGAAGTACGCGTGATGCTGCCCGATGCGGAACGCGACGACCTGGCGAGCCTGCAACGTTTTCCGATCCGTACGCCATCCGGTGAATTCGTGCCGCTCGCCAACGTCGCCGAGCTACACAACCGGCGCGGCATCGATGTGATCCGCCACAACAACACCGAAATGGCGGTGCGCGTGTTCGCCACTGTCGATTCTGAAGTGACGAATGCCTTCCACGTCGTGTCCGAAGTGGAGAGCCGATATCTTCCCGAGATTCTCTCGACGCATCACCTGACCTTCGGGTTGTCCGGAAAGACCGAGGACGACCGTGTGATCCTCGAGACCATGTCGCTCGGCGCGATGCTGACACTCGTGCTGATCTATCTGATCCTTGCGTGTGCATTCTCGTCGTACGTGTGGCCGCTCGCGGTCATGACGGCGATCCCGTTCGGGCTGACCGGCGCCATTCTCGGCCACTGGATCTGGGGCGTAGACATCGGGGCGATGTCGCTGCTCGCATTCTTCTGCTTGTCCGGCGTCGTCGTGAACGATTCGATCGTGCTGATCAGTTTCCTGCGCCGTGAACTCGAATCCGGGGTGCCGATGCGCGCGGCGCTCGAACGTGCAGTGGCGTCGCGCTTCCGGGCGGTGTTCCTGACGTCGGCAACGACGAGCGTGGGATTGCTGCCGATGCTGATCGGAAGCGGCTCGCTCGACATCTACACGGTGCCCATCGCTGTAACGATCGGCTTCGGCCTGTTGATGTCCACGCTACTCGTGCTCGTCGTCGTTCCTGCGCTGATCACTCTGCTCGAAGGCGTCAAGGCGCGCGTCCAGCGCACGGCATCGACGCAAAAAACTCCGATTGCTCTCGAAGGATCATCATCATGATTTCGGTTTCTTCACTCCGCGCGGCCGTGTCGAATGCCGGCGAACGTTTGGCGTCGCAGTCGCAGAATCGACGCTGGGTAGCCGGCGGGTCGATCCTGCTTGCGTCGGTACTGACCAGCTCTGTGATTTTCGCGACCGGGCCGTCTGCAGCACCGGAAGTTCCGAAAGAGAAAGCGTGGCCGGTGTCGGTGCTGACGGTGGAACCTGCCGCACTCTCGCCGATGTTCGACGCTTTCGGAAAGGTGGAGGCAACGCGCGTGGCACGTATTCAGACCGACCTCGTCGCGGAAATTGCGATGGTGGCGGTGCGCGAAGGACAGTGGGTAGCGAAGGGCGACGTTCTGGTTGCACTCGATCCCGCCGCGTTCGAGCTCGCAGTGCGCGAACGGCAAGCCGAACTCGACCGCGAACGCGCCGTGCTGATGCGCGTGCAGACGCAGTGGAACATTACGAAGGAGAGCACCGGCTACTTTCAGTCGAAGCGCGATACCGCACAGGCGAAGTTGCGCCGCTATCAGGGTTTGTTCGAAAAAGGCATGGTCGCGCAATCGTTGCTCGACGAAGTCACCGATCAGGCGAGCGCCGCGGCGATCGAATACCAGACCCACAGGCTGGCGCTCGCGGATTTTCCGAACCGGGTTGCAGAGCAGAAGGCGCGCGTCGAGCAGGCGCTGTCAGCGCTCGGCCGCGCGCAACTCGACCTCGATCACGCCACGTTGCACGCGCCGTTCAGCGGACCGGTGTTGAGTGTGGCGGCGTCGCCTGGAAACCACACCGCGCTCGGACAACCCCTGGTGGAAATCGCCGATGCGGAAGGGCTGGAGGTACGCGCGCCCGTGCCGGATGTCTACTCGGCAGCCGTACGCAGACATCTCGCAAACGGCGTTGCGGTGACGGCGCGCACCGGTAGCGAAGAGGGCGCCAACACGTTCGTACTGGCGCGCCTCGCCGGTAACGTGCGCGCCGGTCACAGTGGCATCGACTCGTTCTTTCGCATCGGAACTCCGGCATCCGGCGCGCTCGAAATCGGTCGCGTGCTGAAACTCTCCATCACGCTTCCAGCGGAGCAGGACGTCGTCGCGTTGCCGGTGCAATCGATCTACGAGAACGATCGTGTATACGAGGTGGTGGACGACCGCTTGCAGGCGCTGACGGTGGAGCGCGTCGGCGATCACGCAACCGATGCGGGCGAGTACCGGATTCTGGTGCGTGGGGCAGGTCTGCACGCGGGCGCGCGAATCATCACGACGCAGTTGCCGAAGGCGATTGGCGGGCTACGGGTACAACCGATCGGTTGAGGGGTGGCGACGCTGAATCGGCTCACATCGACGGCGGTCCCTTAGGCATCGTCGATTTCATCGCGCGTTGGAAGGCCGGCCGCGCCGCCATCCGCTGCATGAAATCCTTCACCTTCGGGAAGTCGGCGAAGTAATCCGTTTCGCCGCTCAAAATCGCTTTGACGTTGAACTCGGCACCCGAAGCGATCGGGCCGCCGAGCTTCAGCGCGAACTGCATCATGATGTCGGCGGCGGTGAACTGGGCGCCCGCGAAGTACAGACGCTTCGCCAGCGTGTTCTCGGCGTAGTGCATCACGCGTTGCGACCCCGTGCGCGAACCGGCAAGGCCCGGTAGCTTCACCGGCGGCGGTGCTTCGACACCGGCATCGGCGAGTGCTTTGCGCATACGCGTATCGGCCACGTCCGCGATGATCTTTGCGAGCGCGGTGCCCTCAGCGAAATGCAGGAACTCGAGGTAGGCGGGGAACTCCGGCGAGGTCTCGCTCGGTCGCAGCGTCGAGCCCTTGCCGTATTTCGACAGCAGGTATTCGAGGATCGCTGCCGATTCCACCATCACCACGTCGCCGATGTGCACGATCGGTGCCATGCGCATTTCATGATGTTTTTCGAGCGCCAGGAGCGAACCGAAGATGTCGCCCTGGATGAAATCGAGCTCGTAGGGAACGCCGAGCTCTTCGAGCAGCCATGCGACGCGTTCGGACCGACGACCCTCGATGTGGTGAATGACGATGCGTTCGGTCTTCGACATGGCCTGCTCCCCGTTGAAACGAAGGGTCAGGATACTATGCGATCCGCTGCGAGCGACTGTAGTTGTTGCGGGTCGAGACCAAGCAGGTCCGTCAGAATCGCCGTCGTGTGCTGTCCGAGTCTCGGCGCACCCTCGCGAATTGCAGTGTCGCTGTTCCGAAACCGGAATGGCGCATTGTTGACGACGAACGATCCGGCGCCGTCGTCGAGCGTCGTAAAGCTGCCGCGCGCGTTGAGGTGCGCATCGTCGAGCACGTCCTCGACGGTCGCGTAACGCGCGCATGGCACACCGACCGCCATCAACGTTTCCTGGCATTCGCGAGCGCTGCGCTGCGACGCCCATGCTTCGATTGCGGCGCGCAATTCGGCGGTGTGTTTCGCGCGCGGCACGCGGTGGCTGAAGCGCGGATCCTGCAGCAGGTTCGGATCGATGATCGAGCACAGCGTTTCGAACGCTTTTTCCGTGAGGATCACCGGCATCACGAAGCCATCGTGCGCGCGCACCGCTTTGAAGGTTTGAATGCGCGTGTCGGTTTCGATCTGCGGCATCTGCAGGTCGCCGGTGACCAGCGCCATCGAAGATTCGATCAGCGTCGCGTCGATGTAGTCGCCGCGGCCGGTTCTGAAACGTTTGATCAAAGCGGACTGAATTGCGCCGAACGCGAATGCGCCCGTCAGCACGTCGGCCACCTGGATGCCGGTGATCGGCGGATTGCTGCGATCGTCCTGGCACTGCGTGAACACATGATCGAAACCGCTCAGCGCGTGCACGATCGGCGCGTACGCCGGCCAGTCGCGCATCGGTCCGGTCTGGCCGAAACCGGAGATCGAGCAATAGATGAGCGCGGGATTCGCCTCTGCAAGCGCGTCGTATCCCAGGCCGAGCTTCGCCATGACGCCCGGGCGGAAGTTCTCTACGATCACATCGCATTTCGCCGCGAGGTCGCGCGCAATGGCGGAACCTCTCGGCGTTTTCAGGTCGATCACGATGCTCTGCTTGCCGGCATTGAACGCGGCAAAGTAACGACTGCCGGCCGCACTGAGGGGCACCGCGTGGCGCAACAGATCGCCGCCGTCCGCTTCCACTTTGATGACGGTGGCGCCCATGTCGGCGAGCAGGCGCGTGCAGTACGGTCCGGACACGACCGCGGTGAAATCGAGTACGCGGATGCCGTCGAGCGGCCGGCTGCGGTCGGAGGGGGCGTTCACGCGGCCGTGACCAGTTGAATGACGCGCTCTCGATGTGCGGCTGGGTTTCCGAACATCACCGCGTTGGCGCGGGCGCGTTTGAAATACAGATGCACCGTCATTTCCCACGTGAAGCCGATTGCGCCGTGAATCTGGATCGCTTCGCTGGTGCAGAAGCGATACGCGTCGGACGTGAAGCTCTTCGCCATCGATGCCGCGAGCGGGCCTTCGGCGACACCCTGTGCGAGTGCCCACGCGCAGTAGTAGGTGAGCGCCTTCGCGGACTCCACCTTCATCATCATGTCGGCGCACTTGTGCTTGATCGCCTGGTACGAGGCGATCGGCTTGCCGAACTGGATGCGCTGGTTCGCGTAGGCAACGGTCTGGCGCAGGATCGACTCCGCGCCGCCGGCGTTCTCCGACGCGAGCGCCAGCAACACGCGGTCGGTTATCCAGGGCCATGCGTCATCGAAAGCCATCGGCATCGTTTCTGCACGAGCATTGTCGAAGGTCACGGTACATACGCGTCGCGTGATGTCCATCCACGGTGCCGGTTCGATCGAAACGCCGTCACCGCGTGCGACGACGTATAGCCCCAACGAGCCCTTGGTGTTGCGAGCGGAGACGATCAGGTGCGTGGCGGTATCGGCATCGATGACGTAACGTTTGATTCCGTTCAGGCGACCGTTGCGTACCGTGGCAGTCACTGCGTGTGCGTCCTCGGACTGTTCGCTCTCGCTCCATGCCAGTGCGGCTTGCGCATCGCCCGACACGATTTGCGGCAGCAGCGTTTCCTTCTGGTCGGTGGATCCCGCGCGCAGCAACGCAAGGGTGCCCGCGTAGTTGCCGAGATAAGGGCAGGGCGCGAGTACACGGCCGAACTCCTCGGTGATCACCACCCAGTCGACCAGGCTCAGCCCGAGGCCGCCGTATTCTTCCGGGACGATCAATCCGGTCCAGCCGAGCGCAACGATTTCGCTCCACAGAGTCTTGTCATAGGTGGTGTCGGGTCGATTGCCTTGTGCAGTGAGGCGGGCCAGGTCGACGCGGTCGCGCAGGAACCGAACCGCGCTGTCGCGCAACCGGTCCTGATCTTCGTTGAAGGCGAAGTTCATGATGCGATCCTCCTTTCGTGCGCACTGCGTGTCTGTTGCGTTTCGTTCCACGGCTTGCGCACGTCCGGATCGTCTTCGCGCGGCATGTCGAGCAACCGCTCGGCGATGACGTTCTTCATGACTTCGGTCGTGCCGATGCCCAGCGTGACGGCAGGACTGAACCAGATGCCCCAGCTCCAGCCAGCGAGCTCTTCGCTGAGTCCGTCTTCTCTTGCCTGGCCCGCAAACGGTTCCTCGCGTTGCAGCAAGCCTCGCGGACCCATCCATTCCAGTGCCATTGCCATCACGCGCTGACCGTGCGGTGCCGACAACGCCTTCTGAACGGCCGATTCCGGTCCGAGCGGACGACCCTGCATCCGGTCGCTCAAGTTGCGGTATTTGAGCAGCCTCAGTATTTCGCCTTCGATGTACAGTTCGGCCGCCTGTTGCCGCACCAACGGATCTGCAAGGGCGCCGGCCTCGTGCAAGCCAGAGACGAGTTCGCGCGCGGAGGGTCCGGTGCCCCAGATTGCACCCGGTTTTGCGAGTGCCACTCGTTCGGTCTGCAGCTGTGCGTTGCTGATGCGCCAGCCGTCGCCTTCCGCGCCCACGCGATTGCCGACCGCCACGTGCACGTCGGTGAAGAAGCACTGGTTGTACTCGTTGGGAAAGCCGGTCATGTCGTCGATCGGCCGCACTTCAACGCCGGGTGCGTGCATGTCGATGATGAACGTGGACAGTCCTTTGTGTTTGCGCTCGCCCGGATTGGTGCGTGCCACCATCACCCCGATCGCGGCCTTGTGTGCGAGGGACGTCCATATCTTCGAGCCGTTGATCACGTAGTGATCGCCGTGCAGTACCGCCTGCGTGCGCAAGCTCGCGAGATCCGATCCGGAACTCGGTTCGCTGAACAGCTGACACCACGTTTCTTCGCCGGAAAGGGCGGGCCACAGATAACGATCCTGCTGCTCCTTCGTGCCGTGCAGCACCAGCGATATGCCGCAATTGTTGATCGCAACGGGATTGTTCGGCCGCGAGATGCCGGCGCGCTTCAGTTCGTCGTCGATGATCAGTTGTAGTTCCGGTTCGGCATCGAGCCCCCACGGCCGCGGCCAGTGCGGCACCACGTACCCGGCTTTCGCGAGTTCCATGCCGGTCGGCTTGGGGTGCGCTTCGCACCACGCCCGTACGGCGCGGCGACGCGGGTCGTTCTCGCTCGGCAATTCGAAGTCCACGTGTCCTCCCTGGGGTCGCCCCCGTATCGATCTGTTGTCGCGAAGCTATCTCGAAGTCATCTCGAGGCGGGCCGCGCGCGACGTTGGCTCGGTGTTGCGAAGCTGGCGTAGACGATGTCGATCCAGCGTTGCATCAGACGCTTGTATTGGCCGGTATCCCGGTGAATCCATTTCCGGATCGCGAAGCCGCGCACCAGGCTGGTGGACAGGTCGATGATGTCCTGCGCATCGGCAACCGACCAACCGCGCTCGACGAGCTTCTCGAGCCAGCCGCGCTCGGCGTATTCACGGAACGTGCGGCTCGAATCGGCGATGTCACGGCGTAACTCGGCGTTCTGCGAGCCGGACTTCACCACGTCGATGGCCACCTCGAACGAGGCCGAGAAGTAGTAGTCCATGCTGTCGGCGATGATCGCCTCGACCGGTTCGTCGTCCGCCGTAAAACGCGCGAGATTCGCTTCGGTCTTGCGCGTGGCGAGTGCATTGCCGTACTCCACGGCTGCGAGTGCGAGATCGTCTTTTGTCGGGAAGTGGTGCAACTGGCCGCCTTGCGACACACCGGCGGCCTTTGCCACCGCGGCGGTTCGGAAGCCCGCATAGCCGACGTCGCGGATGACTTCGAATGCGGCGCGTGCGAGTTTGTCTTTCGTCAGCGCCGAGCGCTGGTCCTGGGTCATGCGAGGCTGCAGTGCAGACATGGGCTTCCTTTAAAACAGGGTAGTCAGACGGTAAAAGTCTCAGATCGAATGGTCTGAAGCGAAATCATAGAAAACCAATTGATCAGACAAGCTTTACACGCATTGAAGAGGCATGTTACAAGGCGTCTACACGGTATGTAAAGGGATCGGGAATGAGCGCCGTCAGAGCCGAAGCGGTCATCGAGCCGTACATTTCCGAAGACCGCGCGCGGGGGTTGTTCCGCGTCAATCGCCGCGTATTCGTCGACCCGGCGATTCTCGAGCGCGAGCGTCGCTTCATCTTCGATACCTGCTGGCTCTACGTCGGCCACGAATCCGAAGTGGCGGCGAAAGGCGACTTCCTAACGAGAACGGTTGGGGGGCGCGAACTCATCGTAGTGCGCGGTAAGGACGATCACGTGCGCGCCTTCTTCAACACCTGCCCGCATCGCGGCGCAATGGTGTGCCGCGAGAAAAGCGGCAACGACAAGATGTTCCGCTGCTTCTATCACGCGTGGGCGTTCGACCTGCAGGGCAAGCTCGTCAATCGTCCCGGTACCGAGCGTTACGCGGAAGGCTCCAACGTAGACGGTGTGCACAACCTCGTGCAGGTACCGCAGCTCGATCAGTATCGAGGTCTCTATTTCGTCAACTACGACCGCAACGCAGTGGACCTGGTGACGTATCTCGCCGGTGCGACGGAGTTCATCGACCTGGTGATGGATCAATCCGACGTGGGTATGGAAATCGTCGGCGGCATGCAGGAATACGGTTTCGCGGCGAACTGGAAACTCTTGTGCGAGAACAGCATCGACGGTTACCACGGCATGCCGACGCACGCGACGTACTTCGACTACGTGATGGCGTCCGGCGGCCAGCTCGGCGAAAACCTGACGACGGTGAACAAGCCGAACGATCTCGGCAACGGCCATGCCGTCATCGAGTACGGCGCCCCGTGGGGGCGTCCGGTCGCCAAGCCGGTGAAGGCATGGGGTGAGAAGGGCGACGCCGATACGGCGGAGATTCGCGCGCGACTGGAGAAACGGTTCGGCAAGGCGCGCGCGGAGCGCATCGCTTTTCAGAACCGCAACATGCTGATTTTCCCGAACCTCGTCATCAACGACATCATGGCAGTAACGGTGCGGACGTTCTTTCCGGTGGCGCCCGGCCAGCAGAACGTCAGCGCGTGGGCGCTGGCGCCGAAAGACGAAGATCCGGTGATGCGCGAGCGGCGACTGTACAACTATCTCGAGTTTCTCGGCCCCGGCGGCTTTGCAACGCCCGACGATTGCGAAGCGCTCGCGCTGTGCCAGCGCGGCTACAACAACGCAGCGATGGCGGGCTGGAACGACATCTCGAAGGGGATGAACGAGGCCAATCCGATCATCGAGGACGAAGCCCAGATGCGCGTCTTCTGGCGCGAGTGGAACCGACGTATGGCGAGCGCGCAATCGTGAGCGCCGCGTCGCCAAAGGCGAAAGCACTGACGGTGACGCGCGCCGAACTGGAGGACTTCCTGTATCTGGAAGCGGCGCTGCTCGACGAATGGCGGTTGGAGGAATGGCTCGCGCTATTCGTGCCAGGCGCCCGCTATCTGGTGCCGCCGGCAGGGTCGAACGACGACGTCGATCCTGCGACCACGCTGTTCTACGTTGCCGACGACTATCACCGCCTTACAGAGCGCGTGAAGCGCCTCGGCAAGAAGAACGCGCACGTCGAATTCCCGCACTCGCGGTGCCGCCGGATGGTGTCGAACGTGCGCATTCTCGGCGGCGCTGACGACTCGTTCATGGCGACGTCGAACTTCGTCACCTATCGCAGCAAACGCGGTGTGACCGAGACGTACCTCGGGCACCATCGGTACGAGCTGTGCGTCGACGGCGGCGCAATCAGAATCCGCAGCAAGACATCGTTCATCGACACCGACGACATCAACGCGCAGGGCAAGGTCAGTATCATTATCTAAGGAGGCAATATGCCGCAGGATTTCCGATACCGCCGCCTGGGCTATGTGGCGCTGAACGTCTCCGACGTAGAGCGCTCCGGCGATTTCTACCGCGACTTCGTCGGCCTCACTCCTGCGGGCGAAGCGCTGAACGGCGAGCGCCTGTTCCGCTGCAGCGAACGCCATCACGATGTCGTGCTGCATCAATCGGATGCAGTCGGGTTGCGCCGCGTCGGTTGGGAAATGGAATCTGCCAACGACGTTGCGAAGGTTCGCGGCCACCTGCAGTCGCTCGACATCGAGGCGCATCCGGTTGCCGCGGTGGAATGCGAGGCGCTCGGAATTTCGGATGCGTTCCGGATCACCGAACCGAACACCGGCGCGACGTTCGAGTACTTTCATTCGTTGCGCAAAGCCGCGTCCGAATTCGTTCCGAGCGTGGCGAAGATTGCGCGCCTCGGCCACATGGTGCTGTTCGCGAAGGATCACAAGGCGACCGAGAAGTTCTTCCTCGAACAGCTGAACTTCCGCGCGTCTGATCGAATCGAGGGCACGGTCACGTTCATGCGTTGTTTTCCGAATCCGCTGCATCACTCGTTCGGGCTCGGCAATGCCGGAGAAAACCGGCTGAATCACGTCAACTTCATGGTCACCGACATGGACGACATCGGTCGCGCGATGTACCGGATGAAGAAGGCTCAGGTGCCGATCGTGTTCGGCCCCGGCCGGCATCCACCGTCGGAATCGGTGTTCCTTTACTTCCTCGATCCGGACGGACTCACGCTCGAATACAGCTTCGGCATGGAGGAGTTCCCGGAAACGAATCCGCGCCAGCCGCGGCTGCTGCCGCCAGGGTTGAAGTCGATCGACTTCTGGGGCGCCGTGCCGGAACCGGGCTTCGCGTCCAAAGGCGCCATCGAGCCACTCGCATCATGAGCAGCCTCAGCGGCAAGATCGGCATCGTCACCGGCGCGGGCAGCGGCATCGGCGGCGTCATCGCGAAGCGGCTGCATGCCGACGGCATGAAACTGATGGTGGCGGACGTCGTGCAGGCCAACGTCGATGCGATGGTGCGCGAACTCGGCGGCGACACGATCGGACATGTCGGTGATCTGTCGGTCGAAGCCGTCGTACGCGACATGGTCGGCAAGACGAAACAGCATTTCGGCGCGATCGATGTGCTGGTGAACAATGCCGGCGGCGGCGTGATACGGCCGTTCCTCGAACACACCGCGGAAACACTGCATCAGACGATGAACCGCAACCTGTGGACCACGTTGTGGTGTTGTCATGCGGTGTTGCCGGTGATGCTGCAGCAGGGCCGCGGGCGCATCGTCAACATCGGCGCCGACTCGGTGCGCAACGGTCTGTGGGATCACGCGGCCTATAACGCGGCGAAGGGCGGGGTGCACGGTCTGACGACCGGCCTTGCGCGTGAATTCGCGAAGCAGGGCATCACCGTAAACACCGTTGCGCCGTGTATGGTTGCAACGCCGCCGGTGAAGAAGCTCATGGGTACGGGTAACGCACTGATCGAGAAGTTCACCGACGTCATTCCCATGGGGCGTCCCGGTGAAATGGAAGAGGTCGCCTCGATGGTGGCGTATCTCGCAAGCTCCGAAGCGTCGTTCGTGACCGGGCAGGTGATCAGCGTCAACGGCGGCAGCACGATGCTGTGATGCCGACGATCACCTACATCGTCGATGGAAACGCGCGCCGCATTGATGCCCCCAATGGCATCAGTTTGATGCAGCTTGCGCTCAGCAACGGCATACCCGGCATCGTTGGTGAATGTGGCGGTGTGATGAGTTGCGCCACGTGCCACGTATACGTCGACGCCGAATGGTTCGACCGCCTGGCACCGCAGCAGCCGTCGGAACGCGACATGCTCGAGTTCGCCGACGACCCGACGCAGTTCAGCCGTCTCGGCTGCCAGATCAAAGTGCGCGACGAGTTGAACGGTCTCGTCGTACACGTACCGAAGGCGTAGCGGCGTGGACCTGATCGACGTTCATTCGCACATCGTGCCGGTGCGATTTCCCCAGAATCCGTCGCCGGCGACCAATTCACGCTGGCCGTGCATGCATGCGAAGAACGCGCGCGACGCAACGGTGATGATTGCCGACATACCATTCCGGGAGATCGATTCACGGTCGTGGGACGTGACGCGGCGTATCGAAGACATGGATCGCGATCGGGTCGCGATGCAGGCGTTGTCGCCGATGCCGGAACTGCTGTCGTACTGGTTCACGCCATCTGACGGCCTGGAAATGGCGCGCTGGATGAACCACACGATTGCGACGATGGTGAGCGCAGCGCCGAAGCGTTTCACCGGGTTAGGTATCGTGCCGCTGCAGGATCCCGCGCTTGCGGCAGGCGAACTCGCGCGCTTGAAGCGCGACGGGTTCAGCGGCGTGGAAATCGGCAGCAACGTCAACGGGATCGTGTTGGGAGACGCGCGCTTCGACGAATTCTATGCAGAGGCGGAACGGCTCGAGCTCGCATTGTTCGTGCACGCACTGCATCCGATCGGCGCCGACAGATTGCAGGCGTTTCCCGATCTGGTTCCATTCGCCGCGTTTCCGCTCGACACCGCGCTCACCGCGATTTCATTGATGCGCGCCGGTGTACCCGATCGACATCCGAAGCTTCGCATCGGCTTCAGCCACGGCGGCGGCGCGATCGTGCCGCTGACGCATCGGCTTACGCAGGGTTGGAACGTGACGCGAGGTTTCGGCGGCGCGATGCCGCAACCGCCGAAGTACTACGCAGAACGCTTTTTCTACGACAGCCTCGTGTACGAACCCGGTTACCTGCGGCATCTGCTGCGGGATTTCGCGCCCGGCCAGATATTCGGCGGAACCGACTATCCGTACGCGATCATGGAAACCGGCTTGCACGATTTCCTTGCGAACGCCGAACCCGCCGAAGCCGCTTCGCTGTACAACGGAACAGCGAAGCGGTTTCTCGGTATTGCTTGAGCCTCAGCCGAAGTTGAAACGTTCCCCGACCATCTGTTCGCTCTTTGCCCAAAGGGCGTCGGCCCGCGCGGGATCCAGCGCGTAACTGCGCACGCCCTGTCGCGATGCCGGGTCGTTGGTGACTTCCGCAACGTGGCAGTCCTCGCAGTATTGCCCGCCCACTGCGCTCGCCGGTGCGACGACTGCGCTCCACACGGAAGTGGCCGAGCCCTGCGGGATCGTCTTGAACTTAAACGACGCAGGACCGGCCGGCATGATCTGCGCGATGAGTTCCGGCGTGAGATGGCGACCGAGCTCGGTTTGAATGCCGCCCGGATGTACGGCCGCGGACCGGATGTCGCGGTTCTTCAAACGCCGATCCAAGCCGACCGAGAACAGGATGTTCGCGGTCTTCGAACGTCCGTAAGAGACGAACGGCTGATATTCGGTGCGCTCGAAGTTCGGATCGTCGAGGTCGACGTCGGCGAAGCGATGCCCGGCCGACGAGAGGTTGATGATCCGCGCGCCTGGTTTCAGCAGCGGCACCAGCTTGTTGACGAAGACGAAGTGGCCGAGGTGGTTCGTGCCGAATTGAGTTTCGAATCCGTCCGTCGTCTTACCCTTCGGGCACGCCATGACACCGGCGTTGGCGATGATCACGTCGAACTGCTTGCCGGCCGCGACGAGCGCATCCGCGCACTTGCGCACGCTTGCGAGCGACGCGAGGTCCACTTGCACGAGTTCCAGACCGCCGCCGTTGGCGGCCGCGGTGCGTACACCTGCAGTCGCACCTTTCGCTTTCTCGAGGTCACGTGCAGCGCCGACTACGAGCGCACCGTGTGCGGCGAGCGCACGCGCCGTCTCGACGCCGAGACCGGCCGATGCGCCGGTCACCAGAATGCGTTTGCCTTTGAGGTTTACGCCGCTGAGCACGTCTTCCGTTGTGGATTCGGCACCGAATGAAGTTGCCATATGAACGCTCCCGTTTTGAATTGGTCGATTTCGAACGGTGATGGTAGGCGCCGGCACGCTCCGCGACCAGAAAGACCGCAATCGCGGCGAGTTCGCGAGCTAAGCCGCAGTCAGCAGGTCTGTCGATCGCAGCAGCGATCTGCCGGTGGTAGTGGATCAACCCCGGCAGTTGACCGCGCTGATGGAATCGGGCGTGATGCCGCGGTCAAACGGGAGATAGCAGTGATCGATCGGGTTCGGCAGCTTTACGGTGGTGTCAGCTACAACCGCGCCGCCGCGGCGGGGTTGCCTCGCGACGTCTACATCGACGCCGGTGTACACGAGGCCGAGGTGCGTCATGTACTGCAAGCCGGCTGGTTGCCGGTAGCGCGCACCAGCAGCGTTGCCAGGGTGGGCGACTTCCACAGCGTCGACCTGCTGGGTGTGCCGCTGGTCGTCTCGCGCGACGCAACGGGTGCATTGAATGTGCTGTCGCGTGTGTGCAGGCACCGCGGCATGCCGGTGGTAGAAGGTGACGGCAACCGCAAGGATTTCAGCTGCCCGTATCACCTGTGGCGTTATGGGCTCGACGGTCGCTTCCTGTTTGCGCCGGCGATGGACCGTTCGGCCACGTTCGACGCGTCGAAGTGCAATCTGCCGCACGTCGCTCACGAGGAGTGGGGCGGCTGGGTGTTCGCAAATCTCTCCGGCACTGCCGAGCCGTTGGCGCCCGCGCTCGAAGGCCTGCATGCACGTATCCGCCATGCGCACGTAGAAGATCTGGTCACCGCCGCCACGCTCGAGTTCGACTCGCCGTGGAACTGGAAGATCATGGTCGAGAATTTCATGGAGTCGTATCACCACATCGGGCCGCACGCGGATTCGCTGCAGCTGTTCAATCCGGCTTTCGGCACGTACGCAACGGATGACGAGGGTGTGTTCTCCATTCTCGAAAACCCGCCGGTGGAAGGCGCCGATTCATTCGTGGTCGCCTGTATTTTTCCGCTCACCCTGATCGCGGTAACCGAGAGCAAAACGCCGTGGGCAGTGTGGTACCAGTTCGACCGGATCGAACACGATCGTTTTCTGCTGCGGATTCACGTGTTGTTGTCGCCGGAGCAGGCGGCGCAGCCGGAACTCGTTGCGCGCTACGTCGAGCAGATCCGCATCGTCCATCTCGAAGACATTCCCGTGTGCGATGGTGTGCAGCGCGGTTATCGCAGCCCGTTGTACACCAGCGGACCGCTCAGTCACCTCGAAGGCGGTATCTGGCATTTTCATCGCTTCCTGCAACGGTGTTTCACTTCATGAATGCGCTTCGGGTACATGTCTGGTTGAGACCAATCGGGGGAGATGGGGATGACGATCGAGTTGACGATGCTGGTGTATTCAGTGGCTTTGCTCTTTCTATTGATACTGGTTCAGGCGCTATCCGGCGTTCTGGCGCAAGGGCTGCCGCAGATGGCGGGTTCGCGCGACAACCTTCCGGACCCGCAACCGTTCCAGGCGCGCACCAAGCGAATCGTGGATAACCACCGCGAAGGGCTCGCATTGTTTGCACCGCTGGTGCTGGTGGCGGCGGTGGCGCATATCAGCAATCCGTGGACCGTGCTCGGCGCGCAGTTATTCTTCTATGCACGCGTCGCCCACGCACTGCTGTATCTCATGGGTGTGCCGTGGATTAGGCCGCTTGCATGGGGCGTTGGGATTGTTGGCACCGTGCTCGTGTTCGCGCCGTTGGTCGGATTCGCCTAGCGAACTCGTCGGAGCGCGTTACGGCGCGCCGAACAGCGCGTCCAGCGCCTCGAGCATCGGGCCGAGTTTCGGCGGGCTCGCCTCGAGCGTCACGTCGATTCCGGCGGTTGCCAGCGCAGCGCTGCACACAGGGCCGATCGATACGATTCGTGTCGCGTTCAGCGCGGTGCGCAATGCCGGCGCGCGATTCTCTCGATCCGCGACGCTCATCAGGTTGTGCACCTGAGATGCGCTGGTGAATACCACCGCGTCGACTTCCGCTCGGTCGAGCCGGTCCATCAGCGACGTCAGCGGCCGCAGATCATCGGGTAACGCCCAACGGTACGTCGGCACTTCCACGACCGTCGCGCCGCGTTCCCGCAGCGCATCGTTCAGGGGCTTATTGGCGTCGCCGTAACGTTGCACCACGACCGTCTCGTTGGCGAGTTGCACATTTGCAATGGCATCGAGCAGTTCCGCCGTCGTGAACGGATCGGCGGCGCTGAAGTCGATGCGTACGCCGCGTTGCCGCAGCACGCCGGTGGGTTTTGGTCCGCGTGCGGCAACGAGTGTGGCGGCGAGCGACGCGGTGAGTGTGGCAGTGAGTTGCAATGCATCGGTTGCAGCGAACAGCGCGCGTGTACCGACGCCGGTCTGGAAGATCACGAGCTTGGGCGGGCGTTGCGACCAATCGCGGACGAGCTTTGCGATCGCATCCATGTCTGCTACCGGTTCCTCGCGCAATGCGGGAGCGCTAACCGGAGTACCGCCGCGGCGCACGATCAGCTCGCCGACGTGATCGGCGAGGCGACTTTCCAGAAACGCGATCGTGCGGCCTTTCACTTCACTCGGCGGCCTCTCAATTCACTCGGCAGACAGATGCTTCACACGAAACTCGTCGCGCTTCAGGTTCCACTGCTCGGCGAGGAAACGCAGGGCCGAGTACGGCCACAGCGTGAAGTTGCGATCGTGGCTGTCGGTGTACCAGGCGTTGCAACCGCCGCTGAACACCATCTTCTGCATGTCTTTCTGCAGCCGGTCGTTGTAACGGCGCACCACGTCGGGATCGGGGTCGATGTAAGCGAGCCCGTGTCGCGCCATGAAGTCGAGGCTGCGCATTACGTACTGCGCCTGCGACTCGATCATGATCAGCGCCGAGGTGTGGCCAGTGGCGCTGTTAGGCCCGAGCAGCATGAAGAAGTTCGGGAAACCCGACACCATCACCGTACGGAATGACTCCACGCGATCGCCCCATACATCGCGCAGTCGTTTGCCGTCGCGACCGACGATGTTCACGTAGTCGGTGATGTCGAACGGCCGGAAACCCGTCGCTTCTACGATGACGTCCACCGGGTGCAGCTTGCCCGTGGCGTCGCGCACGCCTTCGGGCTCGATGCGGGTGATGCGGTCGGTAACCAGGTGCACGTTCGAACGATTGAACGTGGACAGGTAGTCGTCGGAGATGCAACGGCGTTTGCATCCGGGTTGGTAGTCCGGCGTCAGACGGGCGCGCAATGCGGGATCGCTAACGGATTCTTCGAGGTGTGCGAGTGCAACTTTGCGCATGCGTTCTGCGAACCAGCTGTTGCGGCGCAGCGACAACGTGCCAGTAATGTCCATCATCAGCCACAGGAACCAGCGGTACAGGCGCATCAGCCACGGCATACGCCCGAAGAGGCTGCGCCGCTGCTCCGGAATGTCGTGCGCCAGGCGCGGAAACACCCACGCCGCAGAGCGCTGAAACACCGCGACGTCGGCCACGTCTTTGGCGATCTCCGGCAACACCTGTGCCGCGCTGGCGCCGGTGCCGATGATTGCGACGCGGCGGCCCTTGAGATTCTGGCTGTGGTCCCACTGCGCGGTGTGAAAACGCGCGCCACCGAACGTTTCGATGCCGTCGATTGCGGCCCGGTTCGGCAGGTGCAATCCGCCGAGTCCGCTGACCACTACATCAGCAGTGATCTGACGACCGCTCTCTGTCTCGACGTGCCAGCGCGTACCATCGAACGAGGCGTTCGTTACACGCGTGCCGAAGTGAATCTTCTCTCGCAGCCGATACTTGTCTACGCAGCGTTCGCAGTAGTCCCAGATTTCACGCCCGCTCGAATACGAATGGCTCCAGTTCGGATTCAGCTCGAACGAAAACGAGTACACGTGCGAAGGCACGTCACAGGCGACGCCGGGATAGGTGTTCTCGCGCCATGTGCCGCCGACGCTGTCGGCCTTTTCCAGAATGACGAAATCCTCGATGCCGTGTGTACGCAGCTGAATGCCCATGCAGATGCCCGACATGCCGGCCCCAAGCACGGCAACGCGAACGGATTGCGACGTTGGGGCGGCTGTTATCGATTCCGGATTCGCTGACATGTGCGTTTCGATCCCCGCGTTTTCGTTGGCCGAGGCACGGTAGCGGATCAATCCCCTGTAGTCACGGGCCCTCGTCACGCGGCCTCGTTACGCAGCGTAGAGGCGCCCGGTGCTGGTGCCAAGAAACCGATCAAGGGGAATCTCTTCCTGCTTGAGAAAACCCTGCTGCGGCAACGCGCCGTCGCGTACCAGTTGGATGACGGATACGACGGACGCCGACGTAGTCCATGCGATCGCCGTCTGTTCGGCGCCCGCAACGGTGATGGGACGATACGCACGTACGAATTCGCGTCTCGCCAATCTTCCGTCCAGCGTACCTTCCGACGAGACGTGGATGTACACCACGTCGTTGTTCACGGGAGGCTTCGCGTTGGTCAGAATTTCACCGGCGAGATCTCTACGTTCGCGCATCAGCAGTTCGTGAAAGAAGAAGTTCATCAAGCGCATGTGGCCGGGATAACGCATCGACTTGTAGTCGACGTTCGCCACCTTGCCGTGGAACGTTTCGCAAATGGTGCCGAGGCCACCCGACGTGGTGAACGCTTCGAGCATTACGCCTTCTACGTACACCGTTTCGATCCACTCCATCGACGACACCATCTTGCGCACGCCGTCCTCGATCACTTCGCAGTCGTTCAGGTATTCGTTCACCACGCCTTCGGGCGACCAGTTGAACGCGTAGCCCATCAGTCCGGTCGGGTTCTGCGGTAATGCGCCCACACGCAGGCGCAACGAACGGCACTGCTCGAACGCGGCCACTTGCGCGGCGCCGACAATGCCGACGAAGCCCGGCGCGAGGCCGCACTGCGGCGCCATCAAGCCGCGCGATGTTTTGCTCAGTTGGATGATCGTCTGGGTCGTCGGCACGTCTTCGGTCAGATCGAAGTAGTGCATGCCGCGTGCGTGCGCGGCGGTTGCGATGCGGGCGTTCAGTCGATAGGGGAGGCATGAGAGCACCGCGTCGAATCCGGTGGTCGGCGCGCGGATGCCGTCGTCCGATGCCAGGTCGACCGCGCGCACGGTGAACGGCAATGTCTCTTGAGGGGCACGACTGTCGAAGCCCGTTACCACGAAGCCATTTTCGTGCAGCAACTTCGCAGCGAGGGTTCCTACTTTGCCGAGCCCGAGTACGGCAATCTTCTGTAGCGGCATTGGCCGACTCCTTCGCAGGTTGGCAGTGCGTCTTTCAGCGAACTGCTAGATTTCGAACTTGATGCCTTGTGCGAGCGGCAGCGCGCGCGAGTAGTTGACCGTGTTCGTTTGTCTGCGCATATACGCTCGCCACGCGTCGGAACCGGACTCCCGCCCGCCACCCGTATCCTTTTCCCCGCCGAACGCACCGCCGATTTCGGCGCCCGAGGGTCCGATATTGACGTTCGCAATGCCGCAGTCGGAACCGTTCGACGACAGGAACGTTTCTGCCTCGCGCACGTCCGTCGTGAAGATGCATGACGACAGTCCCTGCGGTACGTCGTTGTGTATTTCGATGGCGCGATCGAGCGCATGGTATTTCATCACGTAGAGGATCGGCGCGAACGTTTCTTCCCTGACGATTTCGCTCTGCGACGGCATTTCGACGATGGCGGGGCGCACGTAGTAGGCATTCAGGTGCGTGTCGATGACGCGCTCGCCGCCCGAAACGACACCGCCCTGGTTGCGCGCTGCGGCGAGCGCATCCTGCATCCGGTTGAATGCCGCGCCGTCGATCAACGGACCGACCAGCGTTTGAGCATCGAGCGGATTGCCGATGGCGAGGCGTTCGTAGACGTTCTTCAGACGTGGAATCAGCACCGCGTACACGTCGTCGTGCACGATCAATCGCCGCAGGCTGGTACAGCGTTGTCCTGCCGTGCCCACTGCCGAGAAAACGATGGCGCGCAATGCCATTTCGAGATCGGCCGACGGCGCCACGATCATGGCGTTGTTGCCGCCGAGTTCGAGGATGCACTTGCCGAACCGCGCGGCTACTTTCGGCCCCACGACGCGGCCCATGCGCGTAGAACCGGTTGCGGAGACGATCGCTACGTCGCGGCTCGCGACGATGGCATCGCCGATGTCCGACCTTCCGATCAGTACTTGCGATAGCGCCTGCGGCGCACCCTCGAAGCGGTTGAGCGCACGGTCGAAGATCTTCTGCGTGGCCAACGCCGACAACGGCGTCTTTTCAGACGGCTTCCATATCACCGGGTCGCCACAGACGATCGCCAGTGCCGCGTTCCAGCACCACGGCGCTACCGGGAAGTTGAACGCCGTGACGATGCCGCACACGCCGGCGGGGTGCCATGTTTCGCGCATCGAATGACCGGGTCGCTCAGACGCCATCGTGAGCCCGTAAAGCTGGCGCGACAGACCCACTGCGAAGTCGCAGATGTCGATCATCTCCTGCACCTCGCCGAGTCCTTCCTGCAGGATCTTGCCGGACTCCACCGAGACGAGTTCGCCCAGGTCGCGCTTCGCTTCGCGCAATTCCTCGCCGAACAGCCGGATCAGCTCACCGCGTCGGGGCGCCGGCACGGCGCGCCACTCCTTGAATGCGGCAGCCGCGCGTGCAATGGCGACGTTCACGTCGGTCGGGGAGTGCAGCGCAATGGCCGCGATGCGCGTGCCGTCGATCGGGGTGAACACTTCGAACGACCCGGACATGACTTCCGCGTCGGTAAAGCCCAGGCGGTGGAGCAGAGGTTGCTGATTCACGGCGCACCTTCTTCGAGCGTTATTGAGTTCGAGCGTTGGTTGAGCGGGCAGCGCCTAGCGTATTGGACGGCGGTGCCACCGTCGACAAGCCGAATCGTCGGGATGTCGGACTCCGCCGACAACCGAGCACCTCAATATGAGACGTTCGACGCATTCCGGCACATTCCGACGCCTAACGGGTTGACAGAGGGGCAATCGAGGATTTAGGTACGCGTGTGTCAGACGTTGCTGGTATCTGAACCGTGAGGGACGCAGTGCATTCAAGCTCGCTCCATTCTTCCTGCAGAATCACGCGCGCTCTGTCGAAGTCTGCGGCCGCCTTCTTCGTGACGGCGATCTCAATCGTATCGAGTCACACGGTAGCTGCATCGTCCGATGCGGAATCGCTGCTGCTAACCGGCACCGCACTCGATATGGCATCGATGCAGAACGACAACGTCATGCAACGCACGGCGGCGCTTCGGTCAGGTGTGCAGGGCGTGGATCTGGCGGGCTTGAACGTGCAGGCCGGTGAGTGGCGGATCGCGGGCGATTCGCTGAATGCAGTGTCGCGGCCGATTCTGAGTCCGGTGCTCGATGGCGTGTTGAATCGTGGTGAAACGCAGCGATGGGGTGCGTTCGCCAACGGCACCGTGCACCACGATGGTTCGGCAGCCATAGGCGGCGACAACATCGGTATGACCACCGGCATCGATTATCGATTCGATGAACATCTTGCAGTCGGGTCGAGCCTTGGCTACGCGAACTTCGGCGTCGGCACCGATCCGCGCGGCGGCCTTCTCGATGTCGAATCGCGGCGGGCGTCGTTGTTCGGCACCTATTATCGCCAGAACGCGATGCACGTTGACGGACTCATCGCTTACGGCAGCACGGCATACGAGTCTCAGCGGCGCCTCGACGGCGATGTTCAGGGAATCGCTCCCGCCTTTGCGAGGAGTTCCGCCGCGGGCAAACAGTTGTCCGCTGCGCTGACCAGCGCACTCGATCTGCAACGAGGCGCGTGGCGCTTCGGCCCGAAGCTCGGTGCGTATTTCCTGGACGTCGATGTCGGCCGCTTGAACGAGTTCGGTGCGGGCGACCAGGATCTGTGGATGGGCAATCAACGCGCGCAGTCGACGCGTCTCACCGGGGGCGCTTATCTGTCGATTGCTCTGCCGGTTCCCTTCGGAGTGCTGACACCGAACTTCAACGCGGACTACGTGCGCGACGACGTGCGTTCGGCAGCCGTGAGTGGGCAGTTTCGTACCGATCCATCGACGCGTCTCGTCCTGACACCCGACGCGCTCCCGGATGCGCTCGATCCCGGCTACTTCGTGTGGTCCGTCGGCGCGTCTGCGCAGTTTGCAAAGGTGTTGTCCGGCTTCGTCATGTATCGAACGCTGGCGAGCGCCGACAGTGTCACCTCGAACGAACTGACGTGGGGCATGCGCTTCGAGACGAAGCTCAAATAGCTGTTGGCGTGGTTTCGTTCGCGTCGACTGTGGTCGGCTTCAGCGCTCGTGCACGCCCGAGAGCAAATCGGGTGTTCGACCGCTTCGCCGGCTGAAGACTCGTCCGGCGAACGCGACCCGACGGTCGCGTCGCATGGCTTGCACCTACTTCAGTTGGGCGCGGATTTCGCCGTCTTTGTGCGCGGCGCTATGCACATTCACATACATGCCGCCCGCTTTGAGCTCCGTCACTTGGGCGGCAGTCAACTTCGTGTCGGCGGGCACCATCCACTCGTCGTCACCCTTCATCGTCAGCGCAACGGCGACCGGTCCGTTCTTGCCTGCGGCGCCCGCGTGAATGTGGGCCGCAGTTGCTTTTATGCCGTGCGTTTTGACGCTGCCGGTCAGAACCATGTCGTCCTTCAGCGTGAACTGCCCTGTGCCGGAGGCCGTGGTTGTGACCGGCGGTACTTCCTGATCGCCGCTGAGCTTGACCTTCATCTCTGCGGCTGAAACGCCGAATGCGGCCATCCCCATGATCACTGCGAGGAGGTATGCGCGATGCGACTTAAACGGTGTGCGGGTAGTTGTATGCATGATCGACCTCATTGTTGTGCGGGCCACCGTCGAAGACGGCGGGTCGAAGCAAGTTACCGATCCCGGTGCCCAGGTTCTGTTCGCTAACGCACACACTATGGGGCGTTTCTGAGCGACCCTAGTACGTGCAGACCATGTCGCGACGCAGATCTGCGGGATGCTCACCTAGCTTGATCGAGGCGATGGATCCGTCCGGTGACGAATTTGACGTTGACCGACGAATCTGAGGTACCGCGCTACGAAACGGCCACGGCGAGCGTTGGCTCGCCGTGGTTCGGCTCGGCCGTATCAGTAACTGTTCTGAGCGCGACTGTCTCCTTCCGGACCGCCGAACGCAGGCGCAGTCCGATATGTTCGCGAAAGTCGAACAATTCGCTTGCCAGCTCCTCATTCACGCCACGGCACCGGATCGACAACGATGGTTTCGGACTGCAGTTGAGGTCTCGTCGTGGAACACCGCTACACAGCTACCGAGGATGGATCGAGCGCCGGGTGCTGGTGGGACCCTAAAGGCCTTTGGCCCGAGTTGGCGTGGAGATTCGACCGCCCGCGCCGAATCATGGTTGTAACGACTCGAGCTGGAAGAACCATCGAACACCGGGTCGCTGCGGATGCGCCGATGCCGGCGGAACCACGGGGCATGTTCTTCCCGGGTCTGGCATTGCAGATCGCTCGACGAGCAGCGCTGCGTTGAAGAAATCACCGTACCGCGCAGTTTCCGTGGTAGCGAAGGGCGTCGCCTGTTCTGCAGCTACGCAGATTGAAGGTGTTCGCATCCTGTGTACCGATGCGCCAAACCTGCCGTTGAAGGCGTGCGATCGCACAGATACATGCAGGTGCGTGTTTCAGCACCACGACGATCGACGAGAAGACGCCCGCCGCGACTCGGATGCGGGCATCGCAGGGCTCGGATACTTCGGCTCAGAGCGGCGAACCCGCCGTGGCCGTCGCGCGAGCGACCGACAGAGCACGCCGCGGAGGTACGGCAGTACGTGAGCATCGCCCCTTAGTTCAACTGGTGACGCCGCGCGTTTCGCGCCGTTCATAGCGCGCAGCAGTTTTCGGCGGCTCGCATCACTTTCATGCACGGCGCCTTTCGGTGCGCTTCTCGTTGGCTTACGCTACCGCGATGCACTGCGTACTCCAGCGCCATTCCATGGCCCGAAACTCGTGCGCTGTCGCGCTTCTCTTCGGTATCGCCTCGCCTTGGACGTTTGCCACAACGCCACCCACTGAACCCGAACGGATCGAAGTCATCGGCGTTACACCTACCCACGGGGTGGGTCTGCCCCGCGGCAAAATCGCGACGAACATTCAGGCAGCGACAAGCGCACAACTCGAGCAGCAGCACAGTCTCGACATCTCCGATTTCCTCAACCGCAACTTCGGCAGCGTCACGATCAACGCGGCGCAGAACAATCCGCTGCAACCCGACGTGCAATATCGAGGCTTCACGGCGTCGCCGTTGCTCGGCTTGCCACAAGGCATCGCCGTGTTCGTTGCGGGCGTGCGTGCAAATGAGGCATTCGGCGGTACGGTGAATTGGGATCTGCTACCCGAGTCGATCGTTAGCAGCATGGAGCTCACCGCAGGGTCGAATCCGCTTTTTGGCCTCAATACGCTTGGTGGGGCATTGGCGATTCGTACCAAGGATGGCTTCAACCATCCCGGCTATGCGATCGAAGCGTCGGGCGGTTCGTTTGGGCGCTCCCTCTTCGATTTCGAAGCGGGCGGCACCAATGGCGAGTTCGGCTATTACGTGAACGCGCGGCGCCTCGATGAAGACGGCTGGCGCGATCACTCTCCGACGACCGCGTCGAACCTGTTCGGTTCGTTCGGATGGCATACCGATGCGACGACGCTCGACTTCGACTACTTCTACGCCAATACCGACCTGACCGGAAACGGTGTCAGCCCGGCGCAACTGCTTGCCGAGAACCGTAACGCCGTTTTCACCTCGCCCGACGAGACCGGGAACCAACAACAGATGTTCGTGCTGAACGGGTCGCATTGGCTTCAGGAGGAGCTGCAGCTTTCGGGCACCGCGTTCTATCGATACGACCAGGTCGGTTCGTTCAATGGCGACGGTTCGCCGTTCACTGCTTGCGACGACGGCGCCGGCAACGCCGGCTTGGTCGAAGAAGACGATTTCGTCGATCAAAACGACGACGAAACGTGCGGCGCCCTCGAGTTCGACCCCGCACGGCTGCTGCGCGATCAACATGGGGACGTCATCAGCGACCAGTACGATGCCGTCAACAACATCGGTCATCGCAACCAGACCAGCTATGGCGCGACGTTACAGACGACGTGGCGTGGAACGTTGTTCGACAAACCGAACCAGTTGATCGTCGGTGCCGCGTTCGACCGCGCCGACGTCGATTACCGCGCGAACGTCGAGGTTGCCGAACTGCAGCCGAATCGCAGTACGAGCCGCAGTGGGCTCTTCGCGATCCGCGCTGCGACCGCGGTCGACGTCAGCACGCACAGCGCGTCGGCCTATTTCACGAACACCTGGTCGTTCACCGAGGCGCTCTCGCTCACGCTCTCGGGTCGTTACAACGACAGCTCGATCCAATTGAACAATGCCGGTCAACCGCGCGACGAAGACGACGACGGCGCTGACGACCTCGACGGCAAGCACGCATTCGCGCGCTTCAATCCCGCACTCGGTGCGACGTACCAATTCTTGCCGGCGCTCAACGGCTACGTCGGCTACAGCGAAGCGTCGCGGACGCCGACGCCGGTTGAACTCGCGTGCGCGAGTCCCACTGCACCGTGTTCACTACCGAACACGTTCATTGCCGATCCGCCACTGCAACAGGTCGTCGCGAAGACGTACGAGACCGGCCTGCGTGGCGATGTGTTCGAGGACGTTCAGTGGAACCTGGGTGCTTTCGATACGACGAACTCGAACGACATCGTCTTCCAGGCGACCGGAGGTATATCGGGGAATCAGGGTTTCTTCTCGAACGTTGGCGACACACGCCGTAGCGGCGTGGAAATCGGCGCGAACGGTCTTTGGAACGGCATCATGTGGTTCTTCAACTACAGCTACGTTCGCGCAGTGTTCCTCGATTCATTCGTTGCGACGAGCCCCGCGCATCCCGATGCGGTCGACCTGAACGGGGATGGAGATGCGCGCGAGATCCGAGTGCGCAACGGTGACCGGATTCCAGGAATTCCGGCGAACAGTGCAAAGGTGGGGATCGACTGGCGCGCGACGGCGGCGTTGTCTGTGGGGGGCGATATGACGGTCAACTCCGGACAATACCTGCGGGGCGACGAGGCGAATCTACTCGACCGAACGGGGACGTTCGTGGTGGTGAACATTCGGGCAGAGTATCGCTTCAGCGAACAACTGAGCGTGTTCGCGACCGTTCAGAACCTGTTCGACGTTCAGTACGAAACCTTCGGTTTGATCGCAGATCCCACCGAGGTGGCTCAGTTCGAGCAGTTCACGAACCACCGTTTCTATGGCCCTGCGCCCCCGCGCGGTGGTTGGATCGGGGTGCGTGCATCGCTGTAGCCATGTGTAGCTATAGATGGTGGAGGCACCTCCGTTCGGGAGGCGGTCGCCCGTTTCCCAGGCGGCATCTGGCGCGGCTGCTCTGGCGTGGCCTCGCTCCTGCGGGCCAACGAGAGCGACCAGCGGAGCAATAGAACGCCACGATCGCACCTCAGCCTTCCTGTTGGCACACAGGTGCCCGCGCGTAGTGAACGTCTGGCGAATGCGTGGAGTTCGGCGCAGAGCTCCTATCCCGGCATGCTGTGGCATACTCAAAACATGAATCGTCCTTTTCGCCTTGGCGCTCGTCGGCTGATCGCATCCCTGCTGGTGCTGTCGGTCGTTACCATGGGCATCCCTTGGACCGTGATCCATGCTCACGGCGCCGTCGATGATGTGCATCAAGACCACTCGACCGCGATTCACGACCTGGTCCTCGACGCCCATCTCGATCGCCACCACACGGACGTTCCTCAGAGCGGCGAGGATCACGTTCACGACTGCGGACTCTTCAGTCATCATCCGGGCGTTGCGGGATCCGTTGTTCTAGCCTTGCTCTACAGCCCTGCCGCGCCGTCGTATTTCGAACCTGCATTTCGCAGCGCTCACGGTCATCACTCGCCGCTGCTCCGCCCTCCAGCGCGCACGTAAGTCCGATACTCAAGGTTGATTGAGTGCGATCGGCTGCGCCGGTCGCTTCTTCGGATATGCGCCGGCGGAGGTCTCATGTTCATTCGATTGTTTGTCACCCGTTGCATGCTCATCGCGACGGTTGTTGTGTTGATACGCGTCGATGCGTCCCAAGCGTCGGCCGAGTCCGGCGCACTGACCCTCGACGACGCAGTCTCGCGCGCCATCGCGGAGAACCCGGCGCTGCGCGGCAGCGAGTATCTGTTGCTTGCATCACGTGCCCGCGAAGCGCGCGCTGCCCAGGCGCCGCCCTTATCCGTTGGCGCGGAGTTTGAGGATTTTGCGGGCAGCGGTGACCTGAGCGGCGTTGATTCGCTGCAGACGACACTCCGACTAAGCGGCGTGCTCGAGCTTGGAGGAAGACAAACCGCACGTACCACACTCGCGCAGTACGAGACGGATGCTGCTGCGATCGATCAGACGACCGCGCGCCTCGATCTGCTGGCGCAAGTCGCCGGTCGCTTCGTGGAGGTTGCGGCGCGACAGGAACAACTCATCGTGGCGCGCGAAGCGACGCAGCTATCCGCGGCGACCGTCGACCGTGTGAACGAACGCGTGCGTATCGGGGCCGCGCCACAACACGAACTGGGACGCGCGGAAATCAGCCTCGCCAGGGCGCGCATCGACGAAGAACACGCGGAACACCAATTGACGTCCGGCCGCGTGCGGTTGGCCGCTACGTGGGGAGAAACCAAACCGCAGTTCGAACGCGTGTCGGCCAACCTCTTCGAATTTTCCGAAACGAAAACGCTCGAAGAGTTGCTGGATGAGGTCGATGCCAGTCCGGCGATGCGACGGATGTTGTCGCGCGAACGACTCGCAGTAGCGCAGCTCAATCTCGCGAGGACCGCGCGTAGTTCGGAAATCGTCTGGTCAGCCGGCGTGCGGCGTTTGGAATTCATCGACGACTCCGCACTGGTCGCATCGGTCAGCTTGCCGCTCGGCGCCGGTCGCCGCGCGGAGCCGTCGATACGCGAGGCTGAGGCGGCGCTGGCGAAGGTTCCGTTCGATGTGCAGGCCGCTCGCGTGGAGGCGAGTGCGGTTCTGTTCGAGCTCTATCAGGAACTCCACCACGCGCAGTTGGAAGCGCGGACGCTGCGTGAGCAGGTTCAGCCGCAATCGCAGCGCGTGCTGCAATCGACCGAGCAGTCGTTCCGCCAGGGGCGCGTCACGTTTTTCGAGCTCGCGAATGCACAACAACAGCTGCTCGATGTGCGCCGCGAGGCGATCGCAGCGGCCGCCGAATACCACGCGCTGCTGATCGAAATCGAACGTTTGATGGGCCGCTCGATCGTGGCCGACACAAATTCCGGAGATGCGAAATGAATGCGACCGAATTGAAAGTACGTGCGGTAGTCGCGACCGCTTTACTGATGACGCTCATCGCCTGTTCGCCGAATGAGCATGCGAGCAATGCAAAAGAGGCCGCGCAGACGGTGGGTGACTTCGAACGTGGTCCGCATCGCGGCCGCATGCTGCGCGATGGCGACTTCGCGGTCGAGATGACGATCTTCGAAGAGGGCGTGCCGCCGGAGTTTCACGTCTACGTCTACCACGGTGATGAGCCGCTTGCGCCGGACCAGGTTCAGCTCGACGTCGAGCTGGGCCGGCTGGGCGACAAGACCGATCGCTTCGAATTCGCACCGGAGGGCGAGTACCTGAAAGGTAACGGCGTCGTGAAGGAGCCGCATTCGTTCGATGTAAAAGTTACAGCCACGCGCGCCGGCAAAACGTCCACTTGGACCTACGCATCGTACGAAGGGCGTGTAAGGATCGCCGCCGACGCCGTACAGGCTGCAGGGCTCAACGTAGAGACTGCGGGTCCGGCAGCGATCCGCGAGTTGCTGTCGCTGACCGGCGCCATTCAGACCGATCCTGCTTTGGTTGCGCGTGTTCGCGCGCGCTTCCCCGGAGTCGTCCGCGAGATGCGCAAGGGGCTCGGCGATCGGGTCGGTGCCGGCGAGGTGCTGGCCACCGTGCAAAGCAACGAAAGCCTGCAGAGCTATTCGGTTACGGCGCCGATCGGCGGCACGGTGCTGTTGCGCAGCGCGGTGGCGGGCGAAGCCACCGGCGACGAGCCGCTGTTCGTGATCGGCGACCTGTCGAAGGTGTGGGCCGAGCTCGATGTATTCGGACGCGACCTGAGCAAGGTCAAGGCCGGCCAGTCGGTCCGCGTCGTGAGTCTGGATGGGGAGGTCTCTGCCGACGCCGTCATTTCTACCCTGGCGCCGCTCACAACGCATTCGAGCCAGAGCGTGCGCGCGCGCGTGGTGCTCGAAAACGCGCAAGGCCTGTGGCGGCCCGGCCAGTTTGTGCACGGCGTAGTCACCGTCGCCGAAAGGAACGTCCCGTTAGCCGTAAAGAAATCCGCGTTGCAGCGTTTTCGCGATTTCACGGTGGTCTTCGCCCGCGTGAACGATACGTACGAGGTGCGCATGTTGGAACTGGGCGCGAGCGATGCGGTTTGGATCGAGGTGCTGGGCGGGCTGGAAGCGGGTGAGCAGTACGTCACCGAGAACAGTTTTCTGATCAAGGCCGACATCGAAAAGTCGGGCGCCAGCCACGACCACTGACTGTAGGTAACGATCATGTTCGACCGAATTCTAGAGAGTTGCTTGCGCCACCGGTGGATGGTGCTCGCGGTGGTTACCGGCCTCGCGGCGCTCGGTGTCTTCAACTACCAGCGCCTGCCGATCGATGCGGTGCCCGACATCACCAACGTTCAGGTGCAGATCAATACCGAGGCACCCGGGTATTCGCCGCTGGAGGCCGAGCAGCGGGTGACATTTCCGATCGAGACTGCGTTGGCCGGATTGCCGCGCCTGGAATACACGCGCTCGGTGTCCCGCTATGGGCTTTCGCAAATCACCGCGGTGTTTACGGACGGCACCGACATCTATTTTGCGCGCCAGCTCGTCAACGAGCGCCTGGCCGAGGCACGTAGCCAGTTGCCGGAAGGGATCGAGCCGACGATGGGACCGATCGCCACCGGGCTCGGTGAGATCTTCATGTACACGGTGACGGCCGCGCCGGGCAGTTCACATACACCCACCGACCTGCGCACGATCCACGATTGGGTGATCCGCCCGCAATTGCGGCAGACGCCCGGCGTGATCGAAGTCAATACCGTCGGCGGTTACGAAAAGCAATTCCACGTCATGCCCGACCCAGCGAAACTGTTAGCGTATGACCTGACGTTGCACGACGTGATGCAGGCGCTCGCGCGCAACAACGCAAACGTCGGTGCCGGCTACATCGAAAAGTCCGGCGAGCAGTATCTGATCCGCTCACCGGGCCAGGTCGCGAGTATCGCCGACATCGAAGCGATCGTGGTTGCTCAACGCGATGACGTGCCGATCCCGCTGGAGCAGGTCGCGGACATCCAGCTCGGTTCGGATTTACGCACCGGTGCGTCGACACAGGACGGTCAGGAGGTGGTGCTGGGGACGGTCTTCATGCTGATCGGCGAGAACAGCCGCACGGTGTCCGAGGCTGTCGGCAGGAAGCTCGAAGAAGTTCAGGAAACGCTACCGCGGGGTGTGCGCGCCAACGCGATCTACGACCGCAGCACACTGGTAGACAAGACCATCGCGACAGTTCAGGAGAACCTGGGTGTCGGCGCACTGCTGGTGATCGGTGTGCTGATGGCAATGCTCGGCAACCTGCGAGCGGCGCTGATCACCGCCATGGTCATTCCGTTGGCGATGCTGCTGACCATTACTGCGATGGTGGAACGGGGCGTGAGCGCCAACCTGATGAGTCTGGGTGCGCTCGACTTTGGCCTGATCGTCGACGGCGCGGTGATCATCGTCGAGAACTGCCTGCTGCGGCTCGGACAACATCAGCAGCAGGCGGGACGCGTGCTGGAGCTGCAGGAACGACTCGGCACTGTGTTCAAAGCGACGCGCGAGGTTTTCAGGTCGAGCTTCGTCAGCGTCGTTGTGGTGGTGCTGGTGAATCTACCGATCTTCGCGTTGACCGGCGTGGAAGGAAAGATGTTCGGCCCGATGGCATTCACGGTGGTCGTTGCGTTGCTTGCAGCGCTCGCGCTGTCACTGACGTTCGTGCCGGCGGCGGTCGCGTTGTTCGTGAACGGACGCGTTGCGGAAACCGAAAACGCTCTGATCCGGGGAGCGAAGCGCGTCTACGAGCCGGCACTGCGATTCGCGCTGGCGTGGCGCGTACCGGTAGTAGGTGCCGCAGCCGCGCTGGTGGTGCTGAGCGGCATCGTTGCCAGCCGCATGGGCAGCGAGTTCCTGCCGAATCTGGACGAAGGCGACATCGCGTTGCACGCGTTGCGCATTCCGGGCACCAGTCTGTCGCAGGCGCTCTCGATGCAGAACCAGCTCGAGGAGAAGATCGAGACGCTACCTGAGGTGTCGCATGTGTTTGCAAAGATCGGCACGGCCGACATTGCCACAGATCCGATGCCGCCTTCGGTGGCCGATACGTTCATCATCATGAAGGAACGCGGCGATTGGCCCGATCCATCCAAGACGAAATCCGAACTGGTCGCGGATCTCGAGCGAGCGGTCATGCAGGTTCCGGGGAACAACTACGAGTTTCTGCAGCCCATACAGATGCGTTTCAACGAACTCATTGCCGGCGTTCGTTCGGACCTTGCCGTAAAGCTGGTGGGAGACAGTCTCGACACCTTGTTGGAAGTGGGCGGTGCGATCGAGGACGTGGTCAAGAATGTGCCCGGTGCCGCGGATGTAAAGCTGGAGCAGATCACCGGCCTGCCGCTGCTAACGATCGAACCCGACCGCGATTCGCTGCGGCACTACGGCCTGAACGTCGCCGACGTGCAGGAGGTGATTCAGATTGCGCTCGGCGGCAAGGAACAGGGCCAGGTTTTCGAAGGCGATCGCCGTTTCGACATCGTCGTTCGGCTGCCGGAAACGCTGCGCACCGATCTCGAAGCGATCAAGCGTCTACCGATTCCGCTGCCGCAATCGACGCTGGAACCGTCGGGCGATGCGGATGGCCTCGGCATCAGCCGCGATCCGCCGCGCTACGTGCCGCTCGGCGAAGTTGCACACATCGAACTCAGTCTCGGACCGAACCAGATCAGCCGCGAGAACGGCAAACGGCGGGCCGTGATCGCAGCGAACGTGCGCGGTCGCGATCTCGGGTCATTTGTAGCGGAGGTACAGGAGCGCGTGGCGGCAGAAGTGACTCTGCCCGAGGGCTACTGGCTCGACTACGGCGGCACATTCGAACAATTGGAGTCTGCGAGCGCTCGGCTTCGGTTACTGGTACCGCTCACGCTGGTCCTCATCTTTCTGCTGCTGATGGCAACGTTCGGCTCGGCGCGCGACGCCGCGCTGGTGTTCTCAAGCGTGCCGCTGGCGCTGACCGGCGGCGTTGCCGGCCTCGCACTGCGAGATATTCCGTTGTCGATTTCGGCCGGGGTCGGCTTCATGACATTGTCCGGCGTCGCAGTGCTGACGGGCGTCGTCATGGTGACCTACATCCGCGACCTTCGACACAAAGGCATCGGTCTCGAAGACGCGATTGTGGAGGGCGCGATGACACGTCTGCGACCGATCCTGATGATCGCGCTCGTCGCGAGTCTCGGTTTCCTGCCGATGGCGTTCAACACCGGCACTGGCGCCGAAGTTCAGCGTCCGCTGGCAACAGTGGTGATTGGCGGCATCCTTTCCGCGACGGTGCTGACGCTGCTCGTGCTGCCGGCGCTATATCGAATGTTCCATCGGCCGTACGCGGTGGCTGAGCCGTTTGAGCCGGAGAACTGATTCCGCGCGAGAACGCTCGCGAGCGCGGCAGCTATTGGGTACGACGGCGATAAACCGTATCGTCGATCGGATCGGTGAACTCGGTGCGTGCGTCGTTGCTGTTCAGCGACCTGCCATTGTCCATGCGCTGAAAGTCCGACTCGCCCTGAATCCAGTCGCCCGGCTTGCTAAGTGCTGCCGCATCGGTTTCGGTGATGACTTCCTGCACAGTGATCGCGCCGTGATCGCTCCAGGCGCGAAAACGATCGCCGTGACGCGTACGACTTCGTTGAATCTCTGCCGTGTTCTTGCGCGACTGCGTCATCACCGGCCTGCTCTTGTGGTTTGGATTCTCGAGTCGTGTATATCACGCACGGCGCCTTCGAGTTTGAGTATCGACGCGAAGACACTGAACTTTACGTGTCGGCCTTCGTCGCCCGACTGATTCCACTTTCTCTGACTGAACCAGAGTTGGAATCCATCCAGAAGGTCGATGGCACATGCGCGAACGTTCGTTCCCTTTGAATCGACCGAGCGTTGGATTTCCTCCGCGATCGCACGAACACGTAGCGTGGAAGGCGGGTCGATGCCGGGTGACAGGCGCGCGAGTCCTCGGAGCTCGTCGCAGAGCGCATTCAGTCGTTCGTCGTCCATGAAGCTAATCGGATGCTACGGATGAGCTTTGTTGTGCCATTCGTCTGCATTACAACCCGCAGTGACGCAAACAGGGACGATATATGTATCTATCCGCGCCCCAAGCCTAGACACTGTCAGTGCCCCTGAAGCTGTCGTGGAGAGTCCCGGGCGCGAAGCGGCGGCATCACACCAAATCAGGGAGCTTCGATGCAAGGCGGATTCACACGCTCCGGAGTGCGCACCGACTGGACCTTCGGGAAAGACCGAGAGGACGGGGAAACGCAATGGGTGCTGCAGGTGCGAGTCGTCGATTTCAGCGTGAGCCGTCGCTACGGCGCGTGCATTTCTCAGATCGAAGCGGAACGCCAAGCGAGGAAGATCGAACCTCTGCTGCGAAAAATTGCTGACGAGTGGATAAGTTAACCCGTATGAAAAGCCATCCCCTGATTCGAAGCGGTGACTGGATTCTGGTCGCGACAAGCGACTGTGTAATCACGCGCGTTTACCCGCGGGGTTCTGCGGCGGGAATCTGCCAGGTTGTTTCAGACACGCGCAGACCCGCAACGCATGACGTCGACTGGGACGGTGGCGAGTGGTTTTTCCCCGATGGGTCCGCGCATGGCGGACATGTGCTCGATAGCAGTCCCTTCGTTCAGAAACTGCATCGCGGCCGACCTTCAGCGTGAGGATGCGCTGACGCGCGCAGACCTAGCCTTGGAACATCGATGGTGCCCGGGGTCGGAATCGAACCGACACTGAGTTTCCCCAACCAGATTTCCAGATATTGAGTGCGAAACCCGACTCACGTCACCCTCCTGTACACCAGTTGAATCAACTACGTGAGTTGTGTCGATCGGGGTCAAAGGGTGGGGTGTTCTGCAGAGTTTTGAGAGAACACCCCTCTACATGGTCGTTAGGTTGCTGGGAAGAAATAGTGCGTGATCCTGACGCACGGTGAAGCTCTGATTCTGTTGTACGCGGGTCGTGAAGCGTCGGCGGCGCCGCGGCCGCGGGCTACATGCAACGCGCGTTTTGCCAGGTCGATCTATTGATCAATGGTACTTTATTAAGTGTGAAGCATCATTTATCATGGCCGGACCATGCTAACTGCCGACCAGATGCGTGCTGCCAGGGCTCTCTTGGGTATCGATCAGCGCGAACTCGCCAAGGCGGCCGGTCTTTCGGTCCCGACGATCCAACGCATGGAAGCGAGTGAAGACTTCATTCGCGGCAACGTCGATTCACTGATGAAACTGATCGCAGCACTCGATATGGCAGGGGTCGAGTTGATCGATCCCGGCGTCGCCAGTCCAGGCGGCGGCCGAGGTGTGCGGCTCAAATCATGAACCCGCACTGATGAGCGGACTTCCGACAGTCGTCATTCTTCTGTGCGGCGTGGCGGTTCTGTTGGCGATGGGAATCGTCGGTGCGTTCGCGGCACGTACCCGCAATGGATCCACGTTGGTCTACGGCATTTGCCTGCTCATCTGCGCGACACAAACAGTAGTCGCGCTGCACTATGTTCTCGCCGGCGCTCAAGCGATTCCCGAGTCGTATCTGCTGCCGATCGGGCTACCGTGGATCGGCGCGCACTTCGATCTCGATCTGCTCGCGGCACTCTTCCTGGTTGTAGTGAACTTGGGCGCTGCGTCGGCCAGCCTCTACGGTCTCGGATACGGACGGCACGAGAGCCAGCCCAGCCGCGTGGTGCCATTCTTTCCGGCATTTCTCGCCGCGATGAACCTGGTAGTCATCGCCGGCGATGCGTTTACGTATCTGATCAGTTGGGAGTTCATGTCCCTGTCGTCGTGGACACTCGTCATGGCGCACCACCAGGAAGCGAGCAATCGAGCAGCCGGGTACGTCTATCTCGTGATGGCGAGCTTTGGAACACTGACGCTACTGGTTGCATTCGGGCTCCTCGCCCCAGCGGGAGGCTATGTCTTCGTCGACATGCGCCTGCTGGACCACGAAAAGCTACTCACCGGGATCATTTTCGGTCTTGCGTTGATCGGGTGCGGCTCTAAAGCCGGCGTGGTGCCGCTGCACGCGTGGCTTCCGCTAGCGCACCCGGCTGCGCCGAGCCACGTCTCGGCCCTTATGAGCGGTGTGATGACGAAGGTCGCGATCTACGGCTTCATCCGAATCGTCTTCGACCTCCTTGGCCCACCGCAAACATGGTGGAGTGTCGTCGTTCTGTCGGTTGGCGGCGTGACCGCTGTGCTGGGCGTGCTCCAGGCGATGATGCAGAACGATCTGAAGGTTCTGCTCGCGTACAGCACCGTCGAGAACGTCGGCATCGTTTTCATAGCACTCGGTCTCGCGCTCGCGTTCGAATCTGGCGGAATTCACTGGGCCGCGGCGCTCGCGTTCGTTGCGGCGCTGTTTCATGTTTTCAACCATTCGTTGTTCAAGAGTCTGCTGTTCTACGGTGCGGGCGCTGTGCACGCTGCAACACACGAACGCGACATGGAGCATCTGGGCGGCCTCATCCACCGGATGCCGGTCACGGCGTTCGCTTTTCTAGTTGGATCGATGGCGATCTCAGCGCTTCCGCCCCTCAATGGTTTCGTCTCCGAATGGCTGACGTTCCAGGCGATCCTCGTAAGCCCGCAGCTGTCGGCGTGGGGTCTGAAGTTCCTGATTCCGGCGGTCGGTGCGATGCTCGCGCTATCGGCCGCACTTGCGGCCGCGTGTTTCGTCAAGGCATTCGGCCTGGCATTTCTCGGCCGGCCTCGCTCGTCGGCGACCGAGATTGCGCATGAAGCACATCCAGCATCACGTGCCGCCATGCTGCTGCTGGTCGCGCTGTGCGTCGCCGCGGGCATCCTGCCCGGATACGTGATTGACACGATAGCTCCGATCACCGACGTATTCGTCGGTGGTCACATGCCTCTGCAGGCCGCTCAATCCTGGTTGACGATCGTACCGATTGATCAGACCCGCAGCTCCTACAACGGGCTCTTCGTGTTTCTATTCTCCGCGCTCGCGGCGTCGCTCGGCGCATACGTGATTCACCGGGTCGCGTCCCGAGAGGTTCGCCGCGCGCCGGCCTGGGACTGCGGCTATCCCGATGCGAACCCGCTGCTGCAGTACTCCGCCAGCAGCTTTGCGCAACCGATCAGGCGTGTATTCGGTACGCTCTTGTTCCAGGCGCGCGAAACAGTAGCGATGCCAAAGCCCGGAGACATCGGTGCGGCCCGCTTTCATCTGGTTGTTCGCGATCTGATCTGGGACACACTGTATCTACCGATTGCCCGTTACGTGACGCTCGTCGCCGAGCGGGCGAATCGTGCGCAGTCTTTAACGATTCGACAGTATCTCGGGTTGGTGTTCATCACGCTCGTCAGCCTGTTGTCGCTATTGGCGCTGCTGCAATGATCCTCGATCTGAGTCTGCAGCTTGCTCAGATGATCATCGTGTTGGTCCTGGCGCCGGCGCTGATGGGCTTCGTCCGTAAAGTGAAATCCCGGCTGCAGCAGCGACAGGGTCCGTCGATACTCCAGCCGTACCGTGACCTCTGGAAACTGTCGAAAAAGGAAGCCGTACTCGCCGAGAACGCGTCCTGGCTGTTTCGAGTGACGCCGTATCTCATCTTCTCTGCCACGTGGACGGCCGCATCACTGGTACCGACCTTTGCAACGGGGCTGCCGTTGAGCGTATCAGCCGATCTGATCGCGATCATCGCGCTGCTCGGAAGCGCGCGGTTCTTTCTGGCGCTTGCCGGACTCGACATCGGTACCAGCTTCGGGGGTATCGGTTCGAGCCGCGAAGTCATGATTGCGTCGCTTGCGGAGCCCGCGCTGATCATCGTTACGTTCACCCTCGCGCTGATCGCGGGCTCGACACAGCTGTCGGTCATTGCAGCGTTCATGACATCCGGTGACGCGGGACTTCGCGTCTCTCTCGGGCTGGCCCTCGTTGCGCTGATCATCGTGGCAATCGCCGAGAATGCGCGGGTTCCGGTCGACAATCCCGCAACGCACCTCGAGTTGACGATGGTTCACGAAGCGATGGTGCTCGAGTACTCCGCCCGACACCTTGCGGTCATCGAATTCGCGGGTTCGCTGAAGCTGCTCTTGTACGTTTCGCTGATCGCAGCGGTATTCATTCCGTGGGGGTTGGCCACGCCGGATTCGGCGCCCGCTCAGTATGGCATCGGAGTCGCGACCTACATTGCCAAGCTCGCGCTAGCGGGTGTGCTGCTCGGCGTTTTCGAAACAACGATTGCCAAGATGCGGGTGTTCCGTGTACCGGAGTTTCTGGGCATATCGCTGATGCTCGCGCTGCTCGGTGCACTACTGATGTTTGTGACGCGCAGCCTGTGACAGACACGCTCTCCTACGACATCGCCCACCTGCTTGCAGGCGGTATGGTGCTGGTCAGCTTCATGTTGCTCTACCAGGACCGAATGTCTGCGCTACTGAACGTATTCGCCCTGCACGCGGCGGTGTTATCCATGTCTGTGGCGTGGCAGGCGTATGTGCAGAACGCGCCACACCTGTACGTAACCGCGTTCATCGCACTGGGCCTCAAGGCAATCCTGATTCCGTCCGCGCTACGCCGCATCGTCCGGCGCCTCGACATCCATCGCGAAGTCGAAACGGCGGTCGGCATCGGCATGACGATGCTCGCAGGCGTCGGGGTGGTCGCACTGTCGATCGTGCTGATGCTGAAAGTGACCGCCGGCGTCGATCCGCTCGGCCGTCAGGACCTCGCGTTCGCGTTGGCGGTGATCCTGCTGGGATTGTTGATGATGGTCACGCGCCGCAACGCTGTCAGTCAGGTCATCGGCTTCATGTCGCTCGAGAATGGACTCATCATCGCGGCGTCGGGCGCGCGCGGAATGCCGCTGGTCGTCGAGATCAGCATCGCATTCTCCGTACTGATCGCATTCTTCGTCATTGGTCTTTTCCTGTTCCGGATACGTGAACGCTTCGATAGCGTCGATCTGACCGCGATTCACTCGTTCCGGGGAGATCGCCACTGATGTTCGACGCGCTCATGCCCTACTTTGGTGTGCTGGGCGTACCCATCGTCGCTGCCGCGCTTCTCGCATGCGTCCCGAGCTACCGGATCTCCGCGCGAATCAACGCGATCGCCTCGCTGATCACGCTGTTCGGTGCGGTGTCGTTCCTCATGGTCAAACCGGTTCCCGGCACGCTGCTGTTCATCGACGATTTGAACATCGTGTTCATTGTCGTCAACGCGTTTGTCGGATTCACCACGAGCATATTCAGCGCGACCTACATTGGTCATGAAATCGAAACCGGCCGGCTCACGCAGACGCACATTCGCTTTTACCACGCGATGTTCCAGGCAATGATGTTTGGAATGAACCTCGCGCTCGTCGCCAACAACATCGGACTGATGTGGGTGGCGGTGGAACTCGCGACTCTGACCACGGTAGTGATGGTCGGTCTGTACCGCACCCATGAAGCGCTCGAGGCCGCGTGGAAGTACTTCATTCTTGGCAGCCTCGGTATTGCGCTCGCGCTGTTCGGCACGACGCTCGTCTACGTTGCGGCGCTCCCGGTACTCGGTGAAGGCTTGCCGACGATGGCGTGGACCAACTTGATCGTGAACGTTGCCAGCTTCGAGCCGGCGATCTTGAATCTGGCCTTCGTATTCCTGTTACTCGGCTACGGCACGAAGGTTGGCCTCGTGCCGGTGCATGGGTGGTTGCCCGATGCACATGCCGAAGGTCCAACGCCGATCTCGGCCGTGTTGTCCGGGCTGCTGCTTAATGTCGCGCTGTACGCGGTGTTGCGTTTCAAGATGCTGATGGCAGGCAACATCGGCGCGGTGGCACCGGGTCCGTTGATGATCGGCATGGGACTTGCGTCGCTGACGTTTGGTGCGTTCATGTTGTATCGGCGCAGTGACATCAAGCGACTGTTTGCGTACTCGTCGATCGAGCACATGGGCATCATCACCTTCGCATTCGGCATCGGCGGGCCGTTGGCGAATTTCGCGGGACTGCTGCACATGACGATGCACAGCCTGACGAAGTCCGCCATTTTCTACGGTGTCGGCCACGTCGCGCAGATCAAAGGCAGTCAGAAGCTCGCCGAGATCCGCGGACTGACCCACTCGCACCCGTTGCTTGGTTGGGGGCTCGTGCTCGGCGTGCTCGCCATTGCCGGATTGCCGCCGATGGGTATCTTCATGAGCGAGTTTCTCATCGTCACATCGACGATGGAGCATAACCCGTGGCTTGCAATCCCGCTGGTCAGCGGCCTGCTGGTCGGCTTCGGCGCACTGCTGCGGCACATCAATGCGATCGCCTTCGGCGAACCGTTGGGAAGCGATGCAGCGGGGGACGCATCCTACCTGCCGATGTATGGTCACCTGGCACTCGTGCTGGCGGCAGGGATATTTCTACCGGCCGCACTCGTGCACTGGTTTCAGACCATAGCGGTGTTGCTGGGGTGACCGCGAATGCCTGATCCGCGACGTTTGATCAACACCGTGGAACACGCCAGCCATCGGTTGGGGGGTGCGCCGTTGCGGCGCGCAATCGTCGATGCGGCAAATTGGGAGATGCTCGCCATCGAGCTTGCCCAGAACGAAAGCTGGTCCCTGTTGGCACATTGGGCGGAGCCGCACGCAGTGCACCTCGGCCTGCTCGACTCCATTGACAACTCGATCGCGGTAGTCACGCTGCCGTGTCCGACGGAGCGGTTCCCATCGATCGGTCGACACCATCCGCCCGCGATTCGACTGGAGCGGAGCATTCGCGATCTGTATGGGATCGAGCCCGAGTACGCACCCGACCCGCGCCCGTGGCTCGACCACGGCCGGTGGAAACTCAGGCACCCGCTGGCCGGCAACGCGACCGTGCCCATGGCCCTGCCGCCGTATCCATTTCTGACGGCCGAAGGCGAGGGCCTTCACAAGATCTCAGTCGGCCCGGTTCACGCCGGGATCATCGAACCTGGTCACTTCCGATTCTCAGTGAATGGAGAGACGGTCGTGCGCTTGGAGGAGCGCCTCGGCTACGTGCACAAGGGCATCGAGTCATTGTGGGTCGACGCCGATGTCGGCGCTGCTGCGCGGCTCGCGGCGCGCGTATCCGGCGATAGCACGGTCGCAATGTCGATTGCGTTTGCGCGGGCAGTCGAAGCCGCGGTCGATGTGGTGGCGCCGGCGGGCGCACAGTGGCAGCGAGCGCTGATGGCCGAACTCGAGCGCATCGCCAATCATCTCGGCGACATCGGCGCGGTGTGCAACGACGCTTCCTTCGGCTTGATGCATGCCCATTGCGGTGTGTTGCGCGAACGGGTGCTGCGCGCGTGCCGAGTCGCGTTCGGACATCGCCTGATGATGGATCGGGTGGTTCCCGGCGGTGTTGCGACTGAGCTCGCCGCCGATGGTGTCGCAGCGATCGTGCACGTCATCGAAGAGATCAAACATCGCTTTCCCCAGCTCATCGAACTCTACGACGACACACCATCGCTCCAGGATCGAACCGTCGGCACCGGAATTCTGAGCGCAGCACTCGCGGCCCAGTATGGCGTGGGCGGCTACGTCGGGCGTGCGTCAGGACGGACCTTCGATGTGCGCCGCGCGATACCCTACGCGCCTTACGATTCTCTGAACTTCGACGTTCCGGGACGCAACGGAGGCGATGTCAACGATCGCGTCTGGATCCGAATTCTGGAGATCGAGGAGAGTGTGAAGATGATCGACCAGATTCTCGATCGATTACCGCGCCTGGCGAGTGGTCCCTTGACTGTGGATGTCGGCGCGCGACGCAGTGGTGTCGTCAGCGAAGGCGTCGCCTGTGTAGAAGGTTTTCGCGGCGACATCTTCGCGTGGGTCCGAGTCGATGAGAACGGACGTATTGCGCGATGTCACCTGCGTGATCCCTCGTGGTTTCAATGGCCGCTGCTCGAAGCCATCGTGGAAGGCAACATCGTTGCCGACTTTCCGCTGTGCAATAAATCGTTCAATTGCTCGTATTCGGGACACGACCTCTAGGTGGGGAAATGCGCACACTTCTCTTTCAAAGCCTGATTGGTCGCCCGGTCACGGAGGCGGCGCCAACACTCAACGAAGGGGAGATCGCCGAACTTGCTGCCCGCGTCGACGTTGCGGCACGACGCCGACTCGGACGCAGCTTGTCGATTCGCGAAGTCGATGCCGGATCGTGCAACGGATGCGAACTCGAGATTCACGCTCTGAACAACGCGATCTACGATCTGGAGCGATTCGGCTTCCGCTTCGTTGCGTCACCGCGACACGCGGACGTGCTGCTGGTGACCGGACCGCTGACGCTGAACATGCGAGAAGCGCTGCAGCGCACCTATACCGCGACGCCGGGACCGAAGTGGGTCGTCGCCGTCGGCGACTGCGCCATCAATGGCGGAGTTTTCGCCGGAAGCTATGCGGTGGGCAACGGTATTGCGGACACGGTACCGGTCGATCTGGCGATTGCAGGTTGTCCACCGGACCCGCAGCAATTGTTGCTCGGATTATTGACGCTGCTCGAGTCGTCGTCGCGCGGGTAGGGTAAGGCCATCAACCTCGCAACGATCCATCGTTCTGCGATTGATTCGGAACAGTACGAACCAACCTGCCTGCGCGGAACATTCCCAAGGGCCAAGCAGGTGTCAGCGAGACTAGACCGGCCAATCGTTGGGGTCGGTTGTGTTTCGTGCGGCGGTGGAACGAAGCAACTCACCGAGGCCAGCCCGTTCAAGCTCAGTATGCAGCAACTGATGGATCGCTTTGGCGTTGTCCAGAGCCAACGCTCTTCTCAGAATTGATCTCGCGCGCCTTTGAGCGACAGTCCGGATTACCCACTTGATGCGCGGCACACTGGCGGTGGTCACGCTGAACGTGTCGACGCCCATGCCCAGCAATAGCACCACACCCGCCGGATCACCGGCCATTTCCCCGCAGACACTGACCGGCCGGTTCAGCGCCCGAGCGGCACTTACGACGGACCGCAACGCTCGAATGACGGATGGGTCGAGATCGTCGTAGAGGCTCGCGACATGCGGATCATTCCTGTCGACCGCGAGCAGGTATTGCGTGAGGTCGTTGGTGCCAACCGAGAAGAAGTCGACGTACCGCGCGAGCGCGCGAATGTTGTACACGGCAGAGGGTATTTCGATCATCGCGCCAAGCGATGGAACTGCAAACGGTTGTCCCTCCTCTTCGAGTTCATGCTGGACGCGAGCAATCAAGTCGCGCGTATCTTTGACTTCAGCGGCTTGACTCACCATCGGCAGGAGGATTTTCAGGTTGTTCAACCCAGCATTCGCCCGCAGCATCGCTCTGAGTTGCGTCACGAATATCTCCGGATGGCTAAGCGTAAAACGAATTCCGCGCAACCCCAGATAGGGATTCGTTTCCTCCATCGGAAAGTACGGCAGCGGCTTATCACCTCCCACATCCAAGGTACGCATGACGACAGGCTGTGGCGCAAACGATTCGAGGATCTCGCGATAGATAGCGAACTGGTCCTCCTCGACTGGGAAGGTGTCGCGAATCATGAACGAAAACTCGGTACGGTAGAGACCCACGCCGTCGGCGCCGCTGACCGTAGCGACGGGGACTTCGGAGCGCAGACCGAGATTCACCTGGACTTTGACCTCGATCCCGTCCGGCGTTTCCGCGCGCAGGTGCCGGAACTCCCCAAGCTTGGCTGAGATTGATACTTCTTCTTCGATAATCCGTTCGTACTCGCGAATGATCGATTGTGGTGGATCGATGAAAACGCGTCCTTGGTGGCCGTCGACCACAATTTTGTGGCCGTCGAGGTGTTCAAACGCATGATGGCCAAGCGCCACGACAGCGGGGATCCCTAACCCTTTCGCGACAACCGCCGTGTGCGACAGACCCGAGCTTCGAAAGCAGACGACGCCTGCGAGTCGGCCGGCGGGCACCTGGGTGATGCGCATGAGGCTGACCTCTTCGCCGAGCAAGACGGTGCGCTCGGGGTACTCCCGAATCTCGGGCGCCTCTCCGCTGAGTCTCAGGAGAATCCGACGGCCGAGAGCGCGGATATCTTCCGCGCGCGCACGCAGGTAGGGGGAGTCCGCTTGTTCGAGCGACCTCGTCACGTCCGCGATCGTGTCCCGCAATGCGGCAGGCGCCCAGTTGCCGGCATGAATTCGCGAGACGGTGCCGTTGATAAGAGTGTCGTCCTCCAGCATCAATGCGTAGACATCAAGTAGCTCTCGCCCTTCGGCCGGCAGGTGACCGGCTGTGTTCTCGACCGTCTGGTGCAATTCCTCCTGCACCGCGCTCACGGCGGTTCTGAATGCAGCTTCCTCCAATTCGAGGTCGTGCGGTTTGTGATCGGCGACCGCTTCGAGATCTGAGAATGCGGACGGCAGAACGATGGTGCCTATCGTGATCCCGGGCGCTGCGGGCGATCCGCGTATTGCCTTGCCGCGTTGTGCCCGGCGACGCCGAGTGTCCAACAGGCGGGCACCGTCGGCGGCGTGGTCCAAAGCACCTGCGAGTTGCGCGCCGACCGTGAAGAGGAAGGCTTCTTCTTTCTTATCGAACGAACGCCGCTCGCGTTGCCGGACGACAAGCACGCCCAGCAACTGACGGAAATGCACGAGCGGCACGCCTAGAAACCCTTGATATCGGTCTTCTCCCGTCTCGGGAAAGTAGCGGTAGTTGGGGTGATCGGCGGCGTTCTCGAGGTTGACCGTTTCTTCGCGCGCCGACACCAGGCCGATGATGCCCTCGTTGGCCTTCATTCTGACCATGCCAACCGAATCGGGATTCAATCCGTCGGTTGCCATGAGGACATGGTCGCCCGTTGTCGGGTCTTTCACGTAGACCGAACAAACATCGACGGTCATCGCAACCTTGACTTCGCGCACGATGATCGCGAGTGCCTCATCCAGATCGGTGGCAGCATTGGCGTGCTGCACTATGCGTTGCAAGGTAACGAGCATTGGCGCGCTTGATCTAAAGATTGGCCAAAAGCGCTGCGGTAAATGCCGTCGTCGATCCGTCGCCGCCGAGGTCCGGCGTCAGCAATTTGCCTTCGCCGAGCGTCTTGCGCACCGCGCTGCGAATGCGCTCAGCCTGCTCACGCATCTGCAGATAGTCCAGCATCATTGCCGCCGCGAGAATGAGTGCCGTCGGGTTGGCGATGTTCTTGCCGGCAATGTCGGGGGCGCTTCCGTGAACCGCTTCGAAGATTCCCTTTTTGTCGCCGATGTTTGCGCCCGGCGTCAGGCCTAATCCACCCACTAACCCGGCGCACAAGTCGGAGAGGATGTCGCCGAACAGGTTGGTGGAGACGATCACATCGAACCGATTGGGGTTGAGCACGAGTTGCATCGCGCAGTTGTCGATGATCATCTCTTCGTATTTGAGATCGGCGAAATCCTCTGATACCTGTCGTGCGACATCGAGAAATAGTCCTGACGTCGTCTTCAATATGTTGGCCTTATGAACGATGGTCACCTTCTTGCGGCCGTACCGACGCGCCATTGCGAATGCGTAGCGCAGCACACGCGTGGACTCGCGTCGCGTGACCACACTGCGCACTTCGGCGCGTTCACCGTCTTCGCTGAGGGTCTGACCGACACCCGAGTAAAGCCCCTCCAGGTTTTCTCGGACGATGATGATGTCGATGTCGGCATAGCGCGAGTGCACACCCGGCATCGACAAAACCGGGCGGACGTTTGCATACAGGTCAAACGTCTGCCGCAGCGAGACGTTGATCGATGAGAAACCCCGGCCGACCGGCGTCATGATCGGACCCTTCAGCGTCGCCGGGTTCTGTGCGATGAGATCCAGCGTCGCCCGAGGGATGAGTTCAATCCCCCATTCGAGTGCCGCTTGGCCTGCGACCGCGAAGTCTGTTTCGAGCCCACAATTCAAGTGCGAGAGCACTTGCAAGGTGGCATCGACGATGTCCGGACCGATTCCGTCGCCGGGGATCACCGTGATTCGAGGGTGTGACATGGAAGGGTCCTGCGAGATTCAGCGACGCGCGCGCACGGCCGTCAACGGATGCACGTGATAGCGACGCATCGATTCCTAGTGTCGCGCCTTTGTTCGCTCGTCGACCGTATGGCTAAGCGTTGGTCCCGCTGGCGAGGGCGTGATGCGCGATTGCAATAGTTCGCACGTTGCGATGAGCTGATGAGGCAGTCGCTCACCCAATGTGGCGAGCCACTCTCCGTGCTCGATTAGCTCGGTCTGCCACGCAGCCGTGTCCACAGTCGTTAGTGCTTCGAATGTGGCGCGGTTGAACGTGCTGCCTGACCAATCGATGTCGTCGTACTGCGGGACCCAACCCACTTGGATTTGCCGCGCGCCGGTGCGGCCGTGCACTCTTTCCACTATCCATTTCAGTACCCGCATGTTTTCGCCGAATCCGGGCCACATGAATTCGCCATGCTCGTTGGTCCGGAACCAGTTCACGCAGAAGATCTGAGGTCTTTGGTCCGTCAGTCTGCCCATTCTCAGCCAATGGGCGAAATAATCCGCGATGTGGTAACCGCAGAAAGGCAGCATCGCCAACGGATCGCGCCGCACCAGTCCCTGCTGGCCGACGGCAGCGGCCGTCGTCTCTGAGCCGAGGGTCGCGCCCATATACACGCCATGATTCCAATCGAATGCCTCGCACACCAATGGCACGGTGTTTGCGCGCCGACCACCGAAAATGAATGCGGATATCGGGACGCCCGCGGGGTCCTCCCAATTGCGATCAATGGACGGACACTGCGCTGCCGGGGCAGTAAACCGAGAATTGGGATGTGCCGCTTTGCGCCCGGATTCCTTGGCGATCGCCGGTGTCCAGTCTTGACCTGTCCAATCGATGAGATGTGCAGGTGGCGAAGCGGTCATACCTTCCCACCACACATCGCCTTCGTCGGTGAGACCAACGTTGGTAAAGATGACGTTCTCTTTCAAGGATGCCATTGCGTTGAAATTGGTCTTATCCGAAGTGCCCGGAGCTATGCCGAAGAAACCCGACTCAGGATTAACTGCGTACAGACGGCCGTCGCTTCCCTTTCTGATCCATGCAATGTCATCGCCCAGGGTCGTTACCTTCCACCCGTTCAGCGCCGGCGGCGGAATCAGCATCGCGAAGTTGGTCTTGCCACAACTGGATGGAAATGCCGCGGCGACGTAGGTTTTTTCGCCTTGTGGGTTCTCTACACCGAGAATCAGCATGTGTTCAGCCAGCCAGCCTTCGTCGCGCGCGATGACGGATGCGATGCGCAACGCGAAACTCTTTTTGCCCAGCAGCGCGTTGCCGCCATAGCCTGAACCGTACGACCAGATCTCATGCGTTTCCGGGTAGTGCACGACGTACTTCGCGACGCGATTGCAGGGCCAAGGAACGTCCCGCTGACCGGTCTCCAAGGGCGCTCCCACCGAATGCACGCACGGTACGAAGTGGCCGGTGGCGCCCAAGACATGCAGCACGGCAACGCCCATTCGCGTCATGGTCCGCATGCTGACTACCACGTAAGGGCTATCCGTTATCTCGACGCCGATGTGCGCGATTGGACTCCCGATGGGTCCCATGCAGAAGGGAACTACGTACATCGTCCGCCCGTTCATACAGCCGCGAAAAAGGCTGTTCAAGGTGACGCGCATCCGGCCCGGGTCCACCCAGTTGTTGGTGGGTCCGGCATCCTCTTTGCGTTCGGAACAAATGAACGTGCGTTCTTCGACGCGTGCGACATCCGATGGATCGGAGCGAGCAAGGTAGGAGTTCGCGCGTAGCGCCGGATTGAGTTCGATGAGAGTGCCCCGGTCCATCATTTCGCGGCACAGCCGGTTGTACTCGGATTGAGAGCCGTCCGCCCAAACCACCCGATCCGGCTGCGTCAGGGTTGCGATATCGGCCACCCAATTCTTGAGGCCTTCGTGCAGCACTTGCGCGGGGGCAGCAATGGTGGTCGCTGAAAAGGTCCTCATTGCTGCTGCGTCCTCGCAATAGGCCCAAAGTCGGCCGTGCACATCACCGTGGGATCTAACCTGTTCAGCGCCTCGCGCCGGCGGCGTCGGAGATGTCAGCTTCCGGCGCCCATGACTTGCCAGTGCGGTCCTCGATGTAAGCGCGCATCAAACGCCGCACCACTTGTGAGGGCGTTGCGTCTTCCTCCGCGCAGAGGCGTTCGAAAAGCGCCTTCTTCCGAGGATCAATGAGGATCGTCAGGCGGGCGGTACGTTCTTCCAAAGCCAAGTGCCTACCTATCTGATTGGAGGAATTAGCGCTTGATTATAATATGAAGCACATCATACGCCAATATAAAGTGTTCTGTATTATAATCAGATGCTAATTTTGACCCGCCTCGATGATGCGCCCCAGGTGGTCGTTTGGCGTGCGGTGTTTTCGGAGACCGCCTTTGTTCAGTTACCTCGATGAAAAAATGCGAGCCCAGTTCGAGGCGGACGGTCTTCTTATCTCGCTGGACCCCATGGGTGCAGTGGTTGACGCCAACGATCCGGGCGCTCTGCTGTCGTTGCTCGGACCTGTGCCAATCCCGCGCCATATTGCGGGCGCAGAAGTGCGACTTGACTGGTACCCGTTTGTCAGTCGCACTGAATTCTCTGTCGTTGAAGACGCGACGCGTCGTGGTGGCGCTGCGGCAGTGCAGGCCCTGCTGCGCAGTTCAATGTCGGTCAATTCGATATTCGCGCTGCCCGGACTGAGGCATGCGAAGGCGCCGCTCATACGCGTCCACTCGTGCTGCCTGACAGGCGATGTGTTCGGTTCGCGGCGCTGCGACTGTGGCCCACAGCTGGAGCACGCCTTCGAACAGATTCTGGAGGCCGGAAGCGGCGCAGTGGTCTACATGAGCGGTCACGAAGGCCGTGGCATTGGGCTATGGGCGAAGGCTGCGACCTACCTGCTTCAGGACGCGGGGCATGACACCTACCAAGCCAACGCCGCGCTCGAGCTACCTCCCGATTCCCGCGACTTCCGGGATGCAGCGGTGGTACTTCGATATCTACTTCGCGGGCGTTCTCTTCGCTTGCTTTCTAACAATCCGGATAAGGGGTGGCAGCTCGAACAGCACGGTCAACCCGTGAGTGAGATGGTGCCATTGATAGTAGGCGTTTCTGAACACAACCTTCGCTACCTTCGTGCGAAACGAAATGCCGGACACTTGATCCCGGATGACGTGTAGCGTCGATTCCGCAGACTCGACAACATACAAGCGATGAAAGAATGACCAAAGCAACGGATTCGTGCCCAAGCGCCGATCCCGTCACCTTCCGTACGCGCGCAGATGAACGCCGGAAGGCTGATCCGCTGACGTGATCGAGATGGCGGACATCTCGGCGCTGGTGCAGGTAATAGTCGTCGACCTCGTACTGGCGGGCGACAATGGCATCGTGATCGCGCTCGCGGTTGCTGGTTTCGCAGCAAGGGACCGCCTTCGTTTGCTGGTGATGGGCGTTGCGGCAGCCGCTTTCGTCCGCATTTTGCTGTCCCTCGTAGCGACACAACTGATTCACATTGTCGGACTGATGCTCGCTGGAGGCTTGCTGCTGTTGTGGGTGTGCTGGAAGTTGTGGCGCGAACTCGAGGCGCGACGCTGCGTAAGTATCGAGTTCGCTGGCGTCGCCGGGCCTATCGCTAGTTCTGCCGCAGCAGTCTCTACAAAGCCCAAGAGCGCAAGAGAAGCGATCGCACAGATCGTGCTGGCGGACATTTCGATGTCCCTGGACAACGTGCTGGCGGTCGCTGGAATTGCGCGAAACAACGCCTGGGTGCTCGTATTCGGTCTCCTGCTGTCCATCGGCTGCACTGCCTTCGCGGCTGTACTTATCGCGCGAGTACTCAACCGACACTATTGGATCGCGTATCTCGGCATGGCGATCATTCTGTACGTTGCGATGATGTTGATTTGGGACGGGGCGCTGAACTTGGCGAGCGATCAGCGTCTCGGCGCAGCGCACTAGTTCTGGCAAAGAGCAAATGCGTTCGTTCCCGTATGAGCGTCTACGGGCGAGTCGAGGTCCGGCATCGGTCGCCGTCTCCTCAATCGCGTCGCGTCAATGGCATGAATCACCTCATGCGCGTCGAACAATGGATCCTCCACGAAAGTCGATCGTCGTGTTGGCCCATGCAGCGATCGGCCATTGGCGACAACATATCCGTTGAGGCGCGATAGCCGGCGAAGTCTATCGATGTAGCGACTCGGCGAAATCAGAATCGACGGCCGCGGTGGCCGGGGTGAGACAGTAGTGTCTATGACGACTCGAGTAACCGAGAAATCCCACCATGTGTCGTTGGGATTTCTTATCAGCGGATCTTTGCCGCGTTTGTCTGATCGACCGACCGGAGTTCTTCACGCTAACGGTGCATGACGTTCCGTGACCTGGGAGTGCTCCGCGTGGCCCGACCCATTTCCTGAGTCGTGATCTTGGATCAGTGGTGGAGCAGAGATGTCGCCTCCACGGCTGCGGACGTTCTGCGCGATGGGTTCACCGTTCTCGATCGCGGATTCCGATCTTGCGGCGGAACGCATGAAATAAAGGGATTCATTGGTGCCCGGGGTCGGAATCGAACCGACACTGAGTTTCCCCAACCAGATTTTGAGTCTGGCGCGTCTACCAGTTTCGCCACCCGGGCGGCGAGGGCGGGGAGGTTAGCTAACGCCTCCACCATGGTCAATCGACCGGCGGCGAATCTGGCGAGTCTCGAATTGCTCACGTAGACTGCCGCGCTCTTTCGTTGGTCGGTCAAGCCAATGTCTCTTACGCGCAGCGATTTCAGCTACGTGTTGCCCGAACGTCTCATCGCGCAGACGCCGTTACCAAAGCGTACCGATAGTCGCCTCATGGTGGTCGATCCGACGTGCGGCGCAACGGAACACTGCAGATTCGACGACTTACCGGGTTTGCTCACTCCGAACGATCTGATCGTGCTGAACGACACGCGCGTGATCCGCGCACGGCTGCACGGCCAGAAGGATTCGGGCGGTGCGGCCGAGCTGTTGATCGAACGTGTCGAAGGAGAGCGGCACGCGTTGTGTCAGGTGCGCGTCAGTAAACCCTTGAAACCGGGCCGCCGCGTGCTGCTCGAACCCAACGGTGAGCCCGTGACTGTGGTCGAGCGTTGCGGCGATCTGTACCGCTTCGAATTCGCGCGAGCGGTCGACGACGTGATCGACTCGTGTGGTCAGGTGCCGCTGCCGCCTTACATCACGCGCCCGCCTAACGAGCTTGATGAGGCGCGCTTTCAGACCGTGTTTGCGCAACACCGAGGCTCGGTTGCGGCGCCTACGGCCGGCTTGCACTTCGACCAGGCACTGCTCGATCGATGTACGGCGTCGGGCGTCTCGATCGCGCGCGTAACCCTGCATGTCGGCGCTGGAACGTTTCAACCGATGCGCGTCCAGGAGTTGGCGGCGCATCGTATGCATGGCGAGCGGGTGTCGGTGAGTGTCGATCTGGTGCAAGCGGTTACCACGTGCAGAGCGCAGGGTGGTCGCGTGATCGCAATTGGAACGACGGTCGTACGCGCGCTCGAAACTGCAGCGCGCAGCGGCACTCTCGTGGCGTTCGATGGCGACACCGACATTTTCATTCACCCGGGGTATCGCTTTCGCGTGGTGGACGCCCTGGTCACGAACTTTCACTTGCCCGAGTCGACGCTGTTGATGTTGGTGGCGGCATTCGCGGGCAGGCAGTTCGTACTCGATGCGTACGCAGATGCGGTGCGGCGCGAGTACCGGTTCTTCAGTTACGGAGATGCGATGTTCATTACCGGGCGGTGCGACCATGCAGTTTAAGTTGCTTGCGCGCGACCGAGTCGCGCGCTCCGGACGAGTAACGACCGCGCACGGCGCGTTCGACACACCGGCGTTCATGCCGGTAGGCACATATGGAACGGTAAAGGCCATGACGCCGACGCAACTCGAGGAACTTGGTGCGCAGATCGTGCTCGCCAACACGTTCCATCTGTTGATGCGCCCCGGCGATCAGATTGTGCGTGGGCTCGGCGGACTGCATGGCTTCATGAGCTGGGCGGGGCCGATTCTCACCGACTCCGGCGGCTTTCAGGTGTGGAGCCTGGGTGCGCTACGCAAGATCAGCGAGGCGGGCGTCGACTTCAAATCGCCCGTGAACGGCGATCGTGTGTTTCTGTCGCCCGAGCGTTCGATGGAGGTACAGCGCAATCTCGGCGCCGACATCGTGATGACGTTCGACGAATGCACGGCGCATCCGGCGACGCACGCGGCGGCGCGCTAGTCGATGGAACTGTCCACACGCTGGGCGGCCCGCAGCAAGATCGCGCACGGCGACAGCGCTGCGGCGCTGTTCGGCATCGTGCAAGGCGGCATGTATTCGGATCTGCGCGGCGAGTCGCTCGAGCGCCTCATCGAAATCGGATTCGATGGTTATGCCGTGGGCGGACTTTCCGTTGGTGAGTCGAAGGAAGAAATGGCAGGCGTACTGGAAGGCTTGCTGCCGTCGATGCCGGTCGAACGGCCGCGTTATCTGATGGGTGTCGGTACACCGGCCGATCTCGTTGCGGCGGTTGCGCTCGGCGTCGACATGTTCGATTGCGTGCTGCCGACGCGCAATGCGCGCAACGGTTATCTGTTCACGTCGCGTGGTGTGCTGAAGATTCGCAACGCGGCGCACCGCGACAGCAATCTGCCGATCGACCAAGCGTGCGGCTGCTACACCTGCGCCGGCTTCACGCGCGCATACCTGCATCACCTCGACCGCTGCGGCGAGATACTCGGTAGCGTGTTGATGACGATCCACAATCTCAACTACTACCAGACACTGATGCGTCGTTTGCGCGGCGCTATTGAAATGGGTACATTTCGCACCCTCGTCGCTGTCCTGCATAACGGTTGGAACTCCCCGGATGAATCTATTTGAAACCGCTGCGTACGCGGCTGAAGCGGGCGCAGCTCCCGGTCCCGGCTACATGGATCTGCTGCTTCTGGTCGGTTTCGTCGGCATCTTCTACTTTCTGTTGTGGCGTCCGCAGAGCAAGCGCCGCAAAGAGCATCAAGCGCTGATGTCGGGGCTCGCCAAGGGCGACGAAGTGGTCACTGCCGGCGGCATCGTCGGACGCATCTCGAAAGTGGAAGACGACTTCGTGAAGCTGCAGGTCTCCAACAATGTCGAACTGCGCATTCAGAAAAGCGCCGTCGGCGCCACGCTGCCCAAAGGTACGCTGAAGTCGTTGGACGAGAAGTGACCTCTGCGGTCCGCTCCGGAATGACCCGATGAGTAGTCTCACCGACCGTCTGCTCGGACTGTCAGAAGGTCCGGTTCGCGCTCCCAACACCTATTCAGTGGGGCGCTATCTCGGGATCCTGGCAGTCATCCTGCTCGGCCTCGTCTATTCGCTGCCGAATCTCTATCCACCCGACTTTGCGCTGCAGATCCGTGCCGAAGCAGCGGATGCGCAGATGACGCAGGAGATTCTCGACAAAGCGAAACAGGCGCTCGAGCAAGGCGGCATCCATATAAGGGGTACGCATATGGACGCAAAGAGCGCCGTATTGCGACTCGACAGCAACGAAGATCAGCTGCGCGGCAGCGAACTCGTTCAGGCGGCGCTGCGAAGCGACAGCACCGTTGCGTCGCAGTTCGTCGTCGCTCTGAACCTCGCGTCCACCACGCCGCGATGGCTGCAGGCGCTCGGCGCGCATCCGATGTCCTATGGCCTCGACCTGTCGGGCGGCGTGCACTTTCTGCTCGAAGTCGACATGGACAAGGCGATTGGCGATCGGATGAAGAGCGAAGAGGAGAACATTCGCCGCGTCTTGCGCGATGCGCGGCTGCGCTATGTCCCTTCGAACACCATGGTGGACGGCACGAAGGTCACGGTGGGGTTCTACGAGGCGGCCGTGCGCGATGAGGCGCAAAAGGCGATCGAGAACGAGTATCGCGACTTTCAGATTCTGGCGCGCGACGTCGACGGTAGGCCGTCGCTGCTGATGACGATGAAAGAGGCGAAGATCACCGAGATCGAGTCGTACGCCGTTCAGCAGAACCTCCAGAGCCTGCGCAATCGCGTGAATGAACTCGGCGTATCGGAACCGTTGGTACAAAGTCTGGGCAGAACTCGCATCGTCGTCGACTTGCCTGGCGTGCAGGACAGCGCGGATGCGAAGCGCATCCTGAACAAGTTCGCGAACCTCGATTTCCGGTTGGTCGCGAAGTCGGACGCTCGGCCGTCGGAAACTGAGTCTTATCCCTACGAAGGCGGCCGCACGATCGTCGTGGAGCGCCGCAACATCGTTACCGGCGATCGTGTGACGAACGCGGTGCAGGACTACGATCCGCAGGACAACCTTCCGCAGGTCAGCATCACGCTCGACGGTGCGGGCGGCGATCGTATGCACGACGCGACGAAAGACAACGTCGGCAACCAGATGGCGATTCTGTACAAGGAACTGAAGCCGCGTACTCGAACGGTACTGGTCGACGGCAAAGAGGTGGTGGAGAACTACAGCGTCGAAGAGAAGAAGCTGATCAGCGTCGCGACGATCCGTTCGGCGCTCGGGTATCGCTTCCGTATCACGGGCGTGGGACTCGGCGAGGCACGTGATCTCGCGTTGCTGTTGCGTTCCGGTGCGTTGGCAGCACCGATGTACATCGTCGAGGAACGCACGATTGGCGCGAGCCTCGGTGAAGACAACATTCGCGCCGGTCTGCGCGCGGCGGTCGGGGGCTACATTCTCGTGCTGCTGTGCATGATCATCTATTACAAAGGGTTCGGCGTGATCGCGAACATCGCACTCGCGGTGAACGTCATCCTGCTGGTTGCGTTGATGTCGGTGCTCGGGGCGACGCTCACGATGCCCGGTATCGCCGGAATTGTGTTGACGATGGGTATGGCGGTTGACGCAAACGTGCTCATTTTCTCGCGCGTGCGCGAGGAGGCGCGTGAGCGGCCGCCACAAGCCGCGATCACCGCCGGCTTCGACCGTGCGTTCACGACCATCGTCGACTCCAATGTCACACACCTGCTGGTGGCACTCGTGCTGCTTGGATTCGGCACGGGTCCGATCAAAGGCTTCGCCGTCGTACTGACGCTCGGCATCATCACCTCGATGTTCACGGCCATCACCGTGACGCGCGCGATGGTCAACCTGGTGTACGGCAACCGCAACATCAAGAAGTTGTCCGTATGAGCGAACCGCAACGCGTCATCAACTTCATGGCCTTGCGCAAGCACGGCGCCGTGTTCTCGATCGCCATCTCGATCATCTCAGTCGTTTCGTTTTTCTGGCAGGGTTTGAACTACGGTCTCGACTTCACCGGCGGCACCCTGGTCGAGGTCGAATTCGCGCAGCCGGTAGTGGCTGAAGACGTGCGTATTTCGCTCGAGCACGCCGGCATCGCCGAAGCCGTGGTGCAGCACTTCGGCTCGGAACACGGCGTGCTGATCCGCGTGCCGCCGCAGAAAGGCGAGTCGCAGGCGTTGCTTGGGGACAAGGTGAAGAGTGCACTCGCGGAAGAGTATCCAGGGCTCGATCTGCGCCGCTCCGAATTCGTCGGCCCGGCGGTTGGCGCCGAGCTGCGCGAAAGCGGTGGGCTGTCGATGCTGGTGGCGCTGGCGGCCATCATGATTTACATGATGTTCCGCTTCACGAGCAAATTCGGTATCGGCGCGGTGGTGGCGCTCATCCACGACGTCGTCGTCACGATCGGCATGTTCTCGGTGTTCCGGTGGACGTTCGACCTCCCGGCGCTCGCTGCCGTGCTCGCGGTGATCGGCTATTCGGTGAACGACACGGTTGTAGTAGCTGACCGGATTCGCGAGAACTTCATCAAGCTGCGGCGAGGCACGCCGACGGAGATCGTCAACATCTCACTGACGCAGATCCTCGACCGAACACTCATGACGTCGTTCACTACGCTGCTGGTGGTGATCGCGCTGTTTCTGTTCGGCGGTGAATCGGTGCGCGGGTTCTCGATCGCGCTGATCATCGGCATCGTGTTCGGAACCTACTCGTCAACCTATGTTGCGGCAGGCATCGTGCTTGCGCTCGGTGGGACACGTGAGGATTTGATGCAGCCGGAGAAGACGGCGCGCGACGATGCGCCTTAGCGGGCGCGCCCCGCGATAGCGGGATCCTTCGACAAACTGCCTAGAGTCAACCCTGCAGCAGATCGGGTGTGAGCGTCGGCCGGATCGTCTGCAAAATCGCTTTGAACACCTTCGGATTGCCGGCCACGATGTTGCCGGTCTCCATATAACGCTCGCCGCCGATCAGATCGCTGACGAAACCGCCGGCTTCCATGATCAACAACGCACCGGCCGCCATGTCCCACGGCTTGAGTCCAAGTTCCCAGAATCCGTCGGCGCGACCGGCTGCCACATAGGCGAGATCGAGTGCGGCCGAACCGGCGCGACGAATGCCGCGACACTGGCTGCTGAATGCCGACAGCATCGCCATGTACGGATCGAGATGTTGTTCGACGTCCCTGAAGGGGATGCCGGTTGCAAGCACCGCGTCTTCGAGGCGATGCCGGTTGCTCACGCGGATGCGCTTGCCGTTCAGCTGTGCACCGGCGCCGCGCGATGCGGTGAACTCTTCATTGCGCACCGGGTCGATGATCACTGCGTGTTCGAGCCGATTGCGGTACTTCAGCCCGATCGACACGCAGAAGTGCGGGATGCCGTGCAGATAGTTGGTGGTGCCGTCCAGTGGATCGATGATCCACGTGTATTCCGCACCCGCGAACGATTCGCCGCGCTCTTCGCCGATGATGCCGTGATCGGGATACGCCTTGTGCAGTACGTCGACGATGGCGTCTTCGGCATCGCGGTCCACGTCGGAGACGAAATCGTTGCGCGCCTTCTCTACGATGTTCAGCGTGTCGATACGGTCCATCGCGCGCACCATGATCTGGCCCGCGCGGCGTCCGGCGCGAAGCGCCATGTTGATCATTGCGTGCATGAGGCAGGAGGGGCTGTCGAAGGGCGCGCGATTCTAGCAGGTGCAGGTGCGCCATGAAACGACCGTTATAATGCAGGGCATGACGACATCACTTGAACATGTGCGCATCGTGCTCGTCGAGACGAGCCATCCCGGCAACATCGGCGGCGCCGCGCGCGCGATGAAGACGATGGGTCTCGAGCAGTTGTGGCTCGTGCGACCCGGACGATTCCCTGATCCACAAGCGGAGTGGCGCGCCGCAGGTGCACTCGACGTGCTCGATCGCGCAGTAGTCGTCGATTCGCTCGACGCCGCAATCTCCGACTGCACACTCGTGGTCGGCACCAGCACGCGCACTCGCCGCATCCCGTGGCCGCTGTTGACCGCGCGCGAGATCGGTCCGCACATCCGCAGCGAGTCGTCGCAGAAGCCGATCGCGATGTTGTTCGGACGCGAGACGAGCGGCCTTACGAACGACGAGTTGCAGCGTTGCAACGTGCATCTGCAGATTCCCGCGAATCCGCAGTATCCGTCACTGAACGTCGCGATGGCGGTGCAGGTGGTGTGTTACGAGTTGTACCAGAGCACCCTCGAGACTGTCGGCGAGCCAGCGGCTGCCGCATGGGACCGCGACCACGCGACGGTGGCCGCTGTCGACGGTCTGCTTGCACACTTCGAGGGTGTGCTGACGCGCGTGGAATTTCTGGATCCATCCAACCCCGGGCAGGTGATGCCGCGACTGCGACGCCTGTTCACGCGGTTGCGCCCCGACGACACCGAGGTGGCCATCCTGCGCGGTGCGTTGACGGAGATCGAGCGGTCGCTGAACCGGGCCGATACTGGACCAAAATAGTCGGGTATTGCATACTCCGCGGCCTTCACGGGTCACGGTCCCATTGCCATGCGGCTCACCACGAAAGGCCGCTATGCGGTCACGGCGATGCTCGATCTCGCGCTGCACAGTGCGTCCGGCCCGGTAACGCTCGCCGATATTTCCGTCCGCCAGGGCATCTCTCAGTCGTATCTCGAACAGCTGTTCGGCAAATTGAAACGCGCCCGGCTGGTGCAGAGTCTGCGGGGGCCTGGCGGCGGTTACGCACTGACGCGCGCACCGCGCACCATCAGCATCTCGGAAATCATCAGCGGCGTCGGCGAAGGCATCGATGCCACCCGTTGCGGCGGCATCGGCGATTGTCAGGATGGCCTCATCTGCATTACACACGATTTGTGGACTGACCTGTCGCGCCGCATCGACGACTTCCTGTCCGAGGTGAGCCTCGGTTCGTTGCTCGAACGCGGCGAGGTGCAGGCGATTGCACGGCGGCAGGATGCCCTTACTGAACACGAGCGCAACGACGGTCGATTGATCGACGCGCGCGTACTCAACTGATCCCTTCTTAACTGATCAATGCGTAAACCCATTTATCTGGATTACTCGGCGACCACGCCCGTAGATCCGCGCGTCGCGCAGAAGATGAGCGACTGCCTGCTCACCGACGGCAACTTCGGCAATCCGGCATCCCGCTCGCACGTGTACGGGTGGCAAGCAGAAGAGGCGGTGGAGGAGGCGCGCACGCAGGTCGCGAAGTTGTTGAACTGCGATCCGCGCGAAATCGTCTGGACGTCGGGCGCGACCGAATCAGACAACCTCGCGATCAAAGGTGTCGCCGAAGCAAACGGCAAGAGCCGTCGACACATCGTAACGAGCGTCATCGAGCACAAAGCGGTACTCGACACTTGTGCCTATCTCGAAACGAAGGGCTATGAGGTCACGTACTTGCAACCCGGCCCGTCCGGCATCATCGAACCTGCGCAGGTCAGCGCCGCATTGCGTTCCGACACGCTGCTGGTTTCGCTGATGCACGTGAACAATGAAATCGGCGTAATCAACGACATCGCGGCGATCGGCGAGGTGTGTCGCGCGGCTGGCGTACTGTTTCATGTCGATGCCGCGCAGAGCGCCGGGAAGGTTGCGATAGACCTCGCGCAGATGAAGGTCGACCTGATGTCCCTTTCGGCGCACAAGATGTACGGACCGAAGGGCATTGGTGCGCTGTATGTGCGACGCTCGCCGCCGGTGCGCATCGCGGCGCAGATACACGGCGGCGGTCACGAGAACGGCAGACGCTCCGGCACCCTTGCCACGCATCAGATCGTCGGCATGGGCGAAGCGGCGCGCATCCTGCATGAGTGCATGGATGCCGAGAACGCGCGCATCGCGGCATTGCGGAATCGTCTGTGGTCGCACTTGAAGCAGATGGATGGCGTGCGTGTGAACGGCGATCTGGAGCGCCGGTTGCCGGGCAACCTGAACGTCGCATTCGCCGGTATCGACGGCGAAACGCTGATGATTGCGCTCGACGACATTGCGGTATCGACCGGCTCGGCGTGCACGTCGGCCACTGTCGAACCGTCGTACGTGTTGCGCGCAATCGGTGTGCCCGACGATCTCGCGCACGCGTCACTACGTTTCACCGTCGGCCGGTTCACCACGGAAGACGACATCGATCGTGCAGCACGACGCGTGGTCGAAGTTGTCGAACGCCTGCGCGAACGCAACGCCGCCTGAGAATCGCGACTGCCCTCCAACCAGGAAATGCGTATAATACGCGGCCGCTAAAACCCCCTATTTCGTGAAAATTCAAATAGATAGGGCGTCTTGCTGATAGCCGACAATAACGGAGCTTTTTCATGGCATCGGAACGCACACTGTCCATCGTCAAACCCGACGCGGTGGCGAAAAACATCATCGGCGAGATCTACTCGCGGTTCGAAAAAGGCGGGCTGAAGATCGTTGCTGCGCGCATGCAGCGGCTGTCGCGTGCAAAAGCCGAAGGCTTCTATGCGGAGCACAAGGGGCGCCCGTTCTTCGAGAGTCTCGTCACCTATATGATGTCCGGCCCGGTCGTGATTCAGGTTCTCGAAGGCGAAAACGCGATTGCCGTCAATCGCAAGCTGATGGGAGCGACCAATCCGAAGGATGCGGATCCAGGCACGATCCGCGCCGACTTCGCCGAATCGATCGATGCGAACGCAGTGCACGGTTCCGATTCGCCTCAAAGCGCGGCGCGCGAGATCAGTTACTTTTTCGGCGCAGACGAGATCTATCCGCGAGGCTGATGCACTGTGAGTTCCGCCGCCCCCCTCATAAATCTGTTCGGACTCGACCGCGCCGGCGTGGCGGGGTTGTTCGACGCGATCGGCGAGCAACGCTATCGCACCGCGCAGGTGATGAAGTGGGTATACCACCGCGGCGTACGCGAGTTCGCCGGTATGACCGACCTGTCGAAGAAACTACGCGACAACCTGACGCAAACGGCGTCGCTCGCGTTACCGGAAGTCGTCAGCGAACGCGTGTCGGTCGACGGCACACGCAAATGGGCCCTGCGAGTTGAGAACGGCAACGTCGTGGAAGCGGTGCTCATTCCCGATCGCGGCCGCAACACGCTATGTGTGTCCTCGCAGGTCGGTTGCGTGCTCGACTGCAGCTTCTGCTCCACAGGCAAGCAGGGTTTCAATGGCAACCTCTCGGCCGCCGAGATCGTCGGGCAAGTGGCGCTCGTCTCGGAAGTGTTGCGCGGGCTCGGCGACCAACGCGGCGTAACCAACGTCGTGATGATGGGCATGGGGGAGCCGCTGTTGAATTTCGACAATGCGGTTCGCGCTGCATCGATCCTTACAGACGATTTTGCGTTTGGAATTTCGAAGCGGCGTGTGACGTTGAGCACCGCAGGCGTGGTGCCGGGCATCTACAAGCTCGCTGAAGTGAGCGATGTTGCGCTTGCCGTATCGTTGCATGCACCGAACGACGAACTGCGCGACAAACTGGTCCCGATCAATCGCAAGTATCCGATTGCCGAACTGATGGCCGCGTGCCACCACTACCTGAAGGTGCTCGGCGAACATCGCAGCATCACGATCGAGTACACATTGATGCGCGGCGTGAACGATTCGTTGGCGCAAGCACACGAACTCGCGAAACTGCTGCGCGATTTGCGCTGCAAGATAAACCTGATTCCGTTCAATCCGTTTCCGGCCTCCGGCTACGAACGTCCCGACGACGCCACGGTGCGAGCGTTTCAGACCGTGCTCTTGAACGCCGGCTACGCCGCAATGTTGCGCACTACTCGCGGCGAAGACATTGCGGCTGCATGTGGGCAGCTGGTTGGCGAAGTGGCGGATCGGACGAAACGGCAGGCGCGCTATCTCGCGCGCGTCAAAGCGTCGGAGGTTGCATGACGATGCGGTTTGCGTGGCTTGCGGTGCTGCTGATGCTGGTCGGGGGTTGTGTAACGGAAGAGACCGGCGGACCGAAAACCGCAACGACACAACAGAAGTTGCAGGCGTTTCTCGAGCTGGCGCGCGGCTACCTCGAAAAGCGCGACTTCAACAATGCGCGACGTCCGCTGGAGCAGGCACTCAAAGTGGATCCGAGCTCGGCCGAGGCGCACGTGTTGATGGCGTCGGTCTACATTGCCGATGGCGACAAGCAGTTGGCCGAGCGCGAGTACAAAGACGCGCTGCGCAGCGAGCCTCGTAATGCGATGGCGCAGAACAACTACGGCACCTTCCTCTTCTCGGAGGAGCGCTATAAGGATGCGATGCAGCATCTGAAGATTGCCGCGAATGACCCGTCGTACGGCCGCCGCGGACAGGCCTACGAAAATCTGGGTCTCACGCAACTGAAGCTCAATCAACCCGCAGACGCCGAGCAATCGTTCCTGCGTGCATTGATGCTGAACAGCGTGCAGCCGCGCAGCGCGTTGGAACTGGCAGATCTCTATTTCAAAGCCGGCGATTTCACTCGCAGTAAACAGTATTTCGAGATGTTCAACGCCATAGCGCGCCCGACGCCGCGCAGTCTCTGGTTGGGCGTTCGGCTCAGTCGAGTGCTGGACGACCAGGACCAGTTGTCGAGCTATGCCTTGGCTCTGAAGAACCTGTTCCCCGAGTCTCCGGAATATCGCCTCTATCAGGAACGAGCCTGGTGAGTGATGCGACACCGGGACCCGGCGTCATCGTTCGCGCGCAGCGCGAATCCCGCGGCCTGACACAACGGGACATCGCGGACACGCTGAACCTCGGCGTGCGCGTGGTCGAAGACATGGAAACCGAAAACTGGGCGCGCCTGCCGGCGCCGGCATTCACGCGCGGCTACCTGCGCGCCTATGCGAAGCTGTTAGACATCGATCCCGACGTGGTCGCAAATGCGTTCGATACCGCCGTCAGCCGTGGAGAGACACGTTCCGCGGTAGTCACCACCATGCAGCGCTCGCAGCGTCGTGGACTAGCCGACCTCTCGCAAAAGCACCCCGGTGCCGTGCTGACCAGCGCGGTAGCGGGCGTGGTCTGCGCGGTTGCGATCGTGCTTTGGGCAGTGTGGCCCGAGGTGAAGACGGGCGAACCGGTCGCCGCGACGCAACCGGCTGGCCCCGCAGAAGTGGCCCTTCCGAGAAAGGTCCAGCCGACCGCAACCACCGAGCCCGCCGCCACTG
>JBGSNQ010000099.1:0-3691 GCA_041739525.1 Pseudomonadales bacterium | reverse complement strand
TGCCTGGCGCGAGCAGGACAGCATCGCTGTGTGCGCGCGCGAGATCGGTGCCGTCGGCGGGTGCAATCGACACTGCGGCAGCGGCGAGACCCGGCACGTCGTTGACGCCGTCGCCGACCATCGCAACGTCCACACCGCGCTCGGCGAGTTCGCGCACGTGCGCGAGCTTCGCCTCCGGGGTTGCGTCCGCGCTGTACGGAATCCCCAGGCCTTCCGCCAGCGCGCGAGTGGGTTCGGCGCGATCGCCCGTGCAGATCTCTGTGTCTACGCCGAGACGAGAAAGTGCCGCCAGCGTCGCCGGTACGTCGTCGCGTAGCGCCATCCGCACCGCGAACTCGGCGACGACGGCCGGCACGCCATGCGCGTCGACCGTTGCGAGATAGAACGTGGTGAGGTCGGGATGTAACGGCGCAGATGTCGCGTGGCAGTACTCGGCGTTGCCGAGACGATACGCAACGCCGTCGACCTCACCGCTGATACCTTTGCCTCGTTCGATGCGCACGCTTACGGCCGTCGGTGTTGGTACATCGGTCGGCGCGAATGCAGCCCTTAGGGGGTGGTCGCTACGGTGCTCGAGCGCACGCGCAATCTGCACGGCTCGCGCGGCATCGAAGCCGTCAAAGGGCTCTACCGCGACGAGTTCGGGCGTCGCACCCGTCAACGTACCGGTCTTGTCGAAAATCACACGGCGAATGCGCGCGAGCCTTTCCAGCACGTGCGCGCGCGTAATCACGAAGCCGCGGCGTCGCAGCGCAAGAGTCGCGACCGTGATCGCCATCGGCGTAGCCAACGACAGCGCGCAGGGGCACGACACGACGAGCACCGCGATTGCGGCGGGCAGTGCCATCACCGGATCGGCAAAGTGCCAGAACACGAACGTCCCCGCGGCGATCGCGAGTACGGCGGCGACGAAGTGTCGCGCCACCGCGTCTGCCTGCACCGCCACGCGCGGCTTGTCGAGCGTCGCACGCTGCGCCAGACGGTGAATGTCCGCAACGCGCGTCTGCGCGGGTCGCTTCGTCGCAACTACTGTGATCGGCTGCGCGATGTTCAGCGTGCCCGCAAACACGCGCGCGCCGATCGTCTTCGCAACCGGTCGCGATTCGCCCGTCAACGTCGCTTCATCCACCTGTGTGGCACCCGCCACCACGTCGCCGTCCACGGCGATGCGCGAACCCGAAGGCACCACGATGCGATCGCCTGCGCGGACTGCGTCGAGCGGAATCGTCTCGACGCCGCCGTTCGTTTCGCGCCGCGCCGTTTCAGGCAGCAGCGCAAGCCAGTGGTCGAAGCGGCCGAGCCGGCGGCGCGCCTGTTGTTCGAGGAATCGTGCACCGAGCAGCAGAAACACGAACATCGTGATCGAGTCGAAGTACACATCGCCGGTGCCGCGGACCGTGGCGATCGCGCTCGCCACGAACCCAACCGCGATGGCGAGTGCCACCGGCACGTCCATCGCAAGCCCCGTCGAACCGCGCCCTATCGCGCCGGCAAACGACGCCACGGCGTTTTCGAAAAACGGCCGCGCGGAATACAGCACCACCGGCGCGGTGAAAACGAGCGCGGACCAACGAAACAGTTGCACGTAGTACGCGCTCATGTGATCGACGTCGGCCACGTACAGCGGCAGCGAGAACATCATCACCTGCATCATCGCGAGCGCGGCAACCGCGATACCTTTCAATTGCCGGCGTCGTTCGGCACGTGCGCGCGGATCGTCCACCTCACGCGCCACGTACATCGGCGTGTAGCCGGCGGCGGAGACGGCGTCGAACACCGCGCTCAATGCAACGCGATTCGGGTCGTAGTCGAGCACCACACGATGCTGCGCCGGATTGATGCGCACGCGTTCGACTCCATCGATTGCAGTGAGCGCCCGTTCAATGCGGCCGGCGCAATTCGCGCAGCGCATGTCGGCCACGTCGAGATCCACCTCGTAACGATCGCTCGCGACGCGGTGCGCAACCAGGCCGACGAAGTCCGGATCGTCGCGGAACGGCAACTGCAGCGCGTGCGCGGCGGTCACGAGTGCGGCTCCCGCTGTTCCCACGACTGTTCCCACGACGTTTTGTCGAGCGGCGCTGCCCTCTCCTTGCGCACTTCAGGGTCCGGATGCGTGAACGCGTAGGTCGCGGTGATCGTCGCCGTCACTACCCCGGCAAGCGGAATCGCGATGAGAAGCCACGGCCACAACTGCCGGTACCATGGACGAACGTGCGGGGGGCGGCCGTTCATTCCTCTTCCTCTTCCTCTTCCGCTTCCGGTCCGAAGAAGTCGCTCTTCTCGGCGTCGCAATGGCGTGCGGCGTCGCAAACCTCGAACCGCACGTCGAATGGCGATTCTTCGATCGAGTGCGGCGCAACTGCGAGCGTAACGGGCACGGTGAGCACTTCGCCTGGCGCAGCGTCCACCGTCGCAGGTCCTTCGAGGCGCGGCTGCGCCCCCTCTCCCTTCGCTGTCACCGTCAGCGCGAGCGTTTGCGGCTGCTGCGTCTTGTTCACGATCTTCAGCGTGTAATCGTTGCGGACCGCGTCGCGATTGACATGAAATAGTTCGCCACGGTCGCGAATGACGTTGATGCCGACCAGCGGACGCGCGAACAGTGCAAAGCTGAACGCGATGCACATCGCCGACAACGCGATTGCGTAACCGATCACGCGCGGCCGCAGTACACGCGTCGGTTGTCCTTCGAGCTGGTGGTGCGTCGTGTAGCGGATGAGCCCCGGCGCGTAGCCGACCTTCTGCATCACGTCGTCGCACGCGTCGATGCAGTGCGCGCAGCCGATGCACTGGTATTGCAGACCGTCCCGTATGTCGATGCCCGTTGGGCACACCTGCACGCACAGTTGGCAATCAATGCAGTCACCCAGGTCTTCGGGCCGTGTGGAACGCTTGCGCGCACCGCGCGGTTCGCCGCGGGCCGGGTCGTACGACACGATCAGCGTGTCCTTGTCGAACATCGCCGACTGGAAGCGCGCGTACGGACACATGTAGATGCACACCTGCTCGCGCATCCAACCTGCGTTGATGTACGTGGCGAGCGTGAAGAACACGATCCACGCAGCGGACATCGCGTCGACATTCAACGTGAACACATCCACGGTAAGCGCGCGCACCGGCGTGAAGTACCCGACGAAGGTGAGGCCGGTCAGGAACGCCCAGCCCATCCACATCGTGTGCTTCGCGCCCCGCCTGACGACCTTCTCGAGGTTCAGCGGCGCCTGATCGAGGCGGATGCGCGCATGGCGCGGCCCCTCGGTGAACTGCTCCACCCACATGAAGATCGCGGTCCACACCGTTTGCGGGCACGTGTAGCCGCACCAGATACGGCCGACCACCGACGTCACGGTGAAGAGGCCGAAGGCGGCAATGATCAGCAGCCACGCCAGCAGCATGAAATCCTGCGGCCAGAACGTCAGGCCGAAGATGTAGAAGTGTCGGGTCGGCAGATCGAACAGCACGGCCTGGCGGTCGCCCCAGTTGAGCCACGGCAAGCCCAGATAACCGATCAGCAGCGGCCATCCGGAAAAGAGCCGAATGCGCTGGAAGCGGCCTTCGATCGTGCGCGTGAAGATTTTCTCGCGATGCTGATAGAGATCGGCCGGCGCAAAGCCGGCAGTCGCCGCGTCGGTCGCAATCAGCGGCCCGTGCGACGGTTCCTTCACGGCGGCGAGCCACCCGCCGGCTGCGC
>JBGSNQ010000106.1:0-3372 GCA_041739525.1 Pseudomonadales bacterium | reverse complement strand
GGGCAGACGGTGGTGCGCCGCCGCGTAACGGCGCGCGTGGACGTCGTGGCGGACGCGACGGCGACGAGTCTGCATCGGCAGAACGCACGTCCTCGGAGCGAGCCGAGCGCTCGTCATCGGAGCGGGCGGAACGTTCAGCGTCTGATCGTCCCGATCGAGCGAACCGCGAGCGCGGTCGTCGCGGTCGTGAGGAGAACGCCGAACGCCGACCCCGTCCACCTCGCGAGGACGCGGAGATCGCGACGGAAGGCGACGCAGCTGAGGAAGTTCGCGAGCCGAACCGGGAGCCGCGGCGTGAGCGTGGCCAAAGCGAAGGCGATCGAGCGGAAGGCAGGACACGCGATGTCAGCGAAGACCGCACACCGGTCGATCTGGATCAGAGCAAGCGCCGGCCGCGGCGCGATCGCGCATCGGTAGCCCGCAACCAGGGCGACGAGCGTCGTCCCGCGCCGGTCGCAGAATCGGCGGAAGAAGTGGCTGCGGTGACAGTCTCCGAACCGATCGAAGCAGCAACTCCGCCATCTGCAATCGACGCAGCGCCCGCATACGGACGTGCAGAGCCGGAGCAAACACTCGAATCGGCGCCGACGTTCGAGGCGCCCGCACATCAAACGCCAGTCGAAGAGGCACCGCGACCCAAGCCGGCACCAGCCGTCGTGGTCGTCTCACCGATCGAAGCAGCCGCTGAAGCCGTTAAGCAGGAACCCGAACGTCCCGCGGGCCGGGCCGCCAACGACCCTCGTGAGGTGCGCAAGCGCGAACGAGAAGCGCGTCTGCGGCAGGAAGGCGTCATAGGAGAACGCACCCCGGAGTAACACCACGAGCCGGCGGCTACGGCCGCCGGCTCATTCGTCGAAGCCGATCACCGCCGGTTCGAGTTCCAGAACGACGCCGAAGCGGGTCGCAACATCCTCCTGAATTGCATGCGCCAACCCGAGGATGTCGGCGGCGCGCGCACCACCACGATTGAACAGCACTAACGGCTGACGCTGCCATACCGCGGCGCGACCGATGTGTCGTCCCTTCCAGCCGGCGGCGTCGATCAATCGAGCGGCGGCCACCTTGATTCCGTTCGCATCCGGATAGGACGGCAAGTTGCCGAGTTGGTCACGCAGCGAATTCACCAGGTCTGAATCAAGAACCGGATTCTTGAAGAAACTACCGGCGTTCGGAACGCGTCGGACATCCGGCAGCTTGCGGCGGCGAACCCGCACCACCGCTTCCGCCACTGCCACACCACTGTGCCGTGTCCCCATCGCCGCGAGTTCGTGGAATATGTCGGGATAATCCGTTCGCGCCGCAAAGTCTCGCGACACGCGCAGCGTCACCGATGCGATGAGGAAGCTCCCGGGCGGGAGTCGTTTGAACACGCTGTCGCGATATCCAAAGCCGCATTGCTGCTCATTCATTACAACGGAAGAACCATCGCGACATGATATGGCCGTCAGCGAGTCGAACCGCTCGGCCAGTTCCACGCCGTATGCGCCGATGTTCTGAATCGGGGCGGCGCCCACGCAACCGGGAATCAATGCGAGGTTCTCGAGCCCGTACAACCCCTGCCCCAGACAGAACCTCACGAGCTCGTGCCAGACGACGCCTGCGCCGGCGATTACCTTGCAGCCGTCTTCACTTCGCTCGATGCGGATGTGTCGGAAGCGCGGCACGATCACGCAACCAGGCACGCGTGTGCGCAACACCACGTTGCTGCCGCCGCCGAGAATCGTCACCTCGAGTCCTTTGGATCGCGCCTCGGCGACAGCTTCCCGCGCCGCTTCCTCGGATTCGGGGTTGGCGAAGCACTCCGCACGCGATGGCAGGCGCAGCGTATTCAGCGCTTGAAGATCGACATCGCCGCGCAACACTACGACGCGCGCTCCAATGATCGAAGCGGCAATTCGATTCCAGATTCGACGGCGCCGCGCGATCCGGACGACAGCGTCATCGTGAACCCAGCAACGCGCGCACGCGCTCCAGGTCGGCCGGTGTATCTACGCCCCCGGGCACCTCGGCAACCGCTTCGCCCACTGCGATCTCGATCGCGTTTTCCAGCAGGCGCAACTGCTCCAGTGACTCGATCTGCTCGAGCACACCCGCAGGCAACGCGCAGAAACGTGCGAGACCCGCGACCCGATAGCCGTAAATGCCGATGTGCCGCCACCACGCACGCTGCGTAAGCGTCAGATTGTCGCGCGCCGGTCGTGCGAAGTCGTCGCGACGCCATGGGATGGGGGCACGCGAGAAATAGCGCGCACGTCCTGCTACGTCGCGCACCAGTTTGACGACGTTTGGGTCGAACAGCTTGGTCGCGTCGTCGATCGCTTCGCACAACGTTGCGACGAGCAGACTCGGGGCATCGATCAGCAGTTGTGCTACCTGACGGATGACCGCCGGTGGAATGAGCGGCTCATCGCCCTGCACGTTGATGACGATGTGCTCGCTCGGCCAACCTTTGGCGGAGACCACTTCCATCACGCGATCGGAGCCCGACTGATGGTCTGTTCGCGTCAATACGGCATCGAAGCCTCGTTCGACAACCGCACGCTGCACGCGCACATCGTCGGTGGCGACCACCACTTCGCGCGCGCCGCTCGCAAGCGCCTGGCGGACGACGTGCACGATCATTGGTAACCCCGCGATGTCCGCTAACGGCTTAGCCGGCAACCGTGTCGATGCGTAACGCGCCGGGATCACCACCGAAAAGATAGGGTCCATCGCTTACAGAGCCTCCGCCGTCTTCGATCGCTCTGCAGCGATACCGCGCGTGGTCAGGCACTCCGCCAGCGCCGCCTCGGCGCGTTCACTCAGCGTCACGTCGATCTCCAGGTACCAACATTGCGCCGGCAAGTCGTCCCGCGTCATCCACATCACCTTCGTTGCATCTTTTTCCGTCATCACCACAGGCACATCATCGTCGAACGCAAGGTCGCCAGGGGAGAACCGATGGTGATCGTCGAGCGCAATCTGATCGGCACCGATTCCGAGCTTGCGCAGCGTTGCGAAGAACCGCCCGGGATTACCGATGCCGGCGACCGCATGCACGTAACTTGCCGCGAAATCGGCCGCTTGCACACGTTCACCCGTACGCAGATTCACGAACGCTCGTGGCACGGTCTCCATTACCCATTCCCGCTCGTTGCATCCCGACGCGCATCCGTTCGCCACGATGAAGTCGACTTCGCCGAGTCGCGCGACGGGCTCGCGCAGCGGCCCCGCCGGCAGGCTGCGGCCGTTGCCGAAGCCACGTTCGCCGTCGATCAGAACGATCTCCACATCGCGCGAAAGCGCGTAGTGCTGCAAGCCGTCGTCGCTGATCACGATGTCGCACGCGGTTTCCTCTACGAGCCGCCGAACCGCGTCGACACGATCCGCCGC
>JBGSNQ010000097.1:0-6168 GCA_041739525.1 Pseudomonadales bacterium | reverse complement strand
CGGGGTGTCGCGTTGATGACTTCAAGTGAATGCGGCCGTGGGCGACCGGAATCGAGAGATCTGCCCTAGAGAACCGGACTCGGTTCACACCAGCTCAATTGATTGGGGCGATGGTCCAAACACCGCAACGACCCGCAACGGTCCAACCGGCGCGACGGCTCATGCGTCGAAAGCGTTCATCGCATCACGGTCCTCTTCATTGTTAAACCAGGCCCGCTCTATCCAATCGATCCGGCCCGAGTTCACCCACGACGGCAAACGCTTGAACCACAACCTCCACATTGATTGGGGCCATGTTCTGATCCTGGTCAGCGACTACCAGGTTGAAGGGATCTTGAAAGGAACCGCACGCAGAAGTACTTGCGACTTCCGATCTCTGGATGTCTTAGTAAATGCCCGCCTCGAGACCCGCAGCCAGCGTCATGCCAAGCTCTCTGCACCGTTCGAGCACCTCAGGCGTAACGTCGCCGCGGGCGATGATCGGTTCCTGCACTTCCTGTAACGGATAGCCGTTGGCGATTCTGCGGATGGCACGCACTGCACCGGTGCCGTCGTTGCCCGCGCTGATGAACATTGCGTACGGCAGCGACTGAATGCGGCCCTCCACCGGATAGAACGTGCGGTCGAAGAAGTCTTTCATTGCCCCGGACATGTAGCCGAAGTTCTCCGGCGTTCCGATCAGCAGGCCGTGCGCCCAAAGAAGGTCGTCGGGGCCGGCGGTGGATGCGCGCAACATGCGCAGTTCGATTCCTTCGAGCAGAGAATCGCTGGCGCCTTCGTGCACGGCGTGCGCCATCGTTTCGGTGCGACCGGACTGGCTGTGATAGACGATCAGGAGGTTGCGCTGCATTGCGCCGAGTATACTGACGACCCCTTCGGGTAAGCGATTCACAAGGCATGAGCACCACCGTCACGGCGGACGATGTCAGAAGGGCGCAACTGAGGATCGCCGCGGAGATCGAGCGGACTCCGCTCGAACATTCGAAGACGCTGTCGGCGCTGACCGGCGCGCAGATCTACCTCAAGTTCGAGAATCATCAGTTCACGGCGTCGTTCAAAGAGCGTGGTGCGTTGAACCGTATGCTCGACCTAACGCCCGACGAGCGCCGGCGCGGTGTCATTGCGATGTCGGCAGGCAATCACGCGCAGGCGGTGGCGTATCACGGGCGCAGGCTTGGGATTCCGACGTGCATCGTCATGCCGCGCACCACGCCGAATGCGAAAGTGGAACAGACGCGCGTGTTCGAGGCAGAGGTGATCCTGCATGGCGCGCAGTTCGACGAAGCGCGCGCGTTCGCACTCGAAGAAGGCAAGCGCAGGCACCTCACGCTGGTGCATCCGTTCGACGACGCTGCGGTGATTGCGGGACAGGGCACGTTGGGCCTCGAGATGCTCGAGCAGGCGCCGGACCTGGACGTGCTGGTGGTGCCCATCGGCGGCGGCGGATTGATTTCGGGTGTGGCCATCGGTGCGAAGTCGATCAATCCGAAGATCGAGATCATCGGCGTGCAGATGGAACGCTACCCGGCGGCGCACAACACGTTTCACCGCATGAGCGTGCAGGTTCCGGGCGGCGGCACCGTGGCGGAAGGTATCGCCGTCAAATCTCCGGGTGTGCTCACGATGGATCTGATCAACCGGCACGTGAACGACGTCGTGCTGGTCAACGAAGAGTTCGTCGAACGCGCGATTTTCAATCTGCTCGAAATCGAGAAGACCGTGGTCGAGGGAGCGGGCGCAGCCGGACTCGCGGCCGTGTTGCGGTACCCGGAGCGGTTTCGCAATCGGCGCGTTGGCTTACCGCTGTGCGGCGGCAACATCGACATGATGATTCTGTCGTCGCTGTTACAGCGCGGTCTGGTACGCAGCCATCGACTGGTGCGTTTGCGGGTAGAGATCGAAGACATTCCCGGGGCGCTCGGACGTTTGACCCAACTGCTCGGCGAACTCGACAGCAACATCATCGATATTGCGCATCAGCGCACCTTCGGAGGGTCGTCAGTGCGAGCGGCTGTTGTCGATCTCACCCTGCAGATGCGCGGCGAGGAGCAGGAAGACCAGGTTGTGAAGGCGCTGAAGGATCGTGGGCTGGACGCGCGGCTGGACGAGGGAGGCGAAGGCAATGACTGAAACGACGCTGCAGCGCGACCTCGACGCATCGGCCATCGCACCCGACACGCGCGGAATGAATTTCTATCGTGCGGATGCGTCGTTGCGGGATCTGCTCGCAATCTATCTGCCGGACGCCCTGCGCGCTCATCTCGAACCGCATCTCCACCGGCTTGGTGAACTCGCCGCCGGCGAACTCGATGAATGCGCGGCGCTCGCCGACAAGCACCCGCCGCAACTGCATCACCGCGACCGCTTCGGCCGCGACCGGCAGTGGATCGAGTATCACCCCGCGTATCGGCGGCTGGAGGCGGCCGCATATGGCGAGTTCGGCATCCACGCGATGAGTCACCGGCCGATTCTCGGTTGGCCCACCGCGTTGCCGGCGGTTGCAAAGCACGCCTTCACGCTGTTGTTCAACGAGGCTGAGTTCGGCCTCGGTTGCCCGATCAACGTCACCGATTCCGCTGCACATCTGATTCGGCTCTACGGTGACGAGTCGATCAAGGCGCGGTTCCTGCCGAGGATGCTCAGCCAGAACATGACGGAGCTCTGGCAGGGCGCTCAGTTCATGACGGAGAAGTCCGGGGGCTCCGATGTAGGCGGCATCACCACTACCGCGGTGAAGAGCGCCGACGGCTGGCGGATTCATGGCGAGAAATGGTTCTGCTCGAACGCGGATGCCGACGTGGCCACGCTGTTGGCGCGACCCGAAGGCGAACAAAGCGGCTCACGCGGACTCGGTCTGTTCGTGATGCCGCGGTTACTTGCGGACGGTACTGCGAATCGTTATCGGATCGTACGGCTCAAGGACAAGCTCGGCACGCGTTCGATGGCGAGTGGTGAGATCAACCTGGAAGGCGCCCTTGCGTATCCGTTGGGCCATCTCGACGCCGGCCTCAAACAGATGGCAGAGATGATCAACTGGTCGCGCCTTTCGAACGGCATCAAATCGGCGGCACTGATGCGCCGGGCGGTGCACGACGCGTGGCAGGTCTACCGGCATCGGCAGGTATTCGGCTCGCGACTACTCGACTTGCCTCTGGCGCAGCGGCAACTGTTGAAGCTCTCGTTGCCCAGCGAGCAAGCTTTGAGCATGGGTTTCTTCACGGCCGATGCGCTCGATGCCACCGAAGTACCGGGCCGCTCCCACGCGAACGACGCTCGCGCCGTGCTGCGGCTTGCGACGCCGGTGTTGAAGATGCGCGCCACGCGAGACGCACGCCGCGTTACCGGCGATGCGATGGAAATTCGTGGCGGTTGTGGCTATGTCGAAGACTTCGTCAATCCGCGACTGCTGCGCGATGCACATCTCGGTTCGATCTGGGAAGGTACATCGAGCATCGTCGGCATCGATGCGGTGCGGCGCGCGATAGGCCGCAACGGTTGCCAGGGGGCATATCAGGCGGCATTGCTCGACCGGCTCGATCGGTGCGCCGCGTTGCCCGTGCAGTTCGTCGAGGAGTTGCGTTGCGCACTTCGCGACGCGGTTGCTTTCGCAGAGGCGGCGAACGAGGAAGACGAAATGTGGGTGCGGCAGGCCGTCACCGCGCTATACCACGCGAGTTCCGCGGCGTTGCTCGCGTTCGAAGGTTGCGAGACAGCCCTGCGTCGGGGGGATGCGCGGCGCGCGTTGTGGGCGCGACTTGTACTCGACCACCGGTTCCATCCGCGCGGTGCGTTGACGCGATCGGATCGTGGCCGAGAACGCGCCATTGCCGCAGCGTTGCTCGGCGATGCGCCGATGTCGTACGCCGCAATCGCGCCGTTGCTTGCCCGTTAGCATCGAACAGCCGCAAAAACATCCGTCAGTGCGGTCGTGCGTTGCGACTGCGTTGCAGGAAACTGCGAACGGCCGGATCGGTTGCCAGCTCTACGGCACGATCGAAGGCGGTCGCGGCCTCATCGGTGCTTCCGAGACGCTGCAACAGGTGCGCGCGCACAGCCCAGTACGGTTGATAGGTCGCGGCCTCATTACCGATATCGTCGAGTAGACGCAATGCAGCAGTGGCGCCGTGCACTTCGGCAACCGCCGCAGCGCGTCCAACGTGTGCACCAAGCGTCGGTGCCATTCGAACCAGACCCTCATACAACGTCGCTATCGCGTTCCAATCGGTTGCGCCCGATCGTGCGCGCTCCGCGTGTACGGACTGGATGGCCGCCTCGAGTTGAAAGCGCCCGGGTCGACCTGCGGCGCCGGCGATTGCGAGTTCATGTTCCGCTTTCGCGATGGAGGCGGCATCCCAAAGCGCCGGGTTTTGTTCCGACAGCGGAATGAAGCGGCCGTCTGGGCCGCGACGCGCCGCGTGTCGCGCGTGGCTGTGCAACATCAACGCAAGCAGACCGCGCGCCTCGGGTTCATCGGGCAGACGTTCGCTCAACACGCGCGCCAGCCAGATTGCTTCCTCCGTGAGACCGACATCTACTGAGTCGGCGCCGGGCGCGGCATCCCAGCCGCTGCCGAACGCGGCATACACCGCATTCAGCACCGCATCGAGGCGTTCCGCGAGTTGATCGGCTTCGGGAACCTCGAACGCGATGCCGGTTTCGCGGATCTTCGCCTTTGCGCGCACCAGACGCTGGCTCATCGTTGTTGGTGCTACGACGAACGCGCGCGCGATTGCCGCGGCGTCGAGACCAAGCACCGCCTGCAGCATCAATGGAGTGTGCATCGTCGGATCGATCGCAGGGTGCGCGCACACGAACAGCAGCTTCAATCGGTCGTCAGGGAAGGTTTCGGTTTGCGCCGGATCGTCGTCGCCGCGCGCCAGCAACTCGACGGTGGCCGCGTTGTACACGCCTTCATGAACGCGCTCACGGACCCGATGGTGCCGGTTGCGATCGATCAGGCGATTTCGCGCCGTCGTGAGCAGCCATGCCTCTGGCGAACTCGGCACGCCGTCGCTCGACCACCTGGTAAGAGCTGCAACTAATGCGTCGCCCAGTGCGTCTTCGGCGCCGGCTACGTCGCCTGTGCGCGATGCAAGGTATGCAACCAGCCGCCCATACGAGTGTCGCGCCACAGCTTCGATCGCGCGATGCACGTCGCGCGGCTGCGCGGTCATCTGAAGGTGGTGCGCGCTTTCACATCCGGTGCCAGCGCTCGCACTTCAACCGCGCCGATGGCGGCCGCGGGACAACGTGCCGCCCATTCGATTGCCGCATCGAGGGACGGCAGTTCGAGAATGATGAAACCGGCGAGTTGCTCCTTCGTTTCCGCATACGGGCCATCCTGTATCGCGCGCTTGCCGTCCTTGATACGCACGGTCGTGCCCATCTCCGGTACCTGCAGGGGATCGCCCGCCACGTAGATGCCTGCTTCGACCAACGAACGGTGATAGAGCCGCCATGCGCCGAGGTTCTGTTCGTTGTCGCTCGAATGACTGCGCCGTGCGAACGCCTCGGGGGTTTCGTAGACCAACAATGCGTACTGCATTCTGAATTCTCCTAAGGACGATGGACGCGGTCGATCCGCGTCTGAATCAAGACGTTCGAGCCTTAGCGCTTTCGACACGGCGCGATCGTGCGCCTCGCGCCGCCTTGTCAGCTTCAGATCTTTGAGAAGTCGCCATGGCGTCCGGCGCCGGCCGCGAAACGACTCGCACCCGCCTGCGTTTCACCGGACCGAATCACCTCGCGGCCGAGCCACGTCTCTTCGCGCAAAGCCGCGGTGAGATCGAGCGACCATTGCGCGTAAGACGACGTGCGGTCGCTGCGCAGGCAGCGTTGTGGAAATCGGCTGAGACCGTGCGCGAGTTCGAGCGCGCCGGCAAGTGCCTCGCCCGGCTCGGTGAGCCGGTTGGCGAGGCCCATCGATTTCGCTTCGTCGCCAGACACACCGCGGCCGGTGAGGATCAGGTCGAGCGCGTGGCTCTGGCCGATCAGACGCGGCAAGCGGATGGTGCCGCCGTCGATCAACGGCACACCCCAACGCCGACAGTAGACACCGAACACGGCGTCGCGCGCGGCCACGCGCAGGTCGCACCACAAGGCGAGTTCGAGACCGCCTGCTACGGCGTGTCCCTCGACCGCTGCGATGACCGGTTTGCCCAGCAGCAT
>JBGSNQ010000001.1:0-17665 GCA_041739525.1 Pseudomonadales bacterium | reverse complement strand
CGCCGCGCTGCTCGCCTTGCGCAGCGCCGATCGAACGGGACGCGGTCAGCACGTCGACATTTCCGCGCAGCAGGCCTGCAACCTCGCCGCTTCATACTCCCTGCTCACTGCGTACATCGACGCGTCTCGCGTCGGCCGTACGCCGTTCGGCGGTTTGCCGCTGATCTGGCCCGCGAAAGACGGCTATGTGTCGATGACGCTGGGATTTGTCGGACCGATGATCGGCTTCGCCCGCAACCTGCTGAAGTGGATGCACGAATCCGGCGCCATTACCGAAGCGTTGGCGACGCTCGACTGGGCCACATACGTCGGCACGCTGCGCACCGGCGGCGATCCCGCACCAATGCAGCAACTCATCGGGGCCATCGGCGAATTCCTCGCGGCGCGCACCAAGCAGGAACTGCTGAACGGCGCGTTGCAGTACGGTGCACTGATCGTGCCCGTCTCTACTGCGCACGATCTCTTGAGCGACCGGCAACTCCAGGATCGCGACTTCTGGTGGCAATCGAATGGCGTAAAGCTTCCCGGTGCGTTCGCAAAATTCAGCGCACAACCGCTGCGTCTGGCAAATGCGGCGCCGGCACTCGGCGCAGCAGCCCCCGAATTGCGCCCCCGAACGCTTCCGTCAGCGCCCGATGCTGCCGCATCGCAGCGGCCGCAACCGCTGGCGGGCATCAAGGTGCTCGACTTCACATGGGTGATGGCGGGGCCATGGTCGTCGCGCGTGCTCGCAGACTACGGCGCCACGGTCATCAAGGTGGAATCGGGCACGCGGCTCGACCTGGTGCGAATTCTCGGGCCGTTCTATGGCGACAAGTTCTCCACCGAAACGTCTGCGTCGTTCGCAAGCATCAACGCTGGCAAGCACAGCCTTGCACTCGACCCCGGCACGCCGGAAGGCAAAGCCACCGTTCTCGAACTGGTCGACTGGTCCGACATCGTGATGGAGTCGTTCTCGCCGAAAGCGATGAAGAAGTGGGGCCTCGACTACGCATCGCTTGCCGCGCGCAAACCGAGCCTCGTGATGTTGAGCACGTGCCTGTTCGGGCAGACCGGCCCCTACGCCATGATGGCGGGCTACGGCACGATGGGCGCCGCACTCGGCGGGCTCGCATTGCCAACGGGTGAACCCGGCCGCCCGCCATGCGGCCCATTCGGGCCTTACACGGACTACGTGGCGCCGCGCTTTTCGGTCGTCGCCCTGCTCGCCGCGTTGCATCACCGCGACCGCACCGGCCAGGGCCAGCACATCGATCAATCGCAAGCTGAAAGTGCCATGCATTACTTGTCGGTGGCCGTAGCCGAGGCTTCGCGGTCCGAACAATTTCCGGACCGGCTCGGCAACACCGATCGCACGATGTTCCCGCACGACGCGTACCGTTGCGCCGGCGACGATCAGTGGATTGCCATCGCCGTTCGCAACGACGCGGACTGGCGAAAGCTGGTCGCCGAAATCGGTACCACAGAGCTGAAGGCGTTGCGCGACGCCGGTGTAGCAGAGCGCCGTGCGGCCGCCGCGATCGTCGAGGAACAGATCGCGCGATGGACCGCGCCGCTGAACGCGCTGGAACTGGAAGCGCGCATGCAACGCCTCGGCATCCCTGCACACGCCGTAGCGAATGCGTTGATCGTCAAGGACGACGCGCAGCTCGCGCAGCGCGAACACTTCGTGCGCACTACGCACACACAGTTGGGTGAGGTTTACGTGGAAGGGGTTGGCTTCCGCTTCTCCGACATGCAGCCGCGCGTCGGAAAGATTCCAAGCCTCGGTGGCGACACCGAATGGGTAATGCGCGAGATTCTAGGCCGGGCCTGACCCAAACGCGCTTTTGTCGAAGCGACGCGCATCGCCGCCTCCATCAGCGCCCAATTCAAACGCGTCAGCCCGTCGCGCCCGCCATTCACGCTCGAGCAATCCATACAGCGCCGTATCGGATACTTCGCCGTCCACGATCCAGCGTTCGCGCAAAAGCCCTTCCCTCTGAAAGCCGAGCCTTTCCAGCGTTCGCGCGGATGCCGCGTTGCGCGGATCGATGTCGGCCTCCACGCGGTTCAGCTCGAGCCGCGTAAAAGCGAATTCGAGCAGCGCGATCAGCGCTTCGCCGATGTAGCCCCTGCCCCACGCTTCATGCGCCAGCGTGTAGCCCACTTCGGCGCGCCGGCACTGCGCCATCAGGTTGAACAACGAGCACTCGCCGATCAGCTTGCCGTCGCTCTTCCGTTCGATGCCGAGATAGAGGTATGTACCCGCACTCGCCGCGGCAGCTGTGCGCGCGATCAACTCGTGAGCGTTGCCGATGTGTGTCCATGGCCGATGGCTCAAATAGCGGGTGACCAGAGGGTCTGAAAAAATCGCAAACAGATCGGCCGCGTCCGATTCGCGCACGAGGCGCAGCTGCAGCCGTTGCGTGTCGAGCACGATCGGGGCGCCCTTGATGATGTCGTGCAACGTGGTGGACGGTTCATGCGACACGTGTGATCACCTCCCAACAATCGGACGTGGCCGCGATGCGCGCATCGTAGCGGCGCTCCAGATCATCGGGCCACGCGGAGTGGCGTTCTATCCAGCACGTCTTGAAGCCCACTTGTCCTGCACCCCAAATGTCCGCGCGCGGATCGTCGCCGACGAACCACGACTGCGCCGGGTCAATCTGCAACTGCCCGGCGATGTGATGAAAAATCTCCGGCGCGGGCTTCTTCATGCCGAACGCCGCCGAAATGACCGCCGCATCGATCAAATCCGACAGCCCCGAATTCGCGATCTTGGCCGACTGCGCCGGCACGCCGCCATTGGTGACGATGCCAATGCGCCAATCGCGCGCGCGAATGGACCGAAGCAGCTCGCGCACGCCGTCGAACAGAATCGGTTTCGTCCAGGCGGTCGCTTCGAAGTGCGCTTTGATCTGTGCCGCGGTGACGTGTCTGAACAGTACGGATGACAGCCGTTCGAAAAATTCGTCGCGCGGCACCCGGCCGTTGCCGTCGAGACGATGGAACTCGGCCACGAACGCATCGCCATGCTCGGCGGCCGATTCGGCGAATGCCTCATTCAGCCGGAGCGCATACACGTCGAGCGAACCGCGCCGGTCGACCAGCGTCTCGTCCAGGTCGAAGACGATTCCCTTCATTCGCTAACGGTTGCGCTGAGGCGAGTGTTCCATCGAATTCAGTACTTCGGCAATCTGCACCGCATTGAGGGCGGCACCTTTGCGCAGGTTGTCGCCGCTGACGAACAGCACCAGGCCGTGTTCCACCGTCGGGTCGGGGCGGATGCGGCCGACCAGCACGGGATCGATGCCGGTAGCGGCCAACGGATTCGGAATGTCGGTTACCACTACCCCGGGCGCTGCGCGCAGAATCCGAATCGCCGTTTCCACCGAAATCGGCCGCTCGAACGCGGCGTTGATCGACAACGAGTGGCCGGTGAACACCGGCACGCGAACACACGTGCCGGATACGGGCAGCTTGGGGATATCGAGAATCTTGCGGCTTTCGTTGCGCAGCTTGATCTCTTCGTCGGTATAGCCGTCTTCGACTTCCTTGTAGTTGAACGGCACCACGTTGAACGCGATCGGAACCGGCCACTTCTTCGTTTGCGGAAACTCGAGCGCGCCACCGTCGTTGACGAGTTGCGTCGACTCCGCACCGACGCTGCGCACCTGCTCGTCGAGTTCCTGCACACCTGCTACACCGCCGCCGGAGACGGCCTGATACGTGCTCACCACGAGACGCTGCAACCCCGCCGCATCGTGAAGCGGCTTCAACACCGGCATCGCGGCCATGGTTGTGCAGTTCGGATTCGCAACGATTCCCTTGGGAATCGAGCGCAGTGCGGACGGATTCACATCGGCCACCACCAACGGCACGTCGGGATCCATGCGCCACGCGGACGAGTTGTCGATGACCACGGCACCGGCCGCTGCCACCTTTGGTGCGAGTTCGCGGGACGTATCCGCACCGGCCGAGAAGAACACCACGTCGAGGCCGGCGTAGTCGGCCGACGCAGCATCCTCCACGACGATCTGCTGATCTTTCCATTGAATCGTCTTGCCGGCCGAGCGCGCAGACGCAAACAGTCGCAGCGAACGAACCGGAAAGTTCCGCTCGATGAGCGACGCGCGCATGAACTCTCCGACCAGACCGGTGGCACCGACAATGCCGACATGCATGCCGTTGCCGCGTGCGTTCGATTGCGTGTTCACCCGACTTTCAACCCGTGCCGTCCGCCCACTTCGGTGAGCTTCGCCAGATCGGGATTCACCGGTGCGATCTCGCGCGCCATGTCGGTGAACATCTTCGAAGCGCCGAGTCTTGATGTCATCGACACCATTTCGCCGCCGCCCTCACCGAAGCGGAACCAATGCGTAGTGCCGGCGGGCAAATGCACGAGAGTTCCCGGCGACGCCGTCATCGACTTGTCGCCGATGCCGAAATCGATGGCGCCTTTGACGACGTAAAACGACTCGTGCCACGGATGACTATGCGGCGGCGGGCCGCTGCCTTCCGGACCACGTTGCAGGAACACTTCGTAACTCTGCGTCGCTTCTCCGGACGCGAGTACGGTGATGTGCTCGCCGACGACGTTGAGTTCATCGGCGTAGTCCTTCGGAGTAACTACAAACGGTTGCAGCGACACTTCCATCTCCTTGATTGCACGACCGCCGGGCGGTCTTGGTGAGGTGCGTTAGACGCGGCGCATCTTCTCACAACAGCGTCACGACAGCGCCGCAAGCTCAGCTTTTTGCTCGCGCGATCAAACCGCCGCATGCCGAACCAGCGTGCAGTGTTCGCGCGCGTATAACCGCTCTAGGTAGGCAACGAGGTTGGGGAACTCGCGCACCAACCCCTGCTCGTCACCTAAGCTCAGCGTGTATCCCATGATGATGTCGGTGACCGTGAAGCGGTTTTCGATCAGATAGTCTGTTTTGCCCAGCACCGCGTCGAGCGCTGCGGCGCTGCGCCTGAACAGCAGCGAGTTCTGTTCGATGATTGCGGGCACGTGCTGTTCCTTCGGAAACACGAAATCCATCATGTTCAATTCGCTGCTCCATACCCAGGCTTCCATTTCCGCGAGCGCGAAACACACCCACTGATCATGCAGCGCGCGCGACCAACTGCCCGGCTTCGCCACGAGATTCCGTTCCGGCACCAGGTCCGCAAGCGCAGTTGCAATGGCGGCCGATTCGAACAAGGGCTTGCCGTCGATGATCACGGCGGGCAGCTTGCCGAGCGGATGTACCTTGCGCAGCTCTTCGCTGTGGATGATGTCGGCGCGATTGCCGATCGACTCGTATTCGAGACCGGCTTCGAGCAGCGTCCACCTGCACCGCGCCGATCGGGTGGGGCCGAGTTCGAACAGCTTGATGCTCGGTTTGCGGTTCATTTTGCGCGCCGTTCTTCAGATGCGGCGTATGCTCCCCAATCCGCGCGTGCAGTGCCACTACTCGGCCACGTACACCACACCCGGCACTGCCTACCCAACTCGATTGCGAACGCCGTATCCTCTCGTTGCCGCACGCCGAATGAATGCCTGAGCCAGGAGACGCCGCATGACCCATCCGAGCGAACGATCGAACACCGCGCTGCTGGTGATCGACGTGCAGAACGACGTCGTCGCGAAGGCATATCGGCGCGACGCAGTCATCGCGAGCATCCGCGCCCTGGTTGAGAAAGCACGCGCCGACGGCGCGCCGGTGATATGGGTGCAGCACTCCGACGACAACCTGGCCACGAACAGCGACGGCTGGCGATATGTGCCGGAACTGCAACGCACCGAGTCCGAACTGCTGATACACAAGCACTACGGTGATTCGTTCGAAGGCACGACGCTGGAAGACGACCTCGAGCGACTCGGCGTGGGCCGCCTGATCGTCACGGGCGCGCAAACCGACGCCTGCATTCGCTCGACGATTCACGGCGCGTTCGCACGCGGTTACCACACATTCCTGGTCGGCGATGCGCACACCACCGACGACCTGTCATCGTACGGCTTGCCGAGCGCAGACAAGGTGATCGCGCACACCAACATGTACTGGACGTGGCAAGCCGCGCCGGGACGCACGGCCGGTGTTGTAACGACCGCCGACGTGCAATTCCGCACGCCGTAGCAGGCTTCTTCTATCGCGCCGCCGATCTCAGCTGCGTCAACGCCGCGTCGGGATCTACCACGCTGAGCCACAGCGAGTAACCCTCGGTTGTCGGGATGAACAGCACGCGACCCTGCGTGATCGACATCAGCGCCCTACTTCCGTTCGGCAGCTTGAACCAACCGGCTGCATAACCCGGCAGCCCGATGCCGTTGGTGCGAGTTGCACTCTTCACTTCCTGCGATTCCTCGAAGCTCAAAACGCGCGCGCGCTCCGGACTAACATTCGCGATCGCCACAACGCGTCCGTAAAGGGGAATTCGCACCGTAAGGGAGTCGTTGGTGATGTTGATGGAGCTATGCGACGCGCCCCATGCGCTCCACACGAACATCAACCCGAACGCAACCAGCAGGATTGCTATCAAGCCCAATGTCAGCAGCGTTAGCGTGGGTGCGGGAGTCAGATCGAATTCCATAAGAAGAGCTCCTTCGTGGCTGGCGTCGGCCTCCTCCTACAACCCGGCCTTCGACATTGTGTCGCATCGGCAAGCCCGGATCGCCACAAATGTCGATCACGTCACAACACCGCGTCGGGAATAGGACGACGGTGCCCCCACGTTCTGGCACAGCCTCTGGGAGGGGGAAGCACCATGTTACGGACACTCCGAATCTTTGCGATTTTCGGTTTCGCATTAATCGCCGGCAGCAGCCGCGCGGGACTTTCAGATCTCACCCAAACACCCAACCTCGTGAACGAAGGTATCGCGAAGTCTCTTACCGAAGAGATCGGTGAAGGTCGCGGCAACCTAACGACCACCGACTCGTCGCTGTATCTGATCGCGCGCGATCCGTTCCGCTCGATCCGCCGCGGTCGGCAGTTGTTCCAACGCAAGTTCACGCTGGCGCAGGGGTTGGGTCCGCGCGCTCGCGACGGCGTCGGCGAAGACATCGACCAGTCCCCCGCGTTAGGTGCGGGACTCGCAGACAGCTGCGCGGCCTGTCACGGCCGACCTCGCGGCGCGGCGGGCGTTGGCGGCGACGTGTTCACGCGTCCCGACAGTCGCGACGCACCACATCTGTTCGGTCTCGGCCTGCAGGAAATGCTCGGAGACGAAATGACCACGGAGCTGCGCGGCCAGCGCGACAGAGCAGTGGCCAGCGCACGACAACAGCGGCGCGACGTTACCGTGGCGCTGGTTGCAAAGGGCACCCGGTACGGCACGTTGATCGCGCGTGCGAACGGAACCGTCGATACCAGCGGCGTTCGCGGCGTAGATAACGACCTGCGTGTCCGGCCGTTCTTTGCCCAAGGCGGCTCGTTCAGCATCCGGCAGTTCGTCGTCGGCGCGTTCAACGACGAGATGGGGCTGCAGGCACCGGATCCGGACACGGCGACTGCCGCCGCAGGCGGCCGAGTGGTCACGCCCAGTGGCCTCGTGCTCGACGGCGCGCTCGATGATTTCAACGCGCCCCTCACGGCCGATGAGAACGACGATCCCGACGGCGATGGCGTAACTAACGAGATCGATGTGGCGCTGGTGGACCACATGGAGTTCTACCTTCTCAACTATTTCAAGCCGGCCACGTACGAGCGCACGCCGCTCACCGAAATCGGCAGGGCATCGATGCAACAAATGGGCTGCACCGACTGTCACCGACCGTCCCTCGTGGTGGAGCACGACAGACGCGTAGCGGATGTGGAGACGGTATTCGATCCTGCTCGCGGCGGTTTCAACCGGCTGTTCTCCACCGCCACGCCGTTGTTCAACGAAGTGAAGGACGACGCTGCGTTGCCCGCACTGCGCAAGCCCAACGGCGGACGCTTCGTGGTACACAACTTCTATGCCGACCTGAAGCGCCACGACCTCGGGCCAGGCTTCTGGGAACGCAACTTCAACGGCACGATGCAGAAGGAATTCATGACGGAGCCGTTGTGGGGCGTGGGAACCACGGCTCCGTATGGTCACGATGGCCGCAGCATCAACCTGAACGAGGTGATCCTGCGCCACGGCGGCGAAGCACAACGCGCCAGAGACGCCTACGCGAGATCACCCGCTGCAGTCCAGGTGGCAGTGCGCAGCTTTCTGGAATCGTTGGTGATCTTCCCTCCGGACGACACCGCCTCGAATCTCAACCCGCGCAACACCAGCGCACCGAACTACCCGCAGCAGGGGCACGGCAACATTCGGTTACCGGCGTTGTTCCTCGATCCGACGGATCTCGAATAGACGGCAGAGCCCGTTACACGGAAGGTGGACCGCCGGGCGTGCGGTCCGGGAGGTAGACGCATTCTGCATCCATGTCTCAAATGATCGCCTGACTCATACTCGGAGTGTCCCGCGGAAGCCTCGAGCGGAGTAGTACGACTGCACGCCGTTGTGATAGACGAACACCTTGCCATAGCGTCTGTCGCAGAAGAGCGCACCGCCGAGGGCTCTCACTTCGGACGGCGTGTTCACCCAACTCGACGTCTTGTTGTCGAACGCGCCGAGTGTCTGCAGCGCGCGATACTGCTCCTCGGTAAGCAGCTCGATGCCCATCGCCGTGGCCATCTCCACCGCACTGCTCTGCGGCTTGTGTTCCTTGCGGGATTCGCGCGCCTCCTGGTCGTAGCAGACACTCCGGCGGCCACCTGGACTTTCAGCCGAACAGTCGCAGAACACGTAACGATCTTTGTCCTTGCCGATGACGTCGGGTTCGCCGCCGCTCGCCTCCATTTCAGCCAGCGACTTCAGTGCAGCAGCATTCTCCTCGAGCCTCGCCAGAACGCCGGCCCAATCGATCCCTTTGTGGCGCTTCATGTTCTTCTCGAAGCGTGCCTTCAACACCTGGAGTAGTTGCTCGCGTTCTTTCGCCTTCATGTCTTCTCCACATCACTCATGTATCCGACGATCGCATCCCATGCCGCCTTACCCAGTTCGGCGTCTGCCTGATCTGAACCACCATGTGCGTGCAGTTGCGAACGCGGCGTCGTTTCACCCGGGAGCAGAATGCGGTGGCCGGCATCGGGATGTATCAAAAGAGTACAGGCTCGCCCATGGTTGCGAAGACGCTGGGCAATCGAACGGGCCATCGTGTCGGACGGCCACAACGCATCCGCCGCACCGGCAACGAGTATGAGCTGAGCGTGCATGCGCTCCGCCTCGATGTGTGCTCGCACGGTCAGCTGCGGGTCCATGCGCAAGCTTCTTTCGTGATATTCCCGATACTCGACCAGACCCTGGTGCGGTTCGTTCCACCACGACAGATCGTATGACACGAACGGAACCGCTTTTCCGCCAAGCGTCCAGGACGGTCGGCCGTCCGTTCCCGTACCTGCCCAGGCAACGGACGATGGGGACATTGCAACGACCAGCTTCGCGCGTTCGTCGTTCGCGGCCACCAGCAGCGCCGCTTCCGCTCCCCTTGATCGGCCCGTTAGTGCGATCCGGGAGCAAGCTTTCGACAGGAGCAGATCGACGCCTTCCCTGAACAGTTCGAGCGGAACGTCGCGAATTTCGGCAGGGAGACCCGGTTGCCCGAACCAGCGTTGTGCGAAGGCCACCGCGCCGGTGCCGGCGACGAGCCGAGCAGTATGCTCGTCCAGCCGCCCGCTCGATCCATTCAGTACGAGCACGCCCCATCCATTCGGGCGCGCCGGCAGGAACAGATCTCCCTGAAGAGCGGGATGCAGGGGGTCGTTCAGTCGTTCGACGGTTATGTTCTGATCGCTCATGGTGACGAAACCTGAACGTCGAACTCGTCACCGAACTCGAAGTGGAGGCCAGACTCCATCGCTGCTTATGCACTCGCTCGTTTGCGGATGTCGCCCGACGCCACGTGGAAGTGCAGGTGCTTCGAGTCCTGATACGCGCCCAGATTAGTTACCACGCGACACGCCCCGACGAACGGCTGATGCAATCGCGATTGCGCCACTCAATCGAACTCCTTCATCAACAGCTCTACTTCTCCGGGTTCGAACTGAGCCGCGAGCCGACAGGTCCGATCAGACCATAGCGCGCTACTTGCGCAAGGCGGCGGCCCCTTCGGCCCATGCCCTCGTGTCCTTACACACGTCCATCGCCCGCTTATATGCGTCGCGCCCGGTGGCGCGATCCACGTACGCCTGCTCCGTTTTTCCGAGTTCGGCAGCACCGGTTCGTTGGGCAAACTCCAGGGCGTAGGTTACCGAGATGTCGGCAGCCGTGAATGAGTCGCCCGCGAGATAGGGCGAGCGCATGAGCTGCCGTGTTACCAACCCCAGGCGGCTGTTGAATACTTCCAGCGCCTTCCGCGCCCCCCAGTTCTGCCGTTCAGCCTCGGGCGCGAGATTGCGGCTGACGACGACGAAGTACATCGGACAGGCAAGGCCGGCCTCGCCGAGGTGAAGGAACTGTTGGTACGCGCCGAACGTTGCATCGTGCGGAGCTGGTGCAAGCGGTGTCGGCCCGTAGCGAGCAATCAGGTATTCCATGATGGCAATCGACTCCACCATCGTGACGTCGCCGTCCCGAAGGGCCGGGATGAACCCGGCGGGGTTGACGGCGAGATACTCCGGGTCGTTCTCCACGCCGGCCAGCAAGTTCACCGATCTCAACTGATACGGCAGCCCCATCTCTTCCAGCAGCCACACCACGCGGAAACCTCTGCCTTCGCCAAATACGGTGATCACGCGCTTTCCTTCATTTGAGCTCGATCTCTACGAATGCAAACTCTTCAGCACCCGAATTGACGATGTTGTGCTCCACTCCGAGCGGACGTGCATACGATTGCCCCAACCGAAGCCGAGTTTCGACGTTTCCCGTTGGAGTTTCCGCCAGAAGCGTGCCCGCGGTAAGACAGACGACGACGTAGTCGTGAGCGTGGCGATGCCACCCTGTCTCGGCACCTGCGGAGAATCGCCACTCGGTCACGATGACCCGATCGGTCTCTTCCAGCAGCTTCCTGAACGCTTTGGGTCTTTGCTGTGTCACGACGCCCCTCCCGCTCCATCTAACGTTGTGGTTCTGCCGCGGTCGAACGCGGTGAGCCAGAGGTACTATTTCTTCAGCGCCCTCAGCTTGCCGAAGTACTCGCGCATGACAGCGCGCAACTGTTCCGAGTCCGGGCGTCCCCAGTCACGCTGTAGTTCGCAAGCGAGTCCCAACACCGAAATCGGTATTGCGCCTGCCTGCGTCATGCGCTGCATCGCAGATTCATGCGCAACCCGGCTGACCCCTCCGATGGCATCGACTACGACGTACACCTCATAGCCAGCTCGCAGCGCATCGATGGTTGGAAACGCAACGCACACCTCCGTCCACAGCCCCGCGATGACAAGCTTCTTGCGCCCGGTTTTTTCCACCGCAGCCCGAAAGTCCGGATCCTCCCACGAGTTCATGGAGGTGCGGTCGATTTCAGGCACACCAGGCAGCGCCTCACGCAACTCCGGATTCGTTCCGGACATTCCGTGCTTCACGTAAACGGTGCTGAGCACCACAGGCAGCCCGAACGTAGTAGCGATGCGGCCGAGCATCGTAACGTGCACCAGCAATTCGTCATGATCTACCGAATGCACCCCCGCGTACTGCTCGGGCTGATAGTCGATGAGTGCAAGCACAGCGTTCTGCGGCGTCAACAGCCAGTCGGTCTTGGGGTCCCGAATCGGAGTGACATCGGACATATCTGCCTCCTGAGTGTGATTCTCTTGTTTGGAAGAGAGTTCGAACCCTACCTATGTACCCAACTGCTCACCGCCATTCCATCTCGCGCGCAATAAGGGCCTACGGCTGCGTCTCCCAAGACTCGCAGTACTCTGGGACGGCAATCCAAGCGTGCCTGCTGACGCTCCATCAATCCAGCATACAGAACGGCCACCGCAACGATTCCCCGGTAGCGACTCGTCACATACCTGGTCTGGTCATTGGAGAAGGCGATCAACGTATGCGACGACCTCGGGATTCAAGTTTCTCCCGTGCGTCTGATACCAAGCCTTTGTCAGCGCCCGACTTCCATACATTGCTCGAACGGTGTTATCAAACTCGAGCCTCTCGCCGTCCGAAAGCTCTTCAATGCTGGAAACAACCTGAACTCTATATTGCCATTCCGCATTGAGCTCCATGAACACCGCACACGCGTCCGACGGACTGAATTGGGCCTTCTCGATCAATGCCGCGATGAACGGATTGGATCGGACATCATCTCCAAACGCGTCTTGCGCCTTCACTATGAGTTCGTTGAGCCTTTGATCAGTCGCGCGGATGATCAACCGCTCTCGAGAAACCTCCGCCCGGTTCTGTCGCACCGATCGCCGGACATCCTCCCGGGCATGGCGCACCTGAACCGCCAGATAAATGAGCGTGAGAAAGACGGCGAGTGAACCCAGCAGTTCAGCGATTGCCCCGATTGCTTCCCAGTTCACGTCTTACTCCCACCGTTGATTTCATTTCAGTCAGTCGCCGTACCTCCTGACGGCGCGGTTCAGCGGCGGCGAGCTGACACTCGTGCCTCGGCATTCTATCCATCATCGTGCGCTGCAACCGGTTGCTGTGCGGGTGGCACGCGCAATTTTTTCTATGGATGAAAAAGCTCGAGCGTCTGCGTCAGACTTCGTCTGATCACGAGAGGATCGGCATGACGGTGTACTATCAACCACTCCGTGCCTTCCTTTTCGTAGACCTGCGTGACTCGGAGGTCCCACTGCTGGGGCTCGGAGCCCGCAAGCCTCACGAGATTCTTCTCGAGCATCACGAGCACGATCAATCGATCCGATACATACGATTGGACCAGTTCGACTGTCGAGGACGTGGCACCCTGGAACTGCGCCGCAGCGGCCGCTTGTGTCCTGGCAAAGTTCTCGCTCCACCCGGCGGGGCCCGCACTTCCGAAGGGACCGAAAATCCTGAAGCCGTCCGAATGGGGCCATGGCAGCGGCGACCGGCGCACTATCCACCTGCATCCATACGAGTTGCGTAGCTCGGGCTTCACTAAGAAGCCTCTGCACAATCGGATCGTTGTTGCGCGACGGCACCTGACCTGTCTCCTGCGAACGAATGGTTGCGCTGCAACTGATGAGCGCTGCGGCCAGGACGACACGAACTAGGTTGTGATTCACCTGAACTCCTTAACGTAACCAGCCAGCATCAGTATCTCGCCACGCCTGAACCGTTAGTACGGGGGACCACTTGCTCCGTTATGCGTGCCTTGTAGTCATATTCGGCAGCGGACTCGCGCGTGGCGCCTAACAGCCAGAATCAGCCGCGCCAGGCAGGCGACAACTTTGCGCATACAAATTTGATGACTGTCTGGCGCTTCGGCCGCATGCAGTAGTCAGGCGACGAGCCACCACTAGGGATTTGCAGAAGGTACATAGCACACTTCCAGCTTGACCCCATCTGGGTCGGCGAAGAACGCCGCATAGTAGTAGTCGCCGTAGCCGGTGATACCGCCATAGTTCTTGGGTGGATCCAGAACCTCTCCTCCCACAGATACGACGGCTTTGTGAACACGATCGACACGCGCGTCGGACTCAGCATGAAAAGCGAGATGATGCGGCCCCGGCTCGTATCGGTCGTAGCGACGGTCTCTGCTCGCAACCGCCGATGGTCGAACTTCAATGTCGAATCGCGAACCATCGGCGTACTTCTTACCCCACGTTGCCCGCGTCGGCTTGTCGCCTGACCACTCCGGCGAAGCAATGTTCCACCGACGATAGCCAAGTGCCGTGAGAAACGCGTGGTAGAAGGGAATGGCCCGCTCAGGGTATCCGACGGAAATGTCGATGTGACTCAATGGACCGGTCGTCGGCACTGCGCTCGTCCTCGTCGCCTAACAACGGAGTTGAGCGGCCCAGCAGACAGGCGGCAAATTTGCGTATGCAAACTGGCTTGGCCCACAGCTGTATGCGGTGGCTAGGCGGCGAACCGAGGACACGAGGTGAATACCATTATCTCTGAGCACGCCAATTCGCCGCTAACTCGACTCCGAGAAAGTGAAGAATGTAACCGGAGAGGGTTCTGCGCCCAACCTTCGATAGAAATCGAGCGCGTGAGCGTCGTCATTGTCTGCTGGAACAAAGATGTCGTGGATTCCCAACGCAGCCGCATCGGCACGGAGAGCCGAAACGAGCTCCCTTCCGATGCCTCTACGCTGATGATCGACATGCACCGCGATGTCGTAAATGAACACTTCCGAGGTTTCTGATCGGGTCATCGGCAAAGTGTGCGCAGTGATTCCCCCAACGACATCATTTCCGAGCAAAGCTGCGATTGCCCAGAAGTCCCTCCCGCTCAAGAGTTGATCCAAGTAGCGGTCGCTGAGTGACGTGCTTTCTTCCTCGAACACTTCCGCCATCAGCAGGAACGTTTGTCTGGCGAGCTCTCGATCGTCGATAGATAGTCTCTTCGTTCTGATGGGGCTCATCTTGGATTGTCATCTCCTGTGAACATGAACTCTCCGCCTAACAGTCGGCTGCACACTATTGGACAATCAGCCTCATCGCATTGAAGTCCAGCGTCAGTGCCCGCTTGCGAAAGAACTGATGGGATATCAGGCCGCCCACTTGAACGCCTAACGCGCCGTGCAAGATGGACACACCACCCTCAATCGCGACACCGCGGACGTTCGTGTCGACCACGGCATCTGCCCCGACTCCCAATGCCAGACGATCCACGAGGAAGGCGACCTGCCTGACTTCACCTGCTCCGCCTATACCACTCGTCGCTGCTTTCCAGTCAATGGAGATGTTGGCCTGAGACAATGCGGCCTGGGAGGCGGTGAACCCCGCGCCTGCCAGCCCCGTGTCCACAAAGAACAGCGTGGGCGGCAAGTCGTTGATGCTCCCCCAAGCCACCATACAGTGCATGTCGAGGAGCCAAAACGGGATCGCGCATCCACTGCCCCGACCCACAAGCTTTGGGCTAGCTGTGGAGGTCGTCCTACGCAAGATCAGTTCCGCGCCAACGTAGTCAATCGTGCTCAGGAAGTGCATCAGCAGGCGCGTGCCTAGAATCCCGTGAATCGGCCTTCCGAACGACTTCGACATGGCCCTTGTATCAAGCGTGTGAATCGGCACACGGCGTACGGCGATTTCGCCTAGCGTGACGATCTCGATCATTCCAACACCGGTGTGCGCGGTCTTCTGACCGGCGTAGTCGCTTCGAATGCTGCCGCTGAGTTGAGCTCCCACCTGGCGCGCTACTTCATCGTCGAGGATGAGTTCCGCCCCACCCGTGTCGATGAGGACGTTCAGCGGTCCGAACCCGTTGACCGTCAGTTCGATCACGGGCAGCGGATCAGTTGCAAGAAAGGCGATCCTCGTTTGTGCTGGACCTTCGACCGCGTATGCCTCTTCGCCGCCTAATAGCGCCGTTTGCGCGGCGAGCACCTTCAGATCTCGAAAGGGGCCGATGGCAAGCGGCCCTGCCGCACTTCGGAAGCACATCGCAGCCCTTGCGAATTGATCTTGGCGGTAGTGCGTCAGGGCCTGGCGATACTTGATCTGTGAATCGAATGGCCAGTGGCGTCCGTGCCATGCTCGATGGCGCCATGCTTGTCCAAAGTGCTCCTTGGCTTCGTCGCATTGGTTCTCCCACAGAGCGATTGTTCCAAGCCGTTCCAATGCTGCCGCGTTCGTCGGATCACGCCCGGCAACTTCCAGAAATGCTGCCTTGGCTTCATCGAACCTTCCCTGAAGGTATAGGGACTCGGCCCGCTTCAACTCTCCACTCGGCATGCAATCAACTCCCTCAAATAGAGTTAGGCACCCAACAACGGATTTGAGGGGCCCGACGAGGTGGCCCCCGTGTTTGCGTATGCAAACGACGCTACGCAGCCTTCAGTCAGCTGCAACGACATGTTGGAGGCGCGTCTGGTACGGTCCGGGCACATGGGTAACAGAAAGGTCCAGGTACATGGGTAAAGACGAGTTCGGTAGGAAGGTTCAACGGTCCAAATAGTGTTACCTATGTACCTGGACGACTTTTGTTACCTATGTGCCCGACTGCTCACACGTGGCTACTTCTTCTGTAGAGATGCGAGGAACTCTTCGCCCGTGAGGCGCGGATGGGCGCCCGCAAAGTCGTAGCCCGCAGGCTTGTCGTCGACGTAGATCTCGCTTGCGATCTTGAAGGGCCGCTGGTCATCGAAGGAACCCATGTTCAGGATGTATTGATTCGTTTCCTTCAACCGGAAGAACAAGCTCGAGCCACAGCGCTTGCAGAAGCCACGCTCTGCCCAATCAGACGAGCTATACCGCTCGATGTTCTCTTCGCCATTGAACATGACCTTTCCTGCTTCCGCCGAGAAGGTAGGTCCACCCGCCCATCGTCGACACATTGAGCAATGACAGACATGCAACTCCGCGCCGACGTCTTCGGCAACGAATGTTACGGCGGAACACGCGCACCTTCCCTCAGCGTTCATGGTTCCTTCTCCTTTTGTGATCAAACATATGGCGGAGCCTCCGACACCGATTTGTGCCGCTAACAGCCAGCGTCAGCCGCGCAGCAGACAGGCGCAGGCCGCAAATTTGCGTATGCAAATTTGATGACCGGCTGGGGCGTCGGCTGCATGCAGTGGACCCGCACCTGGGACACGACTCAACAGAGAGCAGCCACAGCAACCATTGGTTCGGCACAGCACATCCGAAGAACTGGCTACTTGGCACGGCACCGTTAGCTTACAGAATCGCGAGCCGGATCACGTCGTCTGGACCTGGACTAGTTTCATGCGGCCGGACGCTCCAGCCTTGATGAGAACCGCTGTGGTGCGACAGTGAAAGTGCTCCGCGACCAACGCCACGAGTTCTTCATTGGCTTTGCCGTCCACGGGCGGTGCTCTCAACCGCGCCACCCATGTGCCGTCCTTCGCCTGCTCGAGCGATGAAGCTTTGGCCCGCGGCTTCACCTTGATTTGGAGAGTGACAACTGGCATTCACCTAGCTCATTTGCCGTTTCATTGAACTCTCGTGCACCTCGTCCATGCGCCAAAAGGAGGTCGTTGGGTTTTTCTACAGTCTCAACAGCCAGCATCAGCCGCGCACCAGACAGGCGGCAAATTTGCGTATGCAAATTTGATGACTGTCTGATGGGTCCGCTCCAACGCAGTGTTAGGCGGCACCTTGGATAGAAACAACCTGGCAGCCTCCCGAAACAGTAACGACTATGACCTAGCGACTGAAACTACGCCGGACCGAAGGCTCCGCGCAACGGATGGCGCGGCAAGCCCCGGCGAACATCTCGACGGGCACAACAATGAGAAGGCTTGCCAAGGTGCAAGGCCACTGACGCAGAAAAACACTCGCCTGCAACCTCGGCCGATGGCAGATCTCTCGCCGGACGACTTCGAACGGAGCGTGACTCGAACTCGTCTCCACAGCTGAGCACCGCACACCGGGAACCAATCAAACCGTTGCGATTGCAGCACTGGTGAAGCACCGGAACCCGCGACAAGCCGTGCTCGAATTCATCGCCAGCATTCGCAGTGACGCCTAACAGCCAGCATCAGCCGCGACCCAGACAGGCGGCAAATTTGCGCATGCAAATTTGATGACTGGCCTGGGGCGTCGGCTGCATGCAGTGGTTAGGCGCGCGTCCGCCAACTGTCCGGGTGTTGATTGCAGTG
>JBGSNQ010000179.1:0-15109 GCA_041739525.1 Pseudomonadales bacterium | reverse complement strand
CTTGCCGACCCGCAACGGATCGCTGCTGTCCGTCGATGCGCCTCCGGCGCAGCAGGACAGCGAGCACGTCGCGCGCCTGCGCAGAGCCGGCGCGATCATCGTTGGCAAGACCGCAACGGCGGAGTTCGGTCTCGATGGCGTGACTCATACGCTGTTGCACGGCACCACCCGCAATCCATGGAACCTGCAGCGCACGTCGAGCGGTAGCTCCGGAGGATCGTCGGCGGCGGTCGGCGCCGCGATGGTGCCGTTAGCGACCGGCGGCGACGGTCTCGGGTCCATCCGGTGTCCCGCCGGATTCACAGGGCTTGTCGGCCTCAAACCGAGCCTTGGACGCATTCCGCGACAGAACGGTTTCACCGATACGTCCGCGCCCGGTTGCCTGACGACCACGGTGAGGGACACCGCGCGTTATCTCGACGTCGTGGCCGGCCCGGACGATCGCGACCGCATGACGCTGCCGGCGGCGAACACCAAGTACGAACAGCTGATCGAGACCCTCGACGTGCGCGGGCTTCGCGCGGTGTGGTCCACCGATCTCGGCTTTGCGCCGGTGGAGCCGGAAGTGGAGCAGGTCTGCAGAGACGCCGCGTACCGGTTGATCGAGGCGGCACAGCTGCAGCTGGTCGCCGACCGTTTCTCGTGCACCAATGCCTACGTTGCGTGGAATGCGCTGGCTGCGGTCCGGTTACGCAGGTTGTTCGAATCGCAGGGCTTTCTACCGGATCGTCTCGCCGAGATGAGCCCTGGCCCGCGCCGGTTCGTGGAGCGTTATGCGTACCAGGACGATTCGAAACTGGTCGCCTTCGAAGCCACCGTGATGAAAGTGGAGCAGGAGATGGCGGCGCTGTTCGCGAACGTGGATGTGCTGCTCACGCCCACCGCCTGCTGTGTTCCGTATGCGGCCGAAGGTCCGCTGCCGGAGACCATAGCCGGCAAAGACGCGAGCGAAACGAACGGCGAGCCGTTCACCGCGCTCGCCAGCATCGCGTGGAATCCGTCGATCTCGGTGCCGGCCGGATTGTCGTCCGATGGATTGCCGATCGGGCTGCTGATCAACGTGCGCCGGCATCGCGACGACATCGCGTTGCGTCTTGCCCGCGTCAGCGAGCAGGTCAACCCGTGGCCGCGCCACCCGCCGGCTTTTTGTTGATCGCACGGCGCACGGCATCGAGGACGAACTGCGGATGCTCGTACGGGAACATGTGCGACGATCCCGGCGGCGCCAACGTTTTCACGCTGTTGCGCGACAACGCCAGCTGATGCTCCATCGATTCGTCCATTGCCGCCCAGAAGTTCTCTTCCTGCTTGGGATTCAACGCCAGCATCGAACGCACCTGGCTGCGCATCTCGGCGTCCGATTCCGCTGACGGATTCGCGAGCAGCAACGACAGCGGCGTGTCGCCCAGCGCGCCCGATCCGATGACCATGTCGAACGGATTCGCCATGGCGGCATCGAATGCCGCGGCTTCGGAAAGCACCGATTTCGGCTGCAGCGAGTTGCGATTGATGACATCGGCCCATTCGTGCAGACACGCGTGAAACGGGCTATCGGCGTCCGAGATTTCGGGATCTCCCGCGCTCTTCAGCCCGAATTGCAGCGCGAGTGCGCGCCACGGTGCCTTGCGGACCAGCGTCCCGAAGCTGAGCCGCCCCGCGAACGTCACGTTCGCCGGTGGGGTCGGGTCCATCAACACGAGCGCGGCGACGAGTTCGGGGTAACGGTGCGCGAAGTTGGCGCTGAAGAGTCCACCAAAGGAATGTCCGGCAATCACGTAGGGTCCGCTTTCACCGGCGGCATCGAGCAGCAGTTTCAGCTGCTCGACCTCGGCTTGAATCGTCAACGGCAGCGGACCGAAATCGCTCCAGCCGGCGCCGGCGCGATCGAACAGAATCGAGCGCGTTTCGCCCGTCATCGCGCGATGCAGGTGAAACATCACGAGACCCTCGCCGTGTCCGCCGCCGACCCAGATCACCGGGTGGCGGCAGCGCGTTTCACCTTCCGCGAGCATGTGCATGCGCTGGCCGCGCACCGAATGCCACGCGCCGGGAGGTAGGCCGAGCCTCGCGTCGAACCAGAAGAACTTCAGCACTCCGAGCAGCGCAACGGCCGCAACCGTGAGACACGCGACGCCGAACCATGGCCAAGCCGCATGCGTGACGCCGCCGAGCACGCCCAACGCCGCGACGATCGGGGTTGCCACCCGATTCGATGCAAGCAGATGCCACCAGAGCCGCCTCATGACGCGCGCCGCTGCTCGACGCGCGCGAAGCGGACGCACTTGCAGCGCGACAGGTAGTAGCAGAAGCCCGTTACCGTACCGGTGCGATCGCGTTCGAATCGAACCTGGACGTTCGTCATGCTCGGCTCGCCGTCTATGACGCTGGTGAACAGGTCGCCGGCCACCGGTACGAGCGTTCTCCAGACGAGAGATCTGAGGGGCGATTCGAGCTCGATCTCGAGATAGCCGTCATGCGCGAGCACGCTGTGACATTCCTGCAGCACGTCGCTCACGAATCGACCGGCGAACTCGTGCATCGACTCTCCGGATCTTGCCCGCGGCTCCTCGACCCGGCCCAGTGCGATCGGCGCTGCGCATCCGAGAACCAGGTCGAGTGTCTCGAAGCGCTCACCCGTGCCGCGCAGTTCGATCAGCGCGCCGCGCTTGGCGCTGCAAAAGACGCCGGGACCAGTGGTTGCCAAACGATGGGCTTCGCCCAGGTAGAAGCAGACGAGCGCGCCGTCCACACGCGCGATCTGGATCAGCGCACCGTCGGACACCGACGCATAGAAGCCCAGCGGTTCGGCAGCGGTCGTCGCGGGAATTGCGGCGGCCGCTTCTGCAGCGACGGAGCGCTCGAACAGAACGATGTCGGCGATACGATCGGGCATGTCGAGCAGCGGCGGGCGGAACACGTTGGCGAACAGCACGATGCCGAGATCGCGCTGCGGGAAGAATACGAAGTCGCACAGATGGCCCGGCATGCCGCCCGCGTGGCTGACTTTCGCTTCGCCCCGATACGATTCCACGTTGATTCCCAACCGATAGTCGATGGCGCGCCCGTCGTTGAGCGGGTACACGGCCTCCATGCGCGCGCGATAGTCGGGGCCGAAGTAGCGATCGCTGCGATAGTTGCCGAACCACCGGCGCATGTCGTCGAGCGTCGATACCACGCCGCCGTCGCCGCTGAGTTCCACCAGCATCAAGCCCTCGCTGTAATCGCCCCCGGCGCCCGGCATGTAGCCGCGCGCAGCGTGGGCGATGGTCTGCGTCATGTGCGGCACGAGCTTCGTGTGGTGCATGCCCAGTGGTGCGAACAGTTCCCGCGCCATGAACTCGCCGATCTGCATGCCCGATAGCCGTTCCACGATCGCGGACAGCAGCGCGTAGTTCGTATTCGAATACACGCAGTCGTCTCCCGGCGCGAACATCAGCGTCGAGTCGCGACGCGCGAGTTCGATGATCTGCGCGCGCGAAATCTCGTTGTGCGCGCCGAGCCCGGCGAACAGCAGCATGTTCAGCCCGTCGCGCAAACCGCTCGTCATCGTCAGCAGATGCACGAGGCGGATCGGTGAACCGAAATCGGGCAGTTCCGGAAGATGCCGACGCACGTCGTCGTGCAGCGACAGCAGACCGCGATTCTCGAGAATCAGAATGCAGGTTGCGCACAGGTGCTTCGACGTGGAACCGAGCCGCATCACGGTTTCGGCTGTGAACGGTACGTCGTCCTCGACGTTGGCGAGGCCATAGCCGCGCCGATGGATCACTTCACCTGCATCGATCACGGCTACGTTAACGCCGGGACTTCCGGCGCGATCGTAGTCGGCGAACAGTGCGTCGATCTGCGGCGAGAAGCTGCCGGCAATACCCTCGCGACTTTTCAGATGGCTGTTCATGCGCCGCCTGCTTCGATGCGGCTGGCGCGCGCCGCACGCTGCGCGAGTTTCCGGCTGATGATCGCGTGGCGCCGCGCATCGAGCGGGAAGTTCCAGATCAACGGCAGTGTGGCGAGCTGGAACAGCGCGGGTGCGCCGACGAACATCAGCAGCATGCCGAGGTTCGCGAAGGGCGTGTTCTGATGACCTTCCGTCATGTCGTAACCGAACGTCGTGCCGAGCAGTATCAGCGCGATGCCACCGGTGGACGCGAGCGCTTTCACCGCCATCATCATCAGTCCGTAGTAATTCCCGCCCCGATCGACGCCGGTCTTCAGCACGTCGTAGTCGATGATGTCGCTGAGGATCGCGAACGGCGCGATCGAACTGACGCCGTTCGTCAGCGCGTACAAAGCCATCAGTACACACGTCGGAACCACCGACGACGGTCCGGGTTCGATCCAGAAGAGCGGCATCAGCACCAGCGAGTTCAAAAGCCAGCCCCACGCCCAGGCCCTGTGTTTGCCCAGCATCATCGTCAGCTTGGTCCACAGCGGAATGCTCACGAGGCTCGAGACGGTGAATATCAGGATGATCGTCGCAACGGAGTCGGCGATCTTCATGTACGTCGTGAGGAACGGGAACAGCAGCGCCACGAAGAAACCGTACCCCGTGCCGGCAATCAGATATGCGCACACGAAACGCTGGAACGGTCGGTTGCCTTTTACAGAGAGGAGCGCACTGCGCAGTGTGGTGCGGGGGCCGATCCTGACTTCGCCGCGCGGAGCAACCGCCGTTGCCCACGCGACCGTCAGCGGAACGAGCACGATGACGATGAGACCGAAAATCCACACGAGTTCCGGGGTGTATTCGCTGCTGGCGACGATGCCGGCGAATGCAAGACCGAGCGGAACCAGCGAATACAGCAGACCGCCGGCGTTGTCGAAGAATCCCCGGTAGCCGAATACGCGGCTGCGATCTTCATACAGCGGACTCAGTTCATGACCCCACGCGTAGTGCGGAATTCCAAACATCGTGGTGCCGGTAAAGAACACGATGTTCCAGAACGCGAAGTACAGCACGCCGGCGTCCGCCGGAATCCGGAACAGATACACCATGCTGATCAACGTCAGCATCGAGCCCCCAACGATCCAGGGCAGCCGCGCGCCGTAGCGCGAGCGCGTGCGATCGGACAGATAGCCGATGATCTGGTCGGAAACCGCGTCGTAGATGAGGCGCAGCATGACGATCGTACCGATCGCTGCGACCGACACCCGGGCGTGTTGCGCGTAGAGCGTCGGCAGGATGCTGAGAACGATCGCGGTGGCAAGACCGAATCCGACGGTAGGTGCAGCGTAGGCTGCCAGCTGCAGTTGGGTGAGTCTCTTCGGTGCGTCGTGGTCGGTGGATTGCAGCAAATCAGTTGGGCGCGAGCGTCTTTTTCGTCAGTTCGACGAAGTAGTTGGTGATCTCGACCATCGTCAGTTTCGAGCCCGATATCCAGCGCGGGATCCAGTTGAACGAACCCATTACGAAGCGCCCGGCGAGGTCGGGATCGCAATCCGCGATGCTGCCGTCCTGGATACCTTCGCGCACCCACTCGGTGATGCAGTTCTGTGCCTGGCTCAGGCGCTTCGTCAGCTCGGCGCGCTTCTTCGGATCTTCGATGGCGTCGATCTCGTTCAGCAACGCGGCTGGTTCGTGCGCGGTGAACGCGTCGCTGGCCGCGTATTGGCAGATCTTGTCGAGGCCGCTGGTGCCGACGCGATTCGCGTTGTCGCGGGCTTCGTCGATTTCCTCGAGCGAACGCAGATAACACTGGTACAAAAGGTCGTTCTTGTTCTTGACGTAGTAGTACAGCGCGGTCTTGGTGATGTGCAGCCGATCGGCCACATCGGCCAGCGAGGTGGCGTGGTACCCCTTCCGGTTGAACACGTTGGCAGCCTCCTGAAGCACGGCGTCCCGTTTCATGTCGGCTTGTGCCTGCTGTGCTTTTTTCCAGGCCGGATTGCGTGGCATGGCTTTGCCCCAATGTGTCGCTGCGAAGCCGGTAACTGTAGCTGAATCTACGGTCAATCGTCTTGAATCCGCGCCCGGGCGCGACCCGACGGATCATTGAACCATGGGTAAATTGACAATACCATACGGTAAATCTAGGTGAACACGGGCCGAAGGCGATGAACGAATTCGGAGCGGATACGACAGCCGTCTGGGGCGGCGAGGAAGCGCGTGACTTCTGGCAGGGCGCAACGCAGGTGCCGGTGGTCGATAGCGTCGCGTTCGGCTATCGCGACCTCGACGAGTGGCAGGCGGTGGCGCTGCAGCAGCGTGCCGGCCACATCTACAGCCGCAATACCAATCCCACCGTGCAGGTGTTCGAAGACAAGGTACGGTTGCTCGAGCACGCGCAAGCGGCGACGAGCTTCGCGACCGGCATGGCGGCGATCAGCGGCACGCTGTTCGCGCTGTTGAAGCCAGGTGATCGGGTGGTTTCCATCAAGGACAGCTACGGCGGCACGAACAAGCTGTTCACCGAATTTCTGCCGCGGTTTCAGATCGACGTGCAGTTGTGCGACACCGCCGACCCTACCGCGATCGAGCGCGAGATCGCGCGCGGCTGTCGGCTGCTGTATCTGGAGTCGCCGACGAATCCGACGGTGAAGATCGTCGATATCGCACGGCTCGCGCGGGCCGGAAAGGCGAACGGCGCGCTGGTCGTCGTCGACAATACGTTTGCCACGCCGATCAATCAGCAGCCGCTGCAGCTCGGTGCCGATCTGGTGCTGCACAGCGCGTCGAAATTTCTCGGTGGTCACGCGGACGCGCTGGGCGGCGTCGTCTGCGGCAATACCGAACTGGTCGAGCGTATCTATCACTTCCGAGAGATCAACGGCGCAACGTTGTCGGCCGGCGCCGCGTACCAGCTGTTACGCGGTATGAAGACGCTTGGATTGCGGATCGCCCGGCAGAACGACAATGCGATGCGCGTTGCGCGGTTCCTGAACGGTCACCCGAAAGTCGATCGGACGTTCTACCCGGGATTGCCCGAACACGAACATCACGCCGTTGCGCGTGCGCAGATGTCCGGCTTCGGCGGCGTGCTGAGTTTTCTGCTGAGGGGCGGATTCCCGGCGATCAAGCGCTTTCTGCCGCGATTGAAGCTGGCACACATGGCCGCGAATCTCGGCGCAGTGGAGACGGTGGTGGGTCCGCCGGTGACGACGAGTCACGTCGAATGCACACCGGAGGAACGCGCGGCGATGGGCATTCCGGAAGGGCTCGTGCGTTACTCCGCGGGCATCGAAGATGCGGACGACCTGATCGCGGATCTGCGGCAGGCATTGGCCGAGGTGTCTTGATCGTGTCGATGTCGGGAACCGATGGTTTCTATCCGCCGATCGAACCGTACGCAACGGGCCGGTTGCGCGTCAGCGACCTTCACGAGCTGTACTACGAGGAGTGCGGCAATCCGCGCGGCAAGCCCGTCGTATTCCTGCACGGTGGCCCGGGCGCCGGCGTGATTCCGGTCTACCGTCGCGCGTTCGATCCAGCCCGCTATCGGATCGTGCTGTTCGATCAGCGCGGCGCCGGCCGCAGCACCCCGAAAGGTGAGCTGCGCGACAACACGACGTGGCACGTCGTCGCCGACATCGAACGACTGCGCGCGCACCTCGGCATCGATCGTTGGCAGGTGGCCGGTGGCTCCTGGGGCGGCACGCTGGCGGTCGCATACGCGCAGACACATCCGGATCGCGTTACCGAGATGATCCTGCGCGGTGTAACGCTGTGGCGAAAGGCGGAGATGAACTGGAACCACAAGTGGGGCGCGAACTGGCTGTTTCCGGAAGCGTGGGACGCATTCAATGCGCTGATCCCGGCCGACGAGAGAGACGATCTTCCGCGCGCGTACTATCGGCGTTTGACCGACCCGGACGCAACGGTTCGCCGCGCCGCGGCTCGCGCGTGGGGTGAATGGGAGTCGGCCATCGTCAGCCTCGTACCCGATGCGCAGTTCGTGGACGATCACGCGCAGGCTTATGAAGACAGCCTGTCGCTGATGGAGTGCCACTACATGGTCAACGACGCGTGGTTGCGATCGGATACGCAACTGCTCGACGACCTGCACAAGCTCCGCCTCATTCCCGCGGTCGCGGTGTTCGGCCGCTACGACCTCATCACCCCCGTACAGATCGGTTGGGACATGAAGCAGCGTTGGCCCGAGCTCGATCTCGTGGTGGTGCCCGACGCCGGGCATGCGTTCGCCGAGCCGGGCATCGCGCGCGCGATGGTTCAGGCCTCGGATCGGTTTGCCGGCGCCTGAGCGAACACGTCGTCCAGCACCGCGAGCGGCAGCGCGCCGTTGCGCAGCACCAGGTCGTGGAACTTCTTCAGATCGAAGCGCGCGCCTGACGTAGACTGTTGGCGCGCTTTGAGCTCACGCATCTTGAGCAGACCGATCTTGTATGAACACAGCTGCGCCGGAACGGATGCGGAACGATGAACGACGTAAGTCGCGAAGTCGACGCCCATGCCCGTCTGGCCCGTGAAGTAGTCGATCGCCTGCTCGCGCGTCCAGCGTTTCGCATGCACGCCGGTATCGAGCACCAGATTCACCGTGGAGATGAGCTCCGCGCGCAGCGCGAACAGGCGCTCCGCGTCGGTCTGCGGAACGCCCTGGTCGCCCGGCAGCGTTTCGGCGTATTTCGCCCAGCCTTCGATGTATGCATCGAACGTGATCATCCGGCGCAAGAGCGGTAGTGCGCGATTCTCCAGCGCGAGCCCGAGCTGCAGATGATGGCCGGGCCACAGCTCGTGATACACGAGCGTGGCCAGGTTGCGGTCGGCGGCGGTCAGCAGGTGCTTCAGGTTCAGCTCGAATACGCCGGGACGCGAGCCGTCTGCGGCGGGCGGATGGTACGTGTGGTTGCGGGAATGCTCCGCAAAGGCGGGGATGGCTTCGATGACGGCGTTCGCGCGCGGCAATTCGCTGAACCACTCGGGAAGGCGCGCTTCGACCAGCCGCTGGCGCGTGCGCGCTTCGTCGAGCAGCACCGCTCTATTCGCGGGGGTGTCTCCTAACGCTGCCACTCGGGTGCGCTCGAGCTTCTGGTAGCACGCGGCGATGGTCGTACCGGTGAACCCGCTTGCGCGGAATTCCGCATCGATGCGCTGCCGCATGCGTGCGACCTCGAGCAGACCGAGTTCGTGAATCTCGTCGGCGCTCTGGAGCGTCGTAATGGCACCACGCAGCAGGAACGCGTAGTAGGCCTCGCCGTCCGGCAACGCCCAGAGTCCGGGCGAATCGGTAGCCCCGCCCCGCAGCTGCTTCATTGCGGTCGACGCGGCCTCGTATGCGGGATAGATATCGCGCTCGAGACAATGAAGCACGCTGCGCTGCAGCGCAGCGCGGTGATGTGTCCGGAGGTCGTTCAGGCGCGCCGTCTTGTCCGTGAACGTGGCGAAGATCGGGTTCTCGTTCGGCGGGGTCGTTATGAATGCGGCCAGTTCGTCGATCGTGTCGTCCATCACGAAGCCCGGCAGGGAGATGCCGTTCGCGCGCTGCCGCTGCGAATACGCCGTGGCTTCGGTGATCAGCGTCGGAATCTGCCGCACCCGCAGCAGGTAATCCTCGGCATCGCCTTCGTGACGGAACGGATGACGGTCGGCGAGGAACAACGGCAGCTCGGTTTGCAGCCCGACTGACGGTCGAAGCGGGCTGCGGTGGTCGATGAACGGCGCGCCGTCGATTCCGAGCCAGTCCTGATCCTGCGCATAGCGCAGGAAGAACTCGAATACCGCTGCGCCGATGCGTTGCGCGGAACTCAATTCCTGGGCGCGAAACGATGCGAGTCGCGCCGCCAGGTTGCGCAACAGTTCCATGCGCCGGGCGTTGGCGGCTTCGCCGACATCGGAGAAACGATTCTGCGGACACGCGACGCCGCCGGCTTCGAAGATGCCCATATGGGTGGGCAGTTCCGGCGACTCCAGCATCATCTCGACGAACGCCGCATCCAGAAACCGATCGAAGGCGTTGTCGGTTTCCGACGTGCTCATCTGTCAGTTCCGCAACGCGTGCGCGGCGGCGGTATCGACGGCGATCTTCAGGCGGGTCCTGAAGTCCGTTTCGGAAAACACCGGCGTGACGATCTGCGCAGGAATACCGTCGCCTTCGTACAGGCTGCCGTCCGGCGCCGTATAGATTTCGTTCGACAGCGACGTGATCCACCCGTTGGGAAGATGCTTCGCCAGGTCGTCGGAGAAAATTCCCAAGGTCGGTTGTCCGACGCGCGTGACATGCGGCAACGCCATCATGCACAGGGTCAGAATTTCGCCCGCGCTCGCCGTGCGCTGCGCGGTGAGCAGATAAACGGGTCGCGTGAATTGCGTGCCGCCGGCCGGCTCGACGAACAGCGGCTGGTTGGGAGTGTATCCGTTGCCGTTACGCGCGCACTTCGAGAATGCAACGCGACGTGTGTCGGCAAATCGGTTTGCGATCGCGATGCCGGCCTTGTCGAAGCCGCCGCCGTTGATGCGCACATCAATGATGAGCGCCCTTGCATCGGCGAGGTCGGCCATGGCTGCATCGAGAATGTTGCTCAGCGCGGACAGGTCCTGCTGCAGGAAACGCGCAAATTCGGGCCGCGACTTCGGAAGTCCCGTTGCGTTGCGGGCCGCGTCGGTGTCGGCGAATCCGAACAGCCGCAGCACGCAGAGATATCCCACACCGGGGGCGACGAATCCCCAGGTGATCAACCGGTTGCCCGCCGTACGTGCGCGCCCCTTCAGTATTTCGGTAGCGACGAACGATTGCAGCCTCGCGATCGTGTCGGAGTCGCCTAGAGACGGCGTCTTCAAGTCGAATGCGTCGACCATCCAGCGCTTGATGTTGGCGATCTTGTCGCTGATGAAATGGGTCTGGTCGGTTTGCAGGTAAACGTGGTTGTCGTGCAGCGGCTGCAGCATGTCCTGGAATACCCGAAGCAGTTCGCCTTCCGTCGTACGGTCGTCGACCCGGTGCCGATGCCCATCGTAAATCGCCTGCCAGTCGACGCCGTGGCGTTCGAAGAACGCGTAGTCCTGCTGGAACGTTCTCCAGAACACTTCGAAGTTGAACGGTGCAGACGTGTTGCGCGGGTCATCGCACTTCACGATCGGCGCGTGAAATTGCGCCACGCGGCGAAACGAGTAGCGCGTGATGTCGCCTGCCACGTACAGGCTCAGCCGGTCGCCTTCCAGCTCCACGCGATCGAATCCTTCGCGGAATTGCCGGTCGTCGCCGCGCTCGAACTCGACGCACGACAAATCGGTGTAGTCGAAAAGCGCGTAGCCGTCGGGACGGATCTGCAGCAGCCATCCGTATCCGTCCGCCTTCCAGATTCCGAGCAGCGACAAGTGCCGGCATCCGTCGTTGTTGAACGTCAAGACAGTACCATAGAACAGTTGTTCAATGAAATTGAAAGAGTATTATCCTGGCGATGACAACGGTGGGGCATTGCATTGCGTTCGATCTTGTTGAGTGGCATTGCGTTGGGCTTCTGCACATCCATGGTCGCGTGCTCCGATCGGTCCGCTGACGCAGCCGCAGCAACGTCGGCGGCAGTAGCTTCCGTTCCGGAGATGCTGCCGCTGCAGCTGCTGCTGGCGCCTGACGAGTTCGTTGCGCCGCAGGTTAGCCCGGACGGGCGTTGGATCAGTTTCATCGCACCGCTTGACGGCGTCGCGAATCTGTTCGTCGCACCGATCGACGATCCGAAGCGTGGTACGCCGGTCACGCGCTACACCGAACGCGGCGTTCAGGCGACGGACGTGAGCGGCGTCGTCATGTACCGCTGGCATGCCGACAGCAAACGCATCATCTATCCGAAAGATTACGACGGCGACGAGAACTGGGACATCCACATCGTGGACGTCGCAACGCAGCAGGAAAAGAATCTGACGTCGTCGCCGGCGGTCAAGGACGTGATCATCGCTTACGGCGCGGCGAATCCCGACGAAGTGCTGATTCAGTCCGGCGAACGCAGCGCGATGCTGCCGGACCTGTACCGGCTCAACCTCAGCACCGGCGCGAGGACCATCGTCGAAACCAATCCAGGCAGCTACCTCGGTTTCCTCGCCGACGACAACCTTCGGCCGCGGCTCGCCGTTGCGGTGAACCCGCAAGGCGGCATGAACGTCGATCGTAAGGAGGCCGACGGTTCGTGGCGACCGTTCATGGTGGTGGCGCCGGAAGACATGCCCGCGATCGGCAGCTCGAGCTACCAGAAGATCTACCGCTTCGATGCCTCTAACACGCATCTGTACATGTATGACGTGGAAGGACGCGACACCACGGCGCTCGTACGCGTGAATCTCGCGACTGCGGCCAAGGAAGTTGTCGCGCACGATGACCGGGTCGACCTCGCCGGTGTGCTCTACGACCCTGTTAACCACGCGCCGCTCGCGTATGCGGCGAACTGGACGCACACGAAGTGGACCGCGATCGATCCGTCGGTGCAGGCGGACATCGCCTACCTCGATACCGCGACCGAAGGCGAATGGGTGGTGGTCAGTCAGTCCGACGACAACTCGAAATGGATCGTGCGCGACATGTTGTCCGATAGGCCGATCGTCTACTTCCTCTACGATCGCAAAGCGAAATCCCGCACCGATCTGTTCACCAGCGCGCCGCGGCTCGAGGGGCTGCCGCTATCCAAGATGCATCCGTTCATCGTGAAGACGGCGGACGGATTCGACCTCGTTTCGTACCTGCTGTTGCCGCCATGGACCGATCCCGACGACGACGGCCGGCCCGACAAACCGGTACCGGTGGTCGTGCTGGTGCACGGCGGGCCGAGCGACGAGCGCGCTCAGTTCGGCTATGGCCCCTTCGTGCACTGGTTGGCGAATCGCGGCTACGGCGTGCTCTATGTCAACTTCCGCGGGTCGGCCGGCTTCGGCAAGAAATTCATGAACGCGCAGAACCGGGAATGGGGCGGCAAGATGCACCAGGACGTGCTCGATCAGGTGGATTGGGCCGTGCGCGAAGGCATTGCCGATCCGAAGCGCGTTGGAATACTCGGCGGCAGCTATGGTGGCTACGAAGTGCTGGTTGCGATGACGATGACACCCGACGTGTTCGCCTGCGGCATCGATCTGGTGGGGCCGTCGAATCTCGAAGTGTTCATGCCGCATTGGGACGAGGACAGCATGGGGCGGGTGCTCGGCGATCCACGCACCGAGGAAGGTCGCGCGCTGCTGAAGGCGCGCTCGCCGATCAACTTCGCACAGAACGCGAAGCATCCGTTGCTGATAGGCCAAGGCGCGAAAGATTCACGCGTGCCGCAGGCGCAGTCCGATACGGTGGTAAAGGTGATGCAGGAGCACGGCGTTCCGGTCACTTATCTGCTGTATCCGGACGAAGGCCACGGTCTGCTGCGCACCGAGAACAACTTCTCGTTCTGGGCGATCAGCGAGGCATTCCTGTCGGGCTGTCTCGGCGGCCGCAGCAGCCCGATCGGCAACGCACTGGAAGGATCGAGCGTGCAGGTGCCGGCGGGCGCTGAGCTCATTCCCGGGTTGCCCGAAGCGCTGGCACAGCGCACCAAGGCGCAGTGACCGGCCCGCGCGCAACATGCCTTCGTCAGCGTCCTACTTTTCGGCGACCTTAGCTGAAGCCGATCTGAAGTTTCGCAGAGCGTGCGTGCGCCGCGACGCGGTCGCTGCGTTCCATGCGAATCCGCTTATCGGCAGCCAGGGTGAGGCGCTGCAGATCGGAACGGTCACGTTGGGACGCGCGGATGCGCCGAAGCGTCTGCTCATCGTTTCCGGGACGCATGGTGTGGAGGGATTCGGCGGCGCCGGCGTGCAGACGGGCTGGCTGAACGAACGCAGCGCGAGCGATCTCCCTAACGACGTCAGTGTGGTGCTGGTGCATCTGCTCAATCCGTGGGGCATGTCGTGGAACAGGCGCGAGAACGAAGACAACGTCGATCTGTTCCGCAATCTGCTCTATTGCGACCATCCGAGCGAACCCGATCCGCTGTTCGATCTGGCGGACGACGCGATGGCGCTGAAGCATTGGCCAGATCGGTACGAACCGGAACGACGCCGTGTGTATCGCGAGCTGATCGAGCGCTATGGCCAGCCGCGTCTCTTGAGCGCGGTCCGCCGCGGTCAGCATCACAGGCCGAAGGCGATGACGTATCACGGCAACGGCCCAACGTGGTCCACCCGCACGCTGCACGACATCGTCGACGAGCGTCTGGCCGGCGCGACACACGTGGGCGTGATCGATCTGCACACCGGCTTCGGCGAATACGGCGGCGGCATCGTGATGTCGTACGACCCGCCGGAAAGCGCCAAGCACAAGCGCGTTGCAGAGTGGTTCGACGGCGCCATCTACACGCCGGGCGGCGACGCAGACATTCCCGACCACCGCGCGCGCCTGCCGTTCGCCTGGATCGAAGAGCGCGTTCCAACCGCAACCGTCACCGCGCAGATCCTGGAATTAGGCACGTTCCCGCCGGAAGAGTCGCGAGACTGTTTTCCGGCGAATCACCATTTCCACCTGTTCGGCGATCCGTTGTCGGAAGAAGGACGCCGTTGGGGCGCGCAATACCGGCGCTTCTCCTATCCCGAAGAAGACGCGTGGAAAGAAGCGGTGTTCGCGCGCGGCCGCGAGGTCATCGATCGGACGATCGAAGGTCTGCGGGCATGGGGCTGAAGGCGGCGTTCTGCGCCGCATTGCTGGCATTACCGGCGGCGAACGCGTTCAGCGCCGATGCCGGTACGGTAACGATCTACCGCGACGACTGGGGCGTTCCGCACATCTATGCAGACGACGAAGCGCTCGGGTACTACGGCCTCGGTTATGCGGAGGCGGAGGACCGTCTGCTGACGGTGCTCGGGTCGATCTACTGGATGCAGGGTCGACAGGCGGAGCTTACTGGCGCTGCGGCGCTGCAGACCGACATCGAGCAGCGGCGCTGGCATCACTACGACGAGGCGGTTAAGGGGCTTGCCAATCTGAGCCCGCAGCTGCGGCGCAACTACGAGTCCTTCGTCGCTGGGTTCGAACGTTATCTGTCGGACCACCCCGAGAAGAAACCGGCATGGGCGCCGAAGCTGACCGCAGCGCACTTCGTCGGCCTCAGCCGCGCCGTGTTCTGGGCAGGCTACGCCGGCATCGAAGGACCGCGCGAGTGCAGCCGAACCATTGCCGGCCTGGAGGCCGCCAACGCAACGCCGAACCCG
>JBGSNQ010000081.1:0-4773 GCA_041739525.1 Pseudomonadales bacterium | reverse complement strand
GTCTCGGTCGTAACGACGCCATCACGCGTCGAGGACCGACTGGCGCAAAAAGGCCCATTGCTGGTGGTCTGCAATCATCCTTTCGGTGGCATCGAGGCCCTAGTGCTGCTGACGTTGCTCACGGGTCTGCGTCAGGACGTCAAAATTCTGGCCAATTCCGGCCTCACCGTGATCCCGGAACTGAGACCAGTACTGATCCCGACCAACCCGCTGAGAATCAGCGGCACCAATGCCAGCTCGATTCGCCGTTGTAAGTTGCACTTGCGCGCAGGCGGCCTACTGATCGTGTTCCCGGCTGGTCGCGTCTCGAGCTATCAGGACGGGTCCGACGTTGTCACCGACGCGCCGTGGCACAGACTCGTTGGCCATCTGGTGCGGCACTCCGATGCAGAACTGCTCCCTGTCTTCATAGCAGGCAAGAACAGTCGGATGTTTCTCGCCGCTGGTCGCATTTGGGATCGCGCCAAACTACTGCTACTGCCGCGAGAGCTGCTCAAGTTCAAGGATCGCCCCGTTCGCGTCGCGCTTGGCCATCCCGTTCCAACGGGCGCGTGGCGGGGCATGAACGATCGATCGATAACCGAAACCGCGCGCACCTTAACCTATCTGCAAGGCGATCTCGCGCACTCGGGGCCCCCGGAGCCTCCGCCACCCCCGGCGACCATAGCGATCTCAATGCCCATAGCGCCACGGGGTCACACGCACTGGATGGAGCGGGAGGTCACGAAACTCGCGGCGCACAACGTGCTGCTGAAATACAAGCAGTACTCGGTCTGTTACGCCAGGGCCATCGCGATCCCTTCGGTGATGTCCGAAATAGCCCGCGAACGGGAGCGCGTATTCCGGGACCTGGACGAAGGTAGTGGACGTCCCCGCGACTGCGATCACTACGACAACACCTACCTGCAGCTGTTCGTCTGGGACCACGGTACGAGCACCTTGGTGGGCGCCTATCGACTCGGCCAGACCGACAAACTATTCCGAACCGGTCGCGGTGACGCGCTGTACCTGAGCCAGATGTTCGACTTCGACCCGGCCTTCTATCACGGCGCAGGGGCGCTCGAGCTTGGTCGTTCGTTCGTTGTGCCTGAACATCAAAACACGTTCCACGGTCTGTACCTGCTTTGGCGTGGAATCGGAAGCTACCTGTTGAGGCATCCGCGATATCGCCGTCTGTACGGAACGGTCTCCCTGCCCAAAACATACAGCGCGGCAGCTACCCGAGCCATCTGCGAAGCGCTGATCGAACCATCGCAAGACGTGCGACCGAAATTTCCGCTGCTGCCAGCAATCGCAGAACGCGGCTGTCATGGTTCGCGAATACGCAGCAGAAATGTGCATCTGCTCGGCGGGCTGGTGCGCGCCTTGGACCGCGAAGGCAAAGACCTGCCGGTGTTGTTGAAGCACTACCTGCAATTGGGCGCGCGCTTCCACGCCGTGGGCGTGGATCCGAATTTCAACGCAACGCCGGGACTTCTGCTTTCAGTTGACGTCCCATCACTTCATCCAAAGGCACTGAAGACGTTTCTCGGGCCAGAGTACCAAGGCTATCTGCGCTTCGACCCGACGTCGGATGAAACGCCGCGATCCAACGCGAAAAAACGCGCCGGAGAGCCAGCGGCGGCCACTTGAAGGGACTCGTACAAAGTAACATCGACGCCCTCGGGCAGTCGGCAAACGTGGTGCGTACCCTGGACGCGACCACGTATCGCTCGTCGATACTTCCGGGCGCGGCGTCCATCGGCGCGCATATTCGACACAACCTGGACCACTACCTCTGCTTTCTGCGCGGGCTCGAGCGCGGCAGCATCGACTACGCCGCCAGAGACCGCGACGCGTCGGTCGAGTGCGCGATCATGCCAGCCCTTGCCCAGATCGAACAGGTGACGAGTCGGCTGCGACGGCTTTCTGTCGAAGACAGGCCCGTGAGCGTCATCGGCCGCGATGGCACAGCGCATTCCTGCCTGTGCTCGAGTTCGCTGCGACGCGAGCTGGACTTTCTTCTCAACCACACGATTCACCATCACGCCATCATCGGACTGATCTGTGCTGCAGCGGGCGTCACAGTGCGAACCGACTTCGGCGTTTCGCCATCGACACTCAGGCATCGTCGCGCAACCGTGCAACGGACCGTATACGCGCGGTGAATCGGCCTTGAAAACGAACGCTCAACTCGCTGTTGAACACCGCTCGGATCAACACCTGTCCAGCGCGTCGCGGTCGGGCGCAAACCTGCGAGACAAGCGGGTGGTGATCGTCGGTGGTGGTTTCGCGGGCATGACCTGCGCGCGGCGACTCGAGCGTGAACTCGACGCCGATTGGGACGTGTTTCTCCTATCCCGCAGCAATCTATTGACCTACAACCCATTGCTTTCGGAAGTGGTAGGCGGCTCGCTCTTGCCCGGGCACGCAGTTGCACCGCTTCGCCTCATGCTCTCGCGAACCCGGATTCGCATGGTTACCGTAAGCAACATCGATGTCACCGCTCAAACGGTCGCGTACTCCGGCGTGGTCGACGGAACGCTTCGGTACGATCACCTTGTGCTGACCATGGGCATGGCGGCGAATATGGGCCTGGTTCCGGGAATGGATGTCAACGCCTTGCCGTTGAAAACCATCGGCGACGCTCTCCACCTGCGCAATCAGCTGCTGCGGCGAATGGAAGAAGCGACGCTCACGGTGGACGCGACGCGTCGCGCGTGGCTCATGACCTTCGTCGTCATCGGGGGCGGGTTCAGCGGTGTCGAGACAGCCGGTGAGATCATCGATTTTGTCGGCAGCGCGTATCGCTACTATCGCAACCTCGTGCGCGAAGACGTTCGCGTGATCTTGGTACACGATGGCGAGCGGCTTTTGCCTGCGTCACCGCCGACGCTGGGCGCCTACGCCCTAGAATCGTTGCGGCATCGAGGGGTCGACATACGACTCAATGCGCGGGCCGAATCCGTGCATTCCGGCGTTGTGCGGCTGCGTGACGGTGACCAGTTGACTGCTGCGACGGTCGTTTCGACAATCGGCGTGGCTCCGCACCGATTCGTCGTCGCTAGCTGTGATCTCTCAGTAGGTTGTCCATGTGAGGCGACCGAGGAATTCTATAGGTGACCAAACCGAAGAGTTCCCAGGAGGCACTCACATGAACGTGCATAAGAATGCTCCGTTAACGCCCGAAGGTCGACTGCGAATGGTGCGGCGCGTCTTTCAAGATCGCGCGCCGCACAGCCAAGTTGCTCTGGAGTTCAGCACCACGACGCGCACCGTGACGAAGTGGGTTGGCCGCTATCTCGAGGCTGGTAGGCTGGTGCAGCCGGTCTTTATGATCGCAGCTCACGACCCCACCACTTCCATCCCCGGTCAGTGTCGGCGACCACCGTACGGCGGATCGGTCTGCTGCGCCGGCGCCGCTGGACCATCGAGCGCATCGCCCAGCGGGTGAATGCCTCGGCGGCGACGGTCGCGCGATACCTCAAACGCATGGGCTTGAACCGACTCAGTGCATTGGAACCGGCTCCGATCGTGGTCCGTTATGAGCGGGCCGAGCCCGGCAGCCTGGTGCACATGGACACCAAGAAACTCGGGCGTTTCTTTCGTCCGGGCCATCGAGTCACCGGCAATCGCCAGGTGGCTTCCGACGGTGCTGGTTGGGAGTTTGCCCATGTACTGATCGACGATGCGACGCGGCTGAGTTATGTCGAGGTGCTGGCCGATGAGCGCAAGACCACGATCATTGCCTTTGTCAGCCGCGCACGGGACTACTTCAAGAGTCTGGGCATCGAGATCCAGGAACTGATGACCGACAACGGTCCAGGCTATCGGTCGAAGTTGCTGGCGCGGTTCTTGGAGAGCCTGAATGTCCGCCATCTGACCACACGCGCCTATCGACCGCAGACCAATGGCAAGGCTGAACGGTTCATTCAAACACTGCAGCGCGAATGGGCCTATGGACGTCGCTATGCGACTTCATACCAACGCACCAAAGCGCTGTGGCCCTGGCTACACGACTACAACTGGCACCGTCCACACGGTAGTCTGGGTCGCAGACCACCGATCTCTCGGCTCGGCTTCACCATGAACAACCTAGTGAGGCACCACAGCTAGCAACCTACCGATGGATCACGGCCGCGTCCTCACGCTGCCGACGCTCAATGTGCCCGGCTTCGACAACGTCTGGGCGGCGGGTGACTGTGCGTCGATCGTGAGCGCACACGACGGATCGCTCTGTCCGCCCACGGCGCAGCTCGCAGTCAGCCAGGCCCGGCAAGTTGCCGCCAACATCCTTGCGAAGACCCGAGCGCGAGAGGTGACTTCGTACAGCTATCGACCAGCCGGGCAACTCGCGTCGGTCGGACATCGAACCGCGGTTGCACAGATCTACGGATGGCGAATGCGTGGGTTCGCTGCGTGGCTGTTGTGGCGGGCAGTCTATCTATTGAAGATGCCGACCACGGCCGGCAAGGTCCGACTCTTCCTCGAGTGGACCTGGGCAATGTGTTTCCCTCGGGATCTCAGCTATCTCGACTTCGAGCGGACACAGAAATGCTCCAACGAAGTCGGGGCATCAGATCAAGCCGAAGCGGCTGCGATGACGAACCCGCCTTAACGTTGCTCTCAATTCAGCTCTTTCGCTGAGACTTCGCGTTCAGCGCTGCCAGCGTCTTTTCGACCGATTCCTGTGATGGGTCCGCACCCATGGACTCGAGCAGACTCTCGTTCTTCAACCTCGCGACCATCGCGCGAAAGTTACCGATGAATCGCCTGCAACGGTTGCACATCGCG
>JBGSNQ010000101.1:0-14921 GCA_041739525.1 Pseudomonadales bacterium | reverse complement strand
TCGTTGGCCTGGGTCAGCTCTGCGATCCGCTCGGCATCTGCGGTGCGCAACGGCGCACCGAGTTTCGCCATCGCTTCGAGCGCGCGGTTCACGCCCGCGAAATACGGCTGCGGCGCGATGGCCGCGGCATCCGCGGCAAATGCACGTGTGAAGCCCAGTGTCCCGCCGACAGCGGCCACACCCGCTACGAATCGGCGGCGTGACAAACCCGAATCGCGACCTCCACCCATCGCCCCTCCCCAGAGTGTCGTGCCCTCGGCACACAGTAATCGAACGTAGAATCGGTCGCTCCTGCAACAGAAGGATTGCCGCCATGGTCCATGCCGCCTGCCACTGCACCGCGGTCCGCCTCGAGATCAGCGAGCTGCCGGATTGGGTGCTCGACTGCAATTGCACGCTGTGCCGCCGCTACGGCGCAATCTGGTCGTACCCGAAGGTCGGCGCCGTGACGGTGCTGAGTCCCGCAGAGGCGACCGAAACGTATCGCTGGCTCGACGGCGATCTGGCGTTCCATCGTTGCAAAGCGTGCGGCTGCATCATGTACATGGAAGCCGTGAAGGAAGACCCGCCGTTCATCTACGGCATCAACGCGCGCATGATCCCGACGCTCGATCCGGCGAGCGTTCGTATCCGGCAGAAGGACAACGGCCACACCGGCCGGTTCTGGACGCGCGCCGACGGCCCGATAGAGGCGAGCCATCATCCGAAGATGCCACCGCCGGGCGAGGACGACTGGCGCTGACGTCGTGTAGATGCCGTGATCGGCGCCGTCCGGCTCGACGACATACGAGCGGAACTCGGCGACGATCTCGGCGCGCTGCACGATAACGGTGTCGAACACCGGTTTGGCATCGCCGCCCTCGGTCGCGGCGTTGCCGGTGCACCACACCAGCGCCAACGACAGCGCTATGCCGGGCGCCTACACGCGGGCTCGCGGCAAGGTCACACCCTCACCACCGAAGTACCCGCGGCCAGGTCGTGCAGGCAGCGCCGGTTCTTCCTGAACACGAAGCCCTGATCGGCGATCGGCAGTATCGCGAGCATCGGACTGATCACCGTGAACAGCAGCGGAAAGAACAGCGCGCGGATGCAGACGAGCTTCCAGAATGCGGCGCGTTCGCCCGACGTAGTCGTCACGATCGCCACGCCCATCACGCGTTTACCGATGGTCTGGCCGCGTGTTAACAGCCAATAGCCGTTGAGAATCAGGTAGCTCAACACCGCCAGCAGGAACACGTTGAGTATCCACATGGAGTTGCGATACGCCTCGGCGTGTTCCATCACACCGGTGATCATGATCAACAGCGCGGTCAGCATTGGCACCAGCAGCATGTCGATCAGCGTCGCAACCAGGCGGCGGCCGCGGCCGGCGAGTCGCCCTTCCAACGATCGCGTCATGGCGCGATCTCCCCTTCGAGCTGATACACCAGCAACGCGTTGCCCTCTTTCTGACCAAAGCTGCCGTAGCCCGACGAGACGATCACTTGGTCGCCCGCCACCATCGGTCCGTGCGCATCGTATGCGCCGCCGGACGCCTTAATGCCGTTGACCGTCTCGAACGGCTTCCAGCTGTCGTCGCTCCACAGCGTGGCGCCGGTGTCGGCATCGTAGATTTCGAGATACCCATCGAGACTTCCCGCCACGACGAGTTCCGGCGTAGCGACAATCGCTGAAGACAATCCCCCGAAACAGTCGCGATCGGGGCAGCGGTTCTCGCGCGGATGTTCCCAACGAGCTTCACCTGTCGCGATGTCGAGCGCGTGCAGGCCGGTTGCAGGGGCGATGGTCTTGTCGCTCCACGTTTCGATGTCGCTGATAGGCACGAACAGCAACCCCTTCTGTTCGTTTGCCGCCAATCCCCAGTGCGCGCCGCCTAGTGCGCCGCCTCGGCCGATGTCCTGGTGCCACACGATGGCGCCGTCGTCGGGGTTCAGCGCGTAAATATCGCCGGACTTCTGTCCCACGATCAGCAGTGCGTGGCCCTGCGTATCGTGTACCAGAAGCGGTGGCGCGCCGAAGTCGAGATCGGGCCCGCGCGGGTCGGGGCAATTGGGCATGCCGGGAATGTCGCAGGCGACGTTGTAGGCATCCCCTTCGGTGAATTGGTGAACCCAGCGTCGCGCGCCGGTCCTCGCATCGATGGCGAAGATCGCATCGCTGGTGTCGGTAGTCGGGCGGCTGTAGTTCTCGCCGGTGCCGAAGAACACGATGCCGCGCTCCGGGTCGAGCATCGGCGCGCCCCACACCGGCGCGCCGCTCGGCGCATATCGGCCGATGAAGAACCAGCGTGTCCCGATCCTCTGGGCGGGTTCTTCGATGGTTGGGCGATACCAGAGCTGTTTGCCGCTCTGCACGTCGAACGCGGCCATGCCGCCGCGCGTGGTGCAGCAGCCGTAAAAGGGAATCATTGCGAGACCCACTTCAAACGAAGATAACGGCACGTACACCACGCCGTGGTGGACTACCGGCGTGCCCGAGTAGAACGGCACCACCGAGTCAGCCGACTGTGCCTGCCAGATGTCAGTGCCGGTGACGGCGTCGATCGCGTAAAGCCCCTTCGTGCGATCGAGATACAGCAACGCGTCGCGCTCGCCGATTCGCGCACGCAGGATCGCGCTGCCGATCTCGCCGTCGTGTTTGTGCACCCAACGCGTACACCCTGTCGCACGGTCCAGCGCAACAACGCCCAGCCCGGAATCGCCGATGAAGATCGTGTCTTCGGTCACCAGCGGTCACGAACGCGGCTTCATGTTGGCGAACCCATATGCCCAGGCGAGCTTCAACCGGCCGACGTTCGCGCGATTGATCGTCGTGTCGTGCTGCAGGCGCTGGTTGTTCAGTTCGATGCCCCAGCCGTCGGAATAGAAATGGCCGAGGCCGGGCGTGGGATTGCACTCGGCTGCACTCGTGGTGGACACCAGCGCTGCGAGCGCGAACAGGATCGCCTGGGTAACCCGTTTGCATACGATGCGGCTCATGCTGAATGCGTGGTTGACGAGCCCGATGCCCGGCGGGCGAATCATAGCCCGTGACACCTTCAGAGCGTGCTGCGTCGATGTCCACCCGCGCCGGAGATAGTATGTTGGAGACTTGCTCGATCTGTTCATCAATTCATCACCGGCCAATGGCGATGCGCATTCTTGTTTCGGTTCCAGGCATCTCTGTCGCGACGTTGTGGCTCGCGCTCATTTCTACGACTTCTGCCGATCCGGCACCGGGTCCGTCGTACAGCTGCGCGAACGTCATTGATGGTGGCATCAAGCAGATGATCTGCAACGACGCGGGTCTATCCATGTTTGATCGCAAGTTGGCAGCGGTTTACGCGGAAGCGTTGAAGATCGCCGCCACGCAACAGCCGCCCACGCTCAGAGCCGAGCAGCGCGGCTGGATCAAAGGTCGCGACGAATGTGCGAAGAACGATGCGCCGCGCACATGCGTGGAGGACGAGTATCGACGACGCATCGCCGAGTTGCAGGCGATGTATCGGCTGCTGCCGCCCAAGGGTCCGGTTACTTACGTCTGCGACGGCAATCGCGCCAACGAAGTGGTGGTCAACTATTTCGCCACCGATCCGCCGACGCTCGTCGCGGAGCGTGGCGACAGCGTTTCGCTGATGTACCTGCAGCAAAGCGGCAGCGGCGCGAAGTATGCCGGCCGCAACGAGACGTTGTGGGAGCATGCGGGCGAAGCAAGGATTACCTGGGGCTACGGCGCCTCTCCGATGACCTGCGCGGTGCGCGACTGATCGCGCTCGTCGGTTGACTCGTGTCCGGGATTCGTCGAGATTCGCGAATCCGCATCGACCAGACCATCAGAGAATCCGGAGGATGACACGATGAAGCGCACTCGATTGTGTGCATGGCTGACGACGGGCGTTGCGGTAGCAGCGTCTGCGCTGAGCGCCGCCGGCGTTGCGTCGACGCAGGTGAACACCGCCGATATGCAACGTTACTGTCAGGGGGAGGCGGCTTCGAAGTTCGACCAGCGCCCCGCAAACATCGCGACGCTGCCGATGGAACACACGTCCGGCGGCTACACGGTGTACGGTCAGTTTCCGCCCGACGGCAACAACGTGACGACGTTCCAATGCCGCTTCAATTCCGACCGCACGTTCCGGGACGTCAGCAAATCCGGACACAGCAACGCGGGCAGCGGTCATTCCGGCGGTGGATCGAGTAGCTACGCCTATCTCGTCGGCACCGACCGCGAAGATGCCCAGAAGAAGCTGGGCAAGATGGGTTTCAAAATGCAGAAACCGGCCAACGATGATCGCGGCAGCCTGTGGTGGAACGGCGCGACCAAGGAGTGTTTGGAACTGCGGGGGAAGAAGGGCCGCGTGAAGAGTATAGAAGCGACCTCCACGTCGCGGTGTCACTGAATCGCGAGCAGCGCGCCGTCCGAACGGGTCGCGCGTGAAGGACGAACAACCTGCCGGTGCTTCTCACGCGCGCAGTCGCCGGAATGTGGTGCTGGGCTTCCTGGTGCTCGCCTACACGCTCAACTTCATCGACCGCTCCATCGTCGGCATCATCGGGCAGGCGATCAAAGTCGACCTGCTGCTGACGGACACGCAGTTGGGTTTGCTGGGTGGTCTTGCGTTCGCACTGTTGTATACGTCGGTCGGTCTTCCTATCGCGCGGATCGCCGAGCGCTCGAACCGCGTCAACCTGATCTCCATCGCGATCGTCATCTGGTCCGCCTTCACCGCGCTCTGCGGCCTCGCACAGAGCTTCGTGCAGCTGCTGCTGTTTCGCGCCGGTGTCGGCATCGGCGAAGCGGGGCTTTCGCCGGCGGCGCACTCGCTGATCTCGGACTATTTCGAGCCGCAACGGCGCGCGTCCGCCCTTGCGGTTTACGGGCTCGGGATTCCGATCGGCGCGATGATCGGGACGGTGGCGGGTGGTTGGATCGCGCAGAGCCTCGACTGGCGTTGGGCGTTCATGCTCGTGGGACTTCCGGGAATTCTCGTCGCGCTGTCGCTGCGGATGTTCGTGAAGGAGCCGCGGAGGAGCGCTGAGGCAGCGCGGGGCGTCTCGGTCGGTTATGAAGCCGCGGAGCTTTGGGGGACGGTCAAGACTCTGTTGGGTCGTTGGCCCACGGCGAACGTCGTGCTCGGCGTAACGGTGCTGTCGTTTGCCGACTACGGCATCGGCACGTTTGCCGCGCCGTATTTCGTTCGCCAGTTCGGTCTCGGGTTGGCCACGGTCGGACTGTTCCTGGGTGTTGTCGTTGGCGTGTCGTCGGCAGTCGGCACTCTGGTTGGTGGATTTCTTTCCGACTGGATCAGCAGGCGGTCGTTTTCCGCATACGCGCTCGTGCCGGCCATCGGCATCGTGATCGCGGGGCCGATCTACATGCTGGCCTACACGCAAAACGACTGGCACTGGGCGATCGGTCTGATCGTGCTGCCTGCAATTCTCGGTTCTCTCTATCTCGGGCCGAGTTTCGGCGTGATCCAGAACACGGTCGACGTTCGTCAACGCGCCACTGCGACCGCGGTGCTGCTGTTCATCGTCAATCTGATCGGTCTCGGCGCCGGTCCGCCGTTCGTCGGATGGATCATCGATCAACTGGCCGCCTGGCATTTTGCGAACGCGCAATCGCTCGGCGTCGTTCACGCGGCGATCGGAGCGTTCTCGCATGCAACGGATGCGGCGTTCGTGGTGAGTTGTCCCGGGGGTGTGGCGCCCGCGGGCGCAGATGCGGATCTCGTGGCGAAATGCGCGGACGCATCGGCAATCGGCACGCGCCACGGCATCCTCGTCACGTTGCTCTACTACTTCTGGGCCGCGCTGCACTTCTTCATGGCGTCGATCGGGCTCGAGAAGCTGATGCGCACCAGCGTCGACTCGAGTGCTCACTCATCGAGCGGCGCCTGAAGAGGCACCGGTCTGGCGAGCGGGCGGTGCACCGGCCGCTGCCACCGCGGCGTATGATCTTCGCGGTCGACCCCGGCGAGCAGCGTGCCGGGCACGCTGACCGGTCGCAAACCCGTGAAGCCGGGCGTGGGAAAGGAGTATGGTCGACAACCGGGAGTGAAAAAGAGAGACACCTGATGGCGAACGAGAAGGCGAACGACAATCCGCCCGATCCGGCGGCGATGTTTCGGGAATTCGTCACCAGTTGGGAACGCAACATCAACAACGCTGCGAATCAGGTGATGGGCACCGAGTCCTTCAGCCGCCTGATGCAGGAGGCGCAGCGGATGCAACTCGTGTTGCAGCAGGCAACGTCGGAAGCGATGGGGCGTCGGCTGGCGGCGCTGAACATGCCCACACGTGAAGACATCATTCGGCTCGCCGAGAAACTCACCGAAGTAGACCGCCGGCTGGCGCGCATCGAAGCGTCGCTCGATGACGAATCGGTACCCGTCGTCGAGGAAGCGCCGCGCGCGGCGCCACGGCGCACTCGGCAACCGCCGGCAGAGTATCTGAATCAGGAGAAACCGCGATGAGCGAAGCAACCAGTGAGGATCTCGGCGCGCGCGTGCGAGGCATGGTGGAGCGCGCGATTCAACGTGGCGTGAAGGGCATCGAGTATGCGAGGTCGGGTCCCGCGAAGGTGGGTCTCACGCCGAAAACGGTTTTGTATGGGCGCGGTACGTTGCAGCTGTATCACTACAAGCCGCTGGTCGACGAGCTGTATCGCGTTCCGGTGTTGCTGGTGATGGCGACCACGAACAAGGCATTCGTATTCGACCTGCTGCCGGGACAGAGCATGGTCGAGTTTCTGCTGAAGCGCGGCTTCGACGTGTTCGTAGTCGACTGGAATGCACCTACGCCGGAAGAGCGCGGACTCACGCTCGAAGACTACACACAGGACTTCATTCCCACGTGCATCCGCAAGGTGCAGCAGGAGACCGGGCAGAGCGATGTCTCGGTGATCGGCTATTGCATGGGCGGCGTACTGTCGCTGATCTACGCGGCGACACACGCCGACGGTCCCCTCAAGAATCTCGTTTGCCTGACTACACCGGTCGACTGGAAGCAGATGGGTCTGACCACCGTGTGGAACGATCCGCGCTATTTCGACATCGATCAGGTTGTGGATACGCTCGGCGTCATTCCGGCCGATTTCGTGCGGCAGATGTTCGAGATGCAGAAGCCCGCGCAGCGGCTGGCGGGCCAGCTGCGCGCCAGCGAACAGATGTGGAACGACGAATTCGTGCGTTCTTATCGGGCATTTCAGCGATGGGGCGACGAGACGTTGCCACTGGCAGGCGAGTATCTGCGGCAGACGACGAAGGAATTGAGCTGGGACAACAAGCTGTTCACCGGCAAGCTCGTCGTGGGTGGCCGCGACGCGAACCTCTCGAACATTCGCGTGCCGATTCTTTCAGTGGTTGCGGAACACGATCACCTCGCACCGCGCGATGCTACGAAACCGTTACTCGATCTTGTCGGTTCGACGGACAAGCAGGAAATCCTGTTGAAAGGCGGGCACGTGAGTCTGATCGCCGGACCGAACGCGATAGGGCGAATGTGGCCGCGACTCGAGCGCTGGCTCGCGGTGAGGTCGACATGAGCAACGTCATGTCGCGTTATCCGCGAACGATCCAGAGCGAGGGCGCATCGTTCGACCTGACCGTGATGCACGCCACCGACGAGCCGGAAGTGCTGCGATTTGCCCGCACGCTGCCACCGCACGACATGTTGTTCATGCGACGCGACATCACCAACGCCAAAGTGCTGTCCGCCTGGGTGCGCGAGATCAGCGCCGAGAACATCGTCAGCATTCTCGCGCGACGCGGCGACGAGGTCGTGGGATGTGCAGCCGTGGTTCGCGATGCGCATTCGTTTTCACAGCACGTCGGCGATCTGCGCGTGCTGGTGTCGCCCGCAGCGCGTGCACATGGCCTGGGCCGCGCGCTGGTGCAGGAGAGTTTCCTCATCGCACTGTCGATGGGCCTGGAGAAAGTCACCGCACAGATGACGGCGGATCAGAAGGCCGCGATCACCGTGTTCGAAGATCTGGGCTTTCGCGTGGAAGCGCTGTTGCGCGACCAGGTGCGCGATGCCAACGGCGAGAAGTTCGACCTCGTCATTCTCAGCCTCGATGTCGCGGCACATCAGGCGAAAATGGAGTTGTACGGTCTGCCGGAGGCGTTTGCGGCGTCGTCGTAGCGCCGGGGTAGTTCCCCGGGATAGTTCAAGGGTCCATCAAATATTGTACGATCGTACACTACCGAAGTAGTGGAGCGACCGTCGATGCCCGCAGAACTTGCCCGCCTGCCCCTGAGCGCCCGCGTCGAACAGATCGTCGAAGCGCTCGATCGCGACGGCGGCGTCATCATCGAGCGTTTCCTCTCGGCCGATCGCGTAGATGCCATGCTGGCCGAGCTCGGTGCGTTCATCGAACAAACGGTACCGGTGGCCGACGATTTTTCGGGACATCAGACGACGCGTACCGGCGGCCTCGTCGTCCGTTCGAAAGAGGTGCGCGATCTGCTGGTGGATCCGGTGGTGCTCGGAACGGCGAACGAGTTTCTGAAGCCGCACACCGACAAGATTCAGCTGAACCTCACGCAGATCATCCGGCTGCTGCCGGGGCAGGGTGCACAGGAACTGCATCGCGACCGCTTCATCTGGGGCAAATATCTGCCGCGCGAAGTGGAACCGCAGTTGAACACCATCTGGGCGCTCACCGAGTTCACCGCTGCTAACGGCGCCACCCGGGTGGTGCCTGGCAGCCATCGTTGGGATTGGGAACGCACCGCGCGCGACGACGAGATCACTCAGGCCGTAATGCCGCTCGGGTCGGTGATGTTCTACACCGGCAGCATCATCCACAGCGGCGGCGAGAATCGTTCGAATACCGATCGCATCGCGTTGAACCTGACGTACAGCAACGCTTGGCTGCGCCAGGAAGAGAACCAGTACATGTCGTGTCCGCCGGAAATTGCGGGTCGGTTCGATCCGGAACTGCGCGCGCTGCTCGGCTACACGATGGCGAACTTCGGTCTCGGCTACTACGCACCGCCGAAGTTCGTGGCCGGGGCACCGGGCACGATGCCGCCGGAGATGGCGTTCGCCGACGAGGGTGTGTTCGACCGCGCGTTGGCCGACGTACCGGCGGCGCGCACGTTCTAGAACGCTCGCGCCGCTTCGGCGTCAGGGCCGCACTACTGACACGGCCGTATTTCTGTCAGGGCCGCACTTCGTAGTACAAATTGCTCGGGTCTTCGAAGTCGTGCAGCGTGAAGCGCGTGAACCCGGCCGCGCGCACCATTCGTTCGGCGACTTCCGGATTGAAGCCGAGCGTGCCCAAACCCGCACCGCCCGGTTCGGATAGCGCCGACGACATGCACGCCGACACCGAGAATCCATAGAACATCGCCAGCATCGGGTTACGCATGTTCTTCTTGAAGTCCGCGCTGCTGCGGATGTCTTTGATCAGCCACGTACCGTCGGGTTTGAGTGCGCGGCGAATCGCTTCGATCACGGTCGCGGGTCGCGTCATGTCGTGCAGGCAATCGAACGTGATCACGAAATCGTATGTCGGCGTGGTCGGCAACGCTTCGCCGCCAGCGGCGAACGTCTGCATGTTCGTCAACTTCATATCGCGCACCTTGGCGTGACAGTTGGCGATTGCGTGGCTGCTCGGGTCGTAGCCGTGGAACTGCGAGTTCGGAAACGCAGCGGCCATGCTCGCGAGGGCAAGTCCGCTGCCACAGCCGACGTCTGCCACTGTGCAGCCGCGTTCGAGCTTCTGCTGCACGCCTTCGAGCGCAGGCACGATCTGCGGCACCAGCGCCTGGCGCACCCACGGGCCGAGCATGCGTTCGGTGCGGTGCGCCGCGTTCGGGCCGAGTTGTTCGTAGCTGAGGCCGACGCCGGTGCGGAACGCATCGCACAGCTTGTCGACGATCTCTGGCGCCGTTGGTGTGGCAAACGCACCCGCTGCGAACGAGAGGCTGCCGGACTCGTCGGCGAGCACGGCGGCGCCGACCGGCGTCAGTTCGAAGCGGTCGGGATCGTGATAATCGAGCAACCGTGCAGCCGCCTGGCCGCGCAACCACTCGAACAGCCAGCGTTCCTTCAGGCCCGTCCGTTCGGCGAGTTCGGCCGCGCTCACCGGGCCTGCGCCGTTCAACGCGCGATACAGCCCCAGGCGGTCGCCGAGGTGGATCATCAGCGAGACGATCTCGCCCTGCTTGTAGCTCCATACGCTGAACGAGTAGCGCTTCAGCGCTTCCGGATCGATGACGGGTTCGGCCATTGTCTTTCCCCCAGGTTGTGGTTGTGTGAGCGCCGTCGAGTACGTGCCCGGATGCTAGCGCTGCAGCGCACCGCGCGTAAAACGTAGAGAATCACTCAACCCGTCTGGAGCGATCCAATGAAGTGCCTCACCGCAGTTGCATTGCTGTTGCTGTCGAGCTTCGCCCTTGCAGGGCCGAAGCTCTACGTCTTCGACTGCGGCTCGATCCAGCTGACCAACGTCAGGACGTTCGGCCTGCAGCCGAACGAAACGGCGGTACGGGAACTGTTCGTGCCGTGCTACGTGATCGAACACGGCGATCAGCGCCTGTTGTGGGACACCGGCCTCCCCCTCAACGTAGCCGGTCAGGGAAGGGTGACGCTGGAAGGCGGCGACTCGTTCCTGTACGAACGCTCCATCGTCGATCAGCTCGCCGAAATGGGTATCAAGCCCGGCGACATCACCTACGTCGCGTTCTCGCATCTGCACGCGGATCACGCAGGTGGTGCGAACGCATTCGCCCGATCGAACGTACTGATGCAGAAAGCGGAGTGGGACTCGGTGTTGGCGGGCAATCCGGAGTTCGAACCGTCCGATGTCTTCGCGAAGCTCAAAGAAACCAGGCTGACGATCATCGAGGGCAACCACGACGTGTTCGGTGACGGCAGCGTGCAGCTGATTTATGCGCCGGGTCATACGCCGGGCCATCAGGTGCTACTGGTCAACCTCGCGAACACTGGCCCGGTACTGTTGTCAGGCGATCTTTATCACTTCCGCGAGAGTCGCGTGTTGCGACGTGTGCCGACGTTCAACTATGACGCCGCGATGTCGCTGCGTTCGATAGATGAGGTCGAAGCGTTGCTGAAGAAAACCGGAACAACGCTGTGGATCGAACACGACAAGGCGCTCGCCGATACGCTGAAGAAGGCGCCACGCTTTTACGAGTGAGTTACGCCGAGCGCCGCAACCGCACCAGCGGAATCTCGCGCGGCGTGTTCGCCTGGTAGTCGGCAAACATCGAGTAGCGCGCTGTCAGCACCGGCCACACGCGCCCGCGCTCTTCGCTGCTCAGCAGTTCGGCGACAGCCGGATAGAAATCCTCGTTCACCCGCACGTGCACCCGCGGCTCATTGCGCAAGTTAAGAAACCACAGCGGGTGTGCGGGCGCGCCGCCCTTCGAACCGACGATGTAGCGTTCGTTCTCGTGTTCGAGATACAGCAGCGGATTGCGCCGCACGTCGCCGCTGCGGCGGCCGGTGGTGTAGAGCAGCAGGATCGGTCGTGGACCTTCCCAGCCATCGTCTTTGCCGCCGGATGCGATATAGCGTCGCGCGTGTTCCGCGGCAAACGGCACGGCGCTGTCGATGGCATCGCGCTCGATGGGTTGCAGCTCCACGGACGAAGCAACGTTCGCCGGCTCTCGCAGCTTCGCGATCCAGGCTTTCGGTGGCGTAATCGACTTGAAGGACATTACGTCTCCGGTGGATGACTGACGGCGAGCAGCCATTTACCTTTGCACGAGCCCGCGCAGTCAAGGCGCACACCCCGCGCCGTCGCGGCGCTCATCAAGGAGATTCCGGATGAACCAGATCGCACCTATGGAAATCGGTCTGCCCGTGATCGATCTCGCGCGCATGCTCGAGTTCTACGTCGAAGTGCTGTCGTGTTCCGAAGTGAGGCGGGCCGATATTCCGGCAGAACTGTCGAGCGCGTTGCGCGCAGGCAGCGCGGGTTACGTGAACGTGTGGTTGCGCACGCCGAACGGCGAAGTGATCAAGCTGATGAGCCCCACGCCTGCACCCGCGCGCACCGCGTCGCCGCATTTTTCTGCCGACCGTACGGGATTTGCCTACGTCACGTTCTATTGTGGCGACCTCGAAACAGTGCTCGACAAGGCGCTTCACCTCGGTGGCGTGTTGCGCTCCGATCGTTCGATGCTCAGCGGCGCGATCGGCTTGAAGTTGGCGTTCTTCGAGGATCCGGAAGGCAACGTCATCGAACTCGTCCAACCGAACGCGTAGAGGCGCGGCGATGTTGAAGTTTCCGGTGGTGCAGCTCGCTTACTTCGTTGGCGACGTCAGACGCGGTGCGCGCGAGATGGCAGAGCGCTTCGGTGCCGGTCCGTTCTTCGTCGCGGAGAAAATTCAGCTCGCTTGGTGTGAGCACCGGGGTGGGCCGGGCGGGTTCATCCACACGTCTGCGTATGGCCAATGGGGTGGTCTCATGGTCGAGTTCGTTCAGCAGGACGAAGAGGGTGCGTCGCCGTTTCGCGACATGTACGCGCCGGGTCAGGAGGGATTGCACCACGTGGCGATGATGGTCGACTCGCTTGCCGACACGTACGCGTATTGCCGCGACGCGCGGCTCGAGATTGCCTCGAAGGCGCAAACGACGAGCGGCGTCGAATTTGCGTTTGTCGACACGGTGAAATCGTTGGGACACATGACCGAGATCTACGCGCGCGGCGAGCAACTCACGGGCTTCTATGAATTCGTCAGAAATGCGTCGCTCGGCTGGGACGGGCGCGATCCGGTGCGCACCTTGGCGTCGAGTGGTCGTTGAGAATCGCGGGCTCCGCGCTGGCACTCTTTCCAGATCAGAACTCTTTTCAGATCAGAACTCTTTTCAGATCAGAAGAGGGGCGCGTCCGATTCGAGCCGTGCACGCCCGGCCTGTTCCGCAACGAGGTCGCGGTCGAACACCGTGTGTGCGCTCATCATCTGCACGTCGCGATTGATGCGTTGCAGTTCGTTGTCGAGGTAGTGCACGCCGGCGCCGCTGCCGTCCATCACGTTGCGAACGATGTCGCGACAGGCGTGCACGACGTGCGCGATCGTCAGCCGCATTTCGACCTGTTCAACTCCGCTGAGGCGTGCGGTACCGCGTGCGTGGTTCTCGATGGCGCGGGCCGCCGCGCGCATCACGGTCTCTGCGGCGCGCACGTCGGCGATGGTGGTTGCCAGACGAATTTGTGCCGAGCCGCTCTGGCTCTGAACTTTCTGCGTGCCGAAGCGCACGCGTTCGGAGATGAGCGAACGATAGAGTTGAGTCGCGCGCCGCGCGGCGCCGAGCGCCGGAATTGCAGCGGTAAGCGACAGGAAGGGCGGCACCGGTAAACGCATCAGATAAGTTGCGTTCGCGCCGGCCGTCACCACCGGCGGCACCAGCGGCGTCATGTAGCGTTCGGGCACGAACAGCTTGTTTGCGACGATGTCGCGGCTGCCGGTGGCGACCATGCCGTCGACATGCCATGTATCGACCACTTCCACATCCTCGGGCCGAACCAGACATAGCCGTTGAACCGGCGTCGGATCGGCCGGAACCATCGTGGAGAGCAACACCCAATCGGCGTGCACGATGCCGGTGGCGAATTTCCAGCGGCCGGTCAGTTCATAGCCGTCGCCCTTTGGCGTGGCCTTGCCGCTGCGCGGATTCACGCTGCCCGGCGCGAGTATGTACGGCGCCTTGCTGAACACGTCCCGCTGCAGCTCTTCGGAGAAGAGGCCCAGCAGCCAGTTGTGCCCCATATAGAAGGTGGTGATCCAGCCGGTGGACGGACACGCTTCGCTAACGGCAACGCCGATGTCGACGAACAGGTCGAGATCGATTTCGTAGCCGCCGAAGCGTTGCGGAACGAACGCGCGGAATACGCCGGTGGCTTTCAGCGCCTCGATGACGTCTTCGTCGGGTTTGCGCTCGCGTTCCGCATCGCGAGCGCGTTCAGCAATCAGCGGTACGGTCGCGCGGACGCGTTCGAGCAGACCGTCGAGCGGCAGTTCGGCGACCGGCACCGAAGCGGCGTCTCTAGCGGATGCGCTCAACCGGCGGCCCGAACGCCGGCTTCCTCGCGCGGCGGCAGCTTTTGCCCGCGCTCCAACCGAAAGCGGATCTGCGGAATCGCGTCGTCTGCATTGAAGGCGCGCAGCAGATGGCAACATTCGAGCTGCAGGCCGTTCGGATCCTCGAAGTAAATCGACTTCGACCAGCCTTCGTGATCGACCGGACCTTTCACTTCCACGCCGTGCTCCTGCAGACGCTTCTGTGTCGCATCCAGTGACTCGAGCGAATCGCAGTTGAACGCGAAGTGATACACACCTGGCATCAGGCCGAGACCCTTGTTGATGCCGGAGTCGAAGTCCTTCGGATATCCGTCGACGTCTTCGCCGCTCATGAAGCCGAGCAGCTGGCCGTTGCCGATGTCGAAGAAGAAGTGCTTCATCACGCCGCGTTTGCCCAGCTCCACGAGATCGGCGCGCACGAGCGGAAAGCCGAGCACCTCTTCATAAAACTTGCGCGTGGCTTCCATGTTCTTGGTGCCGAGGTCGATGTGGTTCAAACCCATGCATTTCATCGGTGTGGTCATGGCGTCCCCCTCAGGCTGCGCGGCGCAGATGAATGTGGGACCGAGGATATTCGCGTTACGCGTGCGGCCGCAAGAACGCATCCGAGGCGATGCCGCGGGTGGCTGACAACCGCGTGGCGTCTTGGAAAATTGCGGGATTTCCCTACCATGGACGTACCAGGGGTTGGCCACCATGGTTTCCAGCGACCTGCCCGGATGTCAGATTTTCTGGCAGTGGCGAGAGGGCGAGCGCTTATGGCGCTAGGAGGATTCGTGCTCCGCAAGCATCACGCGAATGCGTTCGTGCGAAAGCCCCGCGGCCTCGCCGAGTTTGCGCAGGCTGGCTCCCGCGGACGCCGCGGCGTAAACCGCGTTGCGAAGC
>JBGSNQ010000089.1:0-13078 GCA_041739525.1 Pseudomonadales bacterium | reverse complement strand
GGCTACGCCGTCCAACTGGCTCAACGCTACCGCCGTCGCTTTGAACTCCGCGCTATATCTGTAGATCTTTCTCGGGCCAATCGGTCTTGGCATGTCCACCTCCGGTAGTCAGAGGTGTCAACTAAAGCGGGTGAGGTTCCGTCGTCGGTCCGCACACCAGTTATGCACTGCCCGGCCGCATGTTGCTCACGGGGCTTTCGAACAACAAAGACCATGGTGGGCGTACCGCAATGGTGCAATACACCAACGATGGCGAGTACATCTCCACCACCTGGATGCCCGTCGATGGTGCCCTGCAAGGCGCAGTCAAGACTGGCAAGTTCGCCGACGGTTACGGCTACGACGCGCGTGCGCTGCCGCGCCTCAACGCGCTCGTGACTTCGTCGTTCACGGGCTGGAACAACTACATGATGAATCTCGGCAAGCTGATGGCCGATGCGGAAGCGATGAAGCACTTTGGCAACACGGTGGTAGTGTGGGATCTGCACACGCTGCAGCCGAAGAAGATCTTCGACGTGCCCGGCGCACCGCTCGAGTTGCGCTGCGCGTGGGGTGCGAACCGAAACTACTGCTTCACCGCCACGGCGCTGACCTCGAAGATCTGGCTGATCTATCTGGACGAAGCCGGCGAGTGGCAGACGAAGGCTGTGGCCGATATCGGCGACGCCAGCAAAATCCCGTTGCCGGTCGACATCTCGATCTCGGCCGAAGACGACCTGCTTTGGGTCAACACCTGGAACGACGGCAAAGTGCGTCTGTTCGACATCCGCGATCCCCATGCGCCCAAGCAGGTCTTCGACCAGCAGATCGGCGAACAGGTGAACATGGTGTCCGAAAGCTGGGACGGCAAGCGCCTCTATTTCACTTCTTCGCTGCTCGCGAACTGGGATAAGACGACCTCCACCGGCGGCGACCTGCAGTTCTTCAAGCTGTATTCGTGGGACGGCAAGGCGCTTAAGCCCCAGTTCAACATCGACTTCGTGAAGGAAAAACTCGGCGCGCCGCACCAGATGCGCTTCGGCGCTTACGCGCTATACGGCAAGAAGGCGCCGGCTGGCCAGGTGGCTCAACAATAATGCGATGGCGCACCTCGCTCGCCGCGGTAGTTCTCGCGGCGAGCGGCGCAGCTTACGCGGAGCATCAACACCCGGCGCCCACCGTACTTGCGCCGGGCTACTTCGCACTCGAGTTCCCTGCTCCCGTGCCCGGCTCGTATCAACTGCCGCCGTTCTCGGTTGCGGCGGATGGGGCCGTGCTCGACGACTCGGGCAATTCCAGGAACCTTTACGATTTCTACGGCGACCGCGTCGTGCTGCTCAGCTTCATCTACACCACGTGCAGCGACGTGAACGGCTGTCCGCTGGCCGCGTACGTGCTGAAGCGGGTGCAGGACCGCGCAGTGGCCGATCCGAAGATGCGCGATCAGCTACGCGTCGTCAGCCTGTCGTTCGACCCGCAACACGACACGCCCGCCGTGATGAAGGAATATGGCGAGCGGTTGCGCGCGCCGGGCTTCGACTGGACGTTTCTCACCGGGGCGTCCGACGCAGCGCTGCAAAGCACGTTGGCCGCCTACGACCAATCCATGTATCGCGATGAGTCCGGCACCATCTCGCACATTCTTCGCGTGGTGCTGATCGACAAGCAGCGGCGCGTGCGCAACATCTACAGCGTTTCGTTCCTGCACGCCGACACCGTGCTTAGCGACGTACAGACGCTGCTGCTCGAACCGGCTCCGCCCGCGCAATAGCGTCTCTCAACGAGTAAGGTCAGGCATTGCGCGGATCCATGCGCAACAGCACGATCTTCGGCTTCTCGGGGTCGCCGTCTTTCAGCATCTCGCGCCAACGGTCGTACTTGGCCGCGAACGCAGCGAGTACGCGCGCGCGCTCGGCGGGGTCGGTTACCAACGCGGCGGTGCGCGGATAGATCTTGTCCGCGATCTTCAGTCGCACGTTCGGATCGCGGGCGATGTTGCGGTTCCAGAATCGCTCGTTCGGAAACTCGCTGCCCTCGTAGTAAAGCGATGGCACGTACAACGTACCCTCGCTCGTCACCACGGTGGTGGTCACCGAGTGAGGCACCAGATACCACGTCGAGGTCTCCACGAAGATCTCGTCGACGTCGTTGCTGAACGACCAATCGGTGATTGGTTCTGTAACCACGTCGCCGTGCAGCCATTGTCCGGGACGCCGGTCGTGCGGTTCGCATGCGGCCACACCGATCAGCGCGAGCGCCAACAGCAGCCTGCTCCAGTTGCGCATCCTTCGTCTCCGAATCAAGGGCTTCGAACTGTATCGCGGACCGTGGCGTCGCACCAAAGCCGCGTCTATGCTCGCCGCTTCGGATTAACCAGGGGAACGCATTGAATACGCTTGCACGAGTGACGGCCGCGGTCGCATTGGCTGCTGCATCGATGGTGCTCGGCGCCGCAGGACACGCTGCGTCGCTCACACCGGAGCAAACCGAGTTTCGCGGCATCTACGAGGAACTCGTCGAGATCAACACCACGCTGTCGGCGAACAATTGCAACGGTGCGGTCGATGCGATGGCGGCGCGCCTGAAATCCGCGGGTTTTCCGGACGCCGACATCCACAAGATTGCGCCACCCGACCGGCCGACGAAGAGCAACCTCGTGGCGGTGCTGCACGGCACCGACAAGAAGGCGAAGGCGATTCTGCTGCTGGCGCACATCGACGTGGTCGAGGCCAATCGCGAAGACTGGGTGCGCGATCCGTTCACCCTGGTGGAAGAAGACGGTTACTTCTACGGACGCGGCACTGCCGACGACAAAGCGATGGCAGCGATCTTCGTGGACGCGATGATGCGCTACAAGAAATCCGGCTATAAGCCCGCGCGCGACATCAAGATTGCGTTGACGTGCGGTGAAGAAACCCCCAACGACTTCGACGGGGCGAACTACCTCGCCGAAAACCATCGCGAACTGATCGACGCCGAACTGGCCATCAACGAAGGCGCCGGCGGGCGTCTGAACAAACAAGGCGAACGCATCTACAACGGCGTGCAGGCCGGCGAGAAGGTGTATCAGGACTATCGGTTGGAGATCACCAACCCCGGCGGTCACTCGTCGCGCCCTGTAAAAGACAACGCGATCTACCGCCTGGCGGCGGGCCTCACGCGTGTCTCCGCGTTCCAGTTCCCAATTCAGTTCAACGACGCAACGCGCGGCTTCTTCGACCGGATGTCGAAGATCGAAACCGGCCAACTCGCAAGCGACATGCAGGCGATTCTGAAGACGCCGCCCGACGCCGAAGCGTTGGCTCGCATCCAGGCGGACCCGAGCTACAACTCCATTCTGCACACCACCTGCGTTGCAACGATGCTGAGCGGCGGGCACGCGCCGAACGGATTGCCGCAACGCGCGAATGCAAACGTGAACTGCCGGATTTTCCCGGGTGTAACGCAGGACGAAGTGCGCCTCACGCTCGAACGCGTGGTCGACGATCAAGGCATTAAAGTGACGTTCGTCGATCCGCCTGAGAAAGTGTCGCCGCCTCCGCCACTGACGAAAGCGGTGCTCGGCCCTATCGAGAAGTTGACTCAGAAGATGTGGCCCGGCGTGCCGGTGGTTCCGACGATGGCCGCGGGCGCAACCGACGGGCGTTTCCTCACGCCCAATGGCATTCCCACCTACGGCGTCAGCGGCATCTTCTCCGACCCGGAAACCACCAACGCGCACGGCTTGAACGAGCGCGTCCGAGTGCAGTCGTTGTACGAAGGGCGCGAATTCCTCGATCAGCTGATCAAGGCGTACGCCGGGTCGCGTTAACGCGTGTGCTTTCCTTCGCGATGGCGTTGCTGCAAGCGACGCCCAGGAGCATTGAGGTTCAAATGCGCGAACTGCTTTATCTGATCGCGGCTCTGGGTTTGTTCAACAGCGCTGTCGCCGCGCCGCCCGACGCGCCATCACGCAAATTCGAAGGTGGCGATCTGTTCGGCCTCGAAGTCGCGAGCGACCCGCAAATCAGCCCCGACGGTCGAACGATCGCGTATGTCCGCGTCAGCTACGACATCATGGACGATGCGGCGAAGAGCTCGATCTGGCTGATCGACGTTGCAGCCGGAACGCAGACGCCGCTCGTGAGCGGTCCGGGTGGTCACTCGACGCCGCGATGGTCGCCGGATGGCGAACGACTTGCCTATGTCGCGAAAGGTGATGGCGCTCGTGCACAGCTCTTCGTGCGCTGGATGCAAAGCGGTGTGTCTTCGAACCTGACGCGCCTGACCGAATCGCCCCGTGATCTCGTTTGGTCCAACGACGGGCGCTCGATCGCTTTCACGATGTTCGCACCTGACGAGAAGGCCAAGCTCGGAGAAACACCGGCGAAGCCGAAGGGTGCGCGCTGGGCAAAGCCCCTGGAAGTCATTACCGATCTGACCTATCGAACCGATGAAGAAGGCTATCTGAAGCCGGGCTACACGCACGTTTATGTCGTTGCGTCGGATGGCGGTGCGCCCCGGCAGCTGACGTTCGGCGCTTTCAACGAAGATGGACCACTGTCCTGGTCTCGAGACGACCGGTTTCTGTTCGCGACCGGCAATCGTTCCGAAGGGTGGCGGAGGGAGCCCGTGAACACGGAAATCTATCGAGTTGCCGTGTCGGATGGTCAGCTGACCGCACTCACCAACCGTGTCGGGCCCGACGCCGAACCGTCGGTTTCACCAGACGGCAAGGTGATCGCGTACCTCGGATACGACGACCAATTGCTCAGCTACGAAAACACGCAGTTGTATCTGATGAATGTGGACGGCACCGACAAACGGTCGCTAACGGGTTCGCTGGACCGCAACATCGATCAGTTTCGCTGGTCCGGCGACGGTCGTAGCCTTTTCATCCGCTATGACGACCACGGCGCTACGAAGCTTGCGCGCGTCGCGCTGAACGGCCGCATCGAGCCGATCGCAAGCGGCCTGGTGGACGGTGGACTCGATCGCCCGTACACGGGTGGCGCATTCAGCGTGGCATCGAACGATGCGGTGGCCTTCACGAGCGGCAACCCGCAACGTCCGGCGGATGTTTCGGTCGTGCAAAACGGCAAGTCGCGTCAATTGACCCATTTGAACGACGGTCTTTTCGCCGACAAGGAACTCGCAGCCGTGAAGCCGCTGCAAGTGACGTCGTCGTTCGACCAGCGAAACATCGACGCGTGGATCGTAACCCCGCCGGGGTTTGATCCGACGCGGAAATATCCGCTCATCCTCGAGATTCACGGCGGTCCGTTTGCGGCGTATGGGCCGGTGTTCTCCACCGACAATCAGCTCTACGCGGCTGCGGGCTATGTCGTGGTCTATTCCAATCCGCGCGGCTCAACGTCTTACGGCAAGGAATTCGCCAATCTGATTCATCACGACTATCCGAATCACGACTACGAGGATTTGATGAGCGTGGTCGACGCTGCAATCGCAACGTCGTACGTTGACTCCGACAACTTGTTCGTTACGGGTGGTTCCGGTGGAGGTGCGTTGACGGCATGGATCGTCGGGCACACCAACCGCTTCCGCGCAGCCGCGACGCAGAAGCCGGTGGTCAACTGGATCAGCGAAGTCCTCACGACTGATGGCTACACCTACATGCCGAAATACTGGTTCGCCAAATTGCCTTGGGAAGATCCAACGACCTATTGGAAGTACTCACCGTTGTCGGTAGTCGGGGCGGTCTCGACGCCGACGTTGGTCGTCGTCGGCGAAAAGGATTTCCGCACGCCGGTAAGCGATGCCGAACAGTACTATCAGGCGCTGCAGTTGCGCGGTGTGGAAACGGCGTTGATCAAGGTACCCGGTGCCTCGCACGGTGGCCTCACGGCGCGGCCATCACAATCCGCACAGAAGACGAGCGCGATTCTCGCCTGGTTCGAGAAATTCAAAAGGCCTGCTTCTCTTTAGCCGGTACTCACGCGAGTTCAGTCGAAGAAGCCGGCCCACTTGGTCAACACGTTCTGCACGCGCCGCGCGTTTGCGCTGTAGATGCGTTCCCGGCCAACTACCTCTACGTCGAGCAGACCGCTCGCCACGAGCATGGCGAGATGGCGGCTGGTAGTGGGCCAGCTGCATTCGAACCGATTCGCGATCTCGCCAGCGTTGCAGCTGCCGCGGTAGTGCACTGACAGGAGAATCTGCCGGCGCGCCGGATGCGCGAGTGCCGCAAACACGCTGTCGGCAACCTCGACGTCCTTGATTCCCTTCGGCTTAGACACGCACCACGTCGACGTGTGGAAATTCCATGTTCGGCTTATCGCCGCGCTTCTCGCACAGCCGGTCCATCGGCTCCCAGATGGCCATCACCTCGGGGTGTTCGTGCGCACGATCCACCGCACCGTCGCGCCAATCGAAGATCTCGAAGTAGATCGGCTTGCCGTTGTCCTGCTCTTCGCCTTTGAACTGCTGCGGCGGGTCGTCGGTGACAAGGCCGAGCTTATGCAGCGTCGGCCAGTGTTTCTTCAGCAGCGCCTCAAATTCCTTCTCGCTTCCGCGAGCCACCCGATAGTGGCAGATCACTTTGTTAGCCGGTTTGTTCGCCATGGCAACTCCCAACACGTTTAGCAAACAGGCTAAATGTAGGGCAGCTAGTTTTCGCTCGCAAGCCGGCTCATCGTTCGAGTCAATATTCGGAGACCCGTGTCTTCTGCTTCGCGGGATTCCTGCCCTGCCTTCAAACCATGAAGCCGACCGGTGGTGCGAGCGACTCGGGCGAATAGAAGCGCCGGATATTCGGCAGCACCGTGTCGAGGTCGGCTGGCGCGATCCCGAACCACAACGCGAGCTCCGCGTAAAACGCATCGACGCTTGTGGTCGGAATGTAGCGACCACGACCGACGTCGAGCGCGTTGTCGGGAATCAGCACCGGGTACTCGCCGAACACGCGTTTGCCTGCAACCGCACCGCCCATCGCAAGTTGGTGGCCACCCCAGCCGTGATCGGAGCCCTTTCCATTCGACGTAAGCGTGCGTCCGAAGTCGGAGATCGTGAACGTGGTAACTGCATCGGACACTCCCAGCTCCACCATGGCCTGCTGGAATTCCGACAAGGCCGACGCCACGGTCGGCAACATTTGCGCCTGCAGTGTCAGCACGTTGTCGTGGTGGTCCCACCCTCCCAACGAGACGAAGAAGGTGTGCCGGTTCGTAGACAACGCATCGCGCACGCTGATGACCTTCGCAATCTGCGCCAGCCCGCGCGACAGCGGCCCACTCGAAAACGCCGTGCTGAGCATGGGCGCCGCGTCGAGCGCCGCTTTGAATTCGGCGCCGGAGTCGATTGCGGTGCGGAACTTGCCGGCGTACGTGCGTCTGAACGCGTCGCCGTAGCTTGCAGCGAGCATCGAATCGACCGCAGTGGAGAAGATCGCGGTGTCGGTGTAGCCGGCGAGCAGCCGGACGCCGTCGTTGGCGTCGAGGCTGTAATCCGACACGTTCTGCCCGGTTTGAAACACGTTGGTGCCGCTCAACGAGATGTTCATGGACACCGGATGTGTCGGCGCTGCCGAGGTAACGATGTCGGCGATCCGCCCTGCCACACCGGTGGTGATGCGACGATCGGGCACCGACGTTTGCCACTGCGCGATCTGATCCGCGTGTGAGAAGAGACCCAACGGCAGCCGCACCGAACTTTGCACGTAGCCCGTCTTGTCGGTGGGTTCGGCCAGCGTGCCTACGTTCGCGATGAATGCGAGGTCGCCCTGATCGAACAGCGTGCGCACGGCGCCCAGGCCGGGATGCACGCCGAACGTCTGACCTTGCGCGCCGGTATACGCGAGCGGCAATAGATCGGCGTGCGGCAGCGCGAGGTCCGAACGGAACGCCACGTAGTCGTTGTATCGGTTCGTGTCGTACGGCACGAGCATGTTGAACGAGTCGGCGCCGCCGCCGAACAATATGCAGACGAGCGCCTTGTAATCGTCGCCACCTACTGCATGCGCGACTCGGCCGAGTGTGTTCATCTGCGTCGCTGCGGCAACGCCCACGGCAACGGAATGCCGAAGAAATCGCCGGCGCGAGTACAACTTCCGTTCGGCCTTCATACTCCCTCCACCACATACGCCGGCGAAATCAGCGCCAGATACAACGCGAGCTTCGTCCGCCCGGGCAAATCGTTGGCGATCGGCGAGATCGCATTGCGGATCGCAGTTTTCGTCGCGGCATCCATTCGACCGTCGGTGAACAGCAGGTCGATACGATCCACTAACGCAACCGGATCTGCGGCTAGCGTTTCGAGATCGCTCAGATCGAGCCGAATCATCGGAAAGTTGGCCGGCGTGTCGATCGATTGCTGGCCGTATAGCGAGTACGCCACCAGGTTTGCATAGCCGACGATGGTCGAGTCCGTGGTGATCTGCATTTCCGGCGCGACTTTGCCCGCCTGTCCAAGCTCACCGGCCGGCGAGAAATTCGGCGAGTAGAAGTTGAACACGCTGGGCGAGCTCAACACGTTCTGCTGCAGCAGGAATTGTCCGATGTAACCGAGCGCGGGATACGTGCCGTCGTCGCTGGTTGCGTGCAGCGTGCGGTTCAACGCGACATATCGCAGGAACGGCTCTCGCAAGTGAATGCCTGCGGCCGCTTCAGGATCTTCGAGCACTGCACGCAGCACCGTCTGCATGTCGCCTCGGGGCACGCTGCCGTTGCCGGCAAACGCCGCCGAAACGCGCGCGATGTACGCGAGCGACGGATTCGAGGTGACGAGGCGTTGAATCAGCAGCCGGCCGATGAACGGGCCGACGTTGGGGTGGTTGAACAGGTTGTCTATCGCAGCGTCGATGTCCTGCATGCCGGTTTGGCCTGCGGGTACTACCAGACCGTTGAGCAAGTGCTTCGCGGTGGTGTCGTGATACGCCTCGAACATGCGCATCGGCACGTGGAGAACCGGTGCGGGATTACCGAAGAAACTCGCGCCGCCCGCTTGCGCGGGACCGTAGCTCAACCCAGTGAACACCTTGGCGAATTCCTGAATGTCGGCGTTGTCGTACGTCGGAATCGCATTACCGCTCCCATCGCGCTTCTGGCTGCCATCGCTGTTCAGTTCGAACAGACCGATGCAGAACAGCTGCATCACTTCGCGTGCGTAGTTCTCGTCGGGAAACGTGTTGGTCGCCGGATTCGCCTTGGCGTTGTTGACATGGCTCAGGTACACGCCCATGACCGGATGCAGCGTTACCGCCTTCAACAGATCGCGAAAGTTGCCGAACGCGTTTGCCAACAACATGTCGTAGTAACTCGACAACCCCAACGGGTCGATGAAGATCACGTCGTTGTTGTCGGAGACCACGAAGATCTGCGTCAGTGCGTAAGCCACGCGTTGGCGCAGCTGATCAGGCGCCGTCATCGTCGCTTCCCACCACGCAAATCGGCGAAACGTACCCGGCGGCGGATCCGCGTTGATGTCGAAGCCGTATTGACTCAGGTAGCGTTGCACGATCGGCAGATGATCGGTAGACGAGGTCATGAACTGCTGTTCGAGCCACGCAGCATTGCCGGCGCGCGCCGTCGAATCGATCTGCGCGTAGTCCGCACCGAACGTCGTGAGGTCGAGCAGTCTTGCCGCCGAAGCGAGTTGTGCGGCGCTCGGCCCCGACGGTGGTGGTGGCGGCGCAGTGGTTTCTCCACCGCCTCCCCCGCCACATGATGCGACCGTCAGCAACGCAATGAGACAGAACGTCGAACGCACGAGAGTGCGCATCGGTTACTCCTTTTTCCACCCGGCGGCCAGGCGGCCTCGCAGATACTCCACCTGAGAGTCAGTCAGGATGCTTCGCAGCCGGATCAGCATGCGCAACTGCTCCACTTTGATCTGGTTCTCCACGTCGATCGCGTGTTTGGCGAGATCGAGCGTGCGTTGTTCCTCGATCGGATTCTGATCGAGCGCCTCCAGTAAATCCGCGAACGTGGTTTGCATTTCCCATTGTTTGCCGGCGACGTTCCGCTGCAGCTCGACCACCAGCGCACCCATCTTCTTGTTCTGTTCCGCGGTGAAGTCGATCTGTTTCTTGAATGCCATCACGAGTTCGATCGGCAACAACCGACCGCCGAATGGGTCGGGATCGGCGGCGCCTACCGGCATTGCGGCCAGCGATACGAGCAGCGCGACCGTTGTGATCCATGAACGTGTTAGAACCATCTCTGCACCTCGAAGGATTCGTCGTTGATATCGTCGATCTGCGGCAGGCCGAGATAAACGGTGGAGCGCCTGATGGGCCAGCGATCACTTGGTGCCGTCCAATAAGTAGTGGCGCTGAGTTCGGCGATCAGCAGCGATTCAGGGTCCGGCTGAGCAGGCCACAGTTGTACCAGTACCGTTGCCGCCAACGACGCGGCAATGGCGCCGATCGCCGCATATCGCCAACGGCGTACGCGCGGTTTCGCAGAGGCGTTCGCGTTCGCCAGCATCGCCTCGAATGGCGGGGTTGCGTGATGTGCAACGGCACCCTCGAAGTGGTCTTGAAGTCGCGCCCGAAGGCGCTCCTCGAGTTCGTCGTCAGTCGTCATGGCGCCTCCAGCCGCTCGCGCAGTGCGAGTTTCGCGCGGTGATAGTGAGTACGCGTGCTGCCGAGGGAAATTCCGAGTACTTCGGCGACCTCCTCCAGCGTGAATTCGGCATACGCAACCAGTTCCAGTACGTCGCGCTGGCGGCGTGGCAACGTCGCAAGCGCGGCGCTCAGCGATGCGTCGCCATGAACGCCGTTTGCTTCGGTCTCGCTCGGTTCCGCTGCGAAGCGCGCAACCAACGCGAGCTCTCGCCGATTACTCCTGTGCATCCGCCGCGCAGTGTTGTGCACCACGCCGAACAACCACGTCTTGAGGCTCGAACGCGCTGCGAAGCGCGCGCGCCCTTCAACGATCACGAGATAACTCTGCTGCATCACATCCGCCGCTGCGGCAGGGTCGTAGCCGGTGAGCGACAGCGCCCATGCATACGCCGCACGGTGGAGTGCGGCCAGTGCGGCGCGGGAAACGAGCGGATTGTGTTCGAGGCCATCGTCCATGGTTTCGGATGACACGTTTGGCACTGAGTGCCTTCCCGACTCGTTTCATATGACACGGGTCGAGATACGACATGCAAATCTGTACGCTGTGTGAACAGTACCCGCCTCGGGAAAAGCCGCTCGATGTCCGATTTCGATCGCCCCAACACGCCGGCCTGGTCGCGACGCCGGCTGCTGATGGGCGTCGGTGCCGCCGGTGGTTCCGGCGCGATGTATCGGCTCGGTACCGCACTCGGGCTCATTCCCGGTTTTGCGAGCGCAGCGCGTCCGGTGATTGCACCGGCTCGCGGCCGCCGCACCGTTTTGATACTCGGCGCGGGCATTTCCGGCCTGGTCGCCGCATACGAACTCGGCCGCGCCGGCTATGACTGCACGGTGCTCGAAGCCTCGCACCGCGCCGGCGGCCGCAACCTCACGCTGCGCCACGGCGACAAGGTGGACGAACTCGGCAATCCGCAAACGTGCCCATTCGACGACGACCCCGATCTGTATCTCAACGCCGGTGCCGCGCGCATTCCGAGTACGCACGAACGTCTGCTCGAATACTGCCGCGAGTTCGCCATACCGCTCGCACCGTTCGTGAATGACAACCACAACGCCTGGGTGCAGGACGACGCGATGTTCGGCGGAAAACCGGTGCGCAATCGCGAATACGTTACCGATGCGCGCGGCTTCATGTCCGAGTTGCTCGCGAAGGGTCTTGCCGCGCACAGGATCGACGCACCGCTCGATGCCGCCGACACCGAACGCCTGATCGCGTTCGTGCGCATGTTCGGCGATCTCGACGAGAACCGCGTCTATCGCGGTTCGTCGCGCGCGGGGTATCTCAACGCCGGCATGGTCGAACCGCCACAACACAAAGGCGTGCTCGATTTCAGCGAGTTGCTGAAATCGAGCTTCTGGCAGTCGAACATGCATTTCGCCGAAGGCGTGGACCAGGCGCCAATGATGATGGAGCCGGTGGGCGGCATGGACAAAGTGGTCGACGCGTTCATGTCCAAGGTCGGTTCGCGCGTGCGCGTAGGTGCTCAGGTGCAGTCGGTGATGCTGCGGGACGATCGTGTGGACGTGGTGTACCTCGATCGCGGCAAGCGAGAGCAGAAATCGGCCGACTACTGCCTCAATTGCATTCCGATGCAACTGCTCGCCGGAATTCCGAACAACTTTCCGGCCGACTACAGCGGCGCGTTCACGGCGGTGCCACGCGGCAAATTGCTGAAGCTCGGCCTGCAGGCGAGCGAACGTTTCTGGGAACGTGAGCAGATCTATGGCGGCATCAGCTGGACCGCGCAGGACATCACGCAGATCTGGTATCCGTCGCACGGCATCCATCGCAAGAAAGGCGTGTTGCTCGCCGCATACATCTACGGCGGACCGTCCAGCGACCGTTTCGCCGATCTACCCGCGCTGGAACGATTGGAACTGGCGATCAGCCAGGGCGAAAAGGTGCATCCCGACTACAGGCGCTACATCGAAAGCGGCGTCAGCGTGGCGTGGCACCGGATGAACCACATGCTCGGCTGCGCGGCGGAATGGAACGCCGAGTTGTATCAACGCTGGTTCCCGCGCCTTCAGGCGAGCGTTGGCAATCACTATCTGATCGGCGATCAGGTGAGCCTGCACCCGGGTTGGCAGGAGGGCGCGATCCACTCTGCCCTGCACGCGATTGCCGACATCGACCGGCGCGAACGCGCCGATCAACCGGGGACTTACGCGTGACGCGCAGAGTGCGCTTTGCGTTGTTGGCAGCGCTCGTGCTGGCACCACTCGTGCTGGTACCACTGTCGTCGAATGCCTCTGGCACGGACGAATTCCTGTACTGCACGACCTGTCACGGCGCCGAAGGCAACGGCAACCTTGCCATCCGCGCACCGAAAATCGCGGGTATGGAACGCTGGTATATCGACGCACAACTGTTGGCGTTTCGCGCCGGCTGGCGCGGCACCGATCCGGCCGACATTCCTGGGCACGAAATGCGTCCCGTCGCGGCGGTGCTGCCCAACGATGCAACAGTGGCGCGCGCTTCGGCGTACGTCGCGACATTCACACCGGGCGTTCCTCCGGTTACGGTCGCGGGCGACG
>JBGSNQ010000088.1:0-12400 GCA_041739525.1 Pseudomonadales bacterium | reverse complement strand
CGGGGTGTCGCGTTGATGACTTCAAGTGAATGCGGCCGTGGGCGACCGGAATCGAGAGATCTGCCCTAGAGAACCGGACTCGGTTCACACCAGCTCAATTGATTGGGGCGATGGTCCAAACACCGCAACGACCCGCAACGGCCCAACCCGCGCGACGCCCCAATAGACGCGAACGCCGATCGCGCCATCATCCCTTACTGTCAAACCAAGCCCGCTCAGAACGAACCGCCCGAGCCCAGTTCCCAACGACATTGCTCGGCCAGGCGTGCTCCAACGAACTCTTCGAGGGCCTGCCCGAATCCTGCGCGCCCAATTGGCCTACAACACGCTGCCACCGGGCGTGAACTGCCCGGTCCCTGCGAACACCCCACCATCAACCGGCACCATTGCTCCGTTCACGAACGAAGCGGCGGGCGACCCGAGGAATGTAATCACCGCGGCGATTTCCTCCGGCTCTCCCCATCTCCCAAGCGGAATGTGGCGGCGCAGTTCGTCGTACATCGGGGATTGGCGGATGTCGGTGGTCATGCCGGTGTGGGTTGGGCCGGGACAAACGGCGTTGATTCGGATGCCCTCGCGGCCGAGTTCGAGCGCTGCGGCGCGAACGAAATTGGCGACACCACCTTTCGCGGTGTTGTATGCCCACAATCCAGGGTCACCACCCAGGCCGGACACCGATGCGGTTACCACCACGGCGGGCCGATCGGCTTTGCGCAACGCTGGCAGCGCGGCGCGCACACCGAGTACCACCGCGCGCAGGTTCACGGCGAGCACGCGGTCGAACGTCGGCATGTCGATCGACTCGAGCGTGCCGCCGATCGCGAGGCCGGCATTCAGGAAAACCGCGTTTGCGCCGCCAAGACCTGCCGCAGCTTCGATAGCGGCGGCATTCGTCGCCTCCACCGTGACGTCGCCCTTCACGATGCGTGTACGCGTTCCTTCGCGGTCGAGCGACGCGATCCACGACATGTCTGCACGTTCGAGGTCCACCGCAACTACGCTGCCGCCCTGCCCGAGCACGCGCTGCACCGCGGCGCGGCCAATGCCGGACGCTGCGCCGGTGACTACTGCGGTTCGTTGTGTCCAGTCGCTCAAGATGCGCCCCCTTGTGATCGCGTTAGAACCGGCTGACTGTTGTAGAGGTCGCCGAACTGTTGCTGCAGATGCACCACCTTTGGCGCGTCGTTGATGACGATGTACGGATTATTCGGGTGTGTAGTTGCATAGTCCTGGTGATACGCCTCGGCCGGATAGAACGCATCGAGCGCGGACACTTTCGTGACGATCGGCGATTTGAACGCCTTCGCTGCATCGAGTTGCGCAATGTACGCCTCTGCCACGCGTTTCTGATCGGCGCTCGTCGTGAAGATTGCGGAACGGTACTGCGTGCCGCGATCGGGTCCCTGACGATTCAACTGAGTTGGATCGTGCACCACGGAAAAGAACACCCTCAGGAGTGTGCCGTACGAAACCTGTGCCGGATCGAACTGCACTTCCACCGATTCGGCGTGGCCCGTGCCGCCGGAACTCACCGCCTCATACGAGGGGTCTTTTTTCGTTCCGCCGGCATACCCGGAGATGGCCGAGTGCACGCCTTTGACGTGCTGAAACACCGCCTGCACGCCCCAGAAGCAGCCGCCCGCGAACACCGCAGTCTGCAGTTCGCCCGGCACGCCGGGCGCGACGTCCCCCAACGGTTTCGGCAACGCGGCGCCGGGGCTATCCACCGCACCGGCGCGCTCACAACCGATCAGCAGCGCAAAACACGCAAGCAGCATCGCGCGTCCAATGATCATTTCGGCTCTCCTCAATTGGTTTTCCTGATGACGAGTTAGACCGCTTGTCGCGCGGTTCGGTTTCCCGCGGTGCGCAAGCGTATCAACCAGGCCGCGTTTACGCGCGCGCTTCGCGTCCGTATAGACGCCAGTACAGCAGCACCACCGAAATGGTCATGAGCTCGGCAGACAACAACGCGTACTGCGGGCCGACGCGATCTGCGAACCAGCCGAGCGCAAATACCACCACCGCATACAGCACATTGCCGCCTAAAGAGATCAGCGATCCCATCGTCGCGCGTTGCCGATCGGTGAACGAACGCTGCATCAGCGTACCGCCCGCCACCACGCCCGGACCAAACGCAAACGACGACAGCGACGAAATCGCCGGACTCGCGACGGTAGGCACGGCCGTTGCGCCAACGCCAAGCGCGATGCTCGTGATACTGGTCCACAACAGCACCGGTAGTTCACGCCAACGCCGGATCACGCTACCGGCTGCGCGGAACCCGATCATCGCGAAGCCGTGCGTCAACAGGCTCGCGATGCCCAAACCCGAGGCCGACCACAGCGTGGCGAAATACGCGGGATAGAACATGTGCTTCGATTCGCCGAGCGCGAAGCCGAGCATCGCGGCCACGCTCACGTCGCGCAGCTTTGCGTCGCGGCGAAACGGTATCCATGCGTCGCGCAGATGCGCGAGCAGATTCGTCTCCACGACACGACCCTGGCGCGACGGTTCGGTAGTGAGAAAGCCAATGACGAGACCCAACGCTTGCGGGATCAGCGACAGCCAGAACAACGACCGCAGCGGCAACCACAAGAGCACGATCGCTGATACCAGGGCGGAGACCGCGAGCGCCGCCTGAAGCATCGAACTCAGCCGCCCCTGAAACTCGGCAAACTCCTGCTGCGCTTCTTCGTCCTTCAAGGTGTCGTAGAGAAACGCATCCTGATTGCCGCTGAACAACGCGAACGACAGTCCTTCGAGCAGCGCGCCGATTGCCAGCACGGTGAACGACGAACCTGCGCCATACGCCGCGATGCACAGGATGTTCGCCATCTGTCCGCACAGCAGCGTCTTGCGGCGGCCGACGAAGTCCGAGAACACGCCCGTCGGCAGTTCGAACAACGACGATGCGATCTTCGCGATTGCGAGAATCAGAACCGCCTCGGCATACGAACCAGTGACCTGCGCGAAGTACACGACCATCACCGGTCCGTAGATGCGAAAGTCGTTGCAGAAGTTGAACCAGCCGAGCAGTCGGACGTTGCGGCGCGTGGCACTCATGTCATGCATCGTAAGCGATGAGCTGCTAGCTTTCCGGCATGAAAACTCGCAACCCAACGCCGCGGCTCAAGTGGCACATGCTGCGTCGGCGCAAGTCGGATGCACCGTTCCAGCGCGAAAATCTCATTGCGGCGTTGCGCGCGGGCGCTGCCTGTGAAGTCGATCTGACGTTCACTGCCGATGGTCACGCGTTGTGTCTCCACGATTCGACGCTCGATCGCGAGACGACCGGACACGGTCGCGTTGCCGATGCCACGCGTGCCGAAATCGAGCGGCTTCGCCAACGAAGCCCCACGGGTGCGGTGCTCACGTCACAACCGCTCTTCCTCGACGAAGTGTGCGCCACGGTGGTATCCGTCGGCGTTGCCGCATCGGCGCTCGTGCAACTCGACGTAAAGGCGCGCGCACAAACGCTGAACACCGCTACGTGCGAGAACTTCGCACGCGCGCTAGGCCATGGAGCCGATGCGTTCATCGCTAGCGCATACGAGTGGAGCACCGTTGCGCGACTCGTGGCCGCCGCACGCGGGCTGCACGCCGGGTTCGACCCGCTGTTGTTCTACCCGCGCACGCTCGACCTCGATGCCGACGCATATCGCGCCATTGCCACGCGCACGCTGGCCACGGCGCCGGGCGCGTCGATCTACTACCTGGAAGCCCGGCTGATTCTTGCGGCACTCGAACGCGGCGTGAACCTGGTACGCGAGGTAACCGTTGCGGGGGCGCGCGTCGATGCGTGGACCATCGATCCGGAGTTTCCGAACCTGCACGACGCGTTGCAGCGCTTGCTCGACGCAGGCGTTGGGCAGATCACCACCAACGATCCGGAACAGCTCGGGCCGATCGTCACGCAGATCGCAACTGCCGCCGGTTGACGGCGATTAACCGGCGAGTCTGCGCGCCTGTTCGACCAATTGCGGATCCCCCAGTCGGTCCGCGAGCTTCGTCAGTGCGGCAACGTCGGGACCTTTCCAGCGCAGATCGTCCAGCGACTCCGCAAGCGGCGCGTCGAAGCGCAATGTCGCGAGCGTTCTGAACAACTCTGCATTGGCGCGCCCGGCACGCAGGTTATCGGCCAGCACGGCGGCGCCGCGCACCTTTGCAGTCCAGGAATTCGGATCGTCGGGAATCGCCTCGAGCTTCTTGTACACCGCGAGCACGGCGGCTGCGGACTTTGCGCCCCAACGCGCAATGCCGGGAAAGCCGTCGGCACTGTCGCCGACCAGCGCCAGCCAATCCGGAATCGACTCGGGCGGCACGCCGAACTTCTCCACGACACCGACATCGGTCAACGTACTGCCGCGCATCCGATCGCGACACACGATGCGATCGCCGCTGACGCATTGCGTGAGATCTTTGTCGGGCGAACAGATCACCACCTGCTCCACTGCGGGTGACTTCGAGAACTTCAGCGCCGCCGTGGCTATCGCGTCGTCGGCCTCGAATTCGATCATCGGCCACGTGACGATGCCGAGTGCGCGGGTAGCCTCTTCGGCCGGGCCAAACTGCGAGTAGAGATCCGCATCTATGCCTTCGCCGGTTTTGTAGCCGGGATAGAGATCGTTGCGAAACGACTCGATGACGTGGTCGAACGCAATGGCAACGTGCGTGACATCAGGCTCGCCGAGCAGCACCAGCATCGATCGCAACAATCCGCGCACCGCACCCACTTCCGCGCCATCGCTCGCTCGTTTAGGCGGCGTGCCGTAGAACGCGCGATACAGCTCATACGTGCCGTCGACGAGATGAACTTTCATACTGCGATCTGCAGCGCGCGCAACACGGCGGCCTGGTCGAAATAGGGCCGCTCACAGACGATCTTGTCGCTGTCGTGCCCGAACTCGAACGTGGCCGCCATCCGTACGCGGAATTTACGGCCGGTGGGCGCCACCGTTCGATCGCCGATACGCAGCGGGCCGAGATGCGTGCCCGTGAGCCAGAACTCGACCAATACCGTATCGCCGTCGTCAGCCGCGATCGAGATGATCTCGTTGCCCTGGTCGGGAAACGGCGTGCGCGATGCGGCGAAGTATCCCCGCACAGCTTTCTCGCCGTCGAACACCGCACCGCTTCCGTACATCTCGTAACGCGGATGTGCGAACGTCGCGATGACGGCGTCCCAATCGTGCTCGCACTCGAGCGCCATGTGGTCGCGAACGGTCTTGATGCGCGCCTGCGCGAGTTTGTTCATCGGGTCATTCGACGAGTTCGATCTCGCTCGGACGCCAACTCTTGTCGAAGAACGGTTCGAGTGGACTGTACAGCCGCAGGATCGTGAACCAGCCCTTATCGGGCATCGTCTGGATCCAGTTGCCGCGTTTCACGCCGGCCGGCTGCTTCGGAGCGAAGTAGATCGTCGTCGAACCGTCGGCACCGGGCACCGCCGCGGGCGACGGGAAGCTCTGACTGCCGGCGCGAGGATAGCGTTGCGGCGTGTCGAGCATCGAACGGGTCTGGTTGTCGTAAAGCGTGAACGACCAGAAGTTGGCCTCGGGAATACCCTTCGGCAGCGTCACCCTGTACGTTTTCGCGCCATCGAAATACTGTTTGTTGGAGTCGACGATCGCAAACAGATACTGCGAGCCGATGCCGGGCAAGCGCATCGCCATCGCCGGCGTTATGCCGGTAACGCCGTAGAAAAACGCCGTGCGCGCATCGAGCGTGCGGTACCCGGTCGGCGGAAACGGCTTGACGCCCTCTTTCGTGATCATCGGAATCGGCGTCTCGAATTCGGAGCCGCTGACGAACAGGAAGTTCATCCACGCCGAATCGGGGTAGTAGTACCAGGACGGATCGCGCGGGTTCATTAGCAGGCTGCGCGACGTGGCGTTCGCGATCGCAAGCGTTTCGGTGAGGATCTTCTTCATGCGCTCATCGGGCGCGAACGATTTGCCTTTGACGATGCCAATTGCCGCAAGCGTACCCATCAGCTCGGCATCGAGCGCAGTGGCCGGCTCCTGCTGCACGACGCTGTCGAGCAGTTCATAGAAGCTGAAATCGTTAGGCGGAATCGTGTTCATCACTTTGCCGCTGCCTTCGTGAAACACCGTCGGCGGCGGTGCCGTAACGCGGCCGAGCTTGGTTTTGCCGGTAAGAAACTCCGCGATACTGGTGCCGACACCGCCCGCCTCGTACGGATAGATTTTCGTACGCGACTTGATGAGATCGACCGTCGGTTTCGGATCGTTTTTCTCCATGAACGAGCGGCCGAGGATCGCCACGCGATTGGTGCGCGACTGCGACACGAAGTAGCCGCCCTCCGGTAGCGGACCGTCATATCCCGGCGGCAGCACCAGGTATTTACCGCCTTCGCCGCGATCGGGGCCGGGTGCGCCGAAGTCCGTCACCCACCGCCACCAGAAGTCATCGAGCGTGCCGAGCGCATTCGGTGGCGTTTCGAGCACCATCGGTCCATTCGTGAGATCGAGCATGCCGACGAAGTAAACCGTGTCGGCGTTGGCTGTAAGGAACAGCGAGTTCGCATCCATCAACTTCGAGAACACCATGATCTCGTTGTCTTTCACTCCGGCTTCGAGAAAGCCCTTGTGAATCGCCGCCATGTTCACGCCCTGAAAGGTGTTCACGAACGCATCGAACGCGTGGGCGCGATCCAGATTGTCGTAAACCTTTTCCAGCGTCGCGGCGTTCGGCATGCCGTCTTTGAATTCGAGAGTGCCGATACGCGTGTCGTACTTCTCGGCGGTACTGATCGAGGCAGGGACGTCGGCGGCGACCGCTGCACCCGTCGCAAGCAGGACGGCGATGGAAGCTAAGAAACGGAGCATGGATGTAGCCATCTTGCGCGGAGCCTCGTTGGTTTTTCCGGAAGGCTATCAGCTATGCGCGGATGGGCCTATTCCATCGAGCCCCGCGACAAGAACTCATCGACATTCAGCCGGAACGTTTCCGGGTGGTCCATGTTGGGCAGATGCGCGGCATCGTGCATCAACACCTTTTGCGCGGATGCAATGTGCTGCGACATGTAATCGGCGGCCGCCAACAGATATGGCAGGTCGTGCTCACCCACGATTACGAGCACCGGAATGTGCAACGCATCGAGTCGCTTCGCGGCAGGTACGTCTGCATCAGGCAGTCGCTTGCCAAGCTGCTTCGCCTCCAACGCCGCAACGTTGCGACACATCTCGTACGCGAGTTTGCGTGTCGCTTGATTCACCTGCGCCGCCGTGCGGCCGATGCCGTCGAACCAGATCTGCGTCTCGATCTCGGCAACGCGGTCGAGATCACCCGCCTTGTTTGCCGCTTCGAGTGCGGATTCGACTTCGTCCGCACCCTCCGGCCGAGGTATGTCGAGTGTCAGTCCCGATGGCCCGGAGCCGACCATGATCAACGCCCTCACTCGGGCCGGATGCGTGAGCGCGAAATCCATCGCGATTCCGCCGCCCATCGAACAACCCATCAGCACCAATGGCTCGTCGATCTGCAGATATGCGAGCAACGCCGCCAGATCGCGCAAATGGCTGAAGTCGCCGGCCACCGGTTCGCTCTTGCCGTACCCGCGCATGTCGAAGCGCACCACACGAAAGCGCGCGGCGAAGTACTCGAACTCGTTGTTCCACTGCCGGTTGTCCGCCACACCGGCGTGGATCATCACGAACGGCGGTCCTTCGCCCGCGGTTTCGAAGTAGATGCGTGCGCCGTTGATGGCGGCGAAGCCGGATGCGCGTTCACGCATCGTTCGTCTTCGAGCGCATGAACTGCGCAAATTCGGCCGCGTAGTCGGGATGCCAGCGCGACAACGCCGGGCGGTTCCTCACGATGTCGTCGGTGTTCCACTGCACGCGCGCGTTGTCCATCGCGGTGCTGACGTCGTTGTCCGGGCAGATGATGTAGAAGTCGCCGCGAGCCATCCGCGTTAGCAATTCCTCCACGACCTGCTCGGGATACCACGCTGCCGCAGGCTTTTCGGCGACGTGGCGTTTCGTCAGGCCTGTATAGGTGAACCCCGGCACCAACAGATGCGCTGTGACGCGGCAGTTCTCAGTCGAACGCAACTGATGCGCAAGTGCCTCGGTCAGCGTCTTCACGCCGGCCTTGCTGACGTTGTAGGCGGTGTCGCCCGGCGGATTCGTGATGCCCTGCTTCGAGCCGGTGTTCACGATCGCACAAGGCGTACCTTGATCGATCATCAACTGCGTGAACGTCTGCACTCCGTGTACGACGCCCCACAAGTTCACGCCAAGTACACGTTGCCAACCGTCATAACCGGACCACGGACCTCCACCGCCACCGATGCCGGCGTTGTTCATCAGCACCGCAACCTCACCGAACTCGCCGATGACCCGATCGCGCAACCGTTCCACCTGCGCCAGATCGGCAACGTTCGTCTGCACGCCGATGGCATTTGAGCCGAGCTGTTGTTGCGCCCGCGCCACCGCGCTTGCGTCCACATCGGCGATGCACACCTTCAGGCCGAGCTCGACGAAACGCTTCGCCGCGGCAAAACCGATGCCGCTGGCACCGCCGGTGATGACCGCAACACGCCCGGGAGCAACCGCCGGATGATTCATGTCATTCCATCCTGCGTTTGGGTTGCACCTTCGCAACCGCGATTAACGACTCAACGCAGTCGCGCAGCGTCTCGTCGAACGCCCGGAACGTGATGGGCGCAACCGAACGAACTCGATCGTTGCGCAACTCGCAGCCTGCCCAGATGCGGCGCAACTCCGCTTCGCGCGCCTTGATGCGATCCGGGAACGGATCGGTGACCTGCGGCGTGTCGTGGCGCAGTTCCGGCAACACACGATCGATGCGCGCACAGATATCCTCGACGTTGATCGCATCGGTGGACCACGCGATGTAACGCTCGCCGTTTTTCACCTGCACGCTGTCGAGCATCGCCACGTGGCAATCCGCGTCGTCGCGTACGTCGACGATCATCCACGGGCGGTATGCGCCGGTTTGCTCGTACTTGCCCAGCAACATCTTCTCCACGATGTGTTGCCATGGCCCCATGTCCTTCTGGTGCGCTGACTGGATCGGCCCTAGGTTGTCGGCCGGACACACTGTGATCGCGTCCCAGCCGCCGTGCAGTTGCGCGGCGTCCGAGAAGGCTCGTTGGGCGATGTTCTTGCCCATGGAGTAGCCCTGGCCGCGCTGGGGCGTACGCTTCGGATTCAGCTCGTCCGGGTAACGATCTTCGTAAATCACCGGACGTCGCACGAGTTCCTGGATGTCCACTTCCGACAACACCGCCGCGATGCTCGACGTGACGACCACGCGGCTCACGGAGCCCGAGTTGTTGATGCTGGCGATCACGTGATCGCACACGCGCTTCACGTACGCGTGATCGTCGTACGTGCTCACGTGCGAGACGTGGCACACGCCGTGACAACCTTTGAAGATCTCGTCGAAGCAACCGTCGTTGTCGAGGTCTGCCGCGTGCAGCGTGAGACGCCCCGACGCGTAACCGGGCATCTCCTTCAGAAACGTCGTGCGCGCCGGATCGTTCACGTCGCGCACACACGCGCGCACGCGATAACCCTTGTCGAGCAGACGCCGCACCACCCAACCGCCGATGAAACCGGCCGCACCGGTAACGGCAACCCTTCCGCCCTTTGGAATCGGAGCCATTTGTTTCCCCTCGAGTGAGCGTTCAGTCGAAGCGATAGCGGCCGAGAGTGTCAAGTGGGCCGCAGCACCGAACCGGACTCTTGCTTGGACGCCGCCTTCATGGACGCAGCGGGCGCGACGAAGTGGCAACAGCGCTCGACGCAAAGCGGAGTACGTAGGACAGCGCCGACTGGAACATCGGTCGCCACCCATTGGGGGCTTCAATAGGTGAGCCGAACATGTCGCTCACCAACAGAAATGGGAGCGCGTCATGGTCGTGCAGATTCTGAAGATCACTTGTGCCACGAGTTTGTTTGCGATGGCGATGGCCGGTTCGTCGCCGGCTTCAGCCGCCGAGCGGCCACAAGACGCAGCGCTGACGCATTCGGTCGAAGACGCACTGGTGGCTTACCCGGTGACTGGCTCGCACGAGATCACGGTTGATGTCTTCAACGGCATCGTTCAGCTGAGCGGCTTCGTCGCCTCCGACACCGTGCGCGAATCCGCTGTCAAAGCTGCGAAGGAGGTCGACGGCGTCGCACAGGTTCGCGACAACCTGAAGATCCGCCCCGACAACGTTTCTGCGGAGCAAACGCAGCGCGATGCCGACATCACGAAGGAAGTCCGAAACGCGCTGGTAGCCAACCCGACGACGAAGCCACACGAGATCAACGTGGCTACCGCCGACAGCGTGGTGCAGCTTTCCGGATTCGTCGATTCGGCCGACATCCGCACGACCGCCGCACAGGTCGCGGGCGCGGTTCACGGGGTTCGCCGCGTTCAGAATGAACTGGAGATGAAATAGCCCGACAGCCAGCATCAGCGGCATTCGAACGGAAGGTCAACAGATCCAACTGTGTTACCTATGTACCTGGACCGTTCTGTTGCCTATGTGCCCGACTGCTCAGGCGCGCGAGAGCAAGCTCTCTGAAGGCGCTAACCAGGGCAAGCCGGATCCTTGCGTCACGACGAAAAGACGGATGTACCCGAACAACGTTGTTTCGATTCGCGCCAAATTATGTCCCGATCGCCCAGAAGCTTCGCGTACTTAGCTCCCGTCACCCTCAACGATGTTCCCGCTCGTGGATGTGCGATGCCACTGCCCGTTCCGTTTCTCATACGTCGTTATCGCAGTGGATACGAATGTTCTCTCACGTGATGTGCCGGCTCCATCGATCTGCGACTTTCGGACGCGGATCCTAGCCGCCACCCAAGCCAGGCTCCCGTCGTCTGAAACGAAGATCTCGGGTTCCTCAAGATCATCGAATTCATGATACGTCGCGTCCTTGAAGGCTTGTACAAAGTTCTGCCGCATTTGATCCGCCGTCAGATGGTGGATCTTCCCCTGTGCAATGGCGATGAAGTCATCGGCTTGGTTCCTCATTAGGGCTTCGACGTCATTCGCAAAGTGAGCATCACGCTCGTAGGCGCGAACTTCCTTGAGTTCTCTTACTGCCTTCTGAGCCACTGGGCTCTGCGTGCGGTTCACGAGTGCCACCTACAGTTTGAGTTCAGCGGCCGGGCAAGCCGGCGCGGCCCTGCGGCAGCAAAAAGGCGTGACGATTTGAACGGTCCGGTGGAACGCCGCATAGGCGGCATTCGCTTTCAACAAATGTCACGATGACGCTGGACTCGGCTTGTCGAGGTTTGCTGACACACTATATAGACGTACCCAGCAATCAAGGACCGCCACAATGCACAACCCACGGCCGGATACTTGCTCCGGCGCTTACAGAGGGGACGTGGCGAGTCGTGTACCTAATTGATGACGGTGCGATCGTGATTGTGGTCGTGTTCTCCAAGAAGACTGCATAGACACCAAAGGCAGTGGGCTGCATGCAGTGGTTAGACGGCGCGCCACCGCCACTTGTTGATATGTCGGATGTGACATAGCCTGCGCAAGTGAGTCCAACCGAAAAGCCGCTTGCTTGGCTACATGGCGAGATCAAGACACCGCCACTTTCGGCGGCGGCGCGGCTTACCGCCGGATACCTACTCCGACGCTTACAGAGAGGTGAGTTGCTCAGCATGCCTCACTCCCGAACCGATGCCTTCGATCGGCCGAAATTGCCCACGAACTGAGGATAAACGACGAGAACTCGACATGGCGAGTCGTGTACCGAGTTGATGAGGACGCAATCGTGATTGCGGCTGTGTTCTCCAAGAAGACTGCACAGACGCCAAAGGCCGTGATTGATGCTTGCCGACGCAGACTGAGGAGTTACGACGATGAGACAGACTAAAAAGGTACGGCTGGAACGGAAGGGCTGGAAGATTGGCAGCACCCAAGAGCTACTCCAGCTCTCGGATGAAGAGGTCGCCTATATCGAATTGAAGCTCGCGTTGAGCGATCGTTTGAAGTCGCTGCGGGAGAAGAAGGCGATTACCCAGGTCGAAATGGCGAAGCTGATCAGCTCGAGCCAATCCCGTGTAGCAAAGATGGAGTCCGGCGACCCTTCGGTGAGCATCGACCTCCTGGTAAAGGCACTACTAGCGCTTGGTGCAACCCGAAAGCAGATAGCCGGAGCGATGACCGCGAGCCGTGCCGCCTAACCAGCCAGCATCAGCCGCGCACCAGGCAGGCGGCAAATTTGCGTATGCAAATTTGATGACTGGCTGGGGCGTCGGCTGCATGCAGTGTATAGCTGCTCCGTTCTGCATTCCGTGACACTCCATCACAGCCTGTAGGTAGCTACCGGTGAGTGCGGACATGCGCCCGTAGAGCACGAATATGCATGTGCAAGCACGCGATGCTCACTAACTT
>JBGSNQ010000060.1:0-14544 GCA_041739525.1 Pseudomonadales bacterium | reverse complement strand
CCGGCACACGCGCTGCGGCACTCGGCGTCGTGTTCGCCGCGCTGCCGCTCGGCGCGTACGCGTTGTCGCTGTCGTTGCAATCGAACCTCGCCGTCGAACTCGGCCTCGGCGATGAAGCGATCGGCACGATCGGATTGTGGTCGGCACTGATGTCGGCACTCGGCTGCGTGGTCGGCGGCTGGATGTCCGACCGATATGGTCGGCGCCGCATGATCGCGCTGTTCGTAGCGTTGACCGCGATACCGACGGTGTGGCTCGCACTTGCTATGCGTACCGCGGGCCACATCATGCCGGTGGATCCAGGCCAGGTCGGCATCGTCGGCGACGCACAGCTCGTCAACACGTTCTGGTGGTTGTGCATCACGTACGGATTCCTGCAGGGACTCACGTACGGATCGTCCACCGCACTCTTCATGGACATCACCACGCCGACCGTCGCGGCAACGCAATTCACCGCTTACATGGCATTCGGCAATCTCGCGACGTCATACACGGCGACGTGGCAGGGACTCTCGGTGGTCGACTTCGGTTACCCGACGACGTTGTTCCTCGACGCCGCGATCGGGGTGCTGTGTATCGCGCTGTTGCCTTGGCTGGGTCCGGCGCGCCGGACTGCGGCAACGGCAGCGGCGCGCACGGCGGTCGCCTAACGAGATTACTACGGCGCGAGCGAGACTCTAGTGCATCCTCGCCTCGACCACGCTCCAGTCCACGTTGTCGAAGACCGCCTGCAGGTAGTCGCCGCGCTGCTTCGGTGAAAAGTCGAGCAGATACGCGTGCTCCCAAACGTCGAGCAGGAAGATCACGTCGGTGCCTGCGGTAGTGCCCCACTGATGTTCGTCGACCCACGTGTTGTAGAGGGTGCCGCCGGATTTCTCGCGAACCGTCACCACCCAACCCACGCCGCGGGTGGCGGCGAGCTTCTCGAAATCCTTGCGCCAGCCGTCGAAACCGCCGAACGCATGTCCCACCGCTTCGGCCAATGGACCTCGTTCGTGCGGCGGCCGCCCTTTGCTCCCGGATAGCTGTTCGAAGAACAGCTCATGCAGCACCATGCCGTTGTATTCGAACGGAAAGCGCCGCACTGCGGCTTCACGCGTGAGCGCCGGCGTTTGCGTGGGTGATTCGTGCGGCTGAAGCACTTCCAGAAGCGCGTTCACCTGCTCGACATAGCCGTGGTACAGATCGAGGTGGAGGTTGAGAGCTGCTTGGCTCAAGCCCTTCACGTCGCGGAGGTTGAACGAACGGATTTCAAATGCCATGCGGGTACTCCTCACCTTCGCGAACTGAATCCCAGTAACAACCCAATACCGATCGCGACGCCGACTGCTGCCCACGGATATCCGCGCACGTATTCGTCGGCGGTTGAAACGCCAGCACGCGTCGTGGTGCGCACCGAATCCGTGCCGTTCTCTACGGACTGGCGTGCACCCGCGATCGCGCCGGACACTTTGTCGCGAACCGCGGCGAGGTCTACGCCGGGAATGTCCGTGACCTTTTTCACCAACTCTTCGACGTCGGACACGAAGTCGTGCATCAGGCTTTTCTCGAGGGCTTTAGTGCGACGTTGTGTCGCTCGCGCCGAACGTTTGGCTTTAACTGCGGTGCTCATAGATCTCTCCTGCGAAGGGCGCCTATCAACAGCGTGACGAGCGCGCCGATCAGAAATACGAAGAACAGAATCTTCGCGATGCTCGCGGCTCCGACGGCCAGCCCGGTGAACCCGAACAGCGCGGCAATGATCGCAATCACGAAAAATACTGCTGCATAGTGAAGCATCGGAATCTCCTTCGACCGTCGCCGCTCCTCCTGTTGACCGGCGTGTCGTTTTCGATGCTACAGTCTCACCAAGCTTGCAATGGCGCAGTCGGTCGCCGGTGAGGTTCCACGTAGGACCACACCGACAGCACCGGCAGGAGAGGTTTTCCAGTGAATTCCGAGAATCGCATCTACATCGTCGCCGTGGCTTCACTGATGGTCGCGCTGCTCGGCGCTTCGCTGATGCTCGAGCTGAACGCCGAAGAAAGGGTTGCCAACTTCAAAGATCTGGCCATCGCACAACAGCGCAAAACCGACGTGTCGCTCTACGTCCGAATGCTGGTCGATGCGGAATCGGGACAACGCGGCTATCTGCTGACGCGCGATCCAATGTATCTCGGCCCGTACGAAGATGCCCGCACGAGAACCCAACCGTTGCTCGACAGGATCGTCGACAGCTACCTGTTCGAAGACACCGCTCCGCCCGACGACGCCACTCGCGATCTCCTGCAGAAATTGCGCGAAATGGGCACCGCAAAAATGGAAGAACTCGCGGCATCGCTCACGCTGGAGGCATCGAATCAGCGTGACGCGGCACTAGAGTTGGTTCGCACGAACTATGGACGCCGCACCATGGACATGGTGCGCGACGTGGCCGCCGATCTGGAGGCACAGGAGAATCAACGCATCGAAAACGCCACGGAGGAATGGCAAAGCGGAATCTTCGCATCGCGCGCGCTGGTGGCCGGCAGCACGTTGCTGAACGTGGCGTTGCTCGGTTTCGCCGCCTTTCTATTGCATCGGGACCTGCGGCGGCGCGATCTCGCGGCAAGGCAGCAGGAGCAACACAATCAGGAACTCGCGGTGCTCGTGCACCTGCGTACCGAGGAACTGTCGGCACTGTCCAGCCACTTGCAGAGTCTCGCGGAGCGCGAGAAGGCGGCGATTGCACGCGAACTGCATGATGAACTCGGCGGCATCATGGTGGCCGCCAAGATGGACGTGGCCTGGCTCGAACGGCGCTTGTCGCGTCCTGACGACGACCTGAAGGTGCGTTGGACCAGATTGCGGAAGCTGCTCGACGACGGCGTCGACATGAAGCGGCGCGTCGTGGAGACGCTACGCCCGACGCTGCTCGACAACATGGGAATCGTACCGGCCGTGCGTTGGGTGTTTTCCGAAACGTGTGCGCGCGCGGGGCTCAAATGCGTAGAGACGTATCCCGACGACGACCTGAAACTCGCCGACGAGGCTGCGATTGCGGTTTTCCGCGTAGTGCAGGAGTCGCTGACGAACATCGTCAAACATGCGAAAGCGACCGAATGCTCGTTGTCGCTCGCAATAGACGACGACAACCTCAACATCGTCATCCGCGATAACGGCATAGGCCTGCCGATTACACCGAAGGCGCGAAGGGGGCAAGGTCTCGCCGGGATGCGGCATCGCGTCGCCGGCTTCGGCGGTACGTGGCGAATCACTACGCCGGATGGCGGCGGAACGTTGATCGAAGTTTCGCTGCCGCTCGAGCGCGTTCTGCCCAAGACGGCAGCGGCGGAAAGCGCCTGAGCGCGGCGTGATGACCGGCTGATCAACGGCTACGGCGCGACTTCTGCGATTCCACGTTGCTGTCGTCCCAGCCGCGGGCCTCGAACTCCTTGACCTGCTTTTCCGCCTGGTCTTTGGAGATGCCGTATGCCTCCTGAACCTTGCCGATCAGCATGTCCCGGCGACCATCGATGACGTCGAGTTCATCGTCGGTCAGATGGCCCCATTGCTCCTTCACCTTGCCGCGAAATTGCTTCCAGTTCCCTTTGACTTGGTCCCAGTTCATTGCACTTCTCCTTACTGCTCAGCGATGAATGTATCGCAGAAAGGCAATCGCAAGGTTTGTGCCAACGACCGGCCTCAGGCGCGGCGCGGAATTCCGACAAGACAAACCAACGCGCGTGTAACTTGCGCGCGCAATTCGTTCAATTCATCAGTTCAGAGCGGCGCGGATTTTGTCCATGACGTCGGGCAACTGATCGACGTCGCGCACCTTATCGAGGAAGTACTCTGCACCCAGGGCGGTTGCAGTGCGGCGATACTCGGCCAGGTCGTAGTTGGTCAGCACGACGACGATCGGCCGCCTGGCATGTCGCGTGAGACCGCGCAGCACGCCAAACCCGGTGCCTTGCCGCAAATGCAGGTCGAGCAGCACCACGTCGATGCTGCCTCCTTCGACGACATCGAGCGCGGCCGCTTCGGTGTCGACCACGGCGGTTAGCGCCAGGCCGGAAATTCCGGACAGCATTTCACTGAGACGCTCGGCGAGCACCTTCGAGTCTTCTACGAGCAACACGGACAAACTTCGATCCGTGTTGGGTGTTTCGAGCATGGTGCCTTCGATTATCTGGTGTCGCGTAAATCCCGCGTCTGTCGGAGTCATCCAACAGGGCAGCTATTGAATCATCCCATTTCGAAACGCGTACAGCGTCAGGTCTGCGTTGGTGGAGAAACTCATTTTCTCCAGTACGCGGCTGCGGTACGTGCTCACCGTTTTCACTGACAGAAACAACTCCTCCGCAATTTCGGAGACGGTCCGCCCCGACGCCAGCTTGCAGAAGATCTGAAACTCGCGCTCGGACAAACGCGCGTGCAGGGGTTCTTCGCTGTCGTGATTCAGGTCGGATACGAGCAGCTCTGCCAGTGTGGCGCTAACGTACCGACGACCACGCAGGACCGCGCGCACCGCCTTGAGCAGCTCGTCAGCCGCACTGTCCTTCGCAAGGTATCCGCTGGCACCCGCCTTCAGTGCATTCAACGCATACTGGCGCTCGGGAAGACCACTGATGATCAGGATCTTCACCTTCGGATAGCTCGCCTGCACCTGCTTGAGAATGTCGAGGCCGCTCCGGTCGGGCATGTAGATGTCGAGAATCAGCAGGTCCCACGGCTTGGCGCGTAGCATCTCCAGTGTTTCGTTGCCGGTCGATGCTTCGCCGATTTCACGAATGGAACGGTCTTCCTCGAGAAATTGCCTGAGTCCTGCGCGAACTACGGCGTGATCGTCTGCAATCAGAATTCGAGTCATATGGTTACCTCCAATCGGCTCAGCCAATCGCCTCCATCGGCTCCCGATGCGGCTGTCGGTGGTACAGCGCGAGTTTGTTATAGAGGGTCTTGAGGCTGCAACCCAAGGTCTGTGCCGCGCGCGTCTTGTTGCCCTGGCAATGCGACAGTGTGACCTCGATCAGCGAACGCTCTGCTTCCGCCAATGTCGTGCCGCAACGCACCTGCACGCCATCGCGACTCCCCACGTCGGAGTCGCTGGTTGGTTGCACGGGCAGCAGCTCGACCTCGAGCACGTCGTCCGAAAGAATGAATGCGCGCTCCACCGCGTTCTTCAGCTCGCGTACGTTGCCGGGCCACGAGTGCCTCCCAATCGTAGCCAGGGCCGAAGCAGCAAAACTCTTGCGAGTGCCGCTGCGCTCGTTGAGTTCGTCGAGAAAGTGCTTTGCCAACAACACCACATCGTCGCCGCGATCGCGCAGCGGCGGCACGATGATGGGAAACACCGCGAGGCGATACAGTAGATCCTCTCGCAACACACCGTCGTGCGTCGCCCGGATCGGACAACGATTCGTCGCCGCGACGATGCGCACGTCGGTGCTGATCTCCGCTGAACCGCCTACGCGATAGAACCGTCTCGTCTCGAGAAATCGCAGCAGCCGTGTTTGCATCTCGCTCGGCATTTCGGTCACCTCATCGAGAAACAGCGTGCCCCCGGAAGCGCGTTCGAACACGCCTTCGTGGCTGCGCGCCGCACCGGTGAAACTGCCGCGCTCATAGCCGAACAATTCCGACTCGATCAGCGTCGCCGGAATCGCACCACAATTCACGGCCAGGAACGGCCCTGAACTGCGCTCGCTCTTCCGGTGGATAGCCTGCGCCACGAGTTCCTTCCCCGCCCCGCTTTCGCCTGAAACCAGCACGGTCGCGTCTGTCGGCGCGACCCGTTCGATCAGCGCGTCGACAGCCTGCATCGCAGCCGAACGGCCAATCATTTCCGTCACTTCGTTCATCCTGCTTCATCCTTCTGGATGCCCGTTGGGCGGTACGAAAAATATGCAAGCACATATGTAACAGCGCCCCGTCGAGCACAGCAGCAGCGCGGACCGATGTTGGCGTCGGAGAAATTGAAGGTACCTGTAGGAAGGGTCCTACGAAGGCGCGCCTCTGGGAGGGGTTGGGTGACGGTTGGTCGGTGCTCCGGGGCCGCTCGAGCCGTCCATGGGCGCTTAATCGCGGCCATCCATGGCCGCTCATGCCCCTGCGCACCGACCAACCGTCACCTCTTATGCGTCGAAGTCGCGCATTCGTTCTCGAGGGAGAGAAGATGAACGCGCGCTAGCGCGTTCAGGCACCAACGCGCAAAGCGCGTTGGTGCCCCTCTCAAGAACCCTGCGATGGAGACGCGAACCCAGGCGGGCGAGGGGGAATGTTGGTGAGGACCATGAGCGGCCATGGATGGCCGCGACTGAGCGACCATGGACGGCTCGAGCGTGTCCGAACCCTCATTCCCCCTCGCCCGCCGTCAATCGAAGCTGCTCTTCCAGACCTCTAACTCGAACTCGCCGCCGGACGGACGTCCGCGTCTCCATCGGCCCCAATGATCCCGCAACCGATGATGCCGCCGGAGTTTCCGGAGGGTTGGCTCGTCAAGTCGTCAGCACCGGCATGCACCACCATCGCGTGGCCGAGGATCGAGTTCGTGCCGCTCAATGCAACGCCCGCAACATTGATCGACACTACCGCCTGATTCGATGCATCGGCCTCGACGTTGCCGAGATCGCCCAGGTGATGCTCACCGTTCATCGGATCGCCGTGGCCATTGCTTGCAGGGGCCAAGTGCGCGCCGGGCTTGCCGCAGTCGCCGTTCTCGTGAATGTGCAGTCCGTGTCGACCCTCCGGCAGGTTCTTCAGCGCTCCGCTCAGTTCCATGCCGGTGCTGGTCGGCGCGAACTGAATCACGCCGGTCACCTTGTTGTCGGTCGTACCGGTCGCCGACCACGGCTTGATCTCTACGGACGCGACTACACCCGGCGCAGCGTCGCCGGCCGGCGCGGGCTCTGCGGACTTGCTCGCGAGTTGCGTGTTGGGAAGCGCTTGCGACGGTGAGTCGAGCGCAACGGCTCTCGGTACTTTGGAGGGATCCTGCGACGGATCGGAACAACCGAATCCAACACCCAGGCCAACGAGGGTCAACAGTATGGTGCGCAGCGACATGGTCGCCTCCTTGTGAAGCTGATGCGTCGGACGTTGCAAACGCCGTGCCGTCCCCTTTGTACGCTCGTTGGCCGCGGGATTGCGCTGAAGAGTGGGGTAAAAACTGCATGGGTGGTCGGCAGGTTGTGCATGTCCGACAGTCGTGCGCTACGCAAACGAACCTAACGTGCGCCTCGAGGCGGCAGGCGCGGAATTTGCTACGACTCCCAGGGGCAGTGCATCCGGGAGGCAGTGCTTGCGAGTCCTCGTCGTGTCGTTTCTTTTGCTTTGCGGCACTGGCGCATTGGCCCGGACGCGGCACGCGAGCGACTCCGAGAACGTAACGCTCGAGCATCAGCAGTTCCTGCGCGAATATGCATTGGGCGTGCGGCGACTCCCCATGGACGGCGGCAAGATCTACGGCTGGCAGCTCAATGACCGAGTCTCGTTCGGGCGCTCCAAGGGCGAGAACGACGAGTTCGGATTCAGCTTCGAAGTGAGCAAGCGTCACCGCGTCGAATTCACGACCGACGGCTTGCGGTGGCGCCGCGCGATCGGCGGCCACTGAGTCACTCTAGTAGGACCCCGCTGACAGCGACCTTCACCCACTCCGACGCCAACATCGGTGGTCGCCGATGCACGTCTCCCTCTCGCCCGATCAAACATGCCATGCCTAGAGACGAACAGCCTACAAACGAATGTCGGAGAAGAAGGATGGACCACACTAATCAACACATGACCGTCGCCATTGCCGCAGCGCTGCTGCTGCTCGTCGCAGGATGTGGCGAACCGAAGTCACCACAACAGGTGGACCGCAACGTCGCCGAACAACAGCGCGACGCCGCAAAGGACATGGCCGAAACCCGCCACGACGCGATGGAAGACGTCAACGACGCGCGCAAGGACGCGGAGCAGAAAATCCAGAGTGCGAACGCGGATACGGAGAAGGCGCAGGCCGATCTGATGCTGGCCGCGGCGGATGCGAAATACAAAGTCGCGTTGGAGCAGGCGAACGCCGATCACGACGTCGCAGTGAAGAAATGCGAGGCGCTGGCCGGTGATCAACAGAAGGCCTGCAAGGATCGAGCGGAAGCCGATCTCGCCGCCGCCCAAGCGCGCGCCGATGAAGATCGCGCAGCACACGTCGCACAGTACTGAGCGATACCCGAGGAGACTTCGTGATGACGCAGATCAAGCTTTCGCGCGCGTGGAAGGCAATGTCGGTAGCTGCTCTGTTCGCAGCGGGTTGTGCATCTACGCAGAATCAACAGGCACCGGGTGAATACGTCGATGACGCTACGCTGACCGGCAAGGTCAAAAGCGCACTCATCGCCGACCCCGTGGCGCAATCGCATCAGATCGAAGTGGAAACCTACCGCGGCGTAGTGCAGTTGAGCGGCTTCGTCGACTCGCAGAACGAACGCGTGGCAGCGGTGAAAGTGGCGGAAGGCGTCAAAGGTGTCAAATCCGTGCACGACAACCTGAAGATTCGCACCGGCGAACCGACCGTCGGCGAAGCGCTCGATGATTCCGTACTCACCGCTCGCGTCAAAACTGCGCTGATCGCCAACCCGGTTACGAAGGCGCGACAGATCAACGTCGCAACTGCAGACGGCGTGGTGCAGCTTTCCGGTTTCGTCGATTCAGCGAACGAGAAGAGCACCGCAACGGAAGTTGCTCGCACCATACCCGGCGTTCGACTCGTGCAGAACGAACTCGAAATGAAGTCGAGCCCGTAACCGATCACGTTTGCGGGGGACCGCTACACGGCTTCGCACCTTTTTCAGACACGCGAAGCTTGCACCAGCCAGTAACGAGGCAACCATGGCGATTCAGCAAGAACCAGGCGGCAGCGAGCCGCACTTCGACCGGTCACGAGATCGTCCCCAGAACCGACTGCTGAGCGGACTGCCCGCTGCCGAGCGCATGCGCTGGCTGCTGCATCTGGAGCCGGTGCAACTAAATTGCGACCAACTACTGTGCGAATCGGAGACCGAGTATCTGTACTTTCCGACGAGTGCGATCGTGTCGTTGCTGTACGTGACCGAAGGCGGTGAGTCCAGCGAGATCGCGGTAATCGGCAACGACGGCGCGGTTGGCATGTCCATCTTCATGAACGGCAACACGCAGCCCATCCAGGCGAAGGTACAAAGCGCCGGGCATGCCTACCGTGTGCGCGGGCACCTCGTGCGTGAAGAAGCTGATCGCGGCAGCGCGATGCTCGACATTCTCGGCCGGCACGCACAGGCCATGAACGCACAGATGGCGCAAAGCGCCGTGTGCAATCGCCACCATTCGATCGACCAGCAGCTGTGCCGTCGGCTGTTGATCGGTCTCGACCGATCTCGTTCTACCGAACTCGTCATGTCGCACCAGCTTGCGGCAAGCCTTCTCGGTGTTCGTCGCGAAAGTGTGACGGTGGCCGCGCGGCGACTGCTGGAAGCCGGTGTGATCACTTACAGCCGCGGGCACGTTGCGGTGCTCGATCGCGCGCAGCTGGAGAAACGCGCGTGCGAGTGTTATGCCGCGTTGCAACGCGAATACGATCGGCTGCTGCCGCGACGTATGCCGACAACCGCTTCATCGGCGCGACCGGTGCCGTGCACGACAAGCACGACGCACCCGACCGTGACGCGGCGCAGCGTGCGCGACCCGTCACTGCTCTTCTGCCGGATCTGACCGGACGCGCTCGCGCCCGCGCTGTAGGGATCGGCTGACAGAAGAACCGGACTTGGCCGATCCACCGCGCGGCCACATCGCGCGAATCTATAACCGTGAAATCAGGGAACCGCCATTTCACATTCGCCTTCATGGCAAACGAGGCCTCTCTCGCACCACCCCCCCCTTCGAGAGAGGCCTCAGTTTTTTTCCGGCGTCTGCATTCTCCGCGCTGCATTTGCCTGACGATTCTCGCGATGCTCGGAAATGGCTGCGCGCCGTTCGATCAAACTCCTCCAAGGCCCGCTCCGGTCACCGTCGAGGGAGCGCGCGGAGTACTGAGCACCATGCAGAGCGACGCGGTGGTGGCAAAGGCCGTGGCTAATGCACCAGATCCCGGCGCAACACACGCGCTGGTCTCACTGATGGAGCATCTCAGCGACGAGCCTCTCTATAAGGACAACTCTGTCGGCCTGCTGGTGGATGGCCCGGCCACTTACGACGCAATGCTAGCCGCGATGCGCGCCGCGCGACGTTACGTTCACATCGAAACTTACATCGTGGGCGACGACGAGGTCGGCAGAACATTCGCGGAGCTGCTGATCGAAAAAGCACACGAAGGCGTGGCCGTCAGGCTGATCTACGACGCCATCGGCAGTCGGGAAGCGTCGGAAGGTTTCTTCGATCGGATGCGCGAGGCCGGCATCGAGGTGATCGAATTTGGTTCCGCAAATCCGCTGGATGGCGGAAATCCGCTGAAGGCCAACAACCGCGACCATCGCAAAATCCTGATCGTCGACGGTGAGGCTGCGTTCACCGGCGGCCTCAACATCGACAAGAACTACTCGAACAGTTCGGGCGGTGGCTCGCACACCCGGAAATCGGAACGCGGCTGGCGCGATACCGACGTCGTAGTGCAAGGACCTGCGGTCACCGCGTTCGAGCAGCTGTTTCGCGAAACCTGGGAGCGCTGCGGCGGCGTGATTCCCGACTCCTTCGACGAAGGCACACCGCGTGCGCACGGCACCGAACTCGTTCGCGTGCTGGCCGCGGTCGGCGGCGACGGCAAAGTGTCGCCGATTCGCACCGCTTACCAGCTCGCCATCGAAGCGGCCGCCGAACGGGTGTGGATCACGCAGCCGTATTTCACGCCCGACAAAGCGTTCCTCGAATCGCTGAAGGCAGCCGCGATGCGCGGCGTAGATGTGCGCATCATCGTACCGGCTGCGTCGGACTCGACGGTGGTACTGAATAGTTCACGCTACCACTACGCGGGACTGCTGCAGTCCGGCGTACGCATCTTCGAACATCGCGACGCGATGCTTCACGCGAAGACGGCGGTTGTAGACGGAATCTGGTCCACGGTCGGCTCGAGCAACCTCGATTACCGCAGTTTCCTGCACAACGACGAAGTGAACGCGGTGATCGTCGGCGACGATTTCGGCAAGCAACTCGAAAGCCGCTTCGAAGCGGATCTGGCAGGGAGTAAAGAGATCACGCCGGCGCAGTGGAGCAAACGCGGCCCGATCAGCCGCCTCAAACATTTCTGCGCCAACGTGATCGCGTATTGGTTGTAGCCGCTATTCCGGCTTCTGGTCCGGCTTCGCGCCTTCGACCTGAATGTGCATTACGAGGCGGCCGGCCTCGCCCTCGCCGAACTTGCTCCACTTCATGCCGAACTCCGACCAGTTCAGCTCGCCTTGCGCATCGGCACCGCAGAATTCTTTGCCGGTCATCGGATGCGGAATGCACTTCGTGCTGTTGATCGTCAGCGTCAACGGTTTGGTTACGCCGAGCAGCGTGACTTCACCGACGATCGATTTCGGCGTATCGCCTTCGAACTTCAGCGTGCCCTTGTAGGTGGCGGTCGGGTATTTCGCGACGTTGAAGAAATCCTCGGAACGCGCTTTGTCGTCCATCGCCGCGAGACCGAAGTTGATGCTGGCGGGATCGACCTGGATGTCGACGCTGCCTGTTTTCGCGGTGCGATCGATCACGATCATTCCACTCGTCCTGTCGAATTTGCCGCGCCACACGGAAACCCCCATGTGCGAGAACTCGATACTCGGAAACGTATGCGTCGGATCGATGATGTAGGTTTCGCTAGCGGCATGGGCGGAACACGCAGCGACCGCAACGAGCGCAGCCATGATGAATCGGGGCATTCGAGTTTCTCTCGAGTGGAAGGAGCGGCGATTTTAGTGCCGTGACTCATAGATTTCGATTCATCCTGAGCGCGCCTGGACTGTTGGCGCAAGGCGCAATGAGGAGTCGTATCGCGAATACGGCGACGAATTGCAACGCAGCGCCAACAGTCCAGGCACGCTCCCTTCGGGCGCGACTGTCCGGTCGCGGTGCGGCGTTTGTCCAAGATAAGAAGGCGCCGACGCTTGACGTGGAGCCCACCACGCCGGCGCATCGGCGCCTTCTTCTTTTGGACAAGCGGGCCCCGCGCCCGGACAGTCACGCAGGATGAACCGAAATCTATGAGTCACGGCACTATTGTCGATTGCGTCGCGCGAGATAGATCGGCGACACCATGTTGCGTTCCACCCGGCCGCCGAACTTCGTCTGCGCGATATCCATCAGGCGTTGCAACAACGGCTCGCGCTGCGATTGCGGCAACCGCTGGATGTGCGAGAACCCTTCGTACAAGCGACCGACACGCGAGGTATCGAGAACGAGCGTCCAGCGCGTCTCCGCGTAGAAGACGTCGCCGAACGCGCCGCTGCTGGCGAACTCGGCTTCGCGCGCAGCGCGGTCGAGCCCGAACGGAATTGCTTCCGGCGCGCCCGACGGACCGATCGCGCAGTCTGCGAGCAGTTCGTACGTCGCGTCGTGAAACGGATCGGGCTTGTGGAGGTCACCGAGGATGTTCCACCACAACGCGACGAAACCGCCCGGTTTCAGCACCGCTGCGATTTTCCCCAGCGCGACATCGGGATCGAGCCAGTGATACGACGTCGCCGCCGCGACGAGATCGAACGTCGCACTCGGCAACGGCGCGTCTTCGAATGCGGCAGTGACGACGTTCAGCGCGAGCGACGCTGCGCCGAGCGCTTCTAGCGACGGCGTGAAGCGCGCGTCCGGTTCGACGACGGTGAGCGGATTCGCGCCGTGTTCGATCAGCCGGCGCGTTGCGACGCCGGGACCGGCACCGATTTCGAGCGTCGCGGTACCACTGCGAATTGCGCCGTGCTCCGCGAGCGCATGGTAGATCGCGTCGGGATAGTCGGGGCGCGCGTCGCAATACGCACCCGGATCGAGTCCGAACAAGCGGCGGCCTTCACTGCGGTCGATTACGTCGGGCATCGTATCGGCGACGCTCGACGACGGCATTAGACGAACGGCCGCCCGGCGAGCGCCTGCATGAACGTGAATGTAGTGAACGCAGCATAGAGACCCGCGACCGCGACGACGAGCGCGATTGCGCCCCGCCGCGACATCGAACGCCCGGCGAGCCAGCCAACAAACGGCAGCAACTGCATCGCATGCATGCCGAAGAAGTGCGCCACGCGCAGGTCGCCGCCGTCGCGCGCCCACTTCATCAACCACCAACCGCCGGCGTCGGTTTCAGTCCCACCGACCCAATGGCCGGTTTGCGCCGCCATGTAGCCACCGAAACCGCCGCCGAGCACCAGCGTCATCCATAGTCCGATGACTACCGCAAGCGCATACGCGTCGCGCGCGCCGAACCGCTTCGCGATGACTGTCGCCATCCACACGCCGACGACGACCAGCGTTGCCGCGCCGAAGCCCATCAGCGAGTATAGGTACGAATGCAGCACCGACGTGTTGTTGTAGTGCGACGCTTCGCCGCGCCCGGCCTGCAGTGCGATATACACGATCTCCAGGACGGCGCAGACGATCGGCAGGTTCGTCAGCCACCACCCTTTGCGCGCCTCGAAGTAGCCGTTGGGCATCAGCGGAGCGAACCACGCAAGCGTCGCGAAGTAGACGGCGATCGACAGCGCGAACTTCAGCGGCTTCGCCCAGGTCGACACGCCGTTGAACGTGCGATCGTCGGACACCGCGAGGATGCCGAAGACCAACGTCAGACCGACGAAGAGCAGCGTCGTGCGCCACCACGCCAAATGCCGCTGCGCGAACGCTTCGAACAGCGGCGGAAAACGCGATGAACGGTGAAGAGCCAGCGTCGCGTTCATGCCGTTTGCTCCACCGGACGTGCACGGAACAAGCGGTATGCGAGCTTGACGACGACGTACAACGCGAGACCGCCCGGGCCGAACATGAACGTCGCGAACAGGCACGGGATCACCAATAGATGGTGGATGCCGTTCGCGCGCGCATCGCTCACTTCCCAGCTGCCGACGAAGAGATCGAACGCGAGGTAATGGATCCAACCGGCGAGCAGCAGCCCGCGTACCGTGAAGAGCGACGCGACGGCGTCGAGCGAACCGTAGCCCGCGCCGGCCGGCGCCGACCCGTAGTTCGTCGCCATCAGAAAGATGTACAAGATGCCGATCGCGACCGGAATCGCGATTCTCGCGATCACTTCAACTACCACACGTTGTCCCGGCAGGAACACGAGCCCGAGCCAGCCGAGCATCGCGAGGTTGCCGGAAATCGAAAAGATCGTGTCTTGCATCGCGCCCTCCAACTTGACAATGGCAAGATGAGCGTGCCGACTGATGTTTCCATTGTCAAGATGTTTCACCGTAGAATGCGCGCTGCATCGAGCCGCGGTCGGTGCGCTCGGGGCACTTTCGAAAAAAAGGCGAACGGACGATGGCTAGAGCTAAGTCGAACAAGGGTTCTCGCACCGGCGACGCAACGGGCATGCGCCGTGCAACCGCGCCGAAACAGCGGCGCGCCGGCGCCCGGCAAACCTGCGGCGACCACGATGCGCCGAAGCAGACT
>JBGSNQ010000052.1:0-25521 GCA_041739525.1 Pseudomonadales bacterium | reverse complement strand
GCGGCGGGGTTCGCCGCCGCGCGCGGATGGATGTCTCGCCGTTAAGCGGAACTCCGGCGGCAGCGGTGCGGTGATGGTGACACCGTCCACGACGATCCGGTGGGCGTGCAACGCCAACCGCGGCCAGCGTTGTTCGAGCGACTCCGGTTTTCCGTAGAGGTGATCGCCGAGGATCGGATGGCCGATCCACGCGAGATGAACGCGCAGCTGATGTGTGCGGCCCGTCAGCGGTTGCAATGCAAGCAACGTGTGACGGCCATCCCCACCCAACCTACGAAGGCGCGACACGCTGTCGTGACCTTCGTGGTGGCGTCCGCTCAGATGCCAGCGCGATCCGTGCCGGGCGATGCGCTCGCGCGGCGCCGCCACGCGGTAGCGGCTCTTGCGACCTTTGGTCAACGGCAGGTCGATGACGCCGCTCGAACGCGCGAGATCCACATCGCCCAACACGCGCGCGACATAGAATTTGCGAACGTCGCGTTCGGAAAACGCTTTCGTAAGCTGCGCCTGTCGCTCGCGCGAAAGTGCCACCAACAACACACCGCTGGTGCCCTTGTCGATGCGATGGATCGAGAATGGCTCGCAGCCTTGCGCGGCGAGTTCTTCGCGTAAGGTATCCCACAAGCACGGCGCACCGCTGCGATCGCTGAGCAGCGAGATGCCGCTCGGCTTGTTGATCGCGAGCAGATCGTGTGACCGATACAGAACGTCGAGCATCGCCCGACCTCGCGTATCAGCGGCCGAACGATTCGGTGAAGCGGATGTTCTTGCGCTCGAGGCCGCGTTGCACGACGTTCAACGCGCCGTTGCGGATCATCCATTCGAGACGGTGGTCGCGGTACTCGCGCTTGAACAAACCGGCCTCGAGGGCCTGCCGCACCGCGGCCATGCCGGCGCTGGCCCCCTGCATGGCCATCGTGGCGGCTTCGGCCGTTACCTTGCGCACACTGTCGCGGGCGTTCGCGCGCGATAGCCAGTCTGCGAGCGCACTACCAGCATACGGCGCGTGACCGAACGAGCTTGCACCGTTGAGGAAGGGAACCACGCACAAGTCGCCCCAGCCGAATGTGTCGCCATTGAACCAACGTCTGGATCCGAGCTGCTGCTCGAGCCACGTATGCCAACGAGCAATCTCTGCCGCGCCGGCCGCTTCGAGGCGAGCCGCCTCGGCGCCTTCGGCTCTGCCGAAGTTGCGGATTTCAGACAGCGCCCACGTGATCCCTTCGAAATGCGTGTCCATGACGTCTTCGAGCATGCGGACGCGCGCTCGGTCGATGGGGCTTGCGGGCAGTAGCGCTGGTTTCGGCCATTTGTCTTCGATGTATTCGAGGATTACGGTCGAATCGAAGATTGCGGCGTCGCCGTCGATCAGCGCGGGTACTTCGCCGCGCGGGTTCGCCGCTGCGAACTCGCCGTCTACCTGACCGCTGCCGATCGCGTTCGGCAACAAGCCCTGGAACTCGACGCCTTTTTCGATCAACGCGATCTTCACTTTTTGTCCGTATGGGGACAGCGGATGGTCATAGAGACGCAATGCCATTGGAATTCTCGAGTGCCGTGAGGTCGGCCATTCTTTCAAATGCGCCGCTCTTTCAAAAGCCGCGCGCGTCATCGAAGTTGTTTCGGGCCGCGCCATCCACCAAACTCGCGATCCTCGCTTTCCAACCCTCAAGCTCACCGAACGGAGATCAGTCGATGCGTGCCGCCGTCATGCGCAACCTGAAAATCGTCACCGACGAAATGCCTGATCCGACTCCCGGCCCCGGAGAAGTACTCGTAAAGACGCTGGCATGCGGCATCTGCGGTTCCGACCTGCACGCGCTGAAGCACGCCAGGCAGTTCGTCGACAACGCACCGGGCGGCATGGGCATGGACATCGGTCGCGACGTCGTAATGGGTCACGAGTTCTGCGCGGAGATTCTCGATTACGGTCCACAAACGACGCGCACGCATGCGGTCGGTACCCGCGTGTGTTCGTTCCCGATGTTGTTGCGCAACGGCACGCCGATGTCGGTGGGGTATTCGAACGACGTTCCGGGCGGATACGCGGAACGTATGGTGCTGATGGAAGGCTTGTTGTTGCCGGTACCAAATGGCTTGTCCACCGAACTCGCCGCGCTGACGGAGCCGATGGCGGTGGGTTTGCACGCCGTCGAGATGGCGAAGCTGACCAAAGACGATGTGCCGCTGGTGATCGGTTGTGGGCCAATCGGTCTCGCGGTGATCAGCGCGCTCAAAACGCGCGACGTGCGCCCCATCATTGCGGCCGACTATTCACCGATGCGACGCAAACTCGCGGAACAACTCGGCGCCGACATCGTGCTCGATCCGGCGAAAACGTCGCCGTACTCGAGTTGGCGCGAGGTTGCCGCCCTCACGCGTAGTGGTGAGCGCGGTGCGGTGAATCTGTTGACCGGCACGCCGGAGCTGCGGCCAGGCGTGTTCTTCGAATGCGTCGGTGTTCCTGGCGTCATCGATCAGATGCTGGTCGGCGCCGCGCGCGGTTGTCGCTTCGTGATCGTCGGGGTGTGTATGGAGCCGGATCAGATTCGTCCGCTGCTCGCGATCACCAACGAGATCAACATGCAGTTCGTACTCGCCTATACGGTGGAAGAGTTCGCGCGCACGTTGTCGCTGATCGCCGAAGGTAAGTTGCTCGCGAATCCGCTGATCACCGGCAAGGTAGGCGTGAGCGGCGTCGCCGGCGCGTTTCGCGACCTCGGCAATCCGGAAGCGCACGCGAAGATCATCGTGGAGCCTTGGCGGGACTGAAGAGCCGCGACTGATGAATCTCCGCGACCTGCGTTATCTGGTCGCACTGGCCGAGCACCTGCATTTCGGTCGCGCCGCCGAAGCGTGCTTCGTGAGTCAGCCGACGCTGTCGACGCAGATCCGCAAACTCGAAGACGAGCTGAAGGTAACGCTGATCGAACGCGGTAACCGGCAGGTGCTTCTCACGCCCGTGGGTGTTGCGGTGGTTGCGCAGGCCCACCGCGTGTTGCGCGACGTGGACGATCTGGTGCGTGTTGCCGAAGAGCATCGCGATCCGCTCGGCGGCGATGTGCGAGTAGGGATCATTCCAACGGTGGCGCCCTATCTCTTGCCGCGCATCCTGCCGATCATCAGGCGCGAATTTCCGAAAGTGTCGATCAAGCTCAATGAAGGGCAGACGCGCGTGATACTGCGCATGTTGAGCGACGGCGAACTCGACGCGCTGATTCTGGCGTTGCCGGTTGGCGAGGATCACCTGGTGCAGACGAAGCTGTACAGCGAGCCGTTTTACCTTGCGGTGAGCAAGCAGCACCCGAAAGCGGGACGCAAAGCGGTGTCGCTCGATGATCTCGAAGGCGAACAGGTGCTGTTGCTCGAGGACGGCCATTGCCTGCGCGATCAGGCGCTCGACATCTGCAACTCGAACAACGCGGTGGAGAACACCAACTTCCGCGCGACCAGCCTCGAGACGATTCGGCAGATGGTCGCGGCGAATATCGGTATCACGCTGATGCCGGAACTCGCATTGGGCGGACGCGGTGGTGCGGTCCGATACATCCCGTTTCGCGGACGACCGCCAAGTCGCGACATCGGGATGGTGTGGCGCGCGACCGCGAGCCGCGCCGAGCTGCTGGACCGGTTGGCGCGTGCAATCCAGAATCCGCTGCGCTGATCGCCGCTTTTTTTCGAAAGCCACTTGAAAGTCGCCGCTGCGGGCCCATTATGCGCAGGCGCGGCGAGCCGCAAATTCGACCGAACAGAGGAAAAAATATATGAAATTCAGACCGTTACACGACAGAGTATTGGTGGAACGGGTTGCCGAAGAGACCAAATCGGCCGGCGGCATCCTGATTCCGGACAACGCCCGCGAGAAGCCTCAGCAAGGCTTGGTCGAGGCGGTAGGCACCGGTGCGGTATTGGACAACGGCAGCGTGCGCGCACCGAGCGTCAAGAAAGGGGACCGAATTCTGTTTGGCAAGTACTCAGGCTCCGAGATCAAGCTCGACGGCAAGGAGTACGTGATCATGCGGGAAGAGGACGTGATGGCGGTGCTGAAGTAACGAACGGAAGAGGAAAGGAACAAGCAACATGAGCGCGAAGAAAATCGTTTTCGACGAAGACGCACGCAAGCGTCTCGCAAGGGGTGTCGACATTCTCGCCGACGCCGTGAAAGTGACGCTGGGACCGAAGGGCCGCCACGTCGTGTTGAGCAAGAGCTGGGGCGCACCGACCGTCACGAAGGACGGGGTATCGGTCGCGAAAGAGATCGAACTGAAAGACAAGTTCGAGAACATGGGCGCGCAACTCGTGAAGCAGGTTGCGAGCAAGACGTCGGACGAAGCGGGTGACGGCACCACCACCGCAACCGTGATCGCTCAGGCCGTTCTCCGCGAAGGCTCCAAAGCCGTCGCAGCGGGCGTCAACCCGATGGATCTGAAGCGCGGCATCGACCAGGCCGTGAAAGTCGTTACCGAAGCGCTCGGAAAAATGTCGACGCCGTGTACCGACCGCAAGTCGATCGCGCAAGTCGGCGCGGTTTCCGCGAACGCCGATCAGGCGATCGGCGATCTGCTCGCCGAAGCGATGGACAAGGTCGGCAAAGAGGGCGTCATCACGATCGAGGACGGCTCCGGCCTCGAGAACGAACTCGAAGTCGTGGAAGGCATGCAGTTCGATCGTGGCTACCTCTCGCCGTACTTCATCACGAAGCCCGATCGTCAGGTCGCCGAACTCGACAATCCGGTGATCCTGCTGCGCGACAAGAAGATCTCGTCAGTGCGCGAAATGCTGCCGATTCTCGAGGCAGTGGCCCGTGCCGGTAAGTCGTTGGTGATCATCGCCGAAGACATCGAAGGCGAAGCGCTGGCGACGCTCGTTGTCAACAAACTGCGTTCGATCGTCAGCGTCGTGGCGGTGAAGGCCCCTGGTTTCGGCGACCGTCGCAAGGCGATGCTCGAAGACATCGCGACTCTGACCGGCGCGAAGGTCATTTCCGACGACACTGGTATGCAGCTCGAGAAAGCGACACTGGAAGATCTGGGTACCGCGAAACGCGTCGAAGTCTCGAAAGAGAACACGACCATCGTCGGCGGCTCCGGCAAGTCGAAAGAGATCAAAGGTCGCATCGGCCAGATCCGCAAAGAGATCGACGACACCAAATCGGACTACGACCGCGAGAAACTGCAGGAACGCCTCGCGAAACTCGCCGGCGGTGTGGCAGTAGTAAAAGTTGGCGCGGCTACTGAAATCGCAATGAAGGAAAAGAAAGCGCGCCTCGAAGACGCATTGCATGCAACCCGTGCAGCGGTCGAAGAGGGTGTTGTGCCCGGCGGCGGTGTTGCACTGATGCGGGCGAGTTCGAAGCTCGACAAGCTGAAGGGCGATAACGACGATCAGACGACCGGCATTAAAATTCTGCGCCGGTCGATCGAAGAACCGCTGCGTCAGATCGTTGCTAACGCAGGTTACGAACAGTCGGTCATCGTCGACAAAGTGCGTGCCGGCAAAGGCAACTACGGCTTCAACGCCGCGAGCGGCGAATACGGCGACATGATCGAAATGGGCATTCTCGATCCGACGAAGGTCACCCGCCTGGCACTGCAGAACGCCGCAAGCGTGGCGAGCCTGATGCTGACGACCGAGGCGTTGATCGCGGATGCGCCCGAAAAGCCGAAGGCGGCCGGCGGGCATGACCATGGCCACGAACATCACGATCACGGCGACTATTGATCGTTCATTGACGTGACTGCGGGCTCGACCGGAGCCCGTTCAAACGGCGCAATCTCAACGAGTTGCGCCGTTTTCTTTTTGGGCTAAAGAAGAAACGACAGCAGCGTGGCGATGCCGAGGAACGAGAAGAATCCACAGACATCGGTGACGGTCGTCAACACGATCGTCGAACTGGTCGCGGGATCCTGTCCCAGGCGGCTCATCATGATCGGAATGAAGGCACCTGCGATGCCGGCAATTGTCATCGACGCGACCATCGCGAGGCCGATCACCAACGCGAGCCCGGGCGATTTACTCCATACGTAGACGGACAGCGAAGTAATCAGCGCGACGCCGAGTCCGTTCAACAAACCCGCCGACATCTCTTTGCGCATTACGCGCGTCCACGCGTTCACGCCGATTTCCCGCAACGCCAGACCGCGCAGCGTAACTGCGAGCGCCTGCGAACCGGAGTTGCCGGATTGTCCGGCGACCACCGGCATCAGCACCGCGAGCGCCGTGAATTGCGCGATCGTGTGTTCGAACAAGCCGACCACGGAAGCCGCCAGGAAGGCGGTCAACAGATTGATCTGCAACCAAGGGTGACGCTTTTGAACGGTGGTCCACACGGTCGACAGCGCATGTTCGTCCTTACCAGCACCCACCATCGTCTGCAGATCGGACAACGCGTCTTTTTCGACCGCGTCGAACAGATTCTCGCTGCGGATGATCCCGGAGAAGCGGCCTTGCAGGTTCACCACCGGCAACGTGTTGACGTTGAAGCGGCCGATGCCGGCCGCGATTTCTTCGCGCGTGGTGAATTCGTCCACCTGCCATTTCACCGGATGCATCAGTGTGCCGATGGCGGCGTCGGATGCAGCAGAGATCAGCGCCTGCAGATCGATCGCGCCGACGAGCATGTCGTCGTTGTCCACTACGAACAGCGTGCGCGGCAGACGCGTCTGACAGTTTCGAACGCGCGCGAGACACTCGGTCACGTGTGTGTGAGTGGTGACGTGCAGCGGCTGAATCTCCATCAGCGCGGCCGCTGAGTCTTCGCGCACACGCAGGATGCGTTCCGCCTCGCGTTTCACAGCCGGCGGCAACGACGTTACGAGTGCCTCGCGCCGCCGCCGGGGAATCGTTCGTAAACAACGGAATGCATCGCGCGGTTCCATCGCGGCGATCACGTCCGCGCGCCGCTTGGCCGGAAATTCTTCGATCAATCGCCCGGCGGTGTCAGCATCGAGATGGCGCAAGGCGACAACGGCCCGCTGCACGGTGCCTTCGTCGATCCAGGCGAGCAGTTCTGCTTCGGACTGACGGGTCAATACGCTGACGGCGACGTCGGGCGCTACATTGAGCACCTCGTCCGACAGCGTCATGTTCGGCTCCTGCGGCGGCCCATCAGCGCGACCAGCAAATCCGTCCACGACCCGATGATCAGGACGGGTAGGTTCACCGGCCTCGGATTTGCATCGACGTCGGTCAGGCGCAAGGCTCTAACGAGATCGCCAAGGCGCAATACGCCGACGAAGCGCTCTGCTTCGTCGAGCACCGGCAGGCTGTCGTGCACCTGCCAGTCGGGCAGGCGCATCGCGTGGTCGAGCAGCAGTGCGCTGTGCAGCACGGGGCGTTGCACCAGCGGAAGGTCCGCCAGTACCTGCTCCGCGTTCGCGCGCGCCGCATCGACGATCGCGACTTGGCCTGCGTAGCCTTCGACGTCATTCACGAGATAGATCCAGGATTCGCCTTGCACGTGCAGACTACCGATACGGTTGAGCACCGTGCCGGCGGTTTCACTGAGGTGAGCGATAGGTGGACGATCGTCGAGCGCCGAAAGCACACGGTCGCGAGGCAATACGAGCGCGCGGGCGATGCGTGCGCGTTGTCGTTCCGGAAAACTCGCGAGCCGGTGTTCGCGTACTTCGCGGCGTGCACTGCGCAGCATGCGGATTACGTTGATGTCGACTCCCGCTTCTACGATTGCTTCGTTCCAGGGCAGATCGGGCAATTCGGTCTGCACGACGTTCAGCCACCACACCGGCGCGTGCTTCATCAACAACGCGAGGTCGCCCGGCTCGCATTGCACCAAGGCGGCCGCACGTTCTTTGGCGCCGAGCTTTGCCAATGCGACGCAACACGCCGGTGCGTCGGCGCGCATCCACGCATGCATCAGTTCGATGTCGATCGTCGTCATGAGGTTTTGTCCGGCTCGACCAGCAACGGTCTTGTTGCCAGATATCGGCCGGGGACGTGAATGATGCCTTCATCACTCTCTACGATGATCGTGGTCTCGGTTACTTCGATCACGCGGCCGCGGATGTTGCCGACACGGATGCGCGCCCCCGGACGAATCAGTTCGGGGAAGCGGCGCATCGTCATCAGATCCTGAACGAAGCCGATGCTGCCGATCGACAACGCGATACCGAGGCTGGCGACCAGTGCGATAACCGCGCCAACGAGCGTGTTGAGTATCCAGCCGACATATACGCCGACCAGATCGAGTGCCATGACGATCGACAGAAACAGTACGACGGCATACGTAGTGCGCCGGACCAGCTGTTCGCTGCCGGTGCTGACGACGCGAGCGCTGCGCCCGATCAGGTCTTGGCCGACCACGCCGAGCAGGTGGCCGATCACCACCACAGCAACCGCCGCGAGGAATGCGGGTCCGTGTACCGCGAGCGTTGCCAACGCATCACCTACCGCGGGCGCGGCGAGCATGCGCACGGCCATGACGAGACCGCCGACGAGCATGCCCCAGAAGGCAATGCCGCCCATCACTGCGACAGTGTCCGCACCGAGATGCAGCCAGCGACGTCCGGCCGAATGAATCAGCGTGCGCAATCCGTAGCCGCCCAGGAGAGAGGAGGCTAGTACGGCGAGGGCGGTGAAGGTGATATCCATGCCACCTAGTGCCGTGACTCATCGATTTCGATACATCCTGAGCGCGCCTGGACTGGTCGCGCAAGGCGCAATGAGGAGTCGTATCGGGAATACGGCGACGAGTTGCAACGCAGCGCGGCCAGTCCAGGCACGCTCCCTTCGGGCGTGATTGTCCGGGCGCGGTGCTGCGTTGCCGACGCTTGACGTGGAGCCCACCACGCCGGCGCATCGGCGCCTTCTTTCTTTGGATAAGCGGGCCCCGCGCCCGGACAATCACGCAGGATGTATCGAAATCGATGAGTCACGACACTATCCATCGTTACACGGTCAGAGCTCGGACCTTGGCACCGCGCATCGGGTTTCGTCGACAGCGACACCGGGCGTGGTGTGCCACGGCAGAGCGGCTGAAGTCGTGTCGGCAGGGCCGGGCGGTGCGCATCCATGGCAGAGAATCGTACCGAGCAAGGGGCCTGCGCGCTGAGCACCCCTACGCGTTTCAAAGCGGGGCGTTTCAAAGAGGGGCGTTTCAATCAGGCGCGTTTCAATCACCACTACGCAGCACCACCAGGTCGATTCGACGGTTGCGCGCGCGGCCATCTGCCGTCTCATTGCTGGAGATCGGGCGTGTCTCGCCGTAGCCCATGGACGAAATCCGATACGGGGCAAGCTGCATGTTCGCGAGCAGATACGCTCGCACGGCGTCGGCGCGCCGTTGCGAAAGCTCCAGATTCGACTCATCACCTCCGAACGAGTCGGTGTGCCCCTCTACGGTAATGACGGAGTCGCTGAAGATCTCTATCGCGCGTTCCACTTTCTCGAGCAACGCGGCCTGATCCGGCCGTATCGTTGCGGCGCCGCTGTCGAAACTGAGGCCGACGAGCCGCAGCACGATCGAGTTACCGGTGCGCAGCACTTCAGCCTCGTTCGGCTGGAACAGTCGCTCGACCTGCAGCAGTTGATCGCGCCGCTCCTGTTGCTCGGCCAACAGCGTGTTCAGCGCGACCGTCTCCTTCGAAACGCCGCCGAGGGTGGTTTCGAGAGTCGCTATGCGCTCGTTACGTTCGTCGAGTTCGAGCTTCATCTGGGCCAGGTCGTGTTGTGCCTGCTTGACGGCCGCAAGGGTTGCCGCGGCGGTGGATGCGACGCCGTTCGACAGGTCGGGCGTTACGCCGAGTGCGTTCGCGATGTCGACCACCGGCGCTTCCGAGCGCAACAACACTTCCTCAAAGGTGCGATCGCCGTCGTGTACACCCTTGATCTGCGCGGCCAGGTGCAACGCATGGCTGGCCTGCTCCTTCGCCTGCTTTGCGAGCAGCCGGGCGCGGTCGGTGTCGTAGCGATCTTCGACGATCGCCTTGTCTGCCTCGACCAGCGACGCCCGGGCCTGGCCAAGCGTCAATGGCGCGTACTTTTCGACGTTTTCCTCATCCGCCTGCGCCAGCAAGTGGCGGGCATCGCGCAGTATCGCACCCTTGATTGCTTCGAGTTCCGCCGCGCGATAGCTCTGCACGGCCTCTGCGGCCTGCAACTGGGCTTTGTCTGGCTTGCCGTTCTCGAGCGTGATCGCAGCTTTGCGAAACTGCTCTTCTGCCTTAGTGAACATGCGCGTGGCGAGCTGATCGGCGCCGGCCGAGATCGCGTTGTTGCGACTGGTCAGCGTCGCTTCGAAGGTGGTGCGCCCGATGCGTACGGTATTCGCGGCACCGTTGATCGCCTTCGTCACCTGGTCGACGTACTTATCGATCTGCGAGCGCGAGCGGTCGCGATCGACGGCGTCCTTCGCGTTCGCGTATGCCTCTGTTGCGTCGTCCCATGCCTCAGGTGCCAGCAACGGCATGTCGTTCTCGCGCGCCTGCGTCATTGCCGCGTCTGCTTTCGCGAGCGACCCATCGACGCTTGCAGCCGCAGCGAATCCCATCGCGAGCAGCAGCGCCGCGAGTAACCCCCATCGCATAGTGACTCCGGAATCCGGGAAGCTTGACGGGTGCATAGCGTACAGTGGAACCGCGATGCTAACAGCAGGATCGCGGTGCTTTTTCTGTTAGGGTCACAACCTGCAACCCGAGAACGCATCACGATCCACCTCCGCGATCTGCCCTGCTCGGCGGTCCGAGCCTCCGACCCAACGACTTGCTACCGCCGCGACGAGAGCACCCGAGCATGAGTGAGAACACTCGTTCCGAGATCGATCCGCGGATGACCGAGAGCATTCCGTGGATCATGCGCAACGGCGTCGGTATCCAGATCATGGAGACGCTGGCGGTCGGCGCGTTCCTCACCGCGTTCGCTGTACAACTCGGCGCCAGCAACTTCACCATCGGGTTGCTTGCAGCGGTTCCGCACCTGTCGCAACTCGCGCAGATTCCCGCACTCGCGATCGTAGAGCGCTATCGCAATCGCAGCCGCATCTACTTCATCAGTGGCCTCATCGCGCGGCCGGCGATGCTGATCATCGGTGCAGCAGCATTCATTCCCGACCACGACGTTGCGCTCGCCGTAATCGTGTTCGCATTCGGGCTGCGCTATGCGATGGGCGCGTTTCTCGGCTGCGCCTGGGGTTCGTGGATGCGCGACCTGATTCCCGACCGCCTCATGGGCGAGATCTTCGGTGCGCGCCAGAAGCGCATGACGTTCATCGGAGCGGTGCTCAGCCTCGTCGCAGCGGGTTTCGTCGACGTGTGGAGCAAATGGGTGCCGCTGCCGCAAACCTATAGTTACGCAGTCATTTACACGCTCGCGTTCTTCGGTGGTCTGTATGGCGTGTGGTGCGCGCAGCATGTGTACGAGCCACCGATGACGGCCGCGACGGCGGACCGGCGTTGGTATCTGGCGCTGGGCGTACCGTTCAAGAGCAAAAACTTCCGCCGTTTGCTCGCCTTCCTCGGCAGCTGGAACTTTGCCGTCAACCTGGCCGCGCCGTTCTTCACCGTGCACATGCTGAAACGGATGGAGTTGAGTCTCGCGTTGGTGGTCGGCCTCGGCACGCTCAGCCAGATGGCGGCTTACCTGATGGTCTCGCAATGGGGCGCGATCGCCGATCGCTTCAGCAACAAATCGGTGCTGTCGGTGTGTGCACCGCTGTTCATCCTGTGCATCTTCGCGTGGACGTTCACGATGTTCCCCGATCGACACGTGCTGACGATTCCGCTGCTGATTGCCATCCACATCGCCACCGGCGTTGCGAGCGCCGGCGTAACGCTCGCGTCCGGCAACATCACGTTGAAGCTGGCGCCGCGCGGCGACGCTACGGCTTACCTCACGGCGAGTTCTCTCGTGAACTCATTGGCTGCCGGCACGGCGTCGATGGTGGGAGGACTGACGGCCGACTTCTTCCTGTCGCGCAAATTGTCGGTGTTGATGCGGTGGCACAATCCGAGCGGTGACGTGGAGTTCACGGCGCTCAACTTCATTCAATGGGACTTCTTCTTTCTGTTCGCGTCGGTAATCGGACTCTACGCCTTGCACAGACTCTCGCTGGTGCGCGAAGAAGGGCACGTGAAGGAAGGTGTGGTGCTCGAAGCGCTGTTTCAAATCGCGCGGCGCGGCATGCGTAATCTCTCTACCGTGGCAGGCTTGCGCGCGGCCACCGAGTACAACCTCGAAGTGCTTCGAAACGGTGAACGAACGGACGCGGATGCTGCGGCGAAGAAGCGCGATACGGAAGTGATCGACTAGCCGCAGCGAGGTCTGTTCAGGCGTGTTCTAGCCACGGGAACTCGCGATAGTCGAAGCGTCGTTCGATGGTGGGCTTTATCACCGCAAAATACGGCGACAAGTCGAAGTCGCGCGGCGTGTAGGCCGTATGCGACCGCACCTTGTACAGCCAGCGGGTGTTGGAGCCCGCTTCCCGGGATTCGAGGTCCGGCAGAATCGGATAACGCACCGATTCGAACGCCTCGGCGATCAGCGAACTGCAGATTGCCTTCGTTGGCTCGCCGCTGCCGAACGTCAGCAACGGTCGCCGCCAACGGGCCGGTATGGGGGGTGTCGGAAGCAGAAACCGCGCCAGGTCGAAGACGTTCTTCAGATCGTAAGTGTTGCCGATGTGTGCGACGACGAAGTCGGTCAGTCGCGCGCGGTCTTCGTCGCTCAGCCCGATGGGGCGGCAGATGCGCACATTCGAGTCGACGTACTTCTCGTACGGCACCGACGACACGCCGAATTCGACGTCGGCCTCAACCAGCGGAAACGGCGCCGCGCCGCCGACGCAGATGGCAGAGTGCGACCACGTCGACTGGGTCAGATATTTGATCGCGGTACTGATCCGGGAAGAACCTTCTACGAGCAGCACGTCGCACGGTTGAATGAAATCGGGCCAACGCACTTCGCCGCCGCTGACGACCGTGGGCTTGTAGAACTTGGCCGGCGCTGCGACGTAGCGCGCGAGGCGCTGCCCGAGCCGGCCCATCAAACGATTCAATCGAGGTCGCTCACCAGACTTGCCCGTATCGGTTCCGGAATCGGATCAACGCGATAGGGAAGCGCCGGATGGTCGATGCCGATACCGATCGGTGCACCGGATTTGGCGGCCGCGATCTGCGCGGGCGTGAGATCGAAGCGCAGGAAATGCACCGCCGCCGTTTTTTCGTCGTTGCTGCGAGGCAGGTCTTCGTTCGCGAGTGCGAACAGCGGCGCCGTATCGCCCACCTTCACCCACACGCGGTGTTCGATGCCGATCATCGTCGCGAGCGCTGCGCGGCGTTCGGCGACGTCGTCGTACTCGATCATGAAGGTCGCTTTCCAGTTGCCGCCGTCGGGAATCAGCGGGTTGTAGGCGTCTATCTCTTCCGCGATCGCGGCCGCTTCGAAAATGCGTTCCACACGCAGCATCTCCTGCACCTGATACTTCATCGTCGTGAAGTCTTCGAACACCAGCGTTGCGTGCGGGCCGAGCGCAACGCGGCGCAGCTTCTTGTGTGCGATCACCTCGGCGCGGAATGCCGGACGTTTTGCCGCGTAGTCTTCGAGGCTCCAGATGCGGCTGCGGTCGAGTTTCATCGTGTCAGATCCCGTAGGCGCGTCGCACGAGCGTGATCGGATGTTCGGCGTGCGTGCTCGATCCTTTGAGTTCGAGTCCGTGCTGGATCATGCGACCAGCCATCGGACAATCCGAGCCGTAATGGTCCGGCGCCGCCTGCTCTACACGCGTAACGACCGGACGCGCGATCTTCATCGCTTTCTCGTACGTCTCGCTCTTCAGCGCATATGTACCGTCGTGGCCGGAGCAGCGTTCGATCGCGGTGACGGTGGTCTCCGGGATCAACTGCATGAAGTCACGCGTCTTCATGCCGATGTTCTGAACCCGCTGGTGACATGCGACGTGATAGGCGATGGTGCCGAGCTTCTGCCTGAAGTCGGTTTTCACCAGGCCGGCTTTGTGGCGCAGCATCAGATATTCGAACGGATCGAAAAACGCCGCCTTCACCCGCGCCAGGTCGGAGTCGTTGGGAAACATCAGCGGCACTTCCTGCTTGTACATCAGCACGCACGAGGGAATCGGGCTCATCAGGTCGTAGCCGGCGTCGATCGCCTCGAGAAAAATCGGCAGGTTGGCATCCTTGAGTTTTTCAACGGCCTTCAGGTCGCCGAGTTCGAGTTTCGGCATGCCGCAGCAGCGCGCGTCCTGCAGCAGTCGCACCGAAATGCCGTTGTGATTCAGCACGGCCACCATGTCTTCGATCACTTCGGGTTCGTTGTGCTCGCCGTAGCAGGTAACGAAGATCGCCACTTTGCCGCGCGTGCGGTCCGTGGATTGTGCAGGCATGTCGGCGTCGTACTGTTCGCCCATCCTGCGGCTTGTGGTGCGCGTGTGGAATTTCGGCACGGGTGCCTTTGGATGCAGGCCGATCGTCTTGTCGATGGCTGCACGCATCGCGGAGCTCTTGATCACGCCGTTCGCCAGCTGTCCGATGCCCGGTGTAGAGAGTGTTTTGAAGACAGGGTCGGTGGTGGTGATCAACCGATCGCGCCACTTCGTGTCACCGTTCTGAAAGCGGTAGGCTTTCGCGCGCAGCATCAGATGCGGGAAATCCACCGCCCACTCGTGCGGCGGCAGGTACGGGCATTTCGTTTCCGCGCACAGGTCGCACAGATAACACTGGTCGACCACCTTCGTGTAGTCGGCTTTGTCGACGCCGTCGACTTCGAGCGTCGGTGATTCATCGACCAGGTCGAACAACGTCGGAAACGAATCACACAGGCTGACGCAGCGACGACAGCCGTGGCAGATGTCGAACACGCGTTCGAGTTCCTCGTACAGCGGATCTTTCGCGTAGAACTCGGGATTCTGCCAATCGATCGGGCGACGCTTCGGCGCCTCGAGATTTCCTTCGCGTATTCCAGCCATCGACACCTCGTCAGCGAATCATGCAAGAACAAAGGTCGCGAAAAAAAGGGGTCGCGGAAGCCCCGACCCCTTTCGTTCCGAGCGGTCCGTTGGACCGGCCGTGTTCCTCAGGCCATCGCGCTCAACGCCTTCGTAAACCGGTTCGCGTGCGAGCGTTCCGCCTTTGCGAGCGTCTCGAACCAATCGGCGATTTCGTCGAAGCCTTCTTCGCGAGCGGTTTTCGCCATGCCCGGATACATATCGGTGTACTCGTGCGTCTCGCCGGCGATTGCCGCTTTGAGATTGTTCGATGTGCTGCCGATCGGCAGTCCCGTGGCCGGATCGCCTACCGCTTCCATGTATTCGAGGTGACCGTGCGCGTGACCGGTTTCGCCTTCCGCGGTCGAGCGGAACACGGCGGCCACATCGTTCTCACCTTCGACGTCGGCCTTCGCAGCGAAATACAGATAACGACGATTGGCCTGCGATTCACCGGCGAACGCGTCCTTGAGATTGTTGAGAGTCTTACTCTTCTTCAGATCCATGATGACCTCACTGTGTGTGGCGTGGCAGGGGGCAGTATAAGAGTTATCGATGCGGGGGGAATTCGAATCTATGAATGAATCCCATCGACAGCGGCTATCGACAAGGGCCAATCCTAAGACGCCGTATATGAGGATATTCGGGCCGGCCGGATAGAATGAGCGGCCGTATTTCGAGCGCTCGTCGCATGCCATCCAACTCGCCAGTCGCGCATTCGGACTTGTCGCATGCGCCGCTGAAAACACTGGCGCGTCGCGAATTCAAGGCGCTCACGAGTTTGGCGCTGCCGATGATCGTCACGCAGCTGTCGCAGATGGGCATGGGTGTGGCGGACGCGATCATGGCCGGACGGGTCAGCCCTGCCGATCTCGCCGGCGTCGCGCTCGGCGGCAATCTGTTCTGGCCGCTGATGTTGTTCATGTCGGGCGTGATCATGGCCCTGACCCCCGCGGTGTCGCAGTTGCATGGCGCAAGGCGCGAGGCAGAGGTGGCCGCGGTGGTGCGGCAGGCGTTGTGGCTTGCGCTGGTGGGTGGCGGTATCGCGTTTCTTTTGCTCGGCTATTCGGAGGCAGCGCTCGTCTTCGTTGGCGTCGATCCCGCGGCAATCCCGATCGCCGTCGACTACATCAATGCGTTGCGGTGGGGCATGCCGCCGGTGCTCGGCTATTTCACGTTGCGCTATCTGTGCGAAGGCATGTCGTGGACCACGCCCGCTATGGCCATCGCATTGGTCGCGCTCCTGCTCAAGGTGCCGCTCAACCTGTTGTTCATTCACGGCGCGTTCGGATACCCGGGACTCGGCGGCGCCGGCTGCGGCTGGTCCAGCGCGCTTGTGATGTGGTTCGAACTCGCGGCGATGCTCGTCGTGGTGCTCGCCACTCGGATGCGCCGCATCGGACTGTTCAGTTCGTTCTCGCGCCCCGATCCGCGTGAAATCATGCGGCTCGTCAGGCTGGGTCTGCCGATCGGGGCGACGATGTTCTTCGAGATGGCGATCTTCTCGTTGATGACGTTGCTGATCGGTCGTCTCGGGGTCGACGCGGTTGCAGCGCATCAGATCGCATCGAACGTCGGCGGCATCACCTACATGATCCCGCTGTCGGTGGGCATGGCTGCCACCATTCGTGTCGGCTTCAACGTCGGTGCAGGAGATCTTGTTCGCGCCCGGGTCGCAGGCACCGTCGCAATCGGCTCGTCGGTACTCTTCGCGCTGTTGGCGGCGTCGTTGGTGCTCCTTTTCCGGGACGCGATCCCGTTGCTTTATACGAACGATCCGGGCGTGCTGAAGGTGGCGACGCAGTTGCTGTTGCTGATTGCCATCTATCAGATATTCGACGACGGACAGGCAACCATCATCGGTGTGTTGCGCGGATACAAAGACACGCGCATTCCGTTGATCGTAACGTTACTCGCGTATTGGGCGTTCTCGCTGCCGGTCGGCGCGGTGCTCGGCTTCGGCTTTGGCACTCCGGCGCTCGGCGTGAGCGGATTCTGGTTGGGGCTGATCCTCGGATTGGTGCTGGTCGCGATAGTGCTCGGTGCACGCTTCGTCTGGTTGAGCCGGCGCGACGATCTGATCCGCGCGTACGCGACGCGCTGAGGTTCAGTTGGGTGTGGGACCTCGGGTCGCTTGCTTTGCGCTCACGACGCGCGGTTGGCTCGGAACGCTGCCGGGGTTCCCCCGAATTCCCGGGCAAACCAACGGGTGAAAGATCCGGGTCGCGCAAAACCCAGTAAGGCCGCGACGTCGCCGATATCGAATCGCATGTTATGCAGATAGCCGCCGGCGAGGTTGCGGCGGGTTGCATTCAGCAACGCCGAAAACGTTGTGTCGGCTGCGCCCAGTTCACGTTGCAGACTCCGAACGTTGCGTTCGAGCGAGTGTGCGACCTGCTCGATGGTCGCGCGACCAATCGGCAGGAACAGGTGAATGAGTCGGTTGACTTCATCGACCAGCGAACCAGAAGAACGTGCCGGCACCTCGATGAGAGATCGCGCATAGCCCGCCATCATCGCGTCGCCGGATGGATTGACAAGATCGAGGTCGGCGCTCGGAAACGTAATGCTGTTTGATTCGGCATCGAAGGCAAGCTTGCAGCCGAAAAATCGACGATGTACGTCCACTGAAGCCGGTGCGGGGTGTGTGAATTGAACCAAGCTCGGGCGCCATTCCTTGCCGACGATCTCGCGAAACAACCTTGCTATGGCCGCGGCCTGCAGCTCCGTGGCTTGTGACGCCGGCATCGCCCGGTCGGTTAGGAATACGTGGTGCAGTACAGCGGTCTTGCCGGTGTCTTCGAGATGTAGTGCGACCGACGGATTCATCAGGGTCAGGTACTGCAAGCCCATCTGCACTACATCGCGCAGCGTTCTCTGGTGAGCGAGCAGCAGACTGACGACGCCGAAGTACGACAGTTTCCGCATCTCCGCGAGCTGCAGGCCGACAGACGGACACCCTGTCTGCGCGGCGGAATCCTCGAGCAGGCGCACCATCGCATCGCTCGAGATCAGCTGCTGCGGCTGTTCGATCGCAGCGTCGGTTAGACCCACAGCGCGTAGCGCGGCAGTCGGATCGAGCCCAAGCCTGCGCGCAACGACGGGATAGTCCATGAGCACGGCGGCACGAATGAGCCCCATGGAGGCTGCCTCCTGGCAACAGCGTGGAACGATTGAAGTGCATTAGAAGACGACGAAGTGTCGCGAAAAGCGAAATCGATGTCATCGGATGCACATCGACGGATTCATCGGGAATGTAGGATTCGCCGATTCAGTACCAGAAGCGGAGGAAAGCAATGCGGTCAGTGAGTTGGATCTACATTTGCGCGGGGCTGGTCGCAATGGCCTTGTGTGGCGCAGGGCAGACCTTCGCGCAATCGCCGGGTGGAGCGCCGGCGAATCCTCAGTTCAAGTTCTCGACGCCTATGGCCCCGGGCGTCGCGGTGCCGGACAAGATCGAAAGCTCCATCGGCACCCTGAACCTGAGTTACGGCTATCCCAAGCCGGACACCGTCGAAAAGATCTACGACAACCTCGATCGTTCGCGCGCCCTGCAGGCTTACCTCATGGCGATCCCGATCGTGAATCAGGCCGGTATGCGGGACTCGCTCCGCGAGTTCGGGCCGGACAACCAGACCGATGTCATCTGGCAAGACCTTGTTGATGCCCGCACGGTGGAACTCACGGCGAACGACAACACCATTTACAACTTCATCTGGCTCGACACGAAGAAAGGTCCACTCGTGGTGGAGATTCCGCCGGAGGTCTTGGGCGGCGTGAACGATTTCTGGTACCGCTGGGTCGCCGATGTCGGCATCACCGGCGAGGACGGTGGCAAAGGCGGCAAGTACCTCGTGCTACCGCCCGGGTACAAGGGCGAAGTTCCAGCGGGTTATGTGGTTGTGCGCCCTAGCACGTTCGGCAACTGGCTTTTCTTCCGCGCCTTCCTCGTTGATGGCTCCACAAAAGCCGGCGTCGAGTCGGTGAAGAAGCATCTAAGGATCTATCCGCTTTCGGAAGCCGCGAATCCGCCATCGGTGAAGTTCGTCAATGCCTCGGGCGTTCCCGCGAATTTTGTCGCGCCCGGCGACTACGCGTTCTGGGAACTATTGAACAAAGTGATCCAGGAAGAACCCTCGGAAGGAAGCGATCCGACGACGCTTGGTCTCTTTGCCTCCATTGGCATTGTCAAAGGGCAACCTTTCTCGCCCGACGAACGGATGAAGAAGATCCTCACGGACGCGGCGAATATCGGCGCCGTCACCGCGCGCACCATCGCGTTCAAGGTGCGCTCGGAAGACGCGTACTTCTTCCCGAACAGCGCGTGGCGCCTGCCGTTCTTCGGTGGCTATAAGTTCGAAAGCGCGCCGGGCGTGACGAACATGGACGGCTACATCTTCTATTACTACTTTGCCACCGGTGTTACGCCGGCCATGGAGATGAAGATGGTCGGCAAGGGGTCGCAGTATCCGTGGGCAGTTCAGGACTCGAAGGGCAACCCGTTCGACGGGGGAAAGACGTACAAGATGCGCCTGCCGCCCGACGTACCGGTGAAGGATTTCTGGTCGGTCATCGTCTATGACAACCAGACGCGCTCGATGGTGCAGACGGATCAAAAGTCGCCCAGCGTGAGCAGCCAGAACAAGGCGCTGAATACGAACGCAGATGGATCAGTTGACGTCTATTTCGGCCCGCGTCCCCCTAAAGGGCTCGAGAACAACTGGGTGCAGACCATTCCCGGCAAAGGGTGGTTCATGATTCTGCGCCTTTACGGGCCGCTCGAACCGTGGTTCGACAAGACCTGGCGACCGGGAGAGATCGAGCTTCAGCCGTAGCCGGCCAGCGGTGCGCATCGGCCGTAGAGCTCATAGGGCGGCCGAACGACCGTTTTCGGTGGGCGGTGCTGACGCGCCGTCGCTGAACCGCGGGGCCAGGTACGCGTGTCCGTTTGAATCCTTGGGTGGCGGATCCGCAATACCGCTAACAATAGCTTCATGTCGCGGTGGCCGCAGCTGTGCGGAGCTGGACGGCACACTGACTAGTCCAGCACGCCGCGCATCAATTCGGCGACTTGCCGTTGATAAGAAGGCGCGTCGCTCGAATCGAGCGCAGCGGCGGCCGACCGAATGTCCTCTGGCTTGCGGTTCTGCCCGAGCTTCGCCTTTGCGTCGATGGATTCGATGTGCACACGAAACGCCACGATTGCCGCGAGCAGTTTGTCGCGGAAGTCGCCGTTCATTTTCGAGGACGTCCAGGGTTGCGGCAGCTCCGCTTCATGTTTAGCGCTCAACCGGTCGACGATGTCGAGCCTCGCTTCGCGGCTGTCCAACAACTCGACTCTGCCGCGCACTTCCACGGCCACGTAGTTCCACGTCGGCACCATGTCCGCACTCTGATACCAGTTTGGCGAGATGTACGCGTTCGGACCGATGAAATTCACGACGACGTCGGTGGCGGCGGCGAACTCGCGCCAATGCGGGTTCGCCCGGGCGAGATGCCCGTCGAGCGACGTGCCGTCGGCGCCGATCAGAAACGGCACGGTGCTGTTGTGCGCGCGGCCTGCGCTAACCGTGGTGAGGGTGCCGAACGGATAGCGGTCGATCAGTTGGAGTTGTGCCGCGCGATCCGTGACGGAGAAATGATCAGGCGTGTACAACGTCAGGCCCGCATCAGGGTCCAGATTCCGATGAGGATGAATCCGGCACCGGCGATGTATTGCAGAACCTTCCCGCTGATGTACTCGGACAACAGACTCCCTGCGATCACACCGATGCCGGATGCGAGCACGAGCGCGAGCGACGCGCCGAGGAATACTGTGAGTTTGCTGACTTCGCGGTCTGCGGCGTAGAGCATCGTCGCGAGTTGCGTTTTGTCGCCGAGCTCCGCGAGGAACACCGTAGCGAACACGGTAAGCAATACCTTGAAGTCCATGTGATCCCCTTAACCGTGCATCGTCAGGCCGCCGGAAACGGACAGCGTCTGACCAGTGATATAGGCGGCGTCGTCGCTCAACAGAAAGGCTACTGCGCCGGGATAGTCGTCGGGTTGTGCGAGGCGCCGCATCGGCATCGCGCGTTCGAGTTTCGGCACGATGCGTTCGCCGAGGCCGCCATCCGAGCCCATCTGCGCGAGCAGCGGCGTCTCGGTAGGGCCGGGACATACGGTGTTGATCACGATGCCGTCGGCGATGTGTTCGCGCGCCAGCGTTTTGCCTAGTGCGATGAGTCCGCCCTTGCAGGCGGAGTAGACGGCTTCGCCGGACGAACCGACGCGTCCCGCGTCGGATGCTATGTTCACGACGCGGCCGAATTTGTTCGCGACCATTCGAGGTAGCACCGCGTGCAGTACGTTCAACGCACCGAACAGATTGATATCGACCACTTTTCGCCACAGTTGCGGATCGGTATCTACAAAACGCGCCATGCGATCCCAGCCCGCGCAGTTCACCAGCCCTGCAATGGCGCCGACCTGCTGTTCGAATTGCCGAACCGCTTCGCGAACGCCGTCGTGGTCGGTGATGTCGATTGCGTACGGCGTCGCCTTGCCGCCCGATGTGCGAATCGCACTCGCGACGGTCTCAGCCGCTGCGGCGTTGATGTCCCACACACCGACCGATGCCTTCTCCGCAGCGAGTCGCTCGACGATTGCGCGGCCGATGCCGCTGGCACCGCCGGTGACGACGATGCACCGTCCGTCCAGCCCACGCATCACATCACCTCCGCTTGCGCCGCTTTTGCGTCGACCGCGCGCAGGAACAGCAGAATTTCCGAGTCGACCTTGTCCGTTGCTTCTTCCATCAGCCAATGTCCCGCGTTCAGTTCGTGATAGTCGAACTGTCCCTCGATGAAATTGCGTTGCGACTCTACTGCGTAGCGACTCACTGCCGGGTCGTGATTCCCCCAGATGAACAGGATCGGCAGGCGCACCTTCGGCGACGGCGCCACGCCGAAACCCGATGGTGAGCGATACCAGTTCAGTGCGGCAGTCAGCGCACCGGGTTCGGAGAAGACTGCGTGATACTCGGCGCGTTGCGTCTCCGACATTTCGCCGTACATCGCTTCGTCCATCAGCTTCAGGTGATTGAACGTGAACACCGCTTCCGGCAGCAGCGGCGTGCGGAAAAACTGCATGTATCGACTACGCTGCCGCTGGTCGGCATCGTTTGCGAGCGCATCGCTGAAGGCCGCGATGTGCGGAATCGACAGGCTCGTCCAGGAACGCAACAGTTCCGGCTTCGCCATCACCGCTGCCCAACCGACGGCAGCGCCCCAATCGTGCCCAACGAGATGGAACTGCTGCATGCCGGTGGCTTGCGCTACCGCGAACACATCTTCGACGAGTTGCGGAATGGAATACGCGTCGACCGCTTCGGGTCGCGCGCCCGGCGAATAGCCGCGCTGGTCGAACGCCACGACGCGAAAACCCTGATCCGAGAGCAGTTCGATCAGCGGTATCCACATCGCCGACGTTTCGGGGAAGCCGTGCAGCAGCACCACGCCGGGGCCGGTGTTGTCGAGCCCGGCGACGCGCGCGCGAAATTCCATGCCGTTCGCCGCGATGCGGACGAGACCGTTGTGCGTTTCGGCGTCGAGCATCGGCAGGGCAGCCGTTTCTGCCCGATGCTTGTGATCCCAGTCCAACGAAATCGCGCTGCCGCCGGCGAGCACGGCTATCATGACCACCGCGACCACGAACAGAAGAATGATGAGGGCTCGAATCAGACGCACACGCGCTCCGTACTTTCCGTAAAAAAGAGGGTCGGCGTTAGCGTAACAGACACGCGAGGGGAGGAGTTCCATGCAATTCAGGGCGCTTGCGATCGATCTCGACGGCACGTTGCTGGTCGGCGAAAAGATCCCCGCAGACAACGTGGTTGCGGTGCGCGCGGCGCGCGACGCCGGGTTGAAGATCATCATCGCTACTGCGCGTTGGCATCAGATGGCGCTGCGCGTTGCGAACGAACTCGAAATCGCCGGCCCCATGATCGCGTGCTCCGGCGCTCAAGTGCACCTGTCGGCGGAAGACCGCGACATCTTCGACCAGCGTCTGCCCGCCGACTTCGTTACGGACCTGTACGAGATATGCGATGTGGAGCGCTGCGTGGCCACCGTCACCGTCTCGGATCGTGTGCTGCTGAAGCTCGACGGCGAACCCGATCGCAAACAGATGATGCCGGAGATGAGCTGGGTTCGAGCGCTGCGCGGCGCAGCCGACTCGTTGCCGCGCGTTGCCGCGATTCAGGGCGGCAAGGTCAATGCGCGTATTCGCGAAGAACTCGAGCCGCGTTACAAAGACCGAGTGCATTTCTTCGACTCGATCGGCCCCACCGGCAAGATCATCCTCACGATAACGGCTTCCACGGCCAGCAAGGGCGCGGCGTTGCAGGCAGCGTGTGCCCACATGGGGCTGCAGCCGCGCGAGGTAGTCGCGTTCGGCGATGCAGACAACGATGTCGAGATGTTCCGGGTCGCGGGCGCGTCGGTTGCGATGGGTCAGGCGAGCGACGAGGTCAAGGCGAAGGCGACAGCGGTGACGTTGCGCAACGACGAAGCGGGTGTTGCGCGCGCCATAGAGCGATTGTTAGCGAATGGCCACGTCTGACCGGAAGCGTCAGCCACGCCAGTTCGACGCCGCCGCCGCCGCGCCGTAGTGCTGCACTCGTTCGTGCACGGAGTTCAGCGCGTCGTAGATCGTCTTCGTCGCGTCCGGAACCGACGTGCCTTTGGGCAGACGGATAGCCGGCTGGAAGTGCGCGCCGGCGGGACCCGGATGTATCTCGCGCGACCCCTTCGGCCGCAGCTTGTTCAAACCGACCAGGTAGATCGGCACCACCGGAACGTTCATTTCGGTCGCGAGTATCGACACGCCGTGCTTGAATTTCGCCATCTTGCGGCTAGTGGAGCGTGTGCCCTCCGGGAAAATCACCAGATTCGCACCGTGTCTGATCAGCCACTTCGGGTAGTCGAGCGCGCGCGATCCGCCGCCGCGTTGAATCGGGAACGACCCCATCACCAGCGACTGATACCACGGCTGCATTACGAGTTCCGGTCGACCGGTAACGAACCAGCGATCCGCGGCGGCGCCCATGTAGATGTTCGATTTGATCCGGAACGGCAGCGAATGGAACAGCACGAGCGCGTCGAGGTGGCTGGTGTGATTGCCGACCACGATGCAAGGGCCGCCAAGGTTCTTGAAATGTTCACGACCCGTTATGGTCAACGGTTTGCAGGCCTTCCACACATGGCGGGAAATTCCGTGCCAGCGCATCGCGGCGCGGGCGATCTTCGCCCACCACTCGATCTGCCACTCGTGCGGCCCTACGGTTCCGGCTTCGTTGCTGATCAGGCGCTTGAAGAGTTCGAGGTCCATCGCCGGCAGCAGCTTTGTGTCGACGGCTTCGGTCAACTCCTGGTTCAGCGTCGCGTGATAGGCGCGAAAGTTGTCGGAGGCTTCGAAGATGGTGCAGTGATCCCACTCACCGAGCAGTTGGAACTCGTTCAATATCTTCGCTTCGCGCGCTTCGAGCGCCTTGCGCAGCGACAACAGGCTCGTCGGGTCGGCCGAAATGTCGCGCATTGCTGCGCTCGAAAAACGCGACAGCATCACGTAGTTGGGCATCGTGAAGTCCCGTCAGCTGTGTTCGAACGATCGAGGAATCAGGCGCCGCCGGGGCTCTTACCGAGCAACATGTCCACGAACTGCGCAACCGGCATGGCAGGCATCGTAGTGACCTTGATCGTGCCGCGCGCGCCCAGTTCCATCGCAATGCGCGCCATCACTTCGTTGGTGGGCGCCTCGATGATGTTGACGAAGTCGTAACCGCCGAGCACCGCGTACTGACTCGTCACGCGCGCGCCCATCGATTCGACTTCCTTGTTCACTTCGCCGAGACGCTCGGGACGTTCCTTCAACGTCTTGCGCCCTTCGTCCGTCAGATTACTGAACATGATGTACGTAGCCATGTATCCCCCCTCGTATGGCCTCCGACTCTACCCGCATCACCGGAAGTCGTCATGCTGTACCGGCGCCGCCGTGCCGGACTACCATCGCGTTTTTATTGCGGGATTCGCCGATGAAGGCAGCGGTGTATTCGGGACGCGGACAGCTGAACGTGGTCGACCGCAAAGTGCCCGAACCGGCAGCCGGTTGGGTGCGCATCGGCGTTTCCGCAGTGGGCATCTGCGGCAGCGACCTGCACATCTTCGGCGGCATGTTGGGCGACGTCACCGGACTGCAACCCGGACATGAGGTGGCCGGCGTCATCGATGCCGTTGGCGAAGGCGTGACGCTCGCGAGCGGTACCAATGTCGCGCTCGAGCCGATCACCGCGTGCGGCAAATGCCATCAGTGTGCCACCGGGCATCGCAATCGATGCGCCCAACATCGCCTTTTTGGAGTGACCGCTCGCGGCGGAATGGCCGAATACCTGAGCGTTCCGGCCGACTGCCTGCACGTGCTGTCCGCCGACCTGAACAAGAATGTAGTGGCGCTCGCAGAGCCGATGGCGGTGTGTGTTCGCGGTGCGCGGCGCGCGCGCATTGCACTGGGCGATCGCGTGGCCGTGCTCG
>JBGSNQ010000011.1:0-15568 GCA_041739525.1 Pseudomonadales bacterium | reverse complement strand
GGCTGCTGCCGGCGGTCAATGCGTTCGGCAAAGGCGGCGGCAAACTCGGCGGCGATTTCACCGGCACGTCCGGCGCGCTGCTGTCCGCCGTCTGGGAAGTGGATGTCTGGGGCCGCGTTCGATATGGCAAGCGGGCCGCCGAGGAGTCGTATCTGTCGGCTGAAACCGACTTCGCGGCGGCGCGTCAGTCGCTTGTCGGCATACTCGCGAAGGCGTGGTTCGTGGCTATCGAAAGCCGTCTGCAACGCGACATCGCGCAACAGATGGTTGGTGACGCGGAACAGGCGGTTGCGCTCGCGCAACATCGTCTGCAGGTCGGAATAGGAAACGAACTCGACGTAACACTGGCGCAGCAGACGCTGCAAACCGCGCGCGACTCGGCGCTACAACTCGATCTTGCGTATCGCGAGGCAGTTCGCGCGGTCGAGGTGTTGACGGGTCGGTATCCGGGCGCGCAGCTCGAAGCGGCGCAAACCTTGGTGACGCTGACGGATCAGGTCCCCGCGGGGCTGCCGAGCGAACTGCTCGAGCGCCGTCTCGACGTTCGGGCTGCCGAGCACCGCATCGCCGCCGCGTTCTCGCAAGTTGAAGAAGCGCGCGCGGCAAGACTGCCGACGCTGTCGCTGAGCGCGGGGCTTTCGCACATTTCGAGCGATCTGTTCGTGCTCGAGCAGCGCGACGACATCGTGAAAAGCGTGGGCGGTACTGTTTTCCTGCCGGTTTTCGACGGCGGCGTCCTGAAGGCACAAGTCGAAGCGCGCACCGCCCAACAGCATCAGGCGGTGGCGCAGTGGGCACAAACGGGGCTCAACGCGTTTGCCGAAGTGGAAACTGCGCTGTCGCAGGAAGCGACGTTGCGCGAACGCGAGCCGATTCTGAGCGAGCAGGTCACTCTTGCGACACGCGCGCTCGACCTGGAGCGGGTGCGCTATCGCGTCGGCTCGTCCGACATGCGCCCCGTTCTGCAGCAACAGATGGCGACTTATGCGGCGCGCACGGCGTTGTTACGCGTGCAGTCCGAACGACGTGTTCAACGCGTCAACCTCTACCTCGCCCTGGGCGGCGACTTTGGCGCGGACGCCGTGATGGCGCAAAGCGCCAGCGAGTAACCGCGGAGTGTTCGTAATGACAGGCGTATTGCGCTGAAGGCATAGCGAGGGCGCTATCGAATCGGTCACGTTGGTACGAGTGATTCATCGTCGGCCGTGACGGAAACGGGGGATCGAATGGGGACGAAATCGATGACATCTCTAAGGAAAGCACTGTTGTTCGCGGCTGTTTTCACGACTGTGTTCACGACGAACGCACTGGCGGACTACGAGCTGTACAACGCGAACGACACGAAGGTCGATCTGCAGTTCATGGCGATCGGCGCGCAATTCGGCCAGGACCAATCCTGGTTCGGCGAGTCACACAGCTTCCTGAACATCAGCGCGGGTCACTGGACGGAGTTCGGCAGCGAGTTCGGCGCGAAGGCCGAGACGTCGCTATGGGGCGGTACGGTTTTCGGGCAGGCGAGCGGGGTGTACACCCGTACGTCGGGGGACGACGCATCCGGAGTGACCGTCGGGATGGATGAAATGAGCAAGACGACGCTCGAGCAGGGCAATATCGGCTGGAAGACCGCCGATACGTACACCGGTCTCGAAGAAAGCACGCTAACGGTCAAACTCGGCCGCTTCGACTATTCGATCGGCACCGGGATGCTGATCAACGACGGCGGAAGCGACGGCGGCGATCGCGGCGGCTGGTATCTCGGCATGCGCAAAGCCTTTCAGAACGGCGCCATGGTGAGCCTCGACAGCACGACACTGAAGGCGCAGATCTTTCGCATCAAGAACAATCCGCGACGCGGTGGTCAGCAGGGCGAAGCGCGCGGCGCGAACGCGGACTACACGTTCGGCGACTCGGGTGTGACGCTCGGTGGTAGCTACCTGCGCGTGTACGCCGAGAACAACGATGGCGAGGCGGACGTCTACGACGGCCGTGCATCGTGGACGTTGCTGCCGGGACTCACGCTTTCCGGTGAGTATGCGTACGAAGACGGCGACACCTTCACCGGTAAGGGGTACTACGCGCAGGCCTTGTACGAGTTCGCCGACGTCGCCTGGAAACCAGCCGTCTCGTATCGCTATGCACTGTTCAACGACGAGTTCAATCCGCTCGCCTATGGCTTCACCGACTACGGCTACTGGTTTCAGGGCGAGATCGCAGGCAACTACCCGCTCTACAACAACAACCTCGAGAGCAACATGTTCCGCGTGAACGCGAAGCCGAGCGAGAGTGTCACCGTGAACCTCTTTTACTACACGTTCAAACTCGACGACGCGCAGTCATTCGGCGTAGCCAGCGACGATTTCGGCGAGGAAGTGGACCTGACCGTCGACTGGCAGGCGACGGACCGAATCTACGTGAGTGCCGTGCTCGCGCAACTGAATCCCGGCGATGCCGCGGAACAGTGGACAGGTGGGGACAAGGATTGGAAATACGCAATGTTGAGCGTGTCGTTCACTCTGTAATCAAGGTGAAGAACCAGGAGCAAGCGATGGCGAATGTCGGCGTTCATTCGGAAGTTGGAAAATTGCGCACCGTCATGGTGTGCCGCCCGGGGCTCGCGCATCAGCGTCTGACACCCGGCAACTGTAAAGACCTGCTTTTCGACGATGTGTTGTGGGTGCACGAAGCGCAGAAGGACCATTACGACTTCGTGTTGAAGATGCAGGAGCGCGGCGTCGAAGTGCTCGAACTGCACGAATTGATTGCCGAGACGATGGAAATCAAGGAGGCGCGCAAGTTCGTACTCGACCGGCGCGTGACCCACCACACCGTGGGGCCGGCCACCGTTGGCGTGATCAGACCGTGGCTCGATGAAATGCCGGTAAAGAAGCTGGCGGAGCATCTGATCGGCGGCATTGCCGTAATGGACCTGCCCTCGAGCGAAGTCTCGAGCATGCTGCTCGAAGCCTACGGCGGCGTCGATTTCATACTGCCGCCGATTCCGAACACGTTGTTCCAGCGTGATCCTTCGTGCTGGATCTACGGCGGTGTCACCGTCAACCCGATGTACTGGCCTGCGCGCAAACCCGAAACCCTGCTGCAGCGTGCGGTCTACAAGTTCCATCCGCGCTTCAAGGGCACCAACATCTGGTGGGGTGATTCGGATGAAGACTTCACTGGTTCGTCGCTCGAAGGCGGCGACGTCATGCCGATCGGCAAAGGTGTCGTGCTCGTCGGTATGGGCGAGCGCACCACACGTCAGGCGGTGTCGCAACTCGCTGTGGCGCTGTTCAAGAATAAAGCTGCGACTCGTGTGATAGCGGCATTGATGCCGCGCAGCCGCGCGGCGATGCACATCGATACGGTATTCACGTTCTGCGATCGCAATGTCGTCACGCAGTTCAGCGAGGTCGTGGATCAGATCAAGTGTTACAGCGTTTACCCGAAGGGCGACGACGGATATGAGATCCGCCCCGACAACAAACCGTTGGGTGAAGTCATCAAGGAAGCGCTCGGGTTGTCGGAACTGCGCGTCGTGGAGACCGGCGGCAACGACTTCGAAGCGCAACGCGAGCAATGGGACGACGGCAACAACGTCGTGGCCATCGAGCCGGGTGTGGTCGTGGCATACGACCGCAACACCCATACCAATACGCTGCTGCGAAAAGCGGGGGTCGAAGTGATCACCGTGCGCGGCGCGGAACTCGGGCGAGGGCGGGGCGGCGGACACTGTATGACGTGTCCGATTTCGCGCGATCCCGCCTACTGATCAATACCCCAACGCAAGGAGCACACCATGAGCTTCAACCTGCGCAACCGATCTCTGTTGACGGTTCAGGACTACACGCAACGCGAGTTCCGCTATCTGCTCGATCTCGCGCGCGACCTCAAGCGCGCGAAGTACGCCGGTACGGAGCAGGAACGCCTTAAAGGCAAAGAAGTCTGTTTGATCTTCGAAAAAACCTCTACGCGCACGCGCTGTGCATTCGAAGTCGCGTGCCACGATCAAGGTGCGCACGTGACGTATCTCGACCCGGCCGGCTCGCAGATCGGCCACAAGGAGTCGTTCAAAGACACCGCGCGTGTGCTCGGTCGGATGTTCGACGCCATCGAGTATCGCGGCGCGTCGCAGAAGGGCGTGGAAGAACTCGCGAAGTACGCCGGCGTTCCGGTCTACAACGGCCTTACAGACGAATATCACCCGACGCAGATGCTTGCGGACGTGATGACGATGCGCGAGCACAGCGACAAGCCGCTTACCGAGATCAAGTATGCGTACGTAGGCGACACCCGTTCGAACATGGGCCATTCGCTGATGATCGCCGGGTGCATGGTCGGCATGGACGTCCGCATCTGCGGACCCAAGTCTCTGTGGCCTGCCGACGAGTATCAGAAAATCGCGCGCGACCTCGAGAAGAAATACGGTGCAACGTTGACGATTACCGACGACGTGAAAGCCGCAGTCAAAGGTGTGGATTTCGTCCACACCGACGTGTGGGTTTCGATGGGTGAACCGAAGGAAGTGTGGAAGCAGCGCATCGATCTGCTGTTGCCGTATCAGGTCAACGAGAAGCTGATGAAAGCAACCGGCAATCCGCAGGTGAAATTCATGCACTGTCTGCCTGCGTTCCACGACATGGAGACGGTGGTCGGTAAGCAGATTGGCGAAACATACGGTCTGACTAACGGCGTAGAGGTGACCGACGAGGTGTTCGAGTCCGAAGCGAACGTTGCATTCGAACAGGCCGAGAATCGTCTGCATACGATCAAGGCGCTGCTTGTCGCAACGTTGGGAGACTGACGTGCCGCGCGTCGTGATTGCATTGGGCGGTAATGCGCTGTTGAAGCGCGGCGAACCGATGACGACCTCGGTACAGCGCGCCAACGTCAAGCGTGCGGCCGAAGCGTTGGCGCCTCTATACGGTGGTCAGGAAGTGGTCATCACGCACGGCAACGGCCCCCAAGTGGGGTTGTTGGCTCTTCAAGACCTGGCGTTCAATCCCACCGAGAGCGCGCCGCTCGACGTGCTCGGTGCGCAGACCGAGGGCAGCATCGGATACATGATCGAGCAGGAGCTCGGCAACGCGCTGCCGTTCGAAGTGCCGTTCGCGACGATGCTGACGATGGTGGAAGTCGATTCCGACGATCCGGCATTCAAGGACCCGACCAAATTCGTCGGGCCGGTGTACGAGAAGGCCGAAGCGGAACAGCTCGCAAAGACGAACAACTGGTCGATCAAGCAGGACGGCAACAAGTGGCGGCGGGTGGTGCCGTCGCCGCAGCCGAAACGCATCTTCGAATTGCGGCCGATCAAATGGCTGCTCGAGAAGAAGTGCATCGTGATTTGCGCCGGCGGCGGCGGCATTCCCGTGATGTACAAGCCGGGCGCCACAACGGAACTGGTCGGTGTCGAGGCGGTGATCGACAAGGATCTCTGTTCGGCACTGCTCGCAAAAGAGCTGCACGCCGACACCTATCTGATGCTGACCGACGCGCCGGGCGTGTACCTCGATTGGGGTAAGCCGACGCAACGTCTGATCAGGGAGGCGAACCCCGTCGCGCTGAAGGAGATTCCGTTCGCGGCGGGCTCGATGGGTCCGAAGGTGGCGGCCGCGTGTCGGTTCGTCGACGAGACCGGCGGAGTTGCCGCGATCGGTTCACTCGATGACGTACAGGAGATGGCGGCGGGCAAGGGAGGCACACGGATTTCGCGGTACGTCGATGGCATCGTGGTTGCGTAGTCGTCGAATCTCGAAGGACAAACCAGCGAAGGAGGAACCGCGATTTGAAGCGACCGCTGACGATCGTGACGATGATCATTGCGCTGTGCGCGACGGCGGTTGCGCGCGCCGACGAGACCCGCACCGAAGGTCTCAACCTCGAACTGACGCCGTACTTCTGGGCGATCGGTGTGGACGGTGAGATTTCTGCAGGAGGACAGAGCGTCAACTTCGACCAGAGCTTCAGCGACCTCATCAGCAACGTCGATGTCGCGTTCATGGGCCTCGCGGTGCTGAGCTACGACCGCTTCGTGCTCTACGCTGACTACAACTACGTCGCTCTCAGCGACGACGCGAGGACCAAGAACGGCGTTTTCGTGCCGGTCGGAACGAAGGTGAAGGCCGAGCTCGACCTCGATATCGGTACGTACGGTGGCGGCTACCGGTTCGATACGTTCGGCAAGAACACCATCGACCTGCTGGTGGGTGCGCAACTCACCAACCTCGAACCGGAAGTACGGATTCTCGGTCAACACTTCCAGAACAATGACAGCTTGACCGATACGGTGGTGATGTTGCGACCGTCGTTCCAGCTCTCCGAACGGTGGCGTTTCAATCCGGCGTTCGCTTATGGGGTGTCCGGTGATTCCGACACGACTTACACGCTGATGCCGCAGCTGCAATTCCAGTTCTCCGAGTCGTTCGCGGGGCGCTTCGGCTACAAGAAGATCCACTACGAGTGGGACGACAATGGCCCGAACAGCGACATCGACCTGAGTGGTCTGTTCGTCGGTGTGGGCTGGACGTTCCCGGCGCGTAAGCCGGAAGTGGCACCGCCGCCGCCTCCGCCGCCCCCGGCTGCAGCTGCAAAACCGGCTCCGGTCGTAGCTGCTGCACCGAAAGACAGCGACGGCGACGGTGTGCCGGATACGCTCGACCAGTGCCCGAACACGCCGAAGGGCGCCCGTGTCGGTCCGGCTGGTTGCGATTGTGACTACGTGCTTCAGACGCACTTCGCGTTCGACTCGGCGGTGCTGACTGCCGAAGACAAAGCGCAACTCGATCAACTAGCGACGGTGCTGCTCAACCCGAAACTCGGGTTCGTGGCCGGTGAGATTCAGGGCCACACCGACAATGTAGGCAATGCGCAGTACAACCTTGGACTGTCGAAACGCCGCGCCGATGCGGTGGCGGACTATCTCAAGTCAAAAGGGGTCAAGTTCGGCGACCGGTTCACCACGCAAGGCTTCGGCGACACAAAGCCGATTGCCGACAACAAGACCGAAGAGGGGCGTGCACAGAACCGACGCGCTTCGATTCACCGCACCGATTGCGGTCCGGCTAACTAACGGCTCGATTGAGGGTCGGCCCGATTAGGCCGACCGGCGCCGGCGGCGCGTGTCCTCCGCTCGCGACGCGGTAAATCGACTTGCGTAGTTGTTCGGCGTACGCACGGGGCGAGCGGCCGGTCCACCGACGGAACGCGCGGCTGAAGTTGCTGGTGTCGGAAAATCCCAGCAGATACGCGATCTCTGTGATCGACATTGCAGAGTTTTCGATATAGCCGCAGGCGAGTGCGCGCCGGGTGTCGTTGACCACGTCCTGGAACGTGGTCTGGCTTTTCGACAGCTTGATCTGCAGCGTTCGTGGGCTCATGCACAGACGCTTTGCGACGTCTTCTTTGGTCACGTTGCCCGAGGGCAGCAGTTGCAGCAGAAGAGCGCGGACCCGCGTTTGAATGTCGCTGCGGTCGAGTTTCGCCACATAGGCGATGACGATCCGTTCGTTCTGTTCGGCGAGATCGCGGCTGCCGCCCGACAGTGGCAGGTCGACCAGCCGGGCATCGAACGTGAATGTCGAGTGGGTGGCGCCGAACTCCATTGCACAACCGAATGCACGGCGGTGCCGAATGCCGTCGTCCGGAGGCAGTGGTCGATACAACCGGATCTGCGACGGCCGGATTGTGCCGTCGGACAGCTCGTGGATCAGGTTGACGAGGAACAGCCCGAAGATATCGTCCGTGAGATACGGCGTCGGCATTACCTGAAGAAATTCCAGTGAGACGGCGCCGCCGGCCTCGGTCAGTTTCGGCCGCGACGAACCGGACAACAGTCTGAAATAGCGTACGAGGCGTTCCAGGAACTCCCGCAAGTTGCTGCTCGCGGTCAATGCGTACCCGAGCGCATGAAGGTTCGGTGCGTGCAGGAAGTTGGCGGTGTAAAGGCCGATGTACGGATCGTTTGTGAGTTCCACAGCGGCGGCAAGCAGTCGATGAACCGCGGCGAGCGGCACTCGGTTCATTGGATCGTTGGTGGGGGTGGCCTCGATACCGGCCGCCTCGAGAATCGCTTCCGTCCGGACTCCACGCGCTTCCAACGCGCGTACAACGGCCCCGACGTAACCGCCGGTTACAGTAATGTTCACCGAGCCAGCCTCAACAGGCACCGCAGCCAACCGGCTTACTCATTTGGCGAGGTAGTCGATCCTACCATCCCCCCTGGCTCCCGCATTAGAGGATCTACCTCGGCGATCTGAAGGCATGTGCGGACCATCCCTGAATCAGGGCACAGCTCAGTCGGATCCTCTGCGACGACCCCGCAAGAGAAGCCGAACAGGCCGCGAGAGGTAGTACAAGAAACTCAGGTGGGACGGCAATTCGAGCCACTCCTTGTCGGCTGAATTCGGTGTGACTGCCCGCCGCAAAAAATCCATGTAAGGCCCGAAACGACGGCTATCCAAAGCGGCGTGATAATCCGATCTAGTGGCAAACACGCGCGTGGGTGGCGCACTGCGAGAATGATCGAACAGGTGCTGGGTTATCTCGTTTGCGATGAGCGCGGCGACCGAACTGAGGCGGGCATCCGATCTGATGTGGGGCGGAAGAACAGCTGGGAACAGTGAGTCACTGACGTGTGCGGCCGCCAACACGCAGTTGGAACATCCGATGCGCTTAGATCGCCTCAGCAGGGCGTGCCATTCCTCGGCGCTCAGACGCCGTAGCGAAACCGCTACATCCATGTGTTGACGCAGCGATACGTTCCAGTAGGCCTTGACGGCGTTGATTGCGGCCACGGCCATTGCCGAACTACGGTCGAATGTCGGGACGGATGTTCCAATCAGATCGATGTGTGTGGCGTGGCTCCAAAGACTGCGGCGGCTGAAGCGCGGCAGTATCGGTGGGATTCCCCAGTGCAGGTCAACGTCTGTGCCCTTCTGCGAATGTGAAAACGCCCGTTGAAGGGAAGTCGGATACTCGACGCCGGGGGTGTAGCCGGCATCGACAAGCACTTGGGCGGCACGAGTGTAGTCGCGCGGCACAACCAGAAGATCGAGATCGCCACTGGGTCGTTCCGCCAGGTCACCATAGAACTGCACCGCGGCAATCACACCTTTGAATGCGAGCAGGCGAATGCCGGCCCGACGGAAGTGATCGATCAGACGAACGAGTTCTGCGCTCAACAGAAGATTGCGCTGAGCGGTTACTGCACGCTCATTGCGCGCTGCCTCGAGCACGGCGACCGGTAGTATCCGTGCAAGAGCCGGCGCATTCGCGAACCAGTGAAGCACCCCTTGCCGTTGCGCAATGGAGATGAAATTCGTCCAGTCGACGGCGCTGGGTGGTTCAATGGCTGCATCGTCCCCGAGCACGTGTCTAAGGCAGCGGATCAATAACTGCTCCGCAGGCGCAAGTACTCGGGGTGCCACTGGACGCTCACACAGTTTGGGCGAACTCACGAAGACCTCGCGACAACTTCCGCTGCCGAATGCGCCAGAGTCGCGGTATGAAGTTGTTGCGTTGTGTACAGCCTGTCGCGCAAGTCGTTGGTGACGAACTGCTGCTTCTCGAGCAGAGCAGCGGTCGGCTGCATCGTCTGAACGCGACGGCGGCATGGATCTACGAACGGTGCGATGGCAGGACAGCTGCCGCCATCGCCGGCGATCTCTCGAGTTGCTTCGACGTGGATGAATCGACCGCTTTGCGCGATGTCGAAGAAGCGGCAAGGCTCCTCGCGCAACTTGGATTGATCGGCGTGCCGAAGCCCGGCATGGCGGATGTTCAAGTCGTCTGAAGGCATCGGTTCGATCGAAGCGTTTCCATGACCAGCGCGCAGCTGCGATCGAGATCGTTTGTTATCAACTGGTAGGACGCAACCGAACTCGCGATCTTTGCGGCTGCCGCGAGTCCGGCACTCTCGTGTGCAAGCTGGTTCAACCCGTTGCGATAGATCGAGGCTGTCGATTCCCCGGGACCTATCGACCTCACCGACGGCGCCGGTGCGTCTGCGTCGTACTGATTGAAGAACACGGCGCGCAGTGCGGTTGGGCGTCGGCTCACGTTTGCCATCGATTCCGTCGGAACATGCATCGTGTGTGCGGTGACGATGGTCGTTGGAGGCAAGGCAAATGGCGAAGGCGGCGCGCTTTTCAGGCAGAGAGCGTGAGGGTAGGGGTGCACGCTCATGGTAGACAGATCGACGGGCGCGAGCTCATCGCTCAAGTAGCTGAAGCCGCGTTGTGTCATGGCCCATGCGGTAGTCGATTTTCCGGACCCGGAAGACGCGATCAGCAGCACCGCATCCCCGTCGATTGCCAATGCCGCTGCGTGCAGAAAAAACAGATCGGGGCGATGGCGTTGTGTTGCGATCGTCAGCGTCTTTTCGACGCTGTACAGCAGCTCATACGTATTCGCGATCGGTAGAGGTTCGCCGTCAGGGCGGACGAGTTGCCATCGCGTTTCCGCGCCGGTTTCGATTCGGATCCACTCGTCAGGGTCGCGCGGGCAGGCAGCGCACACGAACTCGCTGAAGTTGCGCCGGAGCAGATCGGACGCGGCTTGATCGGCACAGAGGAGGCGCCAGTGCACGTCGAAGAGGGTTAGGTCGATCGTTTGCAAGATTCATGATCGTGGAGTGGCGGATGTCAGTATATCGTTCCGCGCTGGAGTCACTCTTCACTCGGCCGCGGACTTCGAACGCGGTCACAGTCGGACCCTCAAAAGCAGGCACGGATCCGGAAGTTACATGGCTCTGACATCGACGCCACAACGGCACGAGAGATGGAAGCGGGACGCACACTAGAATCGGACCCCAGTCACATTGCTAACGGTTTCTTTTAAGGGGTCAGGAATGAAAGCCGTGGAAGTCAACAAGTCACGCAGGAAGTTTCTCATCAAGGCCGCATACACGGCGCCGTTGATTGCGACGATCAGCGTGCTGCCCAGCGTTGCATCGGCAGGGTCCCCGTTTGTAGGGAATGAACACCCGGCTGCCACAAAGCAGAAGCGCAATCACAACAATCAGTGGAGTCCGTGGTAAGCGAGTGTGCTCGGCCGCGGATCCGTTGGCTCCGCGGCGTAGACGTCCCTGTCGCGGGCCTGCCGACACTACGATCCGTCAGATGATCTTCGGTCCTTCGTGCGCGGCGGACGCGCCCGCGCAATCCTTCCCCTTGCTCGTTTAGACAAGACGCGAATCGCGCGTGACCTTAACATGTGGTCACTGCCACCCCTTTGCGTGGTAATCATCGAACCCCGCAGCCGAGGAAGAGAGTGACCATGTCCAAAAGCGAAGATGCCGGCACGATTCAAGCAATGCTCGAACGGTTGGAGCGGTTCCGCCTGCCGCGAGCTCTCGCGATCAAGACCCGAGTTGACGCGGGCGAGCGGCTCACCGAGGACGATATCGAGTTCCTGAAGCGGGTATTGCACGATGCCGAACAGGCGCGCCCGTTGGCGGAGCGAAATCCCAAGTACCAGCCGCTCGTGGCGCAGCTCGTCAGCCTGTACAGCGAGATCACCGAGAAAGGTCTCGCGAACGAAAAAGGCAAGTGACCACCGCTGTCGCGACCGCGCCGCGGTCGCATAGGTCTGGTCCGACGGCTGACCTGATCGCCGGACTCACCACGGCCGCCGTCGTCATTCCGAAGTCGATGGCCTATGCGACGGTGGCGGGTCTGCCGATCGAGGTGGGCCTGTACACGGCATTCGTGCCGATGCTCGTGTACGCGATGCTTGGAACATCGCGCCCACTCAGCGTCAGCACGACGACTACGCTTGCGATTCTCACCGGCGCGCAACTGGGCGCCGTGGTGCCCGACGGCGATCCGGCGAAGCTGCTGCAGGCAACCGCGTTGCTGACGGCTATGGTCGGGGGCGTGTTGTTGGTCGCCTCTGCGCTGCGCCTCGGCTTCGTTGCGAATTTCATCTCTGCGCCGGTTCTGGTCGGCTTCAAGGCCGGAATCGCGGTGGTGATCATCGTCGACCAGCTGCCGAAAATTCTCGGCATCCACTTCGCGAAAGGAACCTTCCTCGAGAACGTGGTCTCGACCGGCCTCGGCCTTGGGCATCTTTCATGGCCGACGCTCGCGGTGGGCATCGGGACGATCGTCGTGCTCACTGCAATCGAGCACTTCCGGCCGCGCTGGCCCGCACCTTTGATCGCGGTCGCCGGCGCCATCGCCGGCGCATGGCTCTTTGCGTGGCAGAGCCAGGGAATCGAACTGGTCGGCGCGATTCCGAGCGGTCTGCCGTCGTTTGCGATACCGGATCTGTCGCTCGCCAAGGAGTTATGGCCCGGTGCTGTGGGTATCGCATTGATGAGCTTCACCGAAACCATCGCTGCCGGTCGCGCGTTCGCTGCCAACGACGAGCCAGTGCCGCGCGCCAACGTGGAATTGCTGGCGACCGGTCTTGCGAATGTCGGCGGTGCTTTCCTGGGATCGATGCCGGCGGGTGGCGGCACCTCGCAGACCGCGGTGAACAGGCTGACCGGCGCGCGCAGTCAGCTGGCCGGCGTCGTCACCGCCGCGATGACCGTAGTGACGATGCTGTTCCTCTCGCCGATGATCGCAATGATGCCGCACGCAACGCTTGCGGCGGTGGTCATCGTGTACTCCGTAGGCTTGATCCAGCCGGCGGATTTTCGCGACATTCTTGCGATCCGCCGCACCGAATTTCTCTGGGCGATTGCGGCATTTGCCGGCGTGATGCTGTTTGGCACGCTGAAAGGCATCCTTGTCGCTATCGTGGTGTCGCTGCTCGCGCTCGCGCACCAGAGCGCCAATCCGCCGGTATACGCACTTGGCCGTAAACCAGGCACCAACGTGTTCCGGCCGCGTTCCGACGAACATCCTGACGACGAAACCATGCCGGGAGTGCTGCTGCTGCGTGTGGAAGGGCGGCTGTTCTTCCTGAATGCCGAACGGGTTGTCGAACGGGTTCGCGCGCTCGCGGGCGAAACGAACCCGCACGTGGTGGTGTTCGATTTGAGCGGAGTATTCGATATCGAATACTCCGCACTCAAGACGCTCATCGAGGCAGAGAAACGACAGCGCGAGGCGGGTGTCCAAATCGTGCTATGCGGGTTGAGCCCCGCGGTTCTCGACATGGTGCGCCGCTCGCCGCTCGGCGAAACGCTGGGCCGCGAACGATTGTTCTTCAACCTTGAAATGGCGGTTGCGCATTACGCGACCCGAAACGAAGGAGCACGTAAATGAAACACGACGAACGCGATCTCAGCGATGCGGAACCGCGCAAGAAGATCAAAGCGAAGAAATACGAGAAGGAGATGGAGCGACTGCACGGTGAACTGGTGAAGCTGCAGCAGTGGGTCGTGCACGCAGGGCTCAAGGTATGCGTCGTGTTCGAAGGACGCGATGGCGCCGGGAAGGGCGGCACCATCAAGGCAATCACCGAACGCGTCAGTCCGCGGGTATTCCGCGTGATCGCGCTGCCGGCGCCGACCGAGCGCGAAAAGAGCCAGATGTACGTGCAGCGTTATCTGCCGCACCTTCCGGCCGCGGGTGAGGTCGTGATCTTCGATCGCAGTTGGTACAACCGCGCCGGAGTGGAGCGCGTGATGGGCTTTACCGACGAAGCGTTGGTGAAGAAGTTCCTGCAGATGGTGCCGGCCTTCGAGAAGGTGATGGTCGATTCCGGAATCATCCTGCTCAAATACTGGCTTGAAGTGAGCGAAGAAGAGCAGACACGCCGACTCGAATCGCGCGTCGACGACCCTCGCAAGATCTGGAAACTGTCGCCGATGGATCTCAAATCGTACAGCCGCTGGTACGACTATTCCCGTGCGCGCGACGACATGTTCGTTGCGTCCGACACCGGCATCGCGCCGTGGTACGTCGCAAAAACCGACGACAAGCGGCGCGGCCGCCTGAACATCATCTCGCATCTGCTGAGCAAGATTCCGTACGAGGAGTTGCCGCGTGAGAAAATCGAATTCCCGAAGCGGCAAAAGCCCGGCGACTACGTCGACCCCGAGTATTCGTACAAGTACGTCAAAGAAGTGTTCTGAGGCGGCCGCCCCTCGAGAGGGCGGTGCGGCCGCTGCGCCAAGTCCGCGACTTCGCGTGGGCAAGCGGGTGTTAGCGAAGACCAATCGGCTCGATGCGAGGTCGTACGCGAATTCTTGGAACGCCTTCGACCCGTGGATTTGCCACAGAAATCCGAACGAGAAGGGGAACTGGCTGCGATCGCCAGTCGGCGCCGCGAGTTGATCCAGATGGTCGTTGCCGAGAAGAATCGCCTCAAGCTCGCGATCGCCAGTGTGCGTAAGGACATTACTGCGCACATCCGCTTCCTCGAGAAAGCGCATCGACGACACCGATACCGATCTGCGACGCCAGATCCGAGCGCACGAGTCGTTTCGGTTCACTGACGAGCTGTTGCAGGTTCCCAGTATCGGCCGTTCAACGACGATAGCGGCCGTCCGCCGCGGCGCCGCCACATCTGGGCGCAGCGTGCAGACCCTTAATCAACTAATGCGGTTGCTAGTCGATGCGACTCGTCGCCGGGCGTCGGGTCGACAGGCTCGATCTCTCGCGGTGAATCGGGCGTGATCGGTTGGGCCGGTCGGGCTTGGTTGATCAATGAGAGGGTGGTGGCGCATTCGGCGTTTGCATCGCACGAGATGTCGTGTCGGTTGGGGCGGTTACCGGCGGCTCCGGGTTTGACCATGGCCCCAATCAATCGCAGATGGCTGAATTAATGAGTTTGAGCTGACGGCGCTTGCGTCGCGGCAAAGTTCGCGCGGTGTGCGTACGCGACCGAAAGCGTTTGTCGGTTGGACGCGGAACGTAGTGGCATTGAATTGATTGGGGGCGATGGTTCGAATGCGGCTGCCAGCCAACGGTGCAACCGACGCGACGTCGCATACGACGCGGTCGCTCGGCACGCCACCGTCCCCTCAGTGTCAAACCCAGCCCGCTCGAACAAATCGATCCGGCCTGGTTCACCGGTTTGCGCCCATTTCATCGTCGTGGAGCGTTGATTAATTGGGGCGATGGTGTGTGGCGCGTATTGATGCCGAACCACTGCGTGGAGGGGAAAGCCGTACGAGATCTCGCACTTCAGGTGAGGACGTTACCCGGCATCGGCATTTGCACCATGGCCCCATTCTTTCATCCATGGCGCGATCAACAACCAGGAAGAGACCCGAACAACTCACACTCGATTCGGTGCGTTATCACTCGGGCCGTGGCGGACCACGCCATGGCGCCGGCCGGCCGCGCGGGATACGGCCGCGGTCATGCACCGGTATCGAGCGCGCATCGTTGCCCGTGTTCCGGTCCATGTGACGATCCGCTTGAGAAGCGGCATCCCGACCTTACGCCAACCCCGGTTCGTGCGACGGTTCCGTTCCTCCTTGAGCGAAGCCTGCGTCCGGCACGGCTTCCGGGTGGTGCACTACTCGATCCAGCGTGATCACGTGCATCTTCTGATCGAAGCGCACACCAACCATTCGATCGCCTGCGGGATGAAGAGCGTCGGTGCACGAATCGGCAAGCTCGCCAACCGGCTGTTCCAGCGCAAGGGCAAAGTGCTCGACGGTCGCTATCAC
>JBGSNQ010000185.1:0-39043 GCA_041739525.1 Pseudomonadales bacterium | reverse complement strand
CTCACATCGGCCGCGCCGAGCGCGAGGCTTTGCCAACCGAAGTCGCCGGTCGCGATCGGCGCGCGCCGATCGGCAACGAACGTGCCGTGGCCAGGCCGCGCGTCGATCAATCCCGCCCCAACCAGTTGCTTGACTGCGCGTCGAACGGTGAGCGGGCTCACGCCGAGTTCGCTCATCAACTCGCGCACCGACGGCAACTGATCGCCTGCGGCGGACGCCGTTACGCATCGGCGCAGATGTTGTACGACTCGGTGTGTGCTGCTATCGTCGTTCATGAAAATAGACGATAACGCTATCGAATCACCCGCGAAAGTGCTTTCGTCGCGCCATTCGCCTTCCCGCCCCTTCGTTCCCAACGAAACCGTCATGGAGCCACCATGGACGATCTGCTGATCGACGCCGCGCGGCGCGGCATCCGCTATCGCACCTCTCTCCACGAACGCCGCGTTGCACCTGAGCCCGCCGCCATCGCCGAGCTCGCGCGTTTCCGCGAACCGATGCCGGCGCAAGGTTGTTCCGCCGATGCCGTGCTGGCACTGCTCGATCGAATCGGTTCACCCGCGACGGTCGCCACGGCAGGCGGGCGGTACTTCGGCTTCGTGAACGGCAGCTCGCTGCCGGTCACGGTCGCAGCGAACTGGCTCGCGACGGCGTGGGACCAGAACGTGGCCCTCGGCGTCATGTCGCCCGCCGTCGCGACGCTGGAGGACGTGACCCTCGGCTGGCTGGTCGACCTGTTCGGTTTGCCCACCGGAACGAGCGGTACATTCGTCACGGGAGCGACGCTTGCGAGCTTCACCGCCCTGGCTACCGCCCGCCACGAACTGCTGAGGCGCTGCGGATGGGATGTGGGCGGCAACGGGCTGTTCGGCGCACCGCCGATCTCCGTCGTCATCGGTGAAGAAGCGCACGCATCCATCGGTCGCGCGCTTGCCTTGCTCGGTCTTGGACGAGAACGCGTGCTGCGCGTTCCAACAGATCGACACGGCCGCATGCGGGCAGACGCTTTGCCGCGACTCCCCGCAGGACCGGCGCTCATCTGTACGCAGGCCGGCAACGTGAACACCGGTGCTTTCGATCCATTCGATGCGGTGAGCGACTGGGCGCAACGTCACGAAGCGTGGGTACACGTGGACGGCGCGTTCGGGCTATGGGCTGCGACCGCACCACGTTACAGACACCTAACGGCCGGACTCGCCCGCGCGGACTCCTGGGCTACCGACGGCCACAAATGGCTGAACGTGCCGTACGACTGCGGCATCGCACTGGTGCGAGACCCGGGCGCATTGTGCGCCGCAATGGCAATGACTGCGGCGTATCTGCCGCCGTCCGGGTTGCGAGATCCCATGCTCTACGGGCCTGACGCATCGCAGCGCGCCCGCGCGGTAGACGTGTGGGCCGCGCTGAAACACCTCGGTCGCACCGGCGTATCCGATCTCGTATCGCGCTGCTGCGGACACGCCGCGCGGTTCGGCGAAGAGCTGCGGGCCGCCGGACACGAAGTGCTGAACGACGTCGTTCTGAATCAGGTATTGGTCGCGTTCGGCGACGAGGCAACCACGTTGCGCGTAATCGACGCGTTGCAGCGCGACGGCACGTGCTGGTGCGGCGTAAGCCGCTGGCAAGGTCGGACCGTGATGCGCATCAGCGTGTCTTCATGGGCCACCTCCGACGAGGACGTCGATCGCACTCTTGCAGCGATGTTACGGTGCGCGCGCGGTGATTGACGGAGGAACCGACATCGCAGCCGTCGAATACCGACGCGACGACTACCTGATCAGCACCGACCCTACATGGCTCGACGTGCCATTCGTGCACGGTTATTTGAGCCAGTCGACCTACTGGGCACAGCAGCGGCCGCTGGCGGTGGTCGAGAAGTCGCTCGCCCACTCGCTGTGTTTTGGTGTCTACCTGGAGCATTCGCGCGCGCAAGTCGGCTTCGCAAGAGTCGTCACCGATCGCGCGACATTCGCGTGGCTTTGCGATGTCTTCATCGTCGACGCCCATCGCAACCGCGGGCTCAGCAAGTGGCTGGTTCAGAGCGTGATTGCGCACCCGGACCTGCAAGGGGTCAGCCGTCTCGTGCTCGCCACGCGCGATGCGCATGAGTTGTACCGAAGGTACGGCAACTTCGAGGCACTGCCGAATCCGGAGATGTGGATGGCGCGCAAACGCGTGTAGTGCGTCCCGTCCTACGCTTCGGCGCTGATACTCAGCAGCCATAGCGCCGCGGCGCTGACGCACAAGACCGTCATGTTGAAAGCGAACACGCTTGTGAGGTGCGCCCATGGCACTGCGACCGCGAGCGTCTGCACCACTTGCCACAACGCCGGCACTGCTACTGCCGCGCCGACCGCCGCGGCGCTTCCGAGCACTAGGCGTCTGCGCCGCCGCAGCAGCTCGACACGTTGCATCACGCTGCGCGTGAACCCGTCGTCCACAACATCGTCGTGCGCCGCCTGGAACAACTGCCGTAGTGCTTCTTCGTCAGACATGCTGGCTCACCGTTCCATTCATGCGCATGCGCTCGAGAATCCTCGCTTTTGCGCGATTGAGTTTCGACTTCACGGTACCGACCGGCAACCCCGTCACCAGCGCAATCTCGCTGTGCGAGTAGCCGTACGCGTAGCTCAGCAGCAACGCGGCCCGTTCTTCTTCCGGAAGCCACGCGAGCATCTTCGGAAGGTCGTGCACCTCGACGGGAACCTCAGCGCTACTGTTGGGCGCCTCCAGTCGCAACGCGGACACGACCTTGCTCTGTTGCGTTCCGCGGCGATGCATCTGCCGCATTTCGTTGTACGCGATCGCGATGAGCCACGTGGAGAACTTCGAGTCGCCGCGAAAGTGTGCGAGCCGCCGATAGGCGCTGAGGAATGTTTCCTGCGCAACGTCATCCGCCTCCGCTGTCAGATGGCGCAAAAAGCCGCGCACTACTCCCTGATGTCGCAGCACGAGTTGTTCGAACGCGCGCGCGTCGCCCGCGGCAACGACGCGTGCGATCAGTTCGGTGTCAGACAGGGGCGCTGTCACGCGTTCCCGCGAACCGGTGCAGTCCCAGGTAGGCCAGGCCGATGAACAACGGGAACGCCGCGATTGCGGTCATAGGCCCGAACTCATCGTCCCCGCCTACCCCGAACCCAAAGGCAACAAACGCAATCGCAACCGCGATCGAAATGACGCCGCGCCGCAAGTCGCCATTTGCGGCTTCCTTCCCGACGAGCTGAGTCACCAGCTCGGGCGTCAGCGGTTGGCCTCTCTCGAGGGCGCCGCGAATCGTCTCCTGCGCGGCAAGCCGGTCGAGATGCCGGTAGCGCAATCGCACACAGAAGAACCCGGCAAACGACAGCAGGAACACGATGGGAACGAGGAATCCGTAATCGGACACGAACGATCTCCGTTTGTAGTTTCGAGATTGAGATGCCGAAAAGGCCGGATTGGATGCAGCGGAAGCAGAACTTTTTCGGGAGCCCGGCGCCGACTACCGCCGGTATTGCACGAACGGCGTCTTCGTTGCCATCTGATCGTAGAGTCCGCGCGCCCGGTAGTTGAACTCCTGCGTCATCCAGTACGTACGGGAGCATCCGCGCGCGTCGGCCTCACGGTACACGGCCTCGATGAGCGCACGGCCGATACCGCCGGCGCGCAGCGTCGGCTCAACGAACAGATCTTCGAGGTAGCAATACTGCGTCTTCGACCACGTGGAGCGATGGAACAGAATGTGAGCAATGCCGATTGGGCGATCGTCGTCGTTCACGGCAACCAGGCCGACGTGAAAGTCGGTCTCACCGGCGATCATCCGTTGCCACGTCGCCTCGATGATGTCGTCGGCGACCGTCGCCTTGTAGAACGCGATGTATCCCTTGAACAACGGCAGCCAGTCGGCTTTGTCGCGCGCTGCAAGCGCTCTGATGCGTGTCGTCATGTCGTCCTCTTTACGTTCGCGCCCGCGCGATTATGGCGACACGAGCAAGCCGCGGTCGAGCAACACGCTACGCAGTTCGACCGTGCCGACGCAGCGCTCCGCCTGCATGCCGAACGCGCGCGCCGCGTCGACGTTGATGCGGTTGTCGTCCACGAACAGGATCTCGCGCGGCGCGATGCCCACCGTGTTGGCGACGTGTTCGAAGGCATCGGGGTCGGGCTTGATGCGGTCGATCAGATGCGAGGAGAACGGATGGTCGAAGTGCCTTTCGAAATCCATGTCACGCATGATCCGCGACCAGTGCAGCGCGTTGCTGTTGCTCAGCGCGACGCGGACGATGCCCGGCCGCACCTGCCGCAACAGTTCATGCGCGCCGGGCAGTGGCGCATTCGCCCAGGTCTCGAAGCCCGTCAGGAATTCCTCAGCGCCGACGCTCAACTCGAATTCCGCGACGAGTCGCACGCCGAACGTCTGCGCGTCGATGCGGCCCCGCTCGAAATCGCGCACCGCTTCGGAGTGCAACCATGCGTGCCACAGCCCTTCTGCATCGGGCGAATCGCGCATCCAGCGCAACATCGGCGCCACGCCGCCGACTTCCACCAGCACGCCGCCGATGTCGAACACGATGCAGCGAACCGGCGCCCTATCCAAACGTCACAACCACTTGCGACCCCATTCGAACGGCGCGATGCCCTCCGCCGTGAGTTGCCACACCGTCGCCTCGGCGTGGCCCGCGTTGAGATCCAGAAAGCCGATGGTGCCCAACTGCGTGTCGTAATTGTGCGGGTACGTCGCGGAGCCGGGGTTCACGCACAGAATGCCGTGCAACCGGGTGATGCGCTCCACGTGCGTGTCGCCGGAAACGATCACGTCGGGACGCTCGTCGGGAAAGAAGCGCTGTATCCACTTCGCCAGTGTGAAGTTGGGCGGGCGTTCGGGCACCGGCACATAGTGCGTGAGGCCCACCTTGACGCCTTCGAACTCTAGCAACCAGCTGTACTTCACGCGCGGATCTTCGGGCTGCACCGGGCGGCCGCCCGATCCGTCTTCGCCGTTACCGCGTGCGGCATATACCGGTGCTATACGCTGCAACTCGTCGAGCACCGAAAATTCGTGCACGTCGCCGGCGTGGAAGATGTAGTCGACACCTTTGAACGCTTCGAGCACCTGCGGCCACACATGCGCGCATGCTTCAGGGATGTGCGTGTCCGAAATCAGACCGATGCGCAACGGGAACTCCTTAAGGACCTGCTAATGGGGAAACTGTACGTGCTGCGGCGGCGATGACGGAGGTTTGGGGCCTATCGGCGGATGCGGCCAGGGTCGCGGCGGGAACGGCGGGCGCGGACCGTGACCCCAATACGGCGCGTACAGCGGATAGTAGCGATCGTCGTCATCATCGTTTTCATACTTCTGTGCCCGATTGGCCGCCGCCTGGGTGCGCACGTAGTCGATGTCGAGCTGACGCTGCTCCAGTTCCTCTTTTGCACGCGCATGGCGGCTCTTTTCGAGTATCTCGAGCAACGCGAGCTGTTGTTCGAACTGTTCGTTCGCACGTTCGACGTCTTCGCGCAGAGGTATCGGCGGAGGCAGCACTTCGATGGGCGTGGCCGACGGGTGTGCGGTGTCGCTGAACGAGACGACGCCATTGACGTCGACCGACCTGTATACCGTCGTTGATTCACCTTCTGCGGCCCAGACGCACAACGGCACGAGCAAGCAAGCCCCTGCATGGAGTCGTTGGCGAACCGAGATTTTCATGGCGTTTCGTACACTGGCCGGATGCCGGTTTTACGCCGATACTACCGCAGCCTGAGCACCTCCGGGGAGAGCGGTAATGTTGCTGGATTTCTCGAAATTGCCTGCGCGCGCGAACGCCGACGGCGAGTTCGCGCTGCACGCGAGGTTCTGGAACGCGACCGTCAAACTGCGGGTCGGTAAAGCGAACTACCGCCTTGCCTTTCGCGACGGCAAGCTCGCGGAGTGCGCGCCATGGCTGGGTGCCATCGCATGCGATCTCGCCATCGAAGCGGATGAGGCCGAATGGGGAAACCTGCTGGCGCCGATGCCGAAACCGTTCTATCAGGACCTGTACGCGGCGACGATCCACCACGGCTTTTCGGTGGCCGGTGACACGGTCAACTACTGCGCTTATTACCCCGCGCTGCGACGCCTCGTGGAACTGATGCGGGAGGTGCGTCATGACTAAGCCTCGCTTCGACAGCGCGGTAGGCCGTTATGTGCATCTCGATCTGAACGGTATCAGCCACCGCGTTTACTTCGAAGAAAGCGGATCCGGCATACCGTTGCTGCTGCAACACACGGCCGGCGCCGACGGACGGCAATGGCGCCACGTGCTCGAGGACGCCGAACTTCGCAAACGCTTCCGCATGGTCGCCTACGACCTGCCGTATCACGGCAAATCGGTGCCCCCAACGACCGAACAATGGTGGAGCGGGCCGTACAAACTCACCCGGCAGTTTCTGGTCAGCGTACCGGTAACGCTGGCGGCCGCACTCGACATGCAACGGCCCGTTTACATGGGCAGTTCGATCGGCGGACACCTGGCGATAGACCTCGCCATCGAACATCCGGAGGTATTCCGCGCAGTGGTCGGGCTCGAAGCGTCCGCACACACGCCGGGCGGCTACGTCGACGAGTTCTATCACCCCGGGATCTCGAGCGACTTCAAAGCCCACCTCATGTACGGCCTCACGGCACCGATGAGCCCGGAGGCGTATCGGCGCGAAACCGCGTGGGTTTATAGCCAGGGCGCGCCGGCGGTATTCAAGGGCGACCTGTACTACTACTCGGTCGATCACGACGTCACCGAAACGGCGAAGACGATCGACACGAAACGCGTTTCGGTGGACATCCTGAACGGCGAGTACGACTGGAGCGGCACCCCCGAGCAGGGTCAGGCACTGGCGAACATGATTCCGGGCGCGCGCTACCAGACGATGGCCGGCCTCGGCCATTTTCCGATGAGCGAGAACCCGGAGCGGTTTCTCTCGATCATTCGGCCGGTGCTGGAACGGATCGCGAATCAGTAATCCAGCCGATAAGTAGTGCCGTCACGAACGATGCGTCCCGCTGTCGGCGCCGCGAAATGCGTGCCGATGATCAGCACCGGACGATCGGAATAGCGCGCCAAGAACTGCGCGCGCGTGCTCGCCGCGGCATCGGGATTCACGTCGGCCGTGCTCGACCATTCCGGCCGCATGATCTGACACGGGTGATGAATCATGTCGCCGGTGATCACCGCCTCTTCGCCACGCGACGTGATGTGCACACTGACGTGTCCGGGTGTATGTCCCGGTGTGGGCTCCAGGGATACTTCGTCGCACACGCGATGCGACTCGCTCACCAGGTCCGCTAAGCCGCGATCGAAGATCGGCTGCACGGAGTCTTCGATGACGGGACCGTATTCCTGTGGTTCGCGGCTCCAGTGCTGCCACTCTTTTTCCGCGAACAGATACCGCGCTTTTCCGAACGTCGGCTCCCAACGACCGTCGACGAGTCGCGTGTTCCAACCCACGTGGTCGACGTGCATGTGCGTGCACAGCACCGTGTCGACACGATCGAGCGCGAATCCGGCGGCGACGAAGTCCTGCAGAAAGTGACCTTGCATGCGATTCCAGCGTGGATAGCTGCGCACCTTGTCGTTCCCGATGCACGTGTCTACGACGAGACATCGGTCTTTTGTCTCGAGCACCAGCGCGTGAATGCTCAACACGATGCGGTGTTGTGCGTCGATGAACGGCGCAAGCCACTCCACCGGCGCGAGCACGTCGGGCGTCGCTTGCGGCAACAGATGCGGACCGATCGAGGCCGTGGTTAGCTCGACGATCTGCGTGATCTTCACGTCACCGATTTGCCACGTGAGCATTCGCGTATGTCCTGTGCAGGTCGCTTACGACCGAGATTACCAGCATTGCAAATGCTGCGGCCCTGATCAAAGATCCCGGTCCACTTCGCGCGGACACACAGGGGAATCCGATGAAATACGGCGATGTAGAAGTTACGAAGAACGGCCACGTGGCAGTCGTCGAAATCCAGCGCGGTCCCAACAATTTCTTCGACGTCGCGTTGATCAACTCGCTCGGCGACGCGTTCGACGCGCTCGACGGCGATATGGAGATCCGCGCATCGGTGCTGTGCGCGCAAGGCAAGAACTTCTGCGCCGGCGCGAATTTCGGCGATCGCTCGCAGCAGGCAGAACGCGACAACCGCACCACCACCAGCGGCAATCCTCTGTACACCGCGGCGGTGCGTCTGTTCAGCGCGAAGAAACCCATCGTCGGCGCCATCAACGGTTCAGCCGTCGGCGGCGGCTTTGGTCTTGCGGTGATGCCGGACTTTCGCGTCGCCACGCCGGAAACACGCTTCACGGCGAACTTCGTGAAGCTCGGGTTCCATCCGGGTTTCGGGCTCACGTATACGCTGCCTCGCCTGATCGGCCAGCAGCGGGCCAATCTGATGTTCTACACGGGCCGGCGCGTCGATGGTGAAACGGCCCATACGTGGGGTCTCGCCGACGTGCTGACCGATCAGGACTCGCTGCGCGCCGAAGCGTTGAAGCTCGCGAGCGAAATCGCCGAGAACGCGCCACTGGCATTGATGTCGGTGCGCGCGACGATGCGCGTCGGTATCGCGGCCGCAGTGAAAGCACAAACCGATCACGAGTTCATCGAGCAACATCGGCTGCAGCAGACCGAAGACCACAAGGAAGGCGTACGCGCGGTCGCGGAGCGTCGGCCCGGGAACTTCAAAGGCCGATGACTTCTAGCCCGCCAGCACCGCCGCAATCGTGCGGCGCGAGCTGTCGACGATCGCCGGATTCGTCTTCATGTAATACGGCAGCGCGATAAGCGCCATCGACAACGCCCAACCGCGACCACGCGCCCAAGAAGCGTCGTCGGCACCGACCGCTTCCCTGAATGCCAATCTCGCGCCACTTGCGAAGAAGTTCCAGGCGAGCATCAGGTCGCACGCCGGATCGCCCACCGCCAATCCGCCGAAGTCGATCACACCGCTGATGCGACCGCCTCGAACGAGCAGGTTGCCCGCTTGAAGATCGCCGTGAATCCAGGTCTGTCGATCATCCCATTCCGGTGCGTCGATGGCTTCCTGCCACGCGGCACTCACTTCAGGTTCATCCAGTTCGTCCGCCAACGAGCCAATCGAGGTGCGGACCCAGGCATCACGCTGCAAAAGCGGAACACCGCGTCCGAAGTTATGCCTACCGGGCGGCGGACCGCCGGATGGGTCGAGGGCGCGCAGCGCGCGGATAAACCCTGCAATTGCCACTGCCGCGGCACGCTCGTCTGCGATGCGCGCGACGGCGGCGTTCTCGCCCTCGAGCCAGCGATAGATCGACCATCGCCAGGGATATTCGGCTGACGGCTCGCCCAATGCGACCGGCACGGGAATTTCCAGGGGCAACGGTGAGAGCCGCGGCAACCAACGGTGTTCCTTTTCGACCTGTTCCATCGACGCCTGCCGGCGCGGCAACCGCGCGGCCAGTTCGTGGCCGATGCGAAACATCGCGTTGTCGGTGCCGGCAGACGGCACTCGTTCAATCGCAAGCTCCGCCCACTGCGGAAACTGCACCGCGACCAATCGGCGTACTAGCGCTTCGTCGAGATCGAGTTCGTCCGCGTGCATCCTGGCCATCGAAGTACGCGAACCCTTTACGCGCGACGACGCTGCAACTCCACGCGTATCCGCGCGTGTTCGGCCTCGTCGAGTTTGAAGCGGAACATCATCACCGACCCGATTGCGTAGCAGACGAGCGGGAACAGGCTGTACAGCGACACCATGGCGACTTTTGCGGTCATCGTCTGCTCCACGTTCGGTGCAAAGCCCGACGCCTGCAGCACGAAGCCGGTCAGCAGCAGCATCACGCCGGTGGCGCTCTTCGAGACGAAACTCCACACGGAAAAGTACGAGCCTTCTTTGCGCTCGCCGGTGAGGTATTCATCGTAGTCGATCACATCGCCTTGAATGGACGGACCGACTGTGCCGCCACAACCGGCCGCGAGCCCTGCAAAAATTGCGGCGAGCACGATCACCCAGATGCGCGTCGTTTCTTCGGGAATGAACGGCAACGAGAACATCACGCCGAACGAGAGACCCGTCAGCAGCATCGAGAAAATCCAGACGCGGATCTTGCCGAAGCGCCGCGACAGCGGAATCCACATCGGCACCGAGATCGTCGATGGAATCATGTAGGCGAGAATGATCGCCGGAGCGAGCCCCAGATTGCCGACCACGTACTGCGCGACGTATAGCGTCAGCGCGCCGATGGCCGCCGAACCGACGCTTTCGATGAACGTAACGATGATGAGAAGCCGCGCGTGCGGATTGCGCCATACGTCCGCAAACGCCTTGTACGGCATGCCAATGGGCCGGTTCTGGAATTCGGCGCGTTCGCGCAGCTTCACCACCGCGAACAACACCATGAAGAACATCAATCCGGACGCGAGCCACGAAATCCACTCCGCGGCGTCTCGCGTTGCTTCAGGACCTTTCGCCTCGGCATTGATGAAGATCTGCATGCTCGCGAGCGCGAGAATCGAACCAAGCGTGAAGGCGGCGTGTCGCAGGCCAAACAAACGGCTGCGCTCGTGATAGTTCGTCGTCAGCTCTGCACCGAGCGACAGATGCGGCACCGCAAACAGCGTGATCGCCGAATAGAACCCGATGACGCCGACGGCCATCCACATCGACAAGCCGAACGTGCCCATCGTGGCCGGCGGCGAAAACAACATCACGAACGTCGCACAGATCGGAATGACGCTCGCCAGCATCCAGACGCGGCGACGTCCCATCGGATGCTTGGTGCGATCGCTGAGGTATCCGACCACCGGATCGGCGAAGGCATCCCATACGCGCGAGATGCTGAAGATCACGCCCATCACCGCCGGCGCAATCAACAGTACGTCCGTGGAGAACTTCATCACGTACAGCGACAGCAGCAGGAACATGTAGCCGGCGCCTACGCCGGGCGCGCCGTAGGCGAACACGGTGCTCCACGGAATGTGGTCGGAATCGTCGGCAACCTCGACGGATTTTTGGACGGCAGCCATAGAGACTAGGCGTTGCGGATCGTCATGCCGCCGTCCACCGGCAGCGCGACACCGGTGATGAAGCTGGCTGCCGGCAGAACCAGACTCAACGTGCCGTGCGCGACTTCTTCCGGATCAGCGTAGCGCCGCAGTGCGACACGACGCCGCGCGAACTCCTGCTTCTTGTCCTCCGGAATGCCTTGCGTCATGCCTGTACGAATCGGGCCGGGGCAGATGCAGTTGACAGTGATGCCTTCTGCGCCGAGTTCCACCGCCAGCGACCGCGTCAAGCCGATCACCGCGTGTTTCGCCGCCGTGTACGGGCTGCCGAAGCGCGTCGCGCCGAGGCCTTCGGTGGACGCAATGTTGACTATGCGCGCCGATTTCGACTTGCGCAGATGCGGTAGCGCTGCGCGGATCGTACGCGTGTGCGCCGTGATCAATACGTCGAGCGACTTCTGCCACGCCGCTTCGTAGTTGTCGTTGTCGATCGCGATGGGAATTGAAATGCCGGCGTTGTTGACGAGGATGTCGATGCCGCCGAAGTGCTCGGCGACTTCCGCCGTCACACGATCGATCGCTGCACGATCCGAAAGATCGAGCGTCCAGCCGCGTACCGTGCCGCCAGCACCTTCGATCTCGCCAACGACTTTCTTGAGGTCTGCTTCGTTCAAGTCGATCGCCGCTACTTTGGCACCTTCGTCGGCGAACAGTTGCGCAGTCGCGCGCCCCATGCCGCTGGCGGCGCCCGTGACGATGGCAACCTTGCCCGCAATCGATCGGCTGAGTTTGGAGAGCCGTGCCATGTGGACCCCTGGAAGTCGAGTAGGGGCCGGATTCTATCCCGGAGTCGCGCGCCGTGTATCGTGTCGCGCTTTCGGCTGCCGTATCATGCGCCCTCCTCGTCCAACGGAAACTCCACGGTGAAGAGACTCAGCTTTGCGTTTGCCGTCGTCGTGGCGCTTGCGGCCTGTGCGACGCACAGCGCCAAACACGGTGTCGTCTCCGGCAGCGCCGACCTCGCGGCGTTCTACGACATTCCTTCGAACGCGGTATTCATAGCGATTCTCGAAGACGTTTCGCAAATGGACGTGGCGGCGCAGGAACTGGGACGCGCGCGGCTCGAACCCGCCGGCCCGCCGCCGTTTCGCTTCGAGATCGACTACGACAAGGGCTTGATCGACCCGCGCCATCGTTACGCCGTTAGGGCGCGCGTCTCTTCCGACGAACGCCTGCTGCTGACTTCCGACGCGGTGTATCCCGTGCTCACTCAGGGCGCGGGCGACAAAGTCAGCATTCTGCTGAAACAGCCCTGAGGCACGTCACTCCGCCTCGAGCCGTGCACGCGCGGCGGCCAGTTCCGTCTTCTCTTCGGGGCTGATCTTCGGGTACGTCAGTTCGAGATCGGCAATCGCTTTGATCACCGCGCTCAACACGACGAGGCGAGTGAACCACTTGTTGTCGGCGGGAACGACGTACCACGGCGCGTGTTTCGACGCGGTGTTGCGTATCGCCTCTTCGTACGCTGCGTGATATTCGTCCCAATGCGCGCGCTCGGCCACGTCGCCTGACTGGAATTTCCAGTTCTTCTCCGGCTCATCGAGCCGCTCTAGAAAACGTCGCTTCTGTTCTTCTTTCGACACGTGCAGGAAGAATTTCAGAATCCGCACACCGTTGCGCGTCAGATAGCGTTCGAAACTGGCGATGTCTTCGTAGCGTTCGCTCCAGATGTCGTTCGTCACCAGCGATGGCGGCAGCTTCTCCCGCGCGAGTATCTCAGGGTGCACTTTCACCACGAGCACTTCTTCGTAGTAGGAGCGGTTGAAAATGCCGATCTGGCCGCGAGCCGGCACGTGCTGCATGTGCCGCCATAAATAATCGTGGTCGAGGTCCTCCGCCGAAGGCTGTTTGAACGACGTCACCTCGCAACCTTGCGGGTTAATGCCCGACGCCAGGTTCTTGATGGTGCCGTCTTTGCCGGCTGCGTCTATAGCCTGGAACACGAGCAGCAACGCCCAGCGGTCCTGCGCGTAGAGCATGTCCTGCTGTTCCGCGATCCACGAAACGCCCGCGACCTGCATCTCCTTTGCTTCCGCTTTGTCCGCGGACTTCAGATCGCCGGTATCGCCGGGATCGAAGTCCTTCAGCGAAAAATCCTTGCCCTTCGTGATGCGAAACGGCGCGATCAGATTTTCGATGCGTTCGAGTTCCGACTTGTTCATGCCACCTCCGCTGCGGTTCCGACTTCCACTCGAATCGGCGTGCACCGCTCGCCGTTGATGAGGCTGACCGGTAGATCCCACGAACATGAAGTAACGATGAGGACGATGTCCATTTCCGCGCGCAACACCACATGGTCGCCCGGCCGCGTGGGGCTCGGTCTCGAACTCAGCCGGTGCGCGGCGTCGACCGGCGTGTTCTGGAACCAGTCCACTGGGTCCGGCACTTCCTGCGGTTCCCAACCGATAGCCGCAGCGGCTTTACTGAAATTCTCGTTGCAGCTCGGGTGATATCCCTCGACGCCTGCCCACGCATACAGATGCGCATCGCACGCGCGCCACAACATGTCGTGCACGCCGGGCGAGCGATCGGCTACGAACGTGAGCATCGGCCGATAACGGTTCGTGAAGAACGCCTGGCCCACGCGTGGAAACAATCGTGAGGCGGCACCGCGCGTATGGGCAGCGCCGAGCCACTCGGTCTTGTCGGCAGCGGAAACCGCGAACATGTCCGCGATCTGACATCCTTCGACGTCGGTGATGCGGATGTACTCGCCGTTGTGTACTTCGATCGCACCGCCCGTATATGCAGGAATGTCCAATACCCGGGGCATTACTGGGCCGGTTTCAATACGTCGCCGAATAACGCGCGCGAGAACACTTCGACGTCAGGCCCGCGCCGCAGGTGATGGCCGCCGTCCACCGACAGGTTGACGCCGGTGATCCAGCTCGCTTCAGGCCCACACAGGAAGCGCACCGCGGCGGCGAGGTCTTCCACCGTGCCGGTGCGGCTGATCGGCATACACTTCAGATAGTCGTCGTGCACCGATTCCGTCGCGAAGAGGCCGGCGGCAATTTCGGTGTCGACGAGGCCCGGCAGCACGCTGTTGACGCGCACGTTCGCCACACCCATTTCGTCAGCGGTGTTGCGCACCAGCATGTCGATGGCGGCTTTGCTGACGCAATACGGTCCCATGAAGCGATGCGTGCGCGCGCCCGCGATCGACGAGATGGCGCACATCGCACCGCCGCCCGCTTTCGCGATCGCCGCGCCCGCGTGCTTGAACGTATAGAAGGTGCCGGCGAGGTTCGTCTTCATGATCGTGTCCCACACATCGGCACCCGTCATGACAATCGGACCGATCGCACCCGTCCCCGCGTTCGCCACAGCCATGGTGAGCCGGCCTGCGCGTTGCGCCACAACGACGGCGTTGGCGACATCCGCTTCGATCCCCACATCACCGGCGACGATCTGCGCACTGCCGCCCGCCGCGGTGATTTCGGCCGCCGCGCGTTCGAGTTTCTCGACGTTGCGTCCCATCAACGTCACCGCTGCGCCGTCGCGCGCGAACGCTTTCGCGCACGCGAGGCCAATGCCGCTGCCACCACCGGTGACGAGCGCGTTGTGTCCTGCCAGTGAAGTGCTCATACGAGAACGAACTCTCGGTGGAAACGGATTGAATCGAGACTCTAGGTGCCGCTTCCCGTCATTGCAATGCCGCGGCAAAACCCGATACCTTTGCGGTCCTTTCGTCGATTGCCGAGCCGTATCTCGATGGGTACCGATTACCAATTCCACGACGCGGACGTGATCTCTCCGGAGGTTTACGGGCGCATCAGTCATCCGCATCAGGCGTTCGCGTGGCTGCGTGCGAACGATCCGTTGCGCTACATCGAATGCGAGGGATTCAGGCCGTTCTGGGCGGTAACGAAGCACGCCGACATCATCGAAGTGGAGCGGCAACCGGAACTATTCGCAAGCGAACCGCGTCCGATCATCATTCCCGAAGCGACCAATCCGGCAATGCGCGCCGAACTGATCGCGCAGATCTTCGAACGGTTGAAGGATTCACCGAAGCTGCTGCAGGTGCTCGCGAGCGCGGGCCAAGGCGGCTTGATTCGTTCGCTGGTACAAATGGACGCGCCGGATCATCCGAAGTATCGCGAACTGGTGCAGCCGTGGTTCAAACCGGCCAACCTGAAGCGCCTCGAAGACCGTCTCGAGGTGATCACACGAAACATTCTCGACAGCATGATGGGCGACGGCAGCGAGCGCACACTCGACTTCGTGCAGGACGTGGCGGTGTTTCATCCGCTGAAGATGATCGTCGAACTGCTCGGCGTCCCTGCCGAAGACGAATGGCGCATTCTCAAGCTGACCAACGAACTTTTCGCCGGCGACGACCCGGAGATGCGTCGTGTGGGCGCCGATCCGCTGTCGATCTTCGAAACGGTGAAGGACCTCTACGAGTATTTCGACCGAATGACCGAAGAGCGCCGCGCAAGACCGACCGAAGACCTCGCGTCGTACATCGCCAACGGCAAGATCGACGGCGAGTATCTGCCGTTCAAGGAACTGATCTCGTACTACATCATCGTGGCTACCGCCGGCCACGAAACGACGCGCACCGCGATGTCCGGCGGACTGCTCGCGCTGCTGCAGAACCCTGACCAGTTCGAACTGCTGCGCAGCAAGCCGGATGCGCTGATGAAGCTCGCGGTGGAAGAGATGATCCGCTGGTCCACACCGGTGACACAGTTCTGCCGCACCGCAACGCGCGACACCGAACTGCGCGGTAAATCGATTCGCGCCGGCGACAACCTCGGACTCTTCTATGCATCCGCCAATCGCGACGAAGAGATTTTCGACGAACCGACCAAGTTCAAGGTCGATCGGCAGCCGAATCGTCACATCGCGTTCGGCATGGGGCCGCACATGTGTCTCGGCAACATCCTGGCGCGTATGGAGATGCGGATTTTCTACACGCAGTTCCTGCCGCGGATCGAGTCGATCGAGCTCGCCGGCGAGCCGGAGTTCCTTCGCGCGAGTTTCGTGCACGGCACGAAACACCTGCCGATCAACGTGAAACTGCGACCGGCGGCTTGACCGATGCACCCTGCACTTGCGGCATTGCGCGACGCCATCGAGCGCTATCTCGCACGACGCTGGCCGCATCTGCAGGATTTCAAAGTCTCCAACATCCAACAGATTCCCGGTGGCGCGTCGCGCGAAACGTATCGAATCGCCGCAACGTTCCGCGAGAACGGCGCGCCGACACAACGCGGCTACATCTTCCGGCGCGACCCGCCTTCGAGCCTCATCGACACGAACCGTGCGCTCGAATACCGCACGTACGAGGCCGTGTATCCCACGTCGGTGCCGGTACCACAGCCGCTGATTCTCGAGGAAGACCCCGGCGAACTCGAACGGCCATTCTCGGTAATGGCCGAAATAGCCGGTTGCGAAACGGCAATACCGAATTTCGCGGTGCCTCCGTACTCCGCGCTCCGGGAACACATCGGCATGCAGAAGTGGAGCATCCTCGGTTCGCTCGCGAAGATGGATCCCGCGCAACTCGGCGTGACGAAGTTCATGGACGTTCCGACGCGTGAAAGCTGCGCGCTGCGCGAGCTCGACTACTGGGCCGGCGTCATCGCCGCCGACTCGCTGCACCCGCAACCCATCGCGGCCGCCGCAATCCGTTGGCTGAGGCGTGAATTGCCGCGCAAAGCCGAGAAGCTGTGTCTCGTGCACGGCGACTACCGGTCGGGCAACTTCCTCTACGATCAAACCGGCAAGATCCGCGGCATTCTCGACTGGGAAATGGCCCACATCGGCGATCCGCTGGAAGATCTCGCGTGGTCGCTCGACCCGCTGTGGGGATGGCCGGAACGGCATCTCGCGGGGGGACTGCTGCCGCGGCGGCGCGCCATCGACATCTGGCAGGCTGCAAGCGGTATCGATGTCGACCCCGATGCACTTCGATGGTGGCAGGTGTTCGCTTCGGTCAAGGGGCTGGCCATCTGGATTTCGTCCACCGAAGACTTCGCCAACGGCACCACTAAGGAGCCGATTCTGGCGATGGCCGGCTGGGTGATGACCGACCGGCAGAACCGTATTCTCGTCGACCGGCTATCGCCGGACTCGACGTATCGCTACGCGGAGCCGCTCGCATGATTCCCCGTCCGCAACAAGCGCTGGTCGACCTTTCGATGAAGCTCGCCATGAGCATTGCGCCAGATACGCAATCGGCCTACGGCGCATCGAACGCCGGCATGATCGCAATGCTCATGCAGTGCCTTGCGCAGGAATTCGATCGCGCAGCGGCCGTGCGCACGCAGGACATCGACGAGCTGACCGCGTTGTTCGAAAGCCTGCGCGACGTACCGCCCGAGAGTCTCAGCAACCGGATCGCCGCGTTTCTGCGCGGCACCGTCGAGAGCCTGCGGATAGAACACCTCAACGCGCGGCATGCTCAGGGCATGGAACTGCTCATCGAACTGCACGCGTGGGCCGAAACGCATCGCGCCGAAGAACTCGATCGCGAGATCTGGAACTTCCTCGCGCGCCACGCCGATCGGCACGCGTATCAGCTGGCCGTCTGAGTGATTCAGAAACGCGGTGTTCGCCTTGTGTTTTGAAAGCCGGCGGCTACACTATGCCGCTCTTTTTCCGGGCCGGTAGCTCAGTTGGTAGAGCAGCGGGCTTTTAACCCGTTTGTCGTGGGTTCGACCCCCACCCGACCCACCAACTCACATTGCGTCACTGATAACGCGTCGGATCACTCACGCCCGCCGCGACAAATCCTTCGCGCCGCAGCCGGCATGAGTCGCAACGGCCGCATGCCCTTCCACTCTCGTCGGGCTGATAGCACGACACCGTCATCGAGTAGTCGACGCCTGCCGCTACCCCGCGACGGATGATGTCGGCCTTCGTCCATTCGATCAACGGCGCGTGAATACGGAAGCAATCTCCTTCGACGCCCGCTTTAGTCGCCAGATTGGCTAGCGTCTCGAATGCCGCAACGAACTCCGGACGGCAATCCGGATAGCCGAAATAGTCGACTGCATTTACGCCGACGAAGATGTCGCGCGCGCCCAGCACTTCGCCCCACCCGAGCGCATACGACAGGAAGATCGTGTTGCGCGCCGGCACGTAGGTAATCGGAATGCCTTGCGAAGGCGATTCGGGTACGGCAATCGAGTGGTCGGTAAGCGCCGAGCCGCCGAACGCTGCTAGATCGATGGTGATAACGCGGTGTTCTACTGCACCCAATGCTCTGGCGACGCGAGCCGCAGCAGCCAGCTCCACTGCGTGACGTTGTCCGTACTCAAACGACAGCGCGTATACGGAGAAACCTTCGGCCGATGCAAGTGCCATCGTGGTAGCGGAATCGAGTCCACCCGACAGCAGAACGATGGCGCGACGTTTCGGCGCGCTCATCGACCCGGCTCGTTGCCCCACAGCACCTTGTGCAGCTGGATTTGCATGCGCACCCGCAACCTGTCCCGCAAAATCCACTCAGCCAGCTGTGCAGCCGGCAACTCCGTGTGGCTCGGGGAAAACAGCACTTCACTCACGCGCGCCGGCAGATCGTACTTCTCGGTAACGTCGCGCGACCAGTTGTAATCGTTGGCGTCACAGATCACGAATTTGACCTGATCACGTTGCGTCAGCAGCTCGATGTTCTCCCAACGATTCCGATGCGATTCCTTGGAACCCGGCGTCTTCAGATCGACGATTCGTGCAACGCGTGAGTCGATGCCGCCGATATCGAGCGCACCGGAGGTCTCGAGTGAGGTGTCGTAGCCCGCATCGCACAGCGCCTTCAGCAGCGGTAGACACGCCGGCTGCGCCAGTGGTTCGCCGCCGGTAACGGTAACGTAGCGTGCATCGTACGAAGCCACCTGCTCGAGCACTGCAGGCAGGCCGATCATCTCGCCGCCATTGAACGCGTATGCGGTATCGCAATACTGGCAACGCAACGGGCACCCGGTGAGCCTCACAAAAACCGTTGGCAGCCCCACCGTGCTGGTTTCACCCTGCAGCGAGTGGAAGATCTCGGTGATGCGAAGTCGTGGTGTGATTTCGGAAGCTACGGTCACCATGGGTGACACCTGCGCCTTTCTGCTAGTGACGGTCTGCTAGTGCAGTTCTGCGGCGTACGTTTGTGCCAGCTTCGCACCCGGTGTGCCGGGATACTCGGCCTGAACGCGCTTCAGATATTCCAGCGCCTTCGTTTTGTCGCCGAGGCGATCGTAGACGACGCCCAGTTTGAACATCGCTTCGCTGACGTGAGCATTGTCTTTGAATTGATTGACCACCTGTGCGAACGATTGACGCGACTTTTCGAGCGCCGGTTCAGGTAGCTTCAGATACAGTTCGCCCAGCCAGTAGTAGGAATTGCCGGCGTATTTGCCCTTCGGATACATCACAAGCAACTGGTTGAATGCGGCAATCGCCTCGGAAAACCGGTTCGACTTCGCCGAGTTGTACGCCGCGGTGTACGCATCCTGTTCCGCGTTGCTGCTCGCCGCAGTGGGTCCGGTGTCCATGGGACCTGTCGGACCTGAACTGGTCGGACCGCCGCCACTCGTCGGACCCGCGCCTCCACTTGCTGGTTGTCCCTGGAGCGCCGACAGCCTGCGATCGATGTCGAGGTATTGCTCCTTCTGCTGCGCTTTCAACTGTTCGATCTGATGGCTTTGCTCTTCGACGATGCCGCGCAACTCGGCCACGTCGTCCTGCACCTGCTGGAACTGCTGAAACATCGAACTGCCGCTCGTAGCGGTTGCACCGGACGCGCTAACCGGACTACTGGGGGGAGGTGAACTCGTTCGCGGTGGTTCGCTCGAGACGATCTGCACCTGATCGGCACCATACGCACGCACGCCGCTTCCGGATGACGACATCGACGACGTCGAACTCGATTGTGACGACGAAGATGGACTACTGCCTTGCGACTCGACCACCGGCGCGGCCGCCGCAGCAAACTGCGCAACCACGATCTGCGCAGCGAGCGCTACGCAGATCGAGGTGAGAGATGCGAGTCGCGTCATCACAGCAGGACGGGTCAGTGGTAAACGAGTTCTGCGCGCCGGTTCTTCGCCCACGCGGCTTCGCTATGTCCCGGATCGGCCGGCCGCTCTTCGCCGTAGCTGACGACATCGATCTGCGATCGGCGCACGCCTTGCGATACGAGGAAGGTTGCGACCGCATCGGCACGGCGTTCACCGAGCGCGAGGTTGTACTCACGGGTACCGCGTTCGTCGGTAAAACCGTCGACCGTTACGCGGCGTTCGGGGTTGTTGCGCAGAAACGCAGCGTGTTGTTCGAGAATTGCCAGTGATTCAGGCTGCAGCGTCGCTTTGTCGTAGTCGAAGTAGAACACGCGCGTCAGCGCTACGCCGGTTTGCGGGTTGATCGGATTGCCACTGGCATCGACGGAACGGCCGATCTCGGAGTCGGACTGTGCCGGCGCGGTAACGCCCGGCTGCTCGCTGCCCGGCAGCGGTTCCGGATGCTGGTCCTTCTTTCCGGAGCTCGAGCACGCGGCCATTACCAGCGCGAACGCGATGACCGACAGGTGACGGAACCAGTGGTGTTGCATTTTCATATATCTCCTAATCTGCCGCTAACGGGCCAAGTGAATCTGGGTGTTTTCGAAATCGCGGTACGACACGAGCGTCACGACACTAGCTGCGGGTGCGATTCAGGAAGGGGGACCATGCCGGTTCTCTGACGTCTCCGACTGACGACGGCAATCGGTACTTCACACTGCCGTCGATCGAAACGACGGCGAGTATACCGCGGCCTCGATCTTGAGTCGCATAGATTAGCATCGTGCCGTTAGGCGCAATCGACGGCGATTCATCGAGCGACGTCGATGTCAGCACCATCAAACGACCGCGCTGCAGGTCCATCACCGCGATGTGAAACACGCCATCGTTGCGGTGTACGAAAACGAGATGTTTGCCGTCGGGCAGCATTCGGCCACGCGCGTTGTAGTCGCCTTCGAACGTCAATCGTTGGGTCATGCCGGTGGCGAGTGCGATCTGATAGATCTGCGGTTTGCCACCGCGATCGGAGGTGAAGATCAGGCTCTTTCCATCGGCGGTCCAACTCGGCTCCGTATCGATGCCCCGTTGTCGCGTGATCCGTTTCAACTCGCGCGTCGCGATGTTCATCGTGTAGATCTCCGGATCGCCGTCGCGCGACAACACCAGCGCCAGCTGTCTGCCGTCAGGCGAAAACGCGGGCGCACTGTTCAGACCTGGAAAATCCGTGATTTTCGAGCGTTGACCGGTGGCAATCTCCTGCAGGATGATCGATGGCTTGCCGCCTTCGAACGACACGTACGCCACCTTCTTTCCATCCGGCGACCAAGTCGCCGAGAGAATCGGCTCACGGCTCTCGAGCAGCGTGCGCGGCCGCGCACCGTCGGCGTCGGCCATCTCGAGATTGAATTTCACGTCTTTCGTGCCGAGGTTGCGCGCCAGCACATAGACGATGCGCGTGGAGAACGCGCCGGGAATCCCGGTCAGCTTCTCGTACACCGCGTCGGACACCAGGTGCGCCATGTCGCGCAGCGCAGTCGGCGGCGCCGTGAACGTCTCGTTGGCGAGTTGTCGCTCATTCAGTACGTCGAACAAGTAGTACGAGACGGCCAGGTTGCCGTTCGCTGCCACTTCGGTGCGCCCGATTACGACGTACTCCACACCCAACACGCGCCAATCGCGGAACAACACGTCCTTTGGCTGCGTGGGTGTGCTCAGCATGTTTTCGGGCGGCGTCGGAGAGAACTGGCCGCTGCGCGCCAGGTCGAACGCGATGATCGAGGAGGGATTCTCGACACCTTGCACACCGGTGCCCACGCCGAACGGCACCACGCCGATCTTCTTCGGATTGTCATAACCACGGTCGATCTGGATCGTGATCTCCGCAGCGAGCGGCGACGCCAACAGTAACGCCGCCAAAGCAGCCAGGATTCGGTTCTTCAACGTAACAAGTCCTCTGGGTTGAACAGCACCGGGAACCGGCGGAAGTATTTCTCGAAGAGTTTGGAGTCTTTCGGAACGTCGAATTTGCCGACCTTCCGCACCGCCTGCTCGGCGGACCGGTCGAACGCTTCGTTGCCGCTCGACGACGTGATCGTGACGTTGACGACGTCGCCGGTGGGCACGAGTTCGACGAGCAGCTTCGTCTGCATGCCGTTGCGCGCCGACGGCGGCCGCGACCAGTTCGTCACGATCAACTGATAGATGCCTTGCGCATACGTTTGTGCGGCCTGCTCTTCTTTGTCCGAAGACATCACTTCGGTTTCGCGCGCCATCGCGTTGCTGAACGACGCGTCGGCGAGGCTGTCGAGTTTTTTCTTCTTTTCGGCGGCCGCCTTTGCCGCGGCTTCTTTCGCGGCATCCGGCTTTGGCTTCGGTTCCGGCTTCGGTGCAGGCTTCGGCTTCTCCAGCTTGGGCTCGGGTTTCGGTTCCGGTTTGGGCTGCGGCTTCGGATTCGCTTCGACGGGCGGTGCCATCTGTGCGGGCTTCGGCGTTGCCTTCGGCTTGGGCGCGTCCATCACGATGAGTTCGGCCTTCACGATGTTCGGCCGCACCAGCAACGAGTCCTTCTGCGTCGGCACCCAGTTCATCCACAGCATCGACGCAACGAGCATGTGCACGAGTACCGCGAGCACGAACGACGCACCGTAGTTGTGAGAGCTGCGAGCCGTGGCATCCATTGCCTAGCCGACGTCCGGCGGGTCCGTGATCAGGCCGACGCTTTTTGCGCCGGCTTTTTGCAACACCGTCATCACACGAACGACCTGACCGTAGTCGAGCCGGTGATCGGCACGCACGTATACGGGGGCATCGGGTCGCGCGCTGAGAATCTTCGCGGCCTGTTCTTCGAGCGAGAAGATCGTCACGCGCGTACCGGTGTCGGCGGCTTTACGCACACCGAGGTTCACGAACAACGCGCCGTCCTGCCGCATCGTTACTACGAACGGATCCTCCTGATGTTCCGAAACGGGTTCCGACGGCGCCTTAGGCAGATCCACCTGCACGCCTTGCGTCAGGATCGGCGCGGTCACCATAAAAATAACCAGCAGCACGAGCATCACGTCGATGTACGGCACGACGTTGATTTCCGACATCGGCTTTCGCCGATTGGGGCGCTGTGCGCTCATTTCCTGGTGTGTACTGCGCGGTAGAGGATGCTCGTCAGCTCTTCGGTGAACGTTTCGTAGCGCGTCATCAGTACCTCAGCGCGCGCCGAAAAACGGTTGTAACCGATCACCGCCGGTATCGCGGCGAACAGACCCATCGCGGTGGCGACGAGTGCTTCGGATATTCCGGGAGCAACGGACGCGAGCGTTGCCTGGCTCATGTTCGCGAGGCTGCGGAACGAATTCATGATGCCCCACACCGTGCCGAACAGACCAACATAGGGGCTTGTAGAACCCACCGTGGCGAGAAACGGCAGATTGGTTTCGAGCTTCTCTTCTTCACGCACGAGTGCTACGCGCGTGGCGCGTTGGACACCCTGCATCACCGCATCGGCGTCGGCGTCCTGTTCGGACAATCGGCTGTATTCCTTGAAGCCGGCGACGAACATCGTCTCCATTCCGCTGAGTTCGTGATCCTGCCGTTCGAGCTCATCGTAGAGCTGGCGCAAGTCGATGCCGGACCAGAAGTACTCCTCGAACGAATCGATGGATTTCTGCACCCGCTTCAGCGCGAACATGCGTTGGAAAATCATCACCCACGACGTGAGCGACGCAAACAACAGCAGCAGCATCACGATCTGCACCAGCACGCTGGCATTAAGTACCAGCTGAAGGATCGACAAAGGTTCGGTCAATCTCGCGTCCTCTTGTTCTTACGATGGGCCGATGTCGAGACTCACCTGCGACATGTCGGCACCGCGCGGCGCAGGGCGCGGCAAGCCGAAATGGTGGTAAGCCTTCTCCGTTACGATGCGGCCGCGCGGCGTCCGCATGATGAATCCTTGCTGAATCAGGAACGGCTCGAGCACGTCTTCGATGGTGTCGCGCTCTTCGCTGATCGCGGCCGACAGCGAATCGAGACCCACCGGACCGCCGCCGAATTTCTCGAGAATGGTCAGCAATAGACGCCGGTCCATCGTGTCGAACCCCTCCGCGTCGACGCTCAGCATATCGAGCGCCTGATTCGCGATGCTCGCGGTGACACGCCCGTCACTGCGCACTTCCGCAAAGTCCCGTACACGCCGCAACAATCGATTCGCGATTCGCGGGGTGCCGCGCGATCGTCCCGCCACCGCAACGGCGCCGTCATGTTCGAGACGCACACCCAATTTTTCCGCCGACCGCATCGCAATCTGGGTCAGCTCGCCGACGGTGTAGAACTCGAGACGCTGGACGATGCCGAAGCGGTCGCGCAGCGGTGACGTCAGAAGACCTGCGCGCGTCGTCGCACCGACGAGCGTGAACGGTGGAACGTCGAGCTTGATCGATCGCGCGGCGGGACCTTCGCCGATGACGATGTCGATCTGAAAGTCCTCCATCGCCGGATACAGAATTTCTTCGACGACCGGACTCAGACGGTGAATCTCGTCGATGAACAGCACGTCGCCGACGTCGAGATTCGTGAGCAGCGCTGCCAGATCGCCGGCTTTCTCCAACACGGGACCGGAAGTGCTCTTCAACGCGCCGGACATCTCGTTCGCGATGATGTGCGCGAGCGTCGTCTTGCCGAGACCGGGCGGCCCGAAGATCAGCGTGTGATCGAGCGGTTCGCGGCGACGACGCGCGGCTTCGATGAATACCGACATCTGCTCTTTGACCACCGACTGACCGATGTATCCGGCGAGTGTGGTCGGTCGCAGCGCGCGATCGAGGGCGACTTCATCGCCGGGATCGCGACCGGAAACGATGCGGTCGGGCTCGATCGTCATGAATGCACCGCAGGACACGGGCTCGTCATGCTTCCTGCCCGATCATTCGCTTGAGCGCGATGCGCACGACCTCTTCCGTCGACTGCCCCTGCACGTAAGCGCTGCCGATCGCGCGGCTCGCTTCTGCAGGCCGGTAACCGAGCTTGATCAGTGCCCGTTCGGCCTCTTCGATCACGTGTCGCGCCGCATCTGCCACTTTCGGCCGCGTGATTTCCGGAATCAGCACGAGGCGTTCGATGCGGTCTTTCAGTTCGACGACGAGCCGTTCCGCGGTTTTGCGACCGACGCCGGGCAGTTTCACCAGACGCGCGACGTCTGAGTCGCGGATGCAACGCGCGAGATCGACCACGTCCATGCCAGACAGGAGATTCAGTGCGAGCTTCGGACCGACACCGCTGATCTTGATCAGCGTGCGGAATAGATCGCGTTCGCCGCGAGTTTCGAATCCGTACAAGGAGTGTGCGTCCTCTCGAACGCTCATGTGTGTGAACAGAACGACGTCTTGGCCAACTCCAGGCAGCGCGCTCAGCGTGTTCGCGGTGACATCCAGTTCGTATCCGATTCCCGCGACGTCCACCAACACGGTGTATTCGTCCAGCGAGATCAATGTGCCTCGAATTCGCCCGATCATCCTTGTCAGCCGACGCTACGCGTGCCGTGAGTATTGATGTGGCAAATGGCAATGGCAAGCGCATCGGCCGCGTCTGCCGAGGGCGAAGCGTTAAGATTGAGTAAACGACACACCATGTGTTGTACCTGATATTTCGTTGCGCCGCCGGTTCCGGTCACGGCTTGTTTGACGCGCCGCGCGGCGTACTCCGACACCGGCAATCCGACAGTAACGACAGCGGCCAGCGCAGCACCGCGCGCTTGCCCGAGCTTCAACGCCGAGCTCGCGTTGCGCGCCATGAACACCTGTTCGATTGCAACGGCATCGGGTGCAAGCTCGCGAACCAACGCAGCGACGCCCGCGTAAATCTCGCCGAGACGCGACGGCACATCGACGCTCGTGGTGCGTATGCAGCCGCTCGCAATGTAAACGGATTTGCCGCGGCGCACTTCGATGACGCCGTAACCGGTGACACGCGATCCCGGATCGATGCCGAGAATGCGCGTCACCTTCGCGGCACCTTATCGCAGGCGAATGTGCAGCTCGCGAAGCTGATGTTCGTCCACCGCGGTCGGCGCCGCCGTGAGCGGACACGCCGCGGTCTGCGTTTTCGGAAATGCGATGACATCGCGAATTGCGCCGGCACCGACCATGAGCATGACGAGCCGATCGACACCAAGCGCGATGCCGCCGTGCGGCGGACAACCGTACTTCAGCGCGTCGAGCAGGAATCCGAAACGCGATTCGGCCTCCTGCCCCAGCTGCAGCGATTCGAACACCGCTTTCTGCATCTCGTTGCGATGCATCCGGATCGAACCGCCGCCGAGTTCGTAACCATTCAGCACGACGTCGTACGCGCGTGCGTGCGCGGCCTCCGGATTCGCGAGCAGTTCTTCGACGCTGCACGCGGGACTCGTGAACGGATGGTGCATCGCTTCGAGGCGACCTTCCTTGCCGCGTTCGAACATCGGCCAATCGACGATCCAGCACGGCGCCCAACGGTCTTCAATGAGGCCGAGGTCTGCCCCGAGCTGATTACGCAGTGCACCGAGCGCTCCGTTGACGATGGCGGCCTGATCGGCACCGAAGAACACCACGTCGCCCGCGACCGCTTGCACTCGATCGAGCACGGCCTCGATGACCGGCTCCGGCAGGAACTTCAAAATCGGCGATTGCAGGCCGGCCACACCGGTACCGCGCTCGTTCACCTTTATATAGGCGAGCCCTTTCGCGCCGTACCGGGCAACGAAGTCCGCGTATCCATCGAGTTCCTTACGCGACAACCGTCCTGCACCGGGCGCGCGCAGTGCGGCCACCCGCCCCTTCGGATCGTTGGCGGGCGCGTTGAAAACTTTGAACTCCACCGATTTGACCAGGTCGCCGATGTCGACCAGTTCGAGCGGGTTGCGCAGGTCCGGTTTGTCGCTTGCGTAACGCCGCATGGCTTCATCGAACGTCAGCGTGGGGAACTTCGGCAACTCGATGCGCAGCACCTCGGCAAACAGACTGCGCACCATGCCTTCGGTCAGCGCCATGATGTCCCGCTCGTCGACGAACGATGCCTCGATGTCGATCTGCGTGAACTCCGGTTGCCGGTCTGCACGCAGGTCCTCGTCGCGGAAACAGCGCGCGATCTGATAGTACTTGTCCATTCCCGACATCATCAGCAGCTGCTTGAACACCTGTGGCGACTGCGGCAATGCAAAGAACTGACCGGGGTGGGTTCGACTGGGCACGAGATAGTCGCGTGCGCCTTCCGGCGTTGCGCGCGTGAGAATCGGCGTTTCGATCTCGGTGTAGCCGGCCGTTTCCAGATAACGCCGCACGGACGAGAGAATCGTCGCGCGCATCCGCAACCGATGCTGCATTTCGGGGCGGCGCAGATCCAGATAGCGATAGCGCAGACGAATGTCTTCGCCGGCATCGGAGTAGTCGTCCAGCTGGAATGGCGGCGTCAACGAAGCGTTCAGAATCTCGAGCGTGCGGCCCAACACTTCGATCTGGCCGGTTTTCATGTCCGGATTCACCGTGCCACTCGGTCGCAACCGCACACGTCCGGTGATGCGCAACACGTATTCGTTTCTGACTTTGTCGGCGGTTGCGAAACTGTCTTTGACATCGGGGTCGTAGACGACCTGCAAGATGCCGCTGCGATCGCGGACATCGAGGAAGATCACGCCGCCGTGATCGCGACGTCGATGGACCCAACCACAAAGCTCTACTTCACGATCGACATGCGATGCGTCGAGTTCGCCACAATAGTGACTGCGCATTTGAAAACGTCCTAGGGGAAAGTCGCGCGGGGCGGCAGCCTATCACAAGTGAGAGGCCGGCCGCTGCGCTCGGCCAATGAATGCGTTGGGGAAATGGTCTCGCGCGTCAGGTCTTGGAGGACTTGTCGCTGCTGCCCTTCGATTTGGTTTCGCTCTTCGGCGCGCTTTTGGGCGATCCGTTCTTGGCGACGTTCTTGGTGCTCTTCCCGGCGCTCTTCTCACCGGCATCGCTCGACGACTTCGTCGAACTCCCGGATGTGCTGCTCGCACTATCGGAGTTGCTCGACTTGCTATCGCTCTTCTCGGACTTGTTCGACGCGCTGCTCGAGGTCGATTCGCCGCCTGAATCGCTGCTGCTCGCGACGTTCTTCTTATCGCCGGATTTGAAATCGGTCTCGTACCAACCGCCACCCTTCAAGCGGAACGCAACTGCAGAGATCTTCTTCTTCAGAAGGTCTTTTCCACACGAAGGACACTGCGTGAGTGGCGGTTCGCTCATTCTCTGCAGCGATTCGAATTCGTATTCGCAGCCCTCGCATTGGTATTCGTAAATCGGCATATTCAAAAACCCTTCGATGACTCATCAAACGCAGCAAGCGTTTTACCAATGAAAAATCAGGTCCGGCGCAATCGGTGCAAGTCGAAAGAAACGTATCGTTAGCGCCGGCAACTATCGAGCGGCGCATAGGATAATGAAAAAAGCCCGCGAAAACATTGAAAAAAGCCGTGTCGTTCCTTGCTAGGTATAAATGAATGCAGTATAAAGCGCGCTCATTGGGGAGCCGATTAACGCTGTTTTCGCTAAGGATCCTCATAAGTGATGGGTTGGATGTCCGTCGCGTAGTCGCGCCGATTCAATCAGCCCCGACTGCAACTAGATAAGGGAATTCGAATGGCAAAGAAAAAGGCTCCTGCTAAGAAGAAAGCACCTGCAAAGAAAAAAGCGCCCGCAAAGAAGAAGAAAGCCCCTGCGAAACGCAAGGCAATCCGTAAAGCCGCCGCCCGCAAGTCCGTCAAGAAATCCGCCGCCAAGAAAGCCGCTCCAAAAGCCTCAAAGGGTCCAGTCACGCAAAAGATGACGAAGACCGGCATCCTGAACGAGATCGCCAGCGCCACCTCACTGACGCGCAAACAGGTCGACTCGGTCATCGAAGAGCTGGAAGCGCTGATCAAGCGTCACATCAGCAAGAAAGGCGTGGGCGAATTCACCCTGCCGGGCCTGCTGAAAGTGCGCGCAGTGAAACGTCCTGCAACGAAGAAACGTCTCGGCCGCAACCCGGCAACGGGTGCAGAAATCATGATCCCGGCGAAGCCGGCATCGATTCGCGTCCGCGTTGCTGCGTTGAAGCGCCTCAAGGAAATGGTCGGCTGATCGTCGACGCACTCCGATTGAAAGGGCCGGTAAACGGCCCTTTTTTTTGACCGTTTTTCGATTCGTAGAACGCGAACTGCCCGCGGACCGATAGAATGCCGCCAGCCGTTCAGGACCATTAGAGACATGCGCGCGAGTCAGTTGCTGATTCCCACACTGAAAGAAACACCGGCGGATGCCGACATACCCAGCCATCGCTTCATGCTGCGCGCGGGGCTGATTCGCAGACTCGCCGCCGGCATGTATACGTGGCTACCGCTCGGTTTGCGGGTCTTGCGCAAGGTCGAGGCGATCATCCGCGAAGAAATGGATCGAAGCGGAGCGCAGGAAGTGTTGATGCCGTTCGTTCAGCCGGCCGAGTTGTGGCAGGAATCGAAACGTTGGGAACAGATGGGACCCGAGATGCTGCGCCTGCAGGATCGCCACGCGCGCGATTTCTGTCTCGGCCCGACGCACGAAGAGGTGATCACCGACATCGTTCGCCGCGAAGTGCAGAGCTACAAGCAGCTGCCCTGCAATCTGTATCAGATCAACCTGAAGTTTCGCGACGAGATCCGGCCGCGTTTCGGCGTGATGCGCGCGCGCGAATTCACGATGAAGGACGGCTATTCGTTCCACCTCGATCAGGAATCGTTCGACGCAACGTACGCCGAGATGTATGCGTGCTACGGAAGAATCCTGTCGCGCATGCAACTCGATTTTCGCGCGGTACTCGCCGACACCGGCAACATCGGCGGCAGCATGTCGCACGAGTTCCAGGTGCTCGCGACCAGTGGCGAGGATCGCATCGCATTCAGCGACGCGAGCGAATACGCAGCGAACGTAGAGAAGGCCGAAGCGTTGGCGCCGCCGCCTTCATCCACCAAACCGGCGGCACAGTTCGAAAAAGTCGCGACACCCGGCCAGCACACGATCGAGCAGATCGTGGAGTTCATGAAGGTGCCCGTTACGCAAACGCTGAAGACGTTGATCGTTGTCGGCACGGATGGTCCGGTTGCACTGGTGCTGCGCGGCGATCACGAACTGAACGAAATCAAAGCGCAGAAGCTGGCGGGCGTTGCGTCACCGCTGGCGTTCGCAACGGATGCGGTAATTCGCTCAAGCACTGCGTGTGGTATCGGCTCGCTCGGACCGATCGGTTTGTCGATGCCGACTTACGTCGACCGCAGTGCACGCGCGGCGATCGACTTCGTTTGCGGCGCGAACGATGACGGCTTCCATTTTCGGGGCGCGAACTGGGGACGCGACGCGAAGGTGGCAGACGATCGCGTCGTAGATCTGCGCAACGTGGTGGAAGGCGACCCTTCGCCCGATGGCAAAGGCAACCTGTCGATCACGCGTGGCATCGAGGTGGGGCACATCTTCCAGCTGGGCCGTAAATACAGCGAATCGCTAAACGCGAAGGTGCTCGATCAGGACGGCACCAACAAGACGCTGATCATGGGTTGCTACGGCATGGGCGTAACCCGGCTCGTTGGCGCCATCATCGAGCAATGCCACGACGCCGACGGAATCATCTGGCCGCAACCGGTTGCGCCGTTCACCGTGCACATCGTTGCGCTGAACTACGCCAAATCGGACGGCGTTCGTACGACAGCGGATCGCCTGCTCGCCGAGTTCCAGGGCCTCGGCATCGAAACACTGCTGGACGACCGCGACGAACGTCCCGGCGTCAAATTCGCCGACGCGGACCTGATCGGGATACCGCATCGCATAGTGATCGGTGAACGGAATCTCAAAGCCGGCCAGGTCGAGTATCGAACGCGTCGGTCTGCTGATACGCTCGCGATCAACGTCGACACCGTCACGGCCCACGTGCGCGCCGCCATCGCTGGATGATTGAACGCAGCCGCATCGAACCACACACCGTCACTCGCAGCCTGCCAAAGTCGTTATGGCGCTGCGCTGCCCTCTTTTTCGCACTCCATCTGCCCTTGGTCGCGACCGCTGCTGCCCCCGCGGCACAGCCGATCGACCCGCTGGTGATCGCCGCACTCGCGCGAAGCATGTCTGACGACTCGGACCACGGTGATCACTTCGACGCTCAGGTCTGGCTGTTGAGTTCGGTGCCGAAGCTCGCGCGCTACGTGACCAACAACGACGAGCGGGAGCTGATTCTCCGCACCGTTTATCGCGAAGCGAACCGGCACGACATGGATCCGGATCTGGTGATGGCCGTGATGCAGGTTGAAAGCCGCTTCGACCGCTTCGCCGTGTCGAGCGCTGGCGCGCAGGGTTTGATGCAGGTGATGCCGTTCTGGCGCAGGGAGATCGGCCGGCCACAGGACAACCTGACGCAGATCGAAACGAACGTGCGCTACGGAACTGCCATCCTCGCCCAGTATCTGACGGAAGCGCGCGGCGATCTCATTGATGCGCTGGCGCGTTACAACGGCAGCCGGGGAAGGTTGAACTATCCGGAACTCGTCGTGTACGCCTACCGCGCGCGCTGGCAAACGCAGATGACTTCCGACCTTCCCAAGCTGCAGGCCGGATGCAGGGCCTACGGCCTCGCGGCGTGCAACGCCGTCAAGTCGGCGCGGCACTGACTCTGATCACTGCCCGCAACGTCTCCTCCGTTTGCGGACCGACCAGAGTGGCCGACACTTCTCCTTTCGGATCGATTACCACCGTGGTCGGCAACACAACGGGCAATTGGTAACCGAACCTCTCGCGCGGATCTTGCGTCATCACGGGAAATTCGACGCCCATTCGCTGCATGAGCGCGCGCAGTGCCTCACCGTCGATGCCGTCGTAGTTCACTCCGATCACGCGCACGTCGTTGGCGGGCTCGGCGTTGTTGAGTGCGTTGAGTTGGGGAATTTCGTACCGACAGGGCGCGCACCACTCCGCCCAATAGTTGATGAACACCCAGTGTCCGCGCCAGTCCGAATAACGCCCATTCGTTCCATCGGCGTATTCGAAATCGACGGGTGTACAGCTGCCTATCGCCAGAGTCAGCGTCAACAAGACCAGGTGCGCCACTTTCATGTATGAGTCTCTTCCCCTTCTCCGAGAATCCAATCGAGATCGATGTCGAGGTGTGCCGCTCCGTACCGCGCATGATCGAGCAACGGTTCGATCAGCCGCGGCATATCGCGAACGTTGGCGAGCTTCTCGGGGTCGAGTCCGCTCGGCAAGCGCCGATAGAGCTCGAGTAGCGAGATGCCGCGCAGATCGCGGCTGAGCAGCAGCTGATTCCCACTTCCGCTCGTCACCAGCTTGAACTCTCCCAAAACGGCCAATACCTCATCGCGTTCCGTTCCTGACAGTTTCACCGCATCGTTCAGATCTGTGCGAGTGACCGCCTGACCCCGCAGATGCGCGCGGCGCAGGAACGCCAAAAGCCGAATGCACTGCACCAGCATCGGTGCACCATCGCTCACGGCGTCGTCGCGTTCGATTCCCAATGTGCGCACCACGATCGCACCCGAGAGGATGAGTACCCAAACGAGGTACAGCCACGTGAGGAACAGCGGCACCGCCGCGAACGTGCCGTAAACGAGTTGCATGTTCGAGTTGGCAACGATGGTAGTGAAGAGCCGCTTTGCCGCTTCGAAGAACAACGTCGTCAGCACCCCCCCGGCGAGCGCATCGCGAAAGCGGACGCGGCAATTCGGTACACCGAAGAACAGCACGGTGAAGCCGATCGAGCTGAACAGAACGGGTAGCCAACCGAGCACTGCCTGACGCGCGATCACCGTGTCGGGATTGCTGATCAGCGGCTGCGAGATCAGGTAAGAGCTGACGAGCAATCCAGCAACCACCAACGGCGGACCGCAGGTCAACACGCCCCAGTACACGAGAAAGCGCTGCATTCCCCGCCGCGGCTCGGCCACCTGCCAGATTTCGTTGAAGGCCTGCTCCATCGTCACGAGCATCATGAATGCAGTCACCAGAAGAAACGCGAAACCCGCAATCGTCAGGTCGCGTGCCTGGTGCGAAAAATCCTCGAGCCGCTCCTGAACTATGGCCGAGCTCTCCGGTACGAAGTTCTCGAATACGAATGCCTGGATCTGCTTCCCCATGGTCGAGAAGTCCGGAAACATCGACAGGATCGTGTAGGAGACCGTCATCAGCGGAACGACGGCGAACAAAGTGGTATAGGTCAGCGACGCAGCACTGTTCAGCAGACCGTGCGCGCCGAACTGAGCAACGATCTGTCTGGCGAACCAGCGAAACTCAACAAGGACGTTGGCGAGCATCGAACGACGCATCCCGATGCGGCTACAATACCGCGCTTGCCGGGCATTATAGAGTCACGCGCCAATGGGCGAAGTCACGATTTACCACAATCCGCGTTGTTCGAAGTCGCGTCAGACGCTCGCCTTGCTCGGCACACGGGGAATCACCCCGCGCGTCGTGCAATACCTAGACACGCCACCAGATGCGGCAACGCTGACGCGTTTACTGAAATTGCTGTCGATGCGTCCGCGTCAGTTGATGCGAACGCACGAAGCCCCGTACGCCGAATTGCAGCTCGACGATGCTACGCGCACCGACGACGAACTGATCGCCGCGATGGTTAGCCATCCAGTGCTCATCGAGCGCCCGATCGTCGAAGCAAACGGACGCGCCATCATCGGCGGGCCCCCTGAAAATGTCCTGCAGATCATCTGAGCTCCGTTACGAGCACTCACGGTTCGAGCAACAGCGAGCGCGGCAGTGTCCGACCACATTCTGATCCTGTACTACAGCCGACAGGGCTCCACTGCCGCATTGGCCGAGTGCATTGCACACGGCGTTTCTGCACACGGCCGTTTCGAGCCGCGCTTGCGCACCGTACCCGCCGTTGCATCGACGACGGAGAAAACCGCGCCGCCGATTCCTGCCGAGGGCGCGATCTACTGCACGAAGGCGGACCTCGCGGAATGTCGCGCGCTCGCACTCGGCAGCCCCACACGATTCGGCAACATGGCGGCCCCTATGAAGCACTTCCTCGACGGAACCGCAGATCTGTGGATCGGCGGCGCACTCGCCGGCAAGCCCGCCTCGGTGTTCACGTCCACCGGCAGCCATCACGGCGGGCAAGAGAGCACGCTGCTGACCATGATGCTGCCGCTGCTGCATCACGGCATGTTGCTCGTCGGACTGCCGTATACCGAACCGGGTCTGAACGCGACGGTGCTGGGTGGAACGCCCTATGGTGCTTCACATGTCTCCGGTAGTCGCGGCGATGCGGCCATCGACGCCACCGAAAGAGATCTGGCGCGCGCCTTAGGACGGCGGTTAGCAGACATCGCCGACCGGTTGTTCCCGCTGCCATGAACGTACAGGCATGAACGTTCAGACCGCACTGCGGATGGCGTTGCTGATCTGGCTCGGATCGCTGTTTGCCCTGTTGGGCATCCAGCGATTCTTCGTGGAACCGCTGTCGAGCACAGTCGCCACGATTGCGGTATTCGTCGGTCAGGTATCGCTGCTGCTGCTCATCGCGCCGGCGATGCTACGCAGCGGTTCGCGCGGGCCGCTGTTGGTTTGCCTCGCGATGCTGCTGTATTTCGTACACGGCGTCTGGCAATGGAATTCGCCGATGAAACTCTTCGGAATTCTCGAAGTGGTTTTCTCGCTAGGCGCCTTCATCACCGCGTGGATTCTGCTGAAGGTGATGCCGAAAGACGGCGCTATTCCATGATCCGCTGAAAGCGGAGCGTACTTTCGATTTCCTTGAGAATGGCCGGATCGTCGATGGTGGACGGAACCGTGAAGGGGCGTTTGTCGACCATCTTGCGCAGCACCTGGCGCAGGATCTTGCCGGAGCGCGTCTTCGGCAGACGCTTGACCACGACCGCGCGCTTGAAATTCGCGAACGCACCGATCGACTGGCGAACCATCGCAACCAGTTCGGTCTGCAGCGTCGCTTCGTCGATGTTCGCGCCGTCTTTCAACAGCAGCAGCCCGAGTGGTACCTGGCCGCGATCGGTGTCTTCGATTCCGATCACTGCACACTCGGCAACCGCCGGATGCGACGCAACGACCTCTTCCATTGCACCGGTCGAGAGGCGATGGCCGGCGACATTGATCACGTCGTCGATGCGACCCATGACGTACAGATAGCCGTCTTCGTCGAGATAACCGCCGTCGCCCGTCAGATAGAAGCCTGGAAATCGGGACCAATACGATTCGACATACCGCGCATGGTCGCCCCACACGGTGGGCAACGCGCCGGGCGGCAACGGCCCCTTAGCTACAACGTTACCTTCGACGTTCGGCCCCACCGGCTCGCCGTCGTCATCGAGAATGCGCAAGTCGTAGCCCGGTACCGGCAACGTCGGCGAACCCGGCTTCGTCTCCATCAACTCTATGCCGGCCATGTTCGCGCACATGGGCCAACCGGTTTCCGTCTGCCACCAGTGGTCGATCACGGGTATGGGCAGCATGTCGTTCAGCCAGTGATACGTCGGCGGATCGAGCCGTTCACCGGCAACGAACAGGTACTCGAGACACGAAATGTCGTGTGCGGATTTCAAACGTGCGTCGGGGTCTTCCTTCTTGATCGCGCGAAACGCCGTCGGCGCGACGAAGAAACTCTTCACGCGGTGTTCTGCGATCACGCGCCAAAAGGCGCCGGCGTCCGGCGTACGCACCGGTTTGCCTTCGTAGAGAATGGTCGCGCAGCCCTTGATCAGCGGGCCGTACACGATGTACGAGTGTCCAACGACCCAGCCGACGTCCGACGCAGCCCAGAACACGTCGCCCGCATCGACGCCATACACAGCGTGCATGCTGTAGTTCAGTGCCACCGCATGGCCGCCGTTATCGCGCACCACGCCCTTCGGCTTGCCGGTCGTGCCGGACGTATAAAGGATGTAGAGCGGATCGGTGGCATCGACCGGTACCGCGTCGACGGGTTTTGCCGCCGCTTCCCATTCGCGCCAATCGCGATCGCGCGTCGGGTCGAGAGACGCGGTCACCTGTGGTCGTTGCAGAATCACGCAGGCAGTCGGCTTGTGGTGCGCCAGGCGTATCGCTTCGTCCAACAGCGGCTTGTACGGAATCGGCGCGCTGAACTCGATGCCGCACGATGCGGAAAGAACCACTTTCGGCGTCGCGTCGTCGATCCGAACGGCGAGTTCCGGCGCGGCGAATCCGCCGAACACTACGGAGTGGACAGCGCCGATGCGCGCGCACGCGAGCATCGCGACCGCCGCTTCCGGCACCATCGGCATGTAGACGATGACGCGGTCACCCTTGCGCACACCAAGTTCGGCCAAGCCACCGGCGACGCGCGCAACCCAGTCGCGCAATTCCGAGAACGTGTATTTTCGAACGGTACCGGTGACGGGTGAGTCGTAGATCAGTGCAATCTGATCGCCACGTCCGCTATCGACATGACGATCGAGTGCGAGCCAGCAACTGTTTAGCTTGCCTCCGCGAAACCAGCGCGAAGCACCGTTCGGGTCCTGGTCGAGGATCGTTTGCGGAAAATCGAACCACTCGATGGCCTGCGCCTGTTCGCGCCAGAAACCCTCGGGGTCATCGATCGACCGACGATATTCGCTTGCGTAGCTCATGGCTGCTTGCGCGCGGCGCGCGCAAGGCCCTCAAGTGATCAGCCGCGACGCGGCCGGCTTTTCATCAGTTTCTGCAGGTCGCTGTTCGAAGGCTTGGCCTTCATCAGCTGCTTGTACGACGCGGACTTGCGATTGATCTTCTTGTGCTTGGCGTAGAACTCGACGGCCTTGCCCCATGCGCCGTTCAAGCCGTGGAGATTGATCGAAACCGTCGTGTTGACGATTTTCGATTCGAGCGTCGACATGATGCCGATCTGGAATACGGGTGTTTTCGTCCCGCTCTTCTCCGTCTTCATGCGGAAGAGAATGCCGCGCACGCGCCCTTTGTCGTCGACATACACCTCGCGTGCTGCCTTCTCTTTCGCGCCCATTTGGCTGCGCGCCAGTTCGGTGTCGCGAGCATCCGCCTGCTTCTTGATCGACGAGCGTTTCGAACCGCGAATGCGCTTGCCGTCTTCTTTCAGCGAGAAGTACTCCTGATACGTCTTGCCGTTGATCTGCCGTCGTACGCGGTAACCGTGAAACCGCGGGGTATCCAGTAGTTCGACACTCATTCTTTTGCCTCGTTAAGTACGTGGTTCCACTCGATTCACGCCGCAGGAACGATGCCTGATGTCTGCAGCGACTTGATCTCCTGCGCGGAGAATCCGCAATCCTTCAAAACGGACAACGAGTCCTCGCCAGGACGCCGGGCACCATGCGAAATCTCTGGCTTGGTACGGCTGAAGCGAGGCGCCGGGGCCGGTTGTACGACACCATCGATGTTCACGAAACTATTGCGCGCCACATTGTGCGGATGGTCAGGCGCTTCGAAGATCGACAGCACAGGTGCGAAGCACACGTCACTGCCTTCCATGATCTCGCACCATTGCGCCTGTGTTTTCGTCTTGAACACACGCGTCAGTTCTTCCTTCAGAGCGGGCCACTGCTTGGCGTCCATCTGCGGCTTGAACTTCTCGCGATCGAGGCCCGCCTTTTCGAGCAGCAGCGCATAGAACTGCGGCTCGATCGAGCCGATGCAGATGTGTTTGGCGTCGCTCGTTTCATACGTGTCGTAAAAATGCGCACCACCGTCAAGCAGGTTCGTGCCGCGTTTGTCGGTGAAGCCGCCGGTGGCGCGGAACGTGAAGAACATCGCCATCAGCGTTGCGGCACCATCTACCATCGCGGCGTCGATGACCTGACCTTTTCCGGAACGTTGCGCTTCGAGCAGACCGCACACCATGCCGAACGCGAGCAACATGCCGCCACCGCCGAAATCACCAACCAGATTGAGGGGCGGAACCGGCTTTGCACCCGGTCGACCAATCGCATGAAGTGCGCCGGACAGACCGATGTAGTTGATATCGTGACCGGCCGCTTGAGCCATCGGGCCTTCCTGACCCCAGCCGGTCATGCGGCCGTAGACGAGCTTCGGGTTACGCGCCATACAATCGTCAGGACCGAGGCCGAGTCGTTCGGTAACGCCGGGGCGGAAACCTTCGAAAATTCCAGCAGCAGATTGGCAGAGGCGCAACACGACCTCGACGCCTTCGGGCTTCTTCAGATCGACAGCGATGGAGCGGCGGTTGCGTGCGAGGATGTCTTTCGGTCGACTCGATGCACTTGTCAGGCGATCGACCCGTATCACTTCGGCGCCCATATCCGACAACATCATGCCGCAGAACGGGCCAGGTCCTATGCCTGCAAGCTCGATGATTCGCAGGCCGTTTAACGGTCCCACATCACTCTCCCTTTTTTATCCGTCCGCAAGGTTCGGTAGTGTACCCCTTTTGCGGCTTAAGGGAACTGTCTGGCAAACGCAAAGCGACGCTTACGTGCGGTAAATAACAGGACATCAACGTAACCGGTTATCAGCGAGTTAGGCGCGACAGTTCGAACGCGTCAGCGTTCGCGACGCGATCAACGTCGTGCTGCGGCGCCTGTCAGCGGATGTACGACACCGAGCGCATCGCGCCCCGTCAGCTGAATCTGCGCGTACTCGCGATAGAGCGCGCTCGTGCTGAGTAGTTGTTCGTGCGAGCCCTCCGCGACCACTGTGCCGCCTTCGAGCACGATGATGCGATCAGCCTCGATCACCGTCGACAGGCGATGCGCGATGATCAACACCGTGGTTCGCCCGCGCAGAGTACGCACGGTTGCACGAATGGCTTCTTCACTCTGCGCATCGAGCGCGCTGGTGGCTTCATCGAGCAACAACAAGCGCGGTTGTTTGATCAGCGCCCGCGCAATCGCGAGCCGCTGCCGCTGGCCGCCCGACAGACCCACACCACCTTCACCAATGCGAGTCGCCACCCCGTCGGGGAGCGCATCGACGAATGCGAGCGCGCCGGCCGCAGCGAGCGCTGCT
>JBGSNQ010000162.1:0-3716 GCA_041739525.1 Pseudomonadales bacterium | reverse complement strand
GCGATGGCGTCGGCCGCGGGCGAGAACACCTGTTGGGCGATCTCCACCTGGCTTGGATGAATGGCCCATTTGCCCACCATGCCGAGTGCGTGCGCGCGTTCCGCTTCGCGCCGGTAACTGTCGGGATTGCGGAAGTTCGCGTAAGGACCATCGACCGGGTCGATGCCGTTCGCGCGACAGGCGATCGTCATCTTGTAGCGCGGGTAGTGCCAAACGTCGCCGGGGTAAGGCCCCGATTCGCCGACCGACATCACCTGCATCTGCTGGCTTGCTGAATAGTCGCCCATGCCGAAGATCAGGCACTCGAGCCTGTCCGAACACGCGGCGATTTCGTCGACGTGCATCATGCCTTCGACTTCTTCGATGAGGCACTCGATGCCGATGCGCCGCGGCAACCCCAGCTTGGTTTCGAGTTGGTCGAGCAGCAGGTGCACGAACATCACGTCGTGTGCGCTCTTGGCCTTCGTCAGCATGATCGTGTCGAGTTTGGCGCCCGCACCCGTGACCACTTCGATGATGTCGTCGTGGCACCACTGCGTTTCCACGTCGTTGATCCGCACGCAGAGCGTGCGCGGCTTCCAGTCGAGCGAATTGATCGCATCCACGATCATGCCGCGCGCCGCGGGCTTTGCGCTCGGTGCCACGGCGTCTTCGAGATCGAGGAAGACATGGTCGAGATCGAGCGCCGCGGATTTCTCCATCATCTTTCGGCTGCTGCCCGGCACAGACAGTTGGCAGCGGCGGGCGCGGCGGATTTTATTGACATGAGCTCGAGAGGTCATGAAATGGCTCCATTGCTTTTCATCGATTCAATTTCGGAAGCGGAATAGCCGAGGTCCGCGAGGATCTGCGAGGTGTGCTCGCCCAACAGCGGTGCTCGGGTGCGCACGCCGCCGGGCGTCGCGGTCATCTTGATCGGCGTGCCGGCGACGTTTACTGCACGTTCGATGCCGGGATGTTCGATGCTCGCCAGCATCCCGCGAGCGCGAACGTGCGGGTCGGCAAAGATGTCGGCGACGTCGTGTACCGGTCCGAACGGGACCTGGCCGCCGAGGCTCGCCTTCAACTGCGCCTTCGTCTGCGTTTGTGTCCATGCCGAGATCAACGTTACGACTTCCGCGTTGTGCGCAACGCGCGCTTCGTTGGTTCGCCACTGCTCGTGATCGACCAGATCGTTGCGTCCCATCGCGCGGGCGAGCGGCGGCCAGAACTGGTCCATGGGGCACGCGATCGCCACCAGGCCATCGCGCACCGGAAACAGGCCGAACGGGCAGAGCAGAGGATGGCCGTTGCCTTCGGGGCCGGGAATCTGATCGGTGTACGAGTACTGATAAATGATCCGTTCGCAGAACGCCAGAATCGCGTCGTACATTGCAACATCGACGAACTGCCCCTCACCCGTTTTGTTGGCGCGATACACCGCGGCCATCAATCCGAACGCGGTGAGCGCGGCGGGCAGGGTATCGCCAACACCGGGCCCGATCTTCGTAGGTGAGCCCTTCGGCCCGGTGATTCCCATCATGCCGCCCATGGCCTGCGCAACGACGTCGTACGCGGGCCAGTCCACGTAGGGGCTCTCGCCGGTGCGAGGGTCGCCGAAACCGCGGATCGCCGCATAAACGAGCTTCGGGTTGATCTCATGCAGCGACTCGTAACCGAGCCCGAGTTTGTCCATCACGCCGGCGCGATAGTTTTCGACGAGTACGTCGGCGGTGCGAACGAGCCGGCGGATCGTGTCTTTGCCTTCGGGGCTCTTCAGATCGACGCCGATGGATCGCTTGCCGCGGTTGATGCTCTGGAAATACGCGCCGTACGGTGTATGGCGACCGGACTCCGGCGGAAAGGGTCCCATTCTGCGTGTGCCGTCACCGGCGACGGGCTCCACCTTGATCACGTCGGCGCCCTGATCCGCCAGGAGCATCGTGCAGAACGGGCCGGCCAGCATCATCGTCAGGTCGATGACCTTGAGACCTTCGAGCGCGCCGGGCATGTCAGTGAAAACTCATGACGCGTCAGCGCGCGAAGTGGCTGCGGCGCTTGATCAGCACCCGCCGCTCGCCTTCGAATACGACTTCGTCCTTCTGGTTCACACCCCAATGCTTGAACGTGACGATGCCGGCATCGGGCCGTTCGGCATCCGTCTTCGCCAACACTTCCGTAAAGGCGTAAAGGGTGTCGCCGTGGAACACCGGCGATTTGAGCCGGATCTTGTCGAGTGAGAGTTCTGCGAGGGCATTCTCGCCCGTGTCCTGCATCGACATGCCGATGACCATCGCGATCGTCACGCCGCCGAACTGCAGGCGCCGCGTCCAGCCGCGTCCGCCCATTCCGGAACGCTGCATCACGTCTTCGTTGAAGTGTCCTTCGGCGGTGTTCAACACCATCAGCGTGATGCCGACGTTGTCCTGTTCGCACATCGTCTTGCCGCGCGCGTGCCGCATCACGTCGCCGGGCACGAAATCTTCGAAGTAGTTGCGCGACCCGGTCAGGCTTACGCTCGGCGAACTCATGTCGTAGTACCTCGTCGGCGCACGAGATTGGTTCTGTTGAATTCGATGACCGTTTCGCCGCGCTGATTGGCGCCGGTGGTATGCCAGGTGACGATGCCGTAACCCTGTTGGCCTTTAGATTCGCGCGCGTTCAGCACCACGCTGCGCGCGATCAGCGTGTCGCCGACGTAAACCGGCTGGAGGAAGTTGCACTGATCGACGCCCAGAAACGGCCCGCCGCCTTCGGAAAGATCCTCCACACTCATGCCGAACACGGTGTTGAATACGAGCATCGGGTTGACCACCGTCTGTGGATGGCCCAGCGCTTGCGCGTACGGCTCGTTGAAGTACAGCGGACAGAACGACAACGTCGCCGTCGTGAACGCCGCGTTGTCGCCCGATGTGATCGTGCGGCCCCAGTGGTGCTCGAACACGCGCCCCTCGGTCATGTCCTCGAAACGGTTGCCCTTCGCGTTCAGCTTTGCCCGGGTGCGGAAATCCGGCTCGCTCATGCCGCACCCCGGATCAATTTCCAGAAGCCCTCGAGATGGGTTTCGCGTTCGAGATTACGGCACGTCTCCACCAGCTGGGCGGCGCTGTTTCCGCCGAGCACGGGATCTACCAATGCGTGGAATTTGCGGATCAGCTTCGTCCATTGCGCGTCGAGGTCGGTGAGCGGAACGCCGACATTCGTTGCGGTTTCGTACGTGCGATCGCCAACGCCGATGCGCACGCGCGTTTCAGGGCGCGCGTCGGGCCATGCGACCACGCGCACACGATCTCGCAGCGCGACGAGTTCCGGCGCGTTCGGCAGTGCATCGGTATAGGTATCGATACCGGACGTATCTCTGCCGCTCAGTGCCATTGCAGCGGTCAGCCGCAAGCTGAACTTGGTTTCGAGTCCCGTGCTCGGCGCCTGGATGTTGCAAACCCCGAAGTGACCCTCGTTCACGGTGATTTCGACGTCGCTTACGTCGTCTGCGGAGATGCGATGCGTTTCTACCAACTCGCGTATCGCCTCGATCGACGAATGCGTCATGTAGCAGGCGGCGTGATATTTGAAGCAGACGCCCGGCAGGTAGCTGGCTTCGGCCAACGCGCGATCGAAACGTTCGGCCGATGCGCTGTGGCCCTGGGTGGCGGCAAAGCCTTGTGGAGTTTCGAGTATGTCGTTGCGGCTCGTGAAACCGCGTGCCGCAAGCCGTGCCGCCTGCACGCCGACCGCCG
>JBGSNQ010000156.1:0-5037 GCA_041739525.1 Pseudomonadales bacterium | reverse complement strand
CTCTCTCTCCGCCAAAACGCTTTATAACTAATTGATAAACATAGAGAAGAGTCGTTCGATTCGCGCCAGCTAGCGATTCGACTGACAATCCGGCCAGGCCTTGAATCGACGGTTTGAGTGCTGGACGGACGTGTTCGGCCCACAACATTTCTGGGTCCCAAATTGGGGTAGTTTGCTCCAGAACGCGGCGGTTCTCATCGGCGGCGCGCCGGTGGCGACCACGGCGATCGACATCGTGCGCCGAGTCTTGAGGGCGAAGTACACCGCATGCTTGGCGGCGGCGACGCCGGACGTGTTCTACGTCCTGCCGCCGCGTGCACACAACACTGGGGCAGTCCCACGCAACGGCGCAATACAACGACGACAATCGGCAGCGCGAATAATGATTACAGTGTAATCGCTCGCTGCCGATCGTGATGCGCAACGCCCCGAAGGACGAAGCCACGTTCAACAGCCGGGATCGTGCCGAGCGCAGGCTCGGCGCGAGCCTGGCATCGCTCCGTAGGCGCCGGTGTCACTACACCGCGCAGCGGGTAGTGACACCGGCGGCAGTCTCAGTAACCGCGCGGGCCTGCGGCGCGAAATGTCAGTGACCCGCACGTGACGTGTTCCTACACTCTCGCCATCGATCGGTTTTGTCGCTGGCCACTGCGCTTAAGTGTGGCAACTGGACGACCCGTCCAGGCTCTGCGGAGCAAAACAGGGTACAGCGCGATCTCGAACCGGCCTTTCCGGCATCGCGCGGGTCTTCGACCTTCGGTTCTCCTTCGACCTCGGAGCTTCGCTCCTGCTTTGCTCACGGACCTTCGGTCCACATTCTGCCGCGGAGCTCGGCTCCGTCATCGACATCGGACATTCCTGTCCGTCTTCCAGGTTCAGGCCAGCCGGCCTCTCATGCGCGGGGTCTATGATCCTACGTCAACTCGGATCGCTGATCCGTCCTCATCCCCGGGTGCAATGCCCATGTTCGTCGTCGCCAGCAGCGACTTGGCTGCTGGCTTGATTCAATAACGCGGAATAGTCCGCACTCTCCAAGGAGGTGAAAACTCTGTTCTAGCAAGACCTGCTTGCAGGTCATGACCCGTGTGGTCTTGCACCGGTTTAATCCCAGCAGGGATACCCGGTGTTGCCTGCATTCAGGCGTTCTCAGGTTGATCGGGCGTGGTGGCCCGTGACCGCTTCCGTACTTGTTGCGGACTCGATCGGCTGCGGCCCTCGAGTGGTCAGAAACACTTACCGAACGAAATACACCAGCAGGGCAACCTGAGCCCACAAGACGGCTTCGCAGTTTTAATCAATGGCCGGGCTTCAGCGGGCGGATGCGACCGAAAGCCCGCCGCACGGTACTGTGGTGAAGCACGACGTCCACATGGCAAAGTGCTTCTTAGGGGATTGCGAGGGTTCGGTGTTCGGGATCGGCGACGAACACGGTTCGAGTGTTCACGAGCATCGCGCTTGCGAACCTGTTGTGTCGTTGCCAAGACAGGCGAGCTATGGGTTTGCAGCGAAAATCAGACAAAGATGCTGCGAAAAAGCCGAACCAACGGCACTTACTCGCGCAGTGAGAGCCAAATTTGCAGCTCCGTCATTATCAATCTCGAAGCACGCCGTGCGTTCGCCCATGCAGATCACTCCAAATTAGTCCGGCCTAGTAGTCGAGCGTCGCGGCGAGCGTCTTGGGGAGATCGAGGAGCGGTCGGGGTGATCGCCTTATGCGGGCAAGAATGAGTGCACCCTCTATCCCGGCGACGATTGTCTCCGCGCGACCGCGCGCGCGCTGTGGCGTCTCGCCGACAAAGACGCGAGCGATTACACCAACCCAGCGATCGAGTGCAACGTTCGCTGCCCGCGTGATTGTCTCCGAAGCAGGAACCGTTTCGAGCACGGTGGTCGCAATCGGGCAACCCGACGCGAACTCGGACTCCGTCATCCATTTGGCCATCGTTCGGCAGTATCCAGATAGAAAAGCAGCTGGATCGTCGGGGTGTTTCGCAATAAGACCTTCCAACATTTCGGCGATGAGCTCTCCGGCCATTTCAACCGCCGCCTCGCCGAGAGCTTCCTTTCCGCCGGGGAAGTAATGATACAGAGATCCTTTGGGCACTCCGCTCTCCGAAAGAATCTGTTGCAGCCCGGTGGACGCGTACCCTTGTCGGCGGAATAGACGCATCGCCGTTGCCACAAGGGTCCGTCGGTGTTTTGGAATTCTGGGCATCCGTATCGTTGCTGACGCATTGTGTGCATTGACGATAGACCAATCGGTCTATATCATCAAGATTATACCAATCGGTCTATTTCAAAAGAGTTCGTGTGATGAGTCAGACCCGCTTGGACGTCCGAGATCGAACGGCCTGGATCACAATTGACGATGGCAAGGCGAATGTGATGTCCCACGACTTGCTCGATGAAGTGACGACTCGCCTGGACGACGCCGCCGAAGATGCGCGCGTCATCGTACTCAGCGGCCGGTCCGGAATTTTTTCGGCGGGTTTCGACCTGAAGGCGTTCCGGCGTGGGCCGGATGCGTTACGTGAAATGATGGACGCGGGAGTTCGCTTGATCGTTAAGATGCTGGAGTGTCCGGTGCCCATAGTCGCCGCTTGCACCGGACACGCGTATCCGATGGGCGCATTTCTACTGTTGTGTGCGGACGTACGTATAGGTATCGAGGGCGATTGGCGCATTGGGCTCAACGAGGTCGCGATCGGAATTACGTTGCCGCCTTTCGCGCTCGCGCTCGCTCGACACCGGCTGGCGCCCGCGGCTTGCGCACGCGTGACCACGGCGACGATGTTTAGCCCGAATGACGCGGTGGCGGCGGGCTATCTCGACGAAACCGTCTCCGCGACCAAACTGTTCGATCGCTGCCACGAGGTCGCCACCGAGATGATCAAGCTGGACTCCGCCGCCTACATCGCAACCAAGGCCAGGGTGGTGGGAACACTGCTCGAGTCGATCCGCTCACAACCGTATTGAAGTGTGGTGGAATCCTTGCCTAGCTTAACGCCCCGGGCGTGTTGCGGGCGCTTGCGAACTGATCGAGGCTGAGGCGCGAGCGGATCTCCGCGCTCAGATCGGAACTCATGTTGTCGACCGGAATGCCGGTCGCGTCCGCGATGCGCACCATGCGCTGAAAGTTCGCGGCCACGCCGGCCGCGTCGACCAGCACCTGCGCTCCACCTGCGTCGAGTAGAGCCTTCCGCGTGCGCGTCAGCGCATCCGCGTCGCGATACGCCACCGCTTCGGCAAACCGCACCAGCTCACCGCCAAGCGGGAGGTCCAACGCTGCGCGCTCTGCATCGTTGATGGCGCCGAGATCGACTGCGGTCCCAGTTACCTGCGTGCTCACACGGAGCATCGTGGCATGCGCGTGGGTTCAGTAGAAGCATTCGTTGATCGCGGACACGCGCGCCGCGACCAGCTCGATCTGCATCCGGTTCAACGAGCGGTCACGGCTCTGCTCGAAATTGCGCATCTCATCGAACGAGAGATACTGCGCAGCGCTCAAATGCCGCCAATCGCGCAGCGCATCGGGCACCAGCGTCAGCGCGCGCAGCACGTTCGCCGTGCGTCCACCCGGCCACAGATCAGCCTCAGGCCCGACCGCGCCCTCCGGCGGAATGGTCGGCACGAAGCCGATGTCGTGGGCGAGATGGGTCGGGCGGTAGCCGGAGGGTTCTCCCGGTATCGGCTCGGGCAACGGTTCGAGTTCGAGCCCAAGGGCACGATGAAATTCGTCGATGCTCAGCACCGCGACGACGATGCCAGCAAGCTCGACATAGGCTTCGTTCGAAAGTCCATTGGCGGCGTTGTCGCTCACCCAGGCGCGCGTGATTCGCGCCTGATCCGTGACAATCCGGTGCACCGCGTCCACGACGCGCGTGGGCAGCGCGTGAGCGTGTTCGTGCTCGCCGGCGAACGCGTAGGGTGAAAGCGCCACCCGACGCGCGGCACAGAACGCGCACGTAACCGCATTGCGAGATTCCCGCGCGATGGCGACACGCTCGACACCCGTCCACCAAGTGCCCGGCTTGGCGAGTCGATCCCAGTAACGCCGATGGGCGGCGGGAAGGTCCGAGCGGATGGGAATCGAAGCACGCTGATAATCGAATGCGGCCATCGATGAATCCTCTGCATGGTTTCACTACACCCGAAGTGACCGAGTCGCTCGCGCGTATGCCGCGGTTGAGATTCGCTTCAGATCAGGCCCCCTGAGTTTCCCGTGTATCGTTCACATCGACCCAAACCATCGCTCTGAAGTCGAAGCTCGTGCGCACCGTCGGCTTCACGACGTCGAAGTAGGGCGACAAGTCGAAATCACGCGGTGTAAACGTGCTGTAGTGGCGGATCTGGTAGCGGATCAATTGGTCCTCCGGACTGTCCGACGACCACAATGCGCTCGGCAGAATCGGGTAGCGCACCTGTTGGAAAGCCTGGGCGATGAGGCTGGAGCAGATCGCCTTGGTCGGCTCGCCGCTGCCGAAAGTCAGCAGCCGGCGGCGCCACCGCGTGGGCACGGGGGGCGTAGGAATGAGGTACCTGGCCAGGTCGAAAATGTTGCGCAGATCGTAACGATCGCCGAGACGGCCGATGGCGAAGTCGAGCACCCGCGCCAGTTCATCATCCCTCAGCCCGACGGGGCGACAGATTCTAGTGTTGAAGCCGCTGTACTTTTCGAGGGGGCTGGCGATGACACCCTGGCTGAGATCCGCCTCGATCAACGGACCAGCGGGGGAGCGATCACCCACATAGAGCGCCGCATGCGACCACGTCGATTGCGTAATGTACTTGATCGCAGTGGCAACGTTTGAGCACGTTTCGACCAACAGCACATCGCCTGGTGTGATGATTGTCCGCCATCCGGCTTCCCGTCCGGGTCCAGTGAGTTGGGCCGGCTCGTGCTTCTGTTTACTCAGCAGGCGGCCGAGACCGCGGCCGAGATTCTGCAGAGCGGCGCTACTCATTCTGGACCCGATTCAGGATCGCGAGTGTGTTGAACGCCGGCGTTGTCGCCGGATCACGCATCGCGTTGGCATG
>JBGSNQ010000136.1:0-26766 GCA_041739525.1 Pseudomonadales bacterium | reverse complement strand
GCTTCGTAGTCCGCGAGCTTGCCTTTGAGCATGTCCAGCTTCTGCTTTTCGATCTTGACGTTGGCTACCGCCGCATCGAGTTGCGTCTTCAACGTGACATAGCGCGCATTGTCGGGCGGCGCGGCGAGCGCACTCCGCTTGCCACCACCCTGCACCAGTGCCGCCTGAAAGCCGCGCTCGACCGCGGCGACCGCTTTCTCGAGCTTGGCGACTTCCGGATGATCGTCCGAGTACTTCTGCCGCGTCTGCCGTAGCTCCTCCTGTAGCCGGGTGAGTTCCTGCATCAGTTCATCCGTGCGCGCACTGGCGCCGGTCTGGCTCGCGAGCGAGCGGATCTCCCGGCTCAGACGAATGATGTCCGGATGCTGCGCAGAATACCGTGCCGATGCGCGCAGATATTCCGCGGTTAACGCACTCAACCGTTCGTCGCCGGTGAGCATACGTTTCCCGGCGTCGTCGACCACGTCTTTATATGCAGGCGTCAGCGACAGTTCGGCCTGCATCGCGTCGATTTTTTCCTCCAGTGCGCGCGTTGCCTCTTCGCTGGCGGCGATGTCCTGCTCGGTCTTTTCGTAGAGCCGCAGGTTCATGTCCATCAGCTCCGGAAGCTGACGCATCTCTTCCTGTTTAAAGGTCGCGAGTTCGCGTTCACGCTGCGCGATTTCGTTGCGCAGCTTTTCCGCTTCGACGCCGAGGAACTGGGACACATCGGCCGCGCGCTCTTCGCGGTCCGCCTTGTGTTCGCGCAAATACCACTGAACCAGCTCGTTGGTTACGGCCTGCGCCGCTTCGGGCGTATCCGCGCTGTAAGCGACCGTGAACGCGATGGTTGCCACGCGCTGACCGCCCTGATCAGGATTGCTCGCCTGCACATCCACCATCTGTACTTCGATGTTCTCCGCCACCTCGCGGAAGACGCCATCCGGATCGGAATCGATCTGGGACGGATACAGTTTGAATTCCCGTGCAATTCTCAAAAGATTCGCGCGCGTATTGATGCGCTGGCGCAGTTGTTCGATCTGCTCCTGCACATAGCCAGTCACGGTGGTTTCGATGACGTCGGACGGTATCGACTGCCGCTCGATCAGAATCGTTGCTTCCGATCGATAGACGGGCGGCAACAGGAATGCCAGCGCCAGCGCAATGAGGAGAACCGCCGCAAACGGTCCGATGAACCAGTTCCTCCGGCGCCAGAGAATTGCCCAGTACTCACCGAACTCGGTCGGCTCGTTGACTTCGCTCATGCTCTACACGCCTCGATGCGGGTTCTGTGATGCATCAGATGCGCCGCAGCGGCTGGTACGTCAAAGTGATTCCGACCGCATTGCTGGTTCCGCTGCCTTCCGACTGGCGATCAACCCATCGGTAACGATAGTAACCACCCAGACGAACGCTCTCGAACAGCGCATACGTCAACTCCGGACCCACGTCTATGTAGTCCCTGTCGTTGTTGGCATTGGAACTCTGGTTCGAGGATTCACGCGTTCGATAGCCGTTGCCGTTGATGTTCAGGCTCAGGCGACTCGTTAGCGCGACCTGATAGGTGAGACCGACGGTGTCCGATTCCACCAGGTCACCATAGCCGCTGGGCTGCAGCGAGTGCATGAAGCGCGCGCGCAGCACGCCGACATCGGTGGTACGCGAGGCGCGCAAACGCAGCAGATAACCGTTGTAAGTGTCGCCGTCGCGATCCGATTGCTGTGCACCCACGTCGATTCCGGCGCGAACGCGGTCGGAGAAGTCGTGGTCCCATCCGACCGACGCCTGATAGGCGTCGGTCGATTCAGGGTTGGCATCAGGGTCGAAGCGAGCCGCGCTGATGCCGATTCGCGCCATGTCGCGCTCCGTCACGCGGTTCGACAAATCGAGCGTCACGGATTGAGTGGTGCTGTCGTCGAGTCCCGTCGCTGTCTGCTTGTCGTAGTCGAGGCCGAGATAGTTGTATCCGAGCCTGAGGCTCGTCTTCTGCGAGAGCTCGTAGCTCGCATAGGGCGAGGCCTGCGTGCGGATGCGCCGCACCTGCTCTTGAACGCTGCCCGGGTCCACATCCGCACCGCCGCCGGTTCCGATTGGCACACCGTCGGTTCCCTGATCCGGCGGAGGTGTTCCGCCGCTCGAAGTACCGGGTTGCGCGATGGGATCGATGATCTCCCCGATCGTGCGCAACAATACGTCGCGCCGCACTGCGCCATTGAAACCCCACTGCAGCCTTTCGGCGCGCACGCGCGCGTGGAGTTCACCGTACTGGATGTCTTCGTTGTCGAGTTCAACGGGGCCGTCGTAGTTTGAGTACATGAGGTACTTCGCACCGGCAACCGCTTCCACCTCCGCGGTATCGGTGACGTTGCGGACGTGCAGTTCTCCGCCGGCGGTCGTCGCGATCGCGCTTTCCTCCTCGCCGTCGGTCGAGAGCCTCACGTTGTCGTCGTACCGCGAATCTGCGGTTGCGGTGACGTCGGCTAGCCACGCCGCTTGCGCACCTGCGCCCACGCACGTGCAAATGAGCGCCGCTACGAGCGTCGCGCCAGAGACTCGGAAATCGCTCAATTTCTGATCCATGCCCACTCCGCTGTTGACGCTATGGAACCACGACGACGTCGTCGGTCCGCAACACGATGTTCTGTCCGAGGTTCTCGCCCTTGCGTACTTCGCCGAAGTTGAACTTGTAGATCACCTCGCGACCGTCTTCACGGCGAATGATCTTGATATCACCATCTTTGGCGAACGGCGTCAGTCCGCCAGCCAACGTAATCGCCTGCAAAACGTCGACGTAACGCCCTACCGTGAACTGCCCGGGGTTGCGGACCTGGCCGGTGACATAGACGCGCATCCCTTGTAGGCGCACCACGGATACGGTCACGACCGCGTCGGGGATGAAGCGCTGCAGGCGAGTGGCGATTTCCGCTTCTACCTCCGACGGCGTCTTTCCCGCCGCAATGACGTTGCCGGCCAACGGAAACGATACTCCTCCGTCCGGACGCACGATCACCTCGCGCTCCAGACCTTCTTCCTTCCACACTGAAATCTGCAGCACGTCCTCTGCAGCGATGCGGTAGTCAGGCGGCGGCGAGACGGGCTCGTCCGCAGCAGCGGCGTCCAGAGCCCCGCTCCACATCAGTGCAGAAACAACAGCGACCGGCACTAACCGGGCCCACCAACAACTGCGACGACTCGAACTATTCATGCAATGCGTCCCCTGTCTGCGTACTCAACACCGACCACCCCCCGATTCTCACTTGCGACAGGGCGCGAGTCGATGCTGGACTGTCGGACGTCTTGCCCGTCGTACGTCGGATGATTCTTATGCAGCGGCTGAATCGGCGTCACTTCGACGCTGCGGAGCAGTTTATTCGGACCTGGCCGAGGCCCGTAGACCCTTTATGTAAACAGCGGGAACAACTAGCGGACGACTTTTGAGACCTCGTTCGAGATCGGTCCGACAGCACCACTCGCGGTCAATGGCGCCACGGCAAAGTAATGCGTGCCGGGCGGCAACTCCATCTCGAGTTCGCGCGCACTGGAGTCGGAAACGGCGATGGGTGCCCCATACGAACCCGGGGCGGTGCCGTGGAAGATCCGGAATCCGGTAATTTCCCCAACAGATGTCTGCTCGTCCGCAGCGCGCCACGCCAGTCGCGCGGCGCGCAGCGACACCTGAGTGCTCGAAACCGCGTTTCCGCCGGCACCGCTGCAACTGAGTACAAAGGTGCTGTCGATCGTAGTGGGAGTGACGGTTGCCGTACCAACCACCGGGCGCGCACCACTCCACGCGCCCGACGCGATGCACTGCGTCGCACCTTTACTACTCCAGTTCAGCGTCGTTGAGGCACCTCGGGCAAGCCAGGCGGGCGACGCCTGAATAGATGAAGTTACAGCGACGGGTGCAGCTGGCGGGATCCGCACGTCGATGCTGACAAAATCGCTACCCGCACCGCCCGGCCCCACGCACGCAAGCGAGTAACTTTGTCCGACACTCAATGGACCCAGACTTTCCTGCCCCTGAGAGGGACGGGTACCCGACCAGTTTCCGCCTGCCGTGCAACCGGTCGAATCACTCGACGTCCACGCCAGTGTCACTGATTCGCCGGGGCTTACGGTTACGGGCGTTGCGCTCAATTCCACCCGCGGCGCGGCCGGCGGTGGAACGCCGGGAACGATCACACTCACTTCCTGGCTCGCCGTGCCCCCCGACCCGGTGCAGGTCAGTCCGTATCGCGTCGGAAGCGTCAAGGGCGACGTGGTATAGGTGCCCTCGACCGACCGCTCTCCTGCCCACGCCCCCGATGCCCAACACGCCTTTGCATCGGCAGCGGCCCAGGAGAGTCGTGTGGTTTGACCGGCACCCACTTCCGCGGGTGCCGCAGCCAGTGAGACGGCGGGTGCGACGGTGCCCGGCGCCGCGACCGATGCGAGGATCGCATCGATCGCCTGCGCGTCGGCGTTGGCAACGGCGCGGACCGAATCGGCCAACGCTGTGCCGTCGTCGGCGCTCAGGCTTGCGGCAATCACGGTGTGTAGCTGTGCCGCGGGCGTCTGATCGAACAGGCGCATCAATCGGGGGATCAGGTCACCGGGCACTCGGCCTAACAGTGCAGTGAGATGGTCACGCGTCTGCTGCATCACCAGGGGATTGGGTTCCACGTCGAGCACGCTGCCGCCTTCCGGTCGAACTTCCCGAATCGCGGCGTCCAATCGTTGCGCTGCGTCGGCATCATCGACTCTCAACCGCTTTGTCACGGTCTCCACCAGAACACCGGCAGACGCGGCGTGAAAGGTGGCGCTGATCCTGGGCGACGAGCCGTCGCCACGTCCGTCGAGCACACGATCGGCGGCGAGGTCGCAGCTAAGCGCGGAAATGACGGCATCGGCATCGACTTCGTCCGCGGTGTTCCCAAGCGCGTCTCGCGTGCGCCGAACCGATTCACCCAACGCCTCGCTCGCCAGGACGAAGGACGCGACGTTCGCCGACTCCATCGGCGTCCACGAAGGATGGCCGAACCGTTCGACGTCGTAGCCCATTCCGAGTTCCGCCATCACCCGGTCCCAAACCTGCGCAACCTTGGCGTGCGCCCTGGGCGATGTCGCCGCACACGCAACGACGCGTGACACGAGCGTGCTGAACGGGGAGAGATTCGCAACCGTCTGATCCGGCCGCGTGATCACCGTTTCGAGAACGAAGTCGGGCGCGCGCTGTGTGACGAGATCGATGCCGCCCAAGGCGCGCAACCTGATCGGGTATTTCGTGTTCGCTGGCACGAACGCGTGAAACGATGCGGTGGATCCTACCAGCGCCTGCGACATTGTCGCGTCGTCAGCAGATATTACTTCTACCGCGGCTCCGATGATCGGGCCGTCGGTGAGAAAACCAGCGATGACAACATCCTGCCGGTTGCGAAGCATGTCTGTCGATGATGCCCCGTTACCGCCGTTGCATCCCGCAGTTCCCAAGAATCCGCTGCACAGACACAACAAGATACCCGCTCGAACCCACCGATACTGCATTGGTGGCCCCTCCCTAACAAACGCGCTATTCCGCGATACCCCATTTGTTATGAGAAGGAGTGTATTTGTAAGGAGAGTTCACCCGCGTGACGGGTTCGACAGTTGCGTGAAATTCGTTGGGTGTTCGGCGACGTGCCGGGAGCGTTCTACGCTCGCATCAACGTGAGCAGGAGATGGAAGGCAACGCTAGAGCGGAAGCTCTTTAGATGCAGTGTTCGAGCGACTGATCTCTTTGTTGTTGGCATCGAGCGTCGCCAGAATGAAGTAGTAGGTTCCAGCACCCGGAAGATCGATCACACGCTCTCGCACCTTTGGACTATTGATGGTGATCTGATTTTCCGGACGATCTGGACTCTTCCCCCAGAGCACTCGAAACGCGGTGTGCTTCGTGATCGTCGCGTTGCTCGACCAACGCAGCGTTGCTCGTTGCAGCACTACCTGCGTCATCGCGATTGCAGTGCCGTTTGGACCGGTGCAGCTGAGCGTGTATGTCGTGTCGGCCTTCAACCCGCCGACCATCTCGGAGCCGCGCTTCGCCTTCTTGCCGCTCCAACCGCCGGTGGCCGTGCACTGGGTCGCGTTCACCGCGTTCCACTCGAGCACGGTCCTCGCGCTCGCTGGAACCGAGCCTTTCTGGCTGCGAAGTGAAACTTGAGGTGCGCCGGAACCTGCTGCTGCGTCCACATTCACCGTGACGCGCGCGATTGAACCGCCGTTAGGCCCGGCACAGTTCAACGTGTACGTCGTCGTGGCGGCAAGCGGCGGCGTCCGAAATCCACCGGTAGCGGGCTGTGTGCCAGACCAGGCTCCCGAGGCTTCACAGGAGGTCGCGTTGTGCCCTGTCCAGGAGAGCCATGCGTTGTCGCCCGGAGCAACCGTTGCGGGTTCCGCAACGAACTCAATCACGTTCTGACGAGCCGAATCCGCTTGGTCGTGATCGTTGGAGCCGCAGCCAGCCAACAAAAGCACGCCGAATAAAACAGCCAGAGTAGTCCGTCGCTCGAGCAAAAGCGGCATCCCCTATCAGATCTCGTGTGGAGCAGTCTAAGTGCAATCTGCGAATCGCCTGCGTGACATACCTCTCGTTTCAACAGATCCAGCATGGACGAGAGTGTTACAGAGGTGCTGCAGATTTCACGTCGTCAAAATCGCGCGCAGCGTAGTGTTTCAGGCTCCGCTTCGCAAGCAGAAAATCCCGCGCCTTAAGAGAAATGTTGGGGAAACAAAAATCAATCAAGTCGTCCAGCAAATGCCCCTGTCGGTCAGCATTACCAGACGTACTGGCGCCGTCCGGAATCGTGCTTCTGCACGAACTCGAAGCCCACCCAGCGCGCATGCCGGCTGTTGAATGGAATTTTGCGGCCGAAGAAGGTGATCCATCCGCAGAAACCCATCCGAATCGATCGTAGCGACGGAGACCGGTAGCTGTGCAGCAGCGACGCATAGTTGTGCGTCTCGACATAGCTGATCGATCGCACTTTGTGGTCGGTAGGCACACTTCTTCGGCGTACGAAGGCCCGCATGCGGGATAAGTTATGGCGCCGGTGATCCGGGTGCGTCCATGCCTTGTAGCCGTATCTGAATCCCGCGGGCACCAGCACGTCGAGCTGGTCGTTGACGCGCGCGCGCACATAGGACGAGAAGGAAAACCCGATCAGTTGCTCGTGGTAGAAATTTGCCACACACACATCGCCGCGAGCGAATGCCGTCTCGAGAAACTCTGTATCGAGACCCGGAACGTTATTCACGTGAGGCAGCAAGTCCTGCATCCCTGCCACGCGGGTGTGGTATCCGGGCGCAACGGCGGGCGCTTCTTCCCCGATGATCTCCCGCAGGTCGGCACCGACATTGACGTAGTGCAGATGAATGCCCAACTTCGAGAGGCCGTGCATCAGCTCCCAATACAACGCCCGTCGCCAGCCCCAATCGCGCTTCCGCGCCCGCAGATTGTTCAGCTTCTCCATACCCTTCTTATAGTGTGGAACTGAACAGACCGCCGCGCCGGGGATCACGCTTCTGAAGCCGGTACATGCTCACCGGTTCAGTGGAGGGGCAGTCGTCACACCAACTCTGCTCACCACAGGTTCTCTTTCACCATTACGCCCAGCCGCGCCTCCACCGCTTCCATCGCATCGAGGATGAGGTCTTCGCGATAACGGCGGCCTATCAGTTGCACACCCGCGGGCAATTCCGCTGCATATCCCGCGGGCACCACGCCCGCCGGCAAGCCGAGGTAATTCACCCCGACGCTGTAAATGGCGCTGCGAAACAGATCGTGTACGTTCGCCTCGCTCTCGGCGTCGTAGTTCCAGGGGAATGTCGGCCGCATCAGGAACGGCGACAGCACCAGCGGATATCGCCCGAGGAACACGCTCCACGCGCGCGTCATACGCGTGCGATCGGCAATGCCCGTGCGATATCCCTCAGCGTCGACCATTTTTCCGAGCGTGTAGTACCAGCCGAAGATGTTCTGTACCGTCTGGCTGCCGTGTTGTCGCGCGATCGCATCGAGCGTCATCTTGATCTCGTACACGGCTACGTCGAACCAGCCTTGCGCGGGTTCGAGAATGGATGGCGTCTCCACTTCGTCGACCACATAACCTGCATCGCGCAGACATTCGGCGGCGCGTGTCAGTGCAGCGTCGATCTCGGCATGCATTGGATAGCCGTGACTCACGCGCGTCAGTGCAACGCTCGGGCGCGGTTCGTTCGGCCAGTCGAACGGTGCGGGCACCCACCATGGATCGCGCGGATCGCCCTGCGCCATCACACGTGTGGCCAGGCGCACATCGCGCACCTCCCGGCAGATCGCGCCCTGCACCGACATCAGTTGCGCGAGCATGCCGCGCTCGCCGGCGGCCGTCGAATTGAACGCCGGTACTCGCCCCTGCGTCGGTTTGACGGTGGCCACGCCACAGGCGAACGACGGGAAACGCAGCGATCCACCGATGTCGTTGCCATGATGAATCGGTCCGAATCCCGCGGCCGCTGCGGCACCGGCGCCGCCTGACGAACCGCCCGGCGAAATGTCATCGCGCCAGGGGTTGATCGTGCGCCCCCTTAGCGGGTTGTCGGTGGTGGCGCGCATCGAGAATTCGGGAACGTTCGTGCGACCGACGATGATGGCGCCGGCGCGGCGCAGATTCGCCACGATGGGCGAATCGTCGGGCGCGATCAGGTTCGCGAACGCGGGAATGCCGTTCGGGGTGGCTTTGCCGCGCTGGTCCGCATTCTCCTTGATCGTAACCGGCACGCCGTGCAGCGCACCGAGCGTTTCGCTCCGGCGAACCATCGCATCCGCGCGTTCGGCTTCCTGCATCGCGTCTTCGCTGCAGTCCACGGTGATCGCATTCAGCCGCGGATTCTCGGCGCGAATGCGGCCGAGCACGCTCGTTAGCGCTTCGGCGCTGGTGAAGTCTCTGCGACGAATACCCTCGGCGAGCTCGACGGCACTCAGTTTCCAGAATTCCGTACCCATCGGCGTGTCCCCTGTGACCCCTACGAACTACACGACAACATCGAACAACCGACGCGATGGCGCGCCCAATCCGGACGCTTCTGTGCAAACTCGGCTTCGCGGTCGGGTTGCTCCGCATACGGGGTACGCAGTACATCGAGCAGTCCGTTGACCGGTCCGTAGTCGCCCTTCTCTGCCGCGTCGATGGCAAGCTGAGCGAGATAGTTGCGCAACACGAACTTCGGATTGACGGCGTCCATGCTGGCGCGCCGAGCGGATGCCTCGGAGTTATCTCGCCGGACGCGGTTTCCGTAGTCGCGCAACCAGCGCGTGAACTGTGCGCGAACGTCGGGAGTGAGCTGTTCCGGCACGTAGAACGCATCGAGCAGCGGCTCGAGCAGCTCGGCGTCGCTCGCGTCGATGTTCACCTGGGCAAGACGCCGGAAGAAGATCAGCATGTCGGTTTCGGCAAGCCGCAACACGGTATCGAGCGCGCTGAACAACTCTGCGTCGCCAGCTTCGAATCCACGCAGCCCGAGTTTGCGCGCCATCATGCTTTGCCACGACGCCGTATAGTCGCGCGCGAATTCCTGCAGCACGGTTTCAAGGGGCTCCGCTTCTTCCACGAGCGGATAAATCGCGTTCGCGAGTTGCAGCAGATTCCACTGCGCAATCGGCGGCTGCTGTCCGTACCGATAACGACGGTTGCCGGCATCGGTGGTGTTCGGCGTCCAGTCGGGATCGTAGTTCTCGAGCCAGCCATAAGGACCGTAGTCGATGGTCAGCCCGAGAATCGACATGTTGTCGGTGTTCATCACACCGTGCACGAAACCGACGCGCATCCATTCGACGATCATCTGCACGGTGCGGCGCGACACCTCTGCGAACCACGCAATATATGTGGCTTTGGACGGCGCTTCGCCCGATGCGAGCAGTTCCGGAAAGTCACTGCGAATCGTGAAGTCGGCAAGTCGCTTCAACAACTCCACGTCGCCGCGCGCAGCGAGAAGTTCGAAATGTCCGAAACGAGTGAACGAAGGGGCGACGCGGCACACCACCGCACCCGGTTCCGACGCGGGATGGCCGTCGTACAACACGTCGCGCATCACCTGTTCGCCGGTGGCTACCAGGCTGAGCGCGCGAGTCGTCGGCACGCCGAGGTGATGCATCGCTTCGCTGCACAGGAATTCGCGGATCGACGAGCGCAGCACGGCCAAACCGTCAGCTGTTCGCGAATACGGCGTGGGACCCGCGCCCTTCAGTTGCAGCGCCCAGTGTTCGCCGCGCGCATTCACGACGTCGCCGAGGTTGATCGCGCGACCGTCGCCCAGCTGCCCTGCCCAGTTGCCGAACTGATGGCCGCCGTAAACCGTCGCGTGCGGGTCCATACCATCGAGCAGACGGTTACCGGCGAACACTTCCGCGAACTCTTTCGCGAAGAGCGGTGAAGCGATGTCGGACACAGGCAGGTCGAGCAGCTGCGCGACTTCGCGCGAATACGCCACCAACTGCGGCCGCACCGCGGGCGTCGGTGCTACACGCGAGTAACTCGCGCCGATGACCTGGCGCCGGAAATTCGCGGGTTCCGGATCGGCCGGCAGTTCGCGTACGAAGCGATTGTCGAAACGCAGGTGCTCGAGCGGAGGACGAGACGAAGGTGTGTTCATGCCCGCATGTTAGCGAGCCCGTTCGATCACGTGTACGGGTATTCGGACCCTGTGACGCCGTGCGTGATCGAACAGACCTTCAAGTGCGACGCGCCATTCCGTCCTGCAGCGCCTTCTTACCGGCGTCTACCCACGGCCGGTCGGCCGGCACGGCGCGTTTCACCGGTGCGGTCTGATACTCGTTGGCCCACGCGCGGCGCATGCCGTTGGTCAGATTCGGACCGGCGTAGTGCAGCGTGCGGCAGTGATGGAAGGTCATGCCACCCGCCTTCAACGGCACCGGCACGCCGGCACTCGTGTCGTACGGCACGTCGATTTCGAGTATGTGCACCGACGGATCGTTGCCGCCGCCGTGCTTGTGCGGCAGCACCTCGTTCTTGTGCGAGCCCGGCAGGAACCACATGCAGCCGTTCGCAACGTTGACGTCGTCGAGCGGAAACCAAGCGCCAAGCGCGTGGTAGTCGTTCTTCACGCCCCAATAGGCTTCGTCCTGATGCCACGGCGTCGCTTCGCCGCTGTTCGGCGTTTTGAAGATGAGGTGACCCCAGCTCTCCACCTTCGACGCGTCGACCTGCAGCAGCCGGGCCGCAATCCGGTATGCGTTCTTCCACATCATCGTGTCGCGGATGGCGGGCACGAACCGTTCCGGCGCCAGCAGCTGCCCCACCTTCGGTTCATCCGTGGTGCCATACGAACGGGTCAGATCGAATACGCCGTCGAGAAATCCGTCGCGCGGTCGGGAGATCAGATCGTCGTAGACCGTACGCAGCCACTCGAGCTCCTCGTCGGTGGTGATGCGTCCGATTGCGAGGTAGCCGTTCTTCTCGTAGAACGCCACTTCCTCGTCTCCGATATCCACCTCGAACGGCTCTGTAATCGTTTTCATATCAGCGTCGACCTTCGCTAATCAGATGAGGTAACTTGCGCGGGGGCGTGCGGGCAAGCCTACCGGTTCGACCCGCCGAAACACAAACCAGGGTCGGAAATCCATTCCAATTCCATTCCAAAGAGGGGGGAACTCACATGGCGGAGTTTTCAGGGCTCGGCTTGCACCTCGGCAACCTGTCGCGGTTGTCGAAGGCGGAAACACGTTCGATCAGTCCGGAGAACTTCACGGGCGAGAAAGGCAAAGGCGGCATGTCGACCGACGGTGCCGCCGCGGAAGCCGCGCGCGGTCTCGGCCAGGGCTGGAAGGTATCGCCCTACGTCATCATCGAGCCGGGTGGCACCTTCACCCTGGCCGACATCACGGGCTCGGGTGCCATTCAGCAGATCTGGATGACGCTGGCCGGCGGCAAGTGGCGTCACTCGATCCTGCGTGCCTATTGGGATGACCAGGAGCAACCGTCCATCGAATGCCCCACGGGTGATTTCTTCGCCTGCGGCTGGGAACGCTACGCACAAGTGTCGTCGCTCGCCGTGTGCGTGAATCCGGGTCGCGCGTTCAACTGCTATTGGGAAATGCCCTATCGCAAGCGCGCGCGTTTCACCATGCAGAATCTCTCCGACGACAAACTCTACGTGTACTACCAGATCAACTACGCCGTTACCGACGTGCCCGATGACGCGGCGTATTTCCACGCGCAATTCCGCCGCACCAATCCACTGCCGTACAAAGAGGTCTACACGCTGATCGACGGCGTTAAGGGGCGCGGGCATTACGTGGGCACGTACATGGCGTGGGGAGTGAACAACGACGGCTGGTGGGGCGAAGGCGAAATCAAGTTCTTCATGGACGGCGACAAGGATTTCCCGACGATCTGCGGCACCGGCACCGAAGACTATTTCTGCGGCGCCTACAACTTCGATCCCGGCACGATGGATCGCGCTCACCCGGGTGGGCCGGGATACGTGCCGTTCACCACGGAATATGCAGGGCTTCCGCAAGTCATCAAGCCCGACGGCCTGTATCGGTCGCAACAGCGCTTCGGCATGTACCGCTGGCACATCATGGATCCGATCCGTTTCCAGAAGGATCTTCGTGTGACGATTCAGGCACTCGGTTGGCGTAGTCACCGCAATCGCCAATACCTGCCGCTGCAGGACGACATCGCTTCCGTCGTGTTCTGGTATCAAACGCTGCCCACCGCGCCGTTCCCGCAACTGCCCGACCGCGACTACCTCGAGGTGATATGACGCGGGGCGCGCTACAAAACGCGCGTGGTGCGCCAGGAGGCGCACGTGGCACGTCAGGAAACGTGCGCATCGACGCGCATCAGCATTTCTGGAAGCTGTCGCGCGGCGACTATGGCTGGCTCACGCAGGACCTCCCGAAGCTGTATCGGGATTTCCTGCCCGAGCATCTCGCCCCTCTGTTAGAACGTTTGGGCGTAGATCGGACGATCGTCGTGCAAGCCGCACCCACAGAGGCGGAAACACAGTTCCTGCTTCGCCTGGCAGAGGCAACGCCGTTCACTGCCGGCGTCGTGGGGTGGACCGATCTCGAATCGGCCGACGCTGCGCGGACAATTGAGGAACTGTCGCGCCACCGCCGCCTTCTCGGCCTGAGGCCAATGGTGCAGGACCTGCCGGACGACGAGTGGCTGCTGCGCGCGACGCTGACACCTGCAATCGACGCAATGATGCGAGCGGGCTTGCGCCTCGATGCACTCGTCAGGCCGCGCCATCTGCCGATACTGCTGCGCTTCCTCGAACGTCATCCCGACCTTCCGTTGGTGATCGATCACGGCGCAAAACCAGCCATCGCGTCCGGCGAGATCGACGAGTGGGCCGTGCACATGCGCCGCATCGCGCGTGAGTCGAATGCGTACTGCAAGGTCTCGGGCCTTGCGACCGAGGCGGGTTCATCCTGGAACAGCGCGACGTTGCAGCCCTATGTCGACGTATTGATCGATGCGTTCGGGCCGAAACGTCTGATGTGGGGCAGCGACTGGCCTGTGTTGCACGAAGCGTATCCGGCCGACGCAGGTGCTCCGTACGTTTCGTGGCACGACACTGCTGCTGCGCTCACCGCACGCCTCCAGCCGAACGATCGCGGGTGGATTTTCGGCAAGACCGCGGCCGCGTTCTACGGAGTGGCCTGACTCAGATCGCCCGCTTTCATCGAGGTCCACAAGCGCAGGCGCTTGCGTTCGTAGGCGGGCGTCACCAGCGAGTCCGCAAACAACCGCTGCATGACCGCTGGCGGCGGATACACCGCCATCTCCCCGCGAAGGTCGCTGTCCACGAATTCGATCGCCGAAGGCACGGCGCTCGGATAATTGATCGCGTTGGTGAAGCCGGCAGCGATGTGCGGATCCAGCAGGTGATCGATGAGTCGATAGGCGTCGTCGATGTGCGGCGCGTCTTTGGGGATTGCCATTGCCTCGAACCACATCATCGTGCCTTCCTTCGGAATGACGTATCGCAGGTTTCGATGACCATCCACACGCAGCGCCTGGTACAACGAACCGGACCATCCGAACACGAGACAGACTTCGCCGTTGGCAAAGTCGTCGAACACTTGCGCCGAATGAAAATAGCGGACGAGCGGTTGAATGCCGGCGAGCACGGCAATGGCATCGTCGAGATCGGCATAGTCCTCCGAGGCCGGATTGCGACCCAGGTAATGAAGCACCACGGGAACGATGTCGCCCGGCGAGTCGAGTAACGCAATGCCGCAGTCCTGGAACCGCCGCGCTATTGCCGGATTGAAAAGAAGCGCCCAGGAATCGAGCGGCGCGTCTGGCATCCTGGCAACGACTTTATCGACGTCGATGCCGAGTCCGTTCGTTCCCCAGCTGTACGGAACGCCATACCGGTTGCCTGGATCCAATTTGGCGAGTTGCGTCAAAACGAAGGGGTCCAGACCCTGGTAGTTGTGCAACCTGCTTCGATCCACCTCCAGGAACAGTCCTGCCGTACTCAGCTTGCCCAGCTCGGCTCCTGAGGGCATGACCACGTCGTAGTCCGAGTTTCCGGCCAGCAACTTGCCTTCGAGCACTTCATTCGAGTCGTAGACGTCGTGAACGACCTTTATTCCCGTAGCCTGCGTGAAGTCCGCCAATGCGTGCGGGTTGATGTCATTGAACCAGTTGTACAGGTTGACGACCGCTTGCGGTTCAGCGGGCGCGGTGGCGCTTTCGCCGCAGCCGGCGAGCAACACCACGCAGAGCGTTCCAATCGTGCGCCAGGCGAGCATCTGCAGGTTGCTCACTGTTTGCTGACGAGCAGCGTTTCGTGTCCGCGGAAGAAGGGGTTCTTACCCCAGCGCGGTTCCTCATCGCACAAGCGCATGTCTGGAAACATCTCCAACAGTTTCTCGAAGGCGACCTTGGCCTCCATTCTCGCCAGCGATGCCCCGATGCACAGGTGAATGCCGTACCCGAACGACACCTGGCTGACCTTCTCGCGATGGATGTCGAAAACCTCGGCGTTGTCGTTCGCATCCGGATCGCGGTTGCCGCCCGCGATGCTGACGAACACGACGTCGCCGCGCTTCATGCGCTTGCCGTGAAAGTCGAGATCCTCGAGCACGAATCGCTGTGTAGCCTGCACCGGCGGTTCGAACCGCAGCATCTCCTCGATGGCGCCGGGAATTCGCGCAGGGTCGTCGCGAAGCGTTTTCCATAAGCCGTGTCTGAGCAGCAGATACGCGCCATTGCTGATCAGACGCGTGGTCGTTTCATGTCCAGCCACGAGCAACAGCAGACACGTGTTGTACAACTCACGCTCGGTAAGCGTATCGCCCGCCTCCTCGGCGCGAATGAGCTGGCCTATCAGGTCATCGCCGGGATTGCCGCGCCGCGCCTTGATGATTCCGCGGAAGTAGTCGATCAACGCTTTGCCGGCCGCAGATCCCTTCTCCACCTTTGCGGCTTCGTTGGTGCCGGTACCTTCGATCAGGTCTTCCGACCACGCCTGGAAGCGCGCGTGATCCGATTCGGGCAAGCCCATCATCTCGGCGATGACGATTGCGGGCAGCGGTTTCGCCAGCGTGTCCACGAGGTCGAACGTCGCATCGTTGTCTGCGCGGCGCAGACAATCGTCGACGATCAAGCGGATGCGCGGTTCCAGCGACCGGATGAACTTGTGCATGAAGCCCTGCGAAACGAGCCGGCGGATGCGCGAATGATCCGGCGGATCGAGGCTCAGCATGCTCGGGTTTTCGAACGTCTCGCGCTGATCGGCGTCGAGATTCGGCAGGATCTTTTTCACCTGCTCCGGAAACTTCCGCACGTCCGAACCGAACCGTTTGTCTCTGAGCACTTCCTGCACGACATCGAAACCGGTCACCCACCACGCGCGCAGCGCGATCGAGTAGTGAATGGGCGCTTTGGTTCGAAGGCGGTTGTAGAACGGATAGGGATCTTCGGTGAGCGCGGGGTCGAAGATGTTCAGGCTGACGCCGTGCAGGCCGCGCTCCACCAGCGACAGTCCCGCTACCGTCACTTGTCCAATCTTCAGCTGGATCCTTTGTCGAAGACGCATCGGTGCACCGGTCGTTGGCGGGACGGCCGAGCTTAGCAGGCGTTGCGAATCGTTGGATATCGCACTAGCGCATCCAACTGACGGCTCGGCTTAGTCGCGGCTTGGGCGACGCTTAGTCGCGCCAGTCCGCCGTTGCTTCCGCCACCAACCCGGCAACGTCGCGCGGCAGCAGCACACCCGCGTCCACGGCCCTTTGCGCTGCCGCCTCGAAGCGCGCGAGGAACGTCGGCTTGTCGCGATACAACGCGCGCAGCTTGTCGGCCGTAAACGGATGACTCGAACCTCTCAGGTACGCAAACACGTCATCGGCGAGTGGAATTGCACTGTTCTGCGCGATGGGTACATCCGCTTGCGGCAGGCGGATGCCACCTTTGGCGATGCCGTGCGCGTCGCGCACCACGTCTGCCGGATCGCCCGCGAACTCCACCCGCGGCGTGATCGGCGGCGGCGTTCCCGCAGTCAGCCACTTTTGCATGTGATGGAGCGCGGCGTCGTACAAGGGAAGTATCGGAATGCGGTTGATGCCTTCCTGCAGCGGCACCACGCGCACTTCGTCGCGGATCAGCTTGTCCTGCCGGTCGCGCTGCCCTTGCGCGGACACATGACAGGTTCCGGCGGATTCCCAATAGCGGAACGTGCTCGTATCAGGCTGGCGCACGGGATGGCAGGCAATCGCTTCGAGTTCCGAATTGACGACGAACACCGGAACACCGTTGTCGTCGCGCAGCAGGTTGCTGCCCCTCATTCGATCCGCTGCGCGCATGGCCGGGGCGGCGTTGATGTTCACTACGGTGTCGCCTACTTCGAGCGCGCTGCCCGAACCGAAATAGATCTGCAGGATGAATCCGTCGAACGCATGGGTGAGCGGCTGAATCGCGTTGACGTAAGTCGCGAGGCGTCCGGCCGATTGCGAGGCGCCCTGCGCGACCACCCGTTGCACTGCGAGCCCCGCCATGGGATCGACAGGGTGATGCGATCGATGCTTGCCGACGGCAAGCGCGCCCTGCGTGAAGATGTCGTAGGAGTAGTCGTCGCTCGCAATGGTCAGCGCGCCGTACCGTTGCGGATCCCACGCCGCCAGTCCTTGCGGCTGCGGCGGCAATCCCTCGACGCCCACCTTCTGCGTTGTCAGGCACACCAGCGCGTAGCCCCCTTCGAACAACTCGCGACTCTCGGCGCCGAACAGGTCGTAGCCTGCGGTGACGTTGTTCCAGGTCAACACCACCGTACCGTTGAAGCGCGCGGCATCGATGGGACGGTAGACGAGCATGCGGGTTCGGAACGGCGCGGTTCCCGCGCCCTCCGCCCGCCAATGCCCATCGCGTGTGACTTGTGTGCCGCTCGCGAGCCGATATCGCGTCGCAGAGCCGTCGAGCAGGTACTCCGCTTCCGCGTAGCCGTATGAGGCGACGTCGAGCATCGACGCAGCGAACGGTTTGCCTCGGCCGCCGGTGATGGCGGAGACGATCGGACGCGTGGCTGCCTGGTTCATCAGTGTCTTTCCGTTGCGCGGTGAGCGACGGACTATCGGAGCACGACGCAGATCTGGCAAGCGTCCCGCGTTGCGCTTCCAACGCGCTCTTCCAACGTACTCTTCCAACGCACGGGGGCATCACGCAATACTTGGCGCACTAAACGCACCACGCTTCGAGAAGGCCACTATGTCAGTTCGAATCGACCCGGCTACCGGTTTGAAAGTCTTCGCCACCCGCGCCGCCAAGGCGACCGACCGAATCGCCGGCAAGGGCTATTCGATCGTCACCGACGAATCGCTGAAGACGCTGCCGGAACTGCCACCCGGCGCGACGTTCAACGCGGCCGAGCAGGCGAAATACAGGGAATTCAAGGAAGCGCGCGCCGGCGCTGCCGACTACATGGCGATGGAAGGCGAATTCGCGAAGTACCTCGATGACGTGTACTCGGCAGACCCGATCCCACGCGACGCGCTCACCGACGAATGCGAGATTCTCGTGGTCGGCGCCGGCTTCGCCGGCCTGCTGCTGTGGCACAAGCTGCGCGACGCCGGCTTCACCGACGTGCGCTTCTGCGAAAAAGGCGGTGACGTGGGCGGCACGTGGTACTGGAACCGCTATCCGGGCATAGCATGTGACGTGGAGTCGTACAGCTACTTCCCGCTGCTCGAAGAAATGGGCTACGTACCCACGATGAAGTTCGCTTCCGGCTTCGAGATTCTCGAGTACTGCCAGAAGATGGCGGAAAAGTTCGGCTTCTACGATCACTGCCTGTTCCATACCACGGTCGAGGCAACGACCTGGGACGAAGCAACCGGACGATGGACCGTAGTGACCAACCGCGGCGACCGCATGCGTGCGCGCTTCGTGATTCTCGCCAACGGCATTCTCACCACGCCGAAGCTCGCGCGCATCGAAGGCATGGAAACGTACAAGGGCATCGCGTTCCACACGTCGCGCTGGAACTACAACGTCGACCTCGCCGGCAAACGTGTGGGCATCATCGGCACCGGCGCAACGGCCGTGCAGGCGATTCCGGAGCTGGCGAAAATCGTCAAGGAACTGTACGTGTTCCAGCGCACGCCCTCTTCGATCGACATTCGCGACCAGCGCGCCACTACCCAGGAAGAGATCGAAACCTGGGCTAACGAGCCCGGTTGGGCGCGCGCGCGCCGCGCGCGTTTCTCGAAAATCTCCGCGGGCCGCACGGCCATCCAGGCGAACGACGACTATCTCGCCGGCCGCGTACCCGATTTCAAGGAGCGCAAACAGCACGAACGCATGCTCAGCCCGGAAGAGCTGATGGAAAAGCAGCTCGACGCCAACTTCAGAATCATGGAGCAGATTCGCGCGCGCGTGGATGCGATCGTGAAAGATCCCAAAACCGCAGCAGCGTTGAAACCCTACTACCCGTACGGCTGCAAACGTCCGACCTTTCACGACGAATACCTGCCGTGCTTCAACCTGCCGCATGTGCACCTCATCGACACCGCACCGAACGGTGTTGCTCGCATCAACGAAAGAGGTGTGGTGCACGACGGCGTCGAATATCCGGTAGACGTGCTGATCTACGCGACCGGCTTCCAATGGATGGCGACCTCGACCTTCAACATGATCACCGGACGCAAAGGCCAGACGCTGAAGCGCAAATGGGAGACCGAAGGCACGAAAACCTTCCTCGGCCTGCACAGCCACGGCTTCCCGAACATGTTCATCGTTGCCGGTCCGCAAGGTGGCGGCGGCAGTTTCAATTTCACCGATGCCATCGAAACGCACGGTGACTACGTGGTGTGGCTGCTGCAAACGATGCGGGAGCGCGGCGACGGCATCGTCGACATCCGTGAAGAACCGGAAGCGGTCTACGCCGAGCACTGCCGCAAGATGGATATCGCCACCGCGCCGCTGCGCGACTGCATCACCTACTACAACGGTGAAGGCACGGCAGAGCCCGGCAGCCTCGCGTACTACGGCGGCAACCGTTGGCACAAATTCCGCGTGGAAGCGCAAACCACGTTGGCGCCTTACGTGTTCGAGGCAGCGCGCTGATGGCCGCTCAATCGGGTGCCCGCTTCGAGATCTCACTCGCCGCGTGGTCGATGCACAAACAGTTCTTCGCGAAAGAACTCGATCAGATGGGCATGCTCGACCTCACGCACGAGCTCGGCATCGGCGCGCTGGAACTGGTGAACACGTTCTTTCCGTCGCCGCAGTACGCGTATCTGAAGCAGTTCCGTAAACACGCCGACGAGCTGGGCGTGAAGATTCCGTTACTGATGTGCGACGGCGAAGGCAGCATGGCCGCGCCCGACAAGGCGAGCCGGCTGCAGGCCGTCAAAAACCACCACAAGTGGGTGGACATCGCGGCGGTGCTCGGCTGTCAGAGCATCCGTTGCAACACCGGCGCACGCGACGGCGATGCGGATGCGCTCGACCGTTGCGCGGAGAGTTTCCCGCTGCTCGTCGAATACGCGGACGCAGCCGGCATCAACATTCTCATCGAGAACCACTGGGGTCCGTCGTCGGATCCGGTGTGGCTGATGGCGCTGATGGATCGGGTGCAACACCCGCGTTTCGGCACGCTGCCCGACTTCGGTAATTTTCCCGAAGGCGTGGACATATACGACGCCGTGAAGCGCATGATGCCGCGCGCGCTGGCCGTCAGCGCCAAGTGTTTCGACTTCGGCGCCGACGGCAACGAAACGAAGATCGACTTCCGCCGCATGCTCGACATCGTGACCTCCGCCGGATATCGCGGCTACGTGGGCATCGAGTTCGAAGGCAAACGGCTGTCGGAGCGCGAAGGCATCCTTGCGTGCAAAGCGTTGCTAACGCGCCTGCAGTGATGCTCCGCGCTACTGGTTCGCCTTCTATTTGATCACCAGCGCATTCGGCGGGCTGCCCGTGCCACCGGCGATGTTGAGGGGCGCCGATACGAAGAAGCCTTCGTAAACGCCATCCTTCGCGCAGTCGGCCGCGACATGCGTGGTCTGGAACATCTCGCCGATGGCCATGCCGAAGCGACCGATGATCCAGTGATGCAGGAAGCCGTGCGGATCGAGGAAATTCGGCGGCGGCCATGATTCCAGCGCCGGATTGTCGGAACACAGCGACGCAGGATGGCGGTCGAATATCCACTCGGCCATCGCTTCGCTGCATTCGAGCCCGGGCGTCTTCAGCGTTGCCATCACCGACATCTGCTGCTTCGTCTGCGGCGATTGCCGTTCGTACCAGTCGATCCAGCCCAGATGGATGATCCAGACGTCGCCCGGTTTCGGCTCCACTTTCTGCCGCTTCAACGTGCCTTCGAGATCGGCAATCGTGATGACGTCGCTTTCGCCGCAATCGATCGGACGACCCACCGACGCGCGATAACCCGCTACGTCGAGGATCAACGCACGACCCGCGATGCCGCGGCGCGCCCAGTGATCGATGCCGAGCCGCGATTTGTCGTGGCTGTGACGCAAGTCTTCGTTCTTCACGCCGCCCCAGAAACCGTGCTCGTAATCCCCCACGTGCGTGAGCCCATCCCACTGGCTCGAGGCTTGTGTGAAGAAGTTGTCGAGGCAATCGTCACCGTGATGGCCGATGGGGATGTCGCGGAACACCGTGTGGCGGAACTTGCCGCGGCCGAACAGTGGCGGGTTCGGCTTCTCCTGCTCCCAGTTCATGGCGAACACCGCGCCTTTGCGTACCAGTTTGGCGGCGGCAACGACGATCTCGGCCGTTTGGAGATTGAACATGCCGACGTTGTCGTCGGCGCCGAACATGCCCCACGCGGTGTGCGGTGGATTGCCGGGCACGAAAGGCAGGTCGCGATAACGGGGCAGCCTGGTGGGAACGTTAGCCATTGGAGTCCTCTCCTTTGATTTCGATTCAGTGCACTTGTACCTATCAGCGAAGCTATCAGCTAAAAATCCCGTAGGCCTGTTCGAGGGCCGCGCGCGGATCGGCACGAGGGATGAACTCATGGCCCACCCAACCGGCGAACTTCTGGCGCTTCAACAGTTCCGCAATGGCGCGCCAGTTCACTTCCTGCCTGTCGTCGAGGTCGCGGCGTCCGGGCACACCGCCGGTATGAATGTGGCCGATCCATTCGAGATTCGTCTTGAGCGTGCGCATCAGATCGCCCTCCATGATCTGCATGTGATAGCAGTCGTAGAGCAGCCGCAGGTTCGGCGAGCCGACGCGTTTCACCACCTCGAGACCCCACGCACTGTGGTCGCACTGCGCGCCGGGATGGTCGATCTTGCTGTTCAGCGTTTCGAGCAACAGCGTAACGCCGCGAGAGCGGGCGTACTCGGCCAACAGCGTTAGACCGGCGGCGCTGTGGCCGACCGCTGCTGCATCGGAAGCCTCACCACGCCTGCCGGAAAAGACGATCACGTACGGCACCTTCCCCGCGGCCGCGGCATCGATCATGTTCGACACCGTCTGCGACACGGCGGCATGGTTCGCCGGATCGTTGAAACCCACGTCGAGGTCGTGGCCGGTCAGCGTGACGACTTCCAGTCCCGCGTCGGCAGCGGCGCGCCATAGCGATTCCGGCAGCATTTCCACGCCGTCGAAGCCGATGTCCGCCGCCGTGCGCAACAGTGCTTCGGCTTCGGTCGGTTCGCGTCCGTACGCGAACGACCACCATACAAACGCCTGACGCAACCGGGTCAGCTCGGATCGAGCGAGCGGCGCCGCAAACGTCGCATGCCCAGCAGCCAGCGGTCGACATCGTCGCCTTTCCGGCGCACGTATTCCTCGACCTCGGGATGCGGCAACACGTAGAACCGCTCCTCGCGCAGCGTCTCCACCACCGTGCGCGCAAGCTGCTCGGGTTCGATGATGCCGTCGGTCTGCCCGTCGCCGAGACGGCGTGGCGCCATCGCGGTATTCACGCCCTGCGGACACAACACCGACACTTTGATGCCGTCGTCGCCGTGCGTGATCGAGATGAACTCCGCGAGCTTTACCGCAGCCGCCTTGGTCACCGTGTACGGCCCGGAGCCCAACGCAGCAAGCAAGCCCGCTGCCGACGCAGTATTGAGCAGATAGCCGCTGCCTCGCTCGATCATCGACGGCAGCACCGCGCGAGCCGCGTAGACGTGCGCCATCACGTGCAACTCCCACTGCTTCTGCCACACCGCGTTAGGCGCATCCATCAGCACACCCTGCCCCCCAGCGCCGGCGTTGGAACAGAACAGGTCGATGGGACCGTGCTTTTTCCTAGTAGCTTCGACAAGTGCCACCACCTGCGATTCGTCGGTGACGTCACATGCCATGCCGTCGCAGCCGATCTCGCGCGCGGCGCTCGCCACCGCAGCGGCGTCGAGGTCGGCCAGCATTACCGCCTTCGCACCCTCGGCGAGAAACGCCTTCGCCATTGCGCGACCGATGCCGCCGCTACCGCCGGTGATCACCGCGACCTTGCCATTCAGTTCCATGTTTTGCTCCTAGTGTCGTGTCCGGAAGGTTCGCGCGTTCAACTCACCGCACACTCGCCGCCGTCGCACGTGATCACTTCGCCGACGGTGTATGCACCCGCGCGGGAGCTCAGGAAGATTGCCAGCCCCGCAATGTCTTCTGCCGTGCCGACGCGTCCGCGCGGATTGCCGCGCCCGACCCGATTCCAATCCACCGTGTCGCCTTCTACCTTGCCGCCGAACCCGACACCTGTGCTGAGCATCCACGTGGGAAACGGGCCGGGTGCGATCGCATTCACCAGGATGTTCTGCTTCACCAGATGCGCCGCGAGCACGCGCGTCAGGTGGTGCACTGCCGCCTTCGACGGTCCATAAGAGAAGTTCTCGAAGACCGGCGTCTTGATGCCGTCGACGGAGCCGATGTTGATGACGCGTGCGGGATCTTCGTGGCTCGCCGCACGACGCAACAGCGGCAGCAGTTTCTGCGTGAGAAAGAACACGCCCTTCACGTTGGTATCCATCACCTTGTCCCAACCGCTTTCGGGAAACTCGTCGAGCGGCGCACCCCATGCCACGCCTGCATTGTTCACGAGGATGTGCAGCTTTTCTTCGCGCGCGGCGAGTTCTTTCGCCACCGCTTCCACACCGCTCAACTGCGACAGGTCGGCCGGCAACGCGATGCACGTGCCGCCCAACGTTTCGCTGAGACGCTTCGCGGTTTCTTCGCAGGCGGCCGCCTTACGCGAACTGATGTAGACCTTCGCGCCGTTGGCCAGAAATCCTGCGGCGATCATCTCGCCGATACCGCGCGAGCCGCCGGTGACCAGCGCAGTCTTACCTTCGATCGAAAACAGATTCTTGAACATCTACGTTCCCTTTGTTTGCAATGAGTATTTCGATCCGTCAGACGAACAGGCACGTCGCTCGCAACTCGATGCTGCGCCGGCTCGGCCGGCCCGGTTCAACCGACGGATCGGAGAACGCCGAATGCGGCGTCCAGAAGGTTTCGCCGCGCGCCGCGCGGTCGCTGTCGAACGTGCGGAACACCACCACTTCGTCGTGCTGCATTTCGGGAAATGTGTACCAGCGGTGTGCGGACGGATCGCGTGGTGCGGCAACGGCCAGAGTTTCGAAGAAAAATCCGTCGCCCGCATAGTTGTGCACCGGCAGCGTCCGAAGTTCCGCCGCCGTCACACAGCGCGCGTCGCAGAACGCAATCGGCCTGTCCATCTTCGCCGGTCCGATGTTGCGCCAGAACTGCACTATCGCGATCCGTCGCGCCTTAGTAACTACGTCAGCAGAGATGCCGGACCGCGCCAGTGCGCGCATCGCCTCGTCGCTACCGTCTCGGTAGAATTCGCGCATCCGATGCCCGTAGCTTTCCGCAAAATCCGAATGCACGAATTCGATCGGGCCGAGATCGGGGTGCTTCGCGGCCTGCTCCGGATCGCGCTTGATGTGGCCCGATACGAGTGCGTGGTCGCAGCCGGTGAGCGAGCGAGCGAATGCACTGATCTCGGGATAGTGCACGCGTTCGATCTCCGCATCGTCGTTCCAGGACGGCAACGCGGTGGTGTGGCGCATCAACTCGAAGCCGCACGTTTCCCAGCCGGGTAACGCTGCGCGCCGGCCGTCCAGGATGGTCGCGGCGGTGGGATCCGTCGCCTCGCCGGTTCCTTTGCGGGCGACGTAGTTGAACCTGGCGCGGCAGAACACCGCATCGTCCGCGCTTGCTCTCGTCGTTTCGTGCATCTCGCCCCCCTCTTCGTTCGATCACCGATGATAACCGGGCGCCGGATGTTCGCGCTGCGGGCGAATCGATCCGCGCGTATTCTCACCACCCTTACTCTTCCGAGTTCAGCCCCATGACCGCCGAACCTCTCGACCTCGCATTGGGCGCCGAACGCTGGATCGGCACGCTGCAGCGTTCCACCGATCACGGCATCGCGTGGTCACACAGCACGGAGCGCACAGAGGTGGTGTCGCACACGCTGTACAACGGCAGCGCCGGCGTGCTGCTGTTCTATCTCGAACTGCATGCCGCCACAGGACAACAACGCTATCTCGACGTTGCGCTCGCCGCCGCCGACGATCTCGTTGCATATGCGCTCGCCACGAAGTGGCAATCGTGCGCGATCTACACCGGCTGGCCAGGGATGGCGTTTGCGCTCGGCGAAGCCTCGCGGCACGGCGAAGCCTCGCGGCACGGCGAAGCTGCGCGTTGCAGCGAGCGCCCGCAGTACGCTGCGGCAGCAGCGCAGTGTCTCGACCATTTGCGGGCGAGCGCGCATCAGCTCGGCGCCGGAATCGGCTGGATCGAACCGATGCCGTTTTCCGACATTCACGGCTTCAAAGGCGATCGTGAGATCTACGACGCATCGGTCGGCGCGGCAGGCGCCGGCTTTGTGCTGCTGTATGCCGCGCGTACCGGACTACATCCGAACGCACTTCAATGGGCTACCGAAGTGGGCGACCGGTTGCTCGAAGTCGCGCAACGCACGGCAGCCGGTCTGAATTGGGCGCTGATGTCGGACATGCCGTTCCCCTGGAACCCGGCGAACTTCGCGCACGGCGGTGCCGGCGTCGGCACATTCATGGCCATGTTGTACAGGGCCACCGGTCACCAACGGTTTCTCGATGCAGCGAAGGGTGCGGCGGCGCATCTGATGAGCATTGCGCACGCGGTGGGCGATGGACACCTCGTGCATCACCACGACGGCGACGGCGCAAATCTCTACTACCTGTCCGCCTGCCACGGACCGCCGGGGACGACGCGCCTGTTCGAGTTGCTGCATCGAATCACCGGCGACGCGACGTACACGCAGTGGAACGAAGGCGCGCTGCGCGGCCTGCTCAGCACCGGCGCTCCGGAAACGCGTTCGGACGGATTCTGGAACAACGTCGGACAATGCTGCGGCGACGCGGGCGTGGGTGACTACGCGCTGCACTCGTATCAGGCGACTCGCGATTCACGCTATCTCGATCTGGCGCAACGGGAAGCTACCGTGCTCGCCGCGCGGAGCGTAGAGCGTGACGGCGGACTGTGCTGGCCTCAGGCGGAACACCGGGAGCGACCGAAGTTCATCCAGGCACAAACCGGCTACATGCAGGGCGCCGCCGGCATCGGCAGCTTTTTCATTCATCTGCACACGACGCTGGTGGGCACACCGGTGAAGATTGCGTTTCCGGATACGCCGTTCTAGCGAGGCGCTTCGTAAGCGGCTTCGACATGCAGCGGCCAGAGTGGCACCGTCGCACGCTGCCGCGGAAACACTTCGACGTGATGCGTGGTCAGCCCCGGCGGATCGGCGGTAACGATCGCACCGGCAACGTCCTTGAATCCCGCCCGGAAGTGATTGCTCGATTTCAGCGCGACGATGCGATAACGATTCACATCGATGCCCACCGCCAGGAACGGCTCCGGGTCGAACGTCTGCGACCGCCGCGATGCAACGATCACGTCGATGCCGTCGATCACGAGCCGTGCCATTTTACCCAGCGCCAGCGGCGAGCCCTTCCCCATCGCCTGCATCACGAGGCGACCGTCGGATAACGACTTCACGTAGGCGCGCACGATGATCGGCGCCCCGTGCAGCTCGTCGTACTTGCCGCCCAGCGAGATGTTGATCGTTGCGCCGCAACCGGCCGAATGCGCCTGCGCCGCAACTTCGGCGTCCACGATGAAGCCGAAACACGCGCCTTCCAGCTTCGCTTCAAGCATCGCGCGCAGCAGATGCGTGCCGTCGCCCGGTGTACCGCCGCCGCAGTTGTCCGACGTTTCGTTGATCACCACGGGTGCCATACGCCCGGCCGCGCGCAACTCCTCG